>CAYTGX010000001.1:0-64045 GCA_964437385.1 uncultured Spirochaetaceae bacterium
GCCAGGCCCGAAGCGGGGAATTTCTCGAGCCTGGCCATTTGGAGTGCCTGAAAGGCCAGAGATCCGTCGGGCTTCACGCCGAGGCACACCGCCTTCGAATTCTTGAGATCGCGGACTGCCGAGCCCTCTATACTAGCCATCGATTGCTTCAGATCCCCTGAGAATTGATAGATCTCGAATTGGTTCGAGGCGAAGGCATACGCCGCCTTGAGGTCCTTGACCAGGAGCTCCTTCGTCAGCTTGATGAGCTCCGTCCTGTTGAACATGAGGTTGATGTAATTCGAAGTGAGGTTCGACACAAGAATGAAGATGCTGAAAATGAGCACGATCTTGGTGACCAGCGGGACAATTCTGGTCGAGCCGATCTTTTTTCCCAGTACCCGCTCCAGCGGACCTTCCATCTGCGTTCTTCCTTCTTCTTCAGGCGAAGCAAATCCCACAGAATAATGAATGAATATAAGGCCGGCACAACCCGGGGTCAAGAACGCACCGTTGGAAAGGTGTCCTCGGCCCTGGTATATTCTCCCGGGGGGCGAGAATGGATACGGAAAGACGCGCACATCAACGGTGTCGGGTCAGCCAGCTGATTGAATTGTCCTATATGAAGGAGAGATTTCTCCAGGCCGAGAGCGTGAACATCAGCGAAGGCGGAATTCTCTGTCGAAGTGAGTCGGCTGTGGAGCCTCTCACGCGGGTCTTTCTCATGCTCCAGATTCCGCGCGGGGGAGAGGACTACGTGATGAAGGCAGAGGGTGTCGTGATGCATGCGGACACGCAGGGCGACTCCTGCGTGTTCGGGATCGCGTTCGACAACCTGTCGGACGCGGATCGTGAAGCAATACACCTCTACCTCACCAGCTGCGTATAAGCCTGGCGCCTCCATGATCAGGGGACCTTCAGAATTTCAGCTTCAGCGTCAGCACTTCGAATGGCCGCACCGGGAACGTCAGGAGCAGCGAGTCCCCGGATCGGACCCCGGGAAGGTCCTGCTGCTCGTCCTCCAGCAGGGAGCAGCGGACGAGCTTCGGCGCGGTCGCGCCCTGTGGAATTCGCAGCTGCAGCGTCCGTCTTCCGCCGCGGCCCGTCGGTTCCTGGAGCCTCAGGACGATGCCGTCACCCGCTTCTGAACGCTTCAGCGTCACTGTCTGCAGACCCTTTGCCGGCTTCTCAAGGAGCCCGCGTGCCAGCACCTCGGCCTGGAGCGGCGCACATGCTGTCATGCCGGCGGCTGCTTGAAAGCAGCCGGCGGGCTGGAGCGCGGAGGATGCGTGCTCCCATGCGCGCACCGTGCGCCAGTTTCCTTCGTGGGGGATGAGCCGGTACCGATAGGCAAAGTCGCCGCCGATCCACTGCGGGAAATTGGTGCCCCACTGGGTGTTGAAGAGATTGAAGTACAGCGCAGGCGCGCCGGGCGCGGCAGAGCCGTCGAACCTCTCGATGGCCACGGATCCGATCGAAAAAAGCGGGCTGTCGTAGGGAATGACAAGGAGCCCGGTGCCGCCGTCTGTGACGTCAACCCAGCGGTCGCAGCAGTGCAGCAGCCGGTTGGCGTTTTTGGCGATGTCGGACGCAGGATCGACGACGCTGCCGGTCTTGTTGATCGCATAGCCCGGTTTCTCCGCTTTCAGCGGAAATACGACGTGGCCTGATTCCAGGAGCGGGCATTCCTGTTTGCCCTCCAGCCGGATGTCAATGTCCACCCACGGCTGTTCCTCGAACAGGGTGATCGTTTGCACGACGCGGGACGGGTTCCCGAAATCGTTTGTGCTTTCCTCGTCGTTGCCCCAGAAGAGACGGAGCCGGGTCCAGCCTGCGCCGCTTTCGGTTTCAACGCCCGCGGGCTCTCCGAAAAAGGTCCGATGCTCCCTCTCGGGATATCCCGGCTTTCCGAAGTCATCCACGAACCACGACTCGAGATCGTACGCATAGCTCTTGAGGAAGGCCGTGATCTCCCCCCGGGAGAATACGTCGTAGCGAAACCCGCCGAACGGCATACCCTGCCGTACATCGACCCAGTTGCGGCCAGCGGCGCGATCGATGAGCGCGGTCATCCCGGCCGAGGCACTGGCTTCCACGCGGATCCTGCCGTTGTCCATGACCAGCTTTCTGCCCGCCCTGGTCCGGCGTCCAGCGCGCTCCAGGGGCGGCCTTTCCTCCTCCCCTGTTTCAACTCGCAGGATTGTCGCGGACAGCGGAGGCAGATCCGTCACGATCACCCACACTGCCCCGTCGAGCACCGTTGTGCGGAGTGTCTTTTCCACCGGTTCTCGCACGACCCTGACCGGACGGTTGAAGCTGCCCAGCCTGAGAAGCCCGTTCCACTGCCAGAGATTGTGATTGACCGCCTGGAAACGGGCGGGCAGACCAGGCGGCGCGCCCGTCTTCCCTCCTGCCAGAATCGACTCGGCGCGCCGAAGCTCAACTTCCGCCTTCTCCACGAACCGAGCCTTGTCGGTCCAGGAACGGCGGATGCGCTCGTACTTTCCTGAGGCCCGCACGTCCTGAAAGCGTGCCTTGTCGTAGACCCTTCCTCCGAATTCCGGTGGATTCAGCGCGATTTTCGTATCCATGCCCCACGTGTGCTCGCCGAAGAGGAGGATGTGCTCATAGGCCCTGGAGAGGGCAGTATGAAACTCTCCCGCGGGCATTGTCACCTCCCGCCGCGCCAGCCGGTGGATGGCCTCCGCGCTTTCCACTGAAACAAGGCGGTTCCGTGCACTGCGCAGCCGGGCAACCTCGGCGGGCATGGTCGCCACTCCATGTATCCACGAATCCGCCAGGTCCTCCCGTATCACGGGGAGGTCGGGTTTCAGCGCGGCGAGCGCCAGGGCAAAATCATCGAGGCTCCCGACCGTGATCTCCGCCTTCGGATAGCGGGCATGGGCCTCGGAAAGGATCTGCGTGACCGCCGCCGCAGTCTGGGGTCCTGTGTTGTCGGAGGTGTGCTGGAGGGCCAGCCAGACAGGCAGCTTCCAGTCAGCAGGAGGAAAGAGACTCGTGCCGTATCCGCCGCGGGAATACATCGTGGCGACGCGAGAGCCGTCAGGCCCCTCCCAATTGAAAAGAAACGGCACATCAGGAGGGGTCGAGCAGGCGTTGCAGCCGAGGTGAAGGAACAGGACCCCCGCGGAGGCGAGCAGGGTCGGAAGGATCTTCGTGTGGCCGGGCACATCCGTCATTTTGGCAGCCACCGCGCGGCGGCCGAACCTCTCTCCCAGTGCGCGGCCCGTGTAGAGGCCCCGGATAAAGTCCTCCAGGCCGAACAGCTCAGTATGCGTGGTGAAGGGAAGCGCATGCCAGGCGATCCTCCCTTCGGCGACAAGCCTCTCCAGCTCTTCGCCGGCCGGGCTGCCCTTCAGCCTTGTCATGCAATCCGTGAGCGGCCAGGCGGGAAGGGTCCAGGCAAAGCGGCTCCCGGGGGCGTCCCCTCCGGTCTGCCGGCAGGCGTCGATGGCCCGCGGGATCATCACGCGGGCGTAGGATTCGAGGACCTCCTCGACAAGACCGGTGAACCCGATGTCGAAGTGGGTCTTGAAAACAACGAAGATCTGTCGGAGCGCGCGGCCGCTCCTGGCGGCATTCGGGCGGCCGCTCCTGGCGGCATTCGCGCTCATCCCTTCACGGCTCCCGCCGTGATCCCCTGCACGAAATACCTCTGCAGGAGGAAGAAGACAAGCAGCGGTATGGACATGGAGATGAATGCTCCGGAAGCCAGGAGATTCCATTCCGAGCCATACGACCCGAGCAGACTCTGGATGGCCACCGTGAGGGGGAACTTCCTCAGATCCTGGAGCAGGACAAGGGCGTTCATCAGGTCGTTCCAGACCCATACGAACTGGAAGATGCCCAGAGAGGCAAGGGCGGGAACAGAGAGAGGGAGAACGATGGAGCGGAAGACTCCGTAATCGGTCTGGCCGTCCATCCTGGCTGCCTCGAAAAGCTCCCGCGGAAGCTCTGAAAAGAAATTGCGCAGCAGAAAGATCGCAAAGGGCAGCCCGTAGGCGGTGTGGGCAAGCCAGATGGCCGGGAAATGCCCGGTGAGACCGAGCTTGCTGTGCATGCGGAGCACGGGCACCCAGGTCTCCTGGAGGGGCAGAACAAGGAGCGCAACGATGAACAGGAAAACGAAGTTTCTTCCCCGGAAGCGCAGCCACGAGAAGGAATAGGCGGCCAGCGCGCCGATCAGGATCGGCAGCACCGTGGACGGCACCGTGATGATGAAGCTGTTGATGAAGTTCATGGAAAAATGACGCGCGGTGAAGACGCTGGTGTAGTTTTCCGCGGTGAACCGCGGGGCCGTCACGATGTGCCACCACCCGCTTGCGGCAATGTCCGCCTGCGGCCTGAAGGACGTGATGAGGAGGCCGACCGTGGGCACCAGCCACGCGGCCGCGAACAGCAGCACGAGGATGGTCCGGAAAATGTGCCCTGGCGTCCGGATGGCGGCGGTTTCGGCTCTGGTCATTTTCCACCCTCCTGGCGGCGGATGCGCCTGACCTGTACCACCATGAGCGGGGCGAGCGGGATGAGCATGAGAATGGCAACGGCGCTCCCATAGCCCACGAGGTTGTTGTTGAAGACTTCCCAGTAGAAGGTGAACCCGATCACCCTGCTCGACCCGGCCGGGCCGCCGGCCGTCATCACCAGGACGAGGTCGATCATTTTCAGGCTGTTGATGATCATGGTGATGGCCACGAAGCTGATCGGCTGGACGAGCATGGGCAGGCTGATGCGCCAGAAAGTCTTCCACGGACCGGCTCCGTCCACACGCGCCGCCTCCAGGATCTGCGTATCAATGGACTTGTACGCCGCGGAGAGAACGGTCATGGACAGGCCCGTCCATATCCATACGCCCGTGGAGATGAGCGCGTAGTTCACCACCTCGCTCGTGCCCAGCCACGCCACCGGAGCGAACCGGGGAATGAGCGCTTTCAGGATGGCGTTGAGCAGACCGATGGAGGCATCGGGGCTGAACAGGAACCTGGCGATGACCGCCGCTGCGGTTGCCGAGATCACCATCGGGAGGAATACGGCGGACTTGACGACGCTTTCAAAACGCACGCCGTGAGCGAGCACGGCGATCAGCAGGCCGAACACGAGGGTTCCCCCGGAGAACAGGATCAGCCACAGGATGTTGTTGACCAGGGCACCGGAGGGAGGCCAGCGCGTGACGCGCAGGAAGAGAGAGTCGTGGGTAAGGAGCTGGAGATAGTTGCGAAAACCCACGAAGTGCGTTGGGTTGAACCCTGTTCCGCCGAACAGGCTCGTCCGCAGCGTCTGGAGCGTGGGGTAGACCAGGTATGCGGCCAGGAGAACCAGGGCGGGCAGGACAAACAGCCACGCCCGCAGCTGTGCTCCACGTTCTTTCATGATCCCTCCGGCGTACGGGAATAAAAGGGGGCGGTCCGTACGCGGGCCGCCCCGCTTTCATTCAAGGCAATCAGTACGAGCGCGCGGCAACCTCCTCCAGGGTATTGAGCGCGTCCATGTAGTTGTCGGGATCCTTGATGATATTCTGGAAGGCGACGAACTCCGCGTCCCCTCCCACCGCGGCGGGCGCCAGGTCAGAGCCGTCGAAGACGAAGATCGCCGCCTGCGTGAGCTGCTTCGCCTCCTTTGCCGTGAGAACCGGATACACGGAAAGGCTGACCTGCTTGTTCGGGGAAACGACTGCGCCCTTCTTGGCCGAAGCCCAGATTGTATTGCCCTGCTTTCCGGCGAGCCAGCGCATCAGCTTGGTGACCTCGGGGCTGCTCGCGAACTCCACCGCAAGATCCCCTCCGCCGACAACAGGCTTGCCGTACTGCGGATCGATTGATGGAAACTCGAAGAAATCATAGTCCTTGCCTGCCGCCAGCTTGGGGAAGTTCTGCTTGGCGAAGGAGCTCATGAATCCACCTTCATAATAGAGCTCAGCGGCAGGGTCGGGCCGGAGGATCAGGCTGAAGCCGTCGATGAACCCGGTGGAAAGGGTTCCCGAAACTCCGCCTGCGAGCTTCTTGTCCTGCGGCGTGAAGACCTCGATAAATTTCTGGATTGCGGCCACGACGGACGGATCCGTCCACTTCACCTCGTGGGTCACGTGGAGCTTCATGTACATATCCGGACCGGCCATGCGCACGTAGATGTTCTCAAACCAGTCCGTGAGCGTCCAGCCGTCCTGCGCCCCGATCGACAGCGGCGTCTTGCCCGCCGCGATGTACTTGTCCTCCAGCGAAATCAGGTCGTCCCAGGT
This sequence comes from uncultured Spirochaetaceae bacterium, assembly GCA_964437385.1. GTDB lineage: Bacteria > Spirochaetota > Spirochaetia > SZUA-6 > Fen-1364 > Fen-1364. The sequence continues at coordinate 6,236 of CAYTGX010000001.1, forward strand.
ATCCGGGGTCTTGGCCCCGAGGGCCCGAAGAGAGGCCGGCTTGTACCAGAACGTGCTCTTCGAATTTGCCTTGGCAATCAGACCGTAAAACTTTCCATCCACCGTGCCCAGGTCGATCCACGCCTTGCTGTAATTTGCGTTCAGCAGGCTGGTGGGGAGGATGTCGTTGGCCGCTCCCTGGTTCAGGGGGAGAATCGAGCCCTCGCGGGCATAGGCGGCAACCTCGCCCGGCCTCGGAACGAACGCGATGTCAGGGGCGTTGTTCGCGGCCACGCGGGATTTCAGCACGACCGTGGAATCACGGTTGCCCTCGTAGCTGTACTTGACCCCCGACTGCTTGCTGAAGGCATCCAGGACCGCCCGGAATCCCGCTTCCTCGTCTCCGCCCCAGGTGGCGAGGATCGACACCGTTTTTGACTGGGCAGCGGCCTGGCCGCTTCCGGTCGTGACCAGGAAGCCCGCGACCAGGAGCGGCAGAAAAACGAACATCATCCGTCTCATGAGTACACCTCCTCAGACTGTGTCTTTTTCCAGTTCGACGAACTGGCGTGTGGCCTGTGTGTGCGGGGAACGCGCCCCCCCGTGGATGAGGAAGCGCGCAGAACGAGCTGGAAGGGCGTGGTTTCGTGGTGGGGGGCGCGGAGATTCCCGTTCATCAGGTCGTACAGGATCTCGGCGGACCGCCGGCCGTGCTCTTCCACGTCGAACCTCACGGTGCTCAACGGCGGGGACGTATACAGGGAATCCACAATGTCGTCGAAACCGAACACGGCGATGTCCTGGGGGATCCGGAGACCCTGCTCGGCGATTGCCCGCAGGGAGCCGAGGGCCACCGTATCGCTTGCCACAAAGACGGCCGTGGGAGGTTTCTTCTCCTTCAGCATGGACTGCATGGCCGCGTACCCGCTTTCCGGATTGAAGTTGCCGAAGCGCACGAGGGAGGGCCGGAACGGAATGCCGCGGCTGTGCAAGGCCCGCTGGTATCCGGCGAGCCTCGCCGTGGCCGCCGTGAACTGGGGCGGGGCATTCGTGATGCAGCCGATCCTGCTGTGCCCGGTAGTGATAAGGTGCTCCACTGCCCCGTAGGCCGCCTCCGTGTTGTCGATGTCGATGGAGCACAGGTCGGTGCCTGGCAGCGTCCCGATGAGGACCACGGGAAAATGGTCCCGGGCCAGGGCCAGGAGCTGCTGATCATCGGTCCGCGGCTCCAGCATGACCAGGCCGTCTATGTGGTTGGCGCGCGCCAGCTTCAGGATATTGTTGCCGCTCGTACCTTCGTCCACCGCGTCGATCATGAGCCGCAGGTTCCGCCTGTGGGCCACCTGCATGAGACCGTCGATCAGGCGGAGAAGGATGGAGTGGCAGGCGATATGGTGATAGGACCGGGTGTAGACGAGGGCGATGTTCTCCGTCTTGCGCCGGGCCAGCGCCTTGCCCGAAGCGTTGGGAAAGTAGCCGAGCTCCCGCGCCGCCTTGAGCACCCGCGCGCGGGTCACCGCGCTGATTTTTGCGTCCGCGACGTCATTCATCACGAACGAAACGGTCGTGCGTGAGACCCGGGCCAGGCGCGCGACATCGAAGCTCGTGACGGTCCGCTTCCCCCTGGGCAGCTCGGGATGTCTCGACTTCGCTTTTGCCTTCGTCGTTCCGCCTCTTACTAACACGTGTCAGTGACTTCGAATAAAATAATCACCGCCTCATGCTGCCGTCAAGTCTCCGGACGCGGCAGGCCCGATTTTCCGGGAGGGATGTGCCGCGCCTTGTGAATTCTCGCCCATATCAACGATTGGGTGTTCCAACCATTAACAAGGCTGGAACAAACGCAAGGTTGCCCCCATGCCCCTGGAAAACCGGGCCGCCCGCCCGCCGTCTGGAACTTCCAGCCCCTGCCGGACAACGGCGCACCCCCTGTTGACGGCTGGCCCACGCAGCGCTACATTGGTGTTGGAAACGAAATATACAATTATCGTTTCCATAGGGACATTATGAAAACCAAGATACCGGATATCGAAAAGAGACAGAAGATCGTCGACCGTTCGCGGTCGCTCTTCCTCATGCGGGGGGTGAGCTCCCTCACCATGGAAGAGATCGCCTCCCTCCAGGGGATCAGCAAGAAGACGCTTTACAGGTACTTCCCCAACAAGGATGCCCTTGCCTCCGCCGCCATCGAAGAGAAGATCGCCGAAGTTGCGGGGAAGATGGGCGAGATTGCGCGGACAAAGAACCTCTCGTTCCTGGAAAAGATCCGGGAGATACTGCGCACCGTCTCCCGGCAGATGGCGGAGCTCGGAGAAGGCCTTGTGCGGGACCTCTACTACAACCAGCCCGAGCTCTGGGCAAAGATCGACCGCTACCGGCAGGAACACGTCTTCGTCATCATCGAAAAACTGCTCAGAGAAGGCGCAAAGTCCGGCCTCATACGGCCGGACATCGATGGACGCCTGGTCCCCGCCCTTTTCGTCACCACCATCAGCTCGGTCATGAATCCCGAGCAGTTCGTCAAGATGACGGTCCCGCCGGTCGAGTTCTTCGAAACGGTCGTCAAGATCCTGTTCGGCGGCATATTGACGGAGAAGGCGCGGCGCGAGTTTTTCCGCCGGGAGGATGCATCATGAATGCTTTCCGTTTCACTGCCCTCGCCCTGCTTGCCGTTTCCGGCCTTGCTGCCTGCCGCGCGCCCAGCCGCGACATACGGGCTTCCGGCACGATCGAGGCCACCCGCGTGCAGGTGTCCGCCCGCGGAACGGGTCAGATCGTCAGCCTGGCCCGCGAAGAGGGAATGAGCGTCCGGGAAGGAGACCTGCTGGCCGTGGTTGATCACGCCTCGCTCGACCTGCAGCTTTCACAGGCCCGCAGCGGGGTCGATCTTGCCCGGGCCCAGCTCAACCTCCTGGTCGAAGGGGCACGGGCGGAGGACCTGGTCCAGGGCCGGGAGCAGCTCAATCAGGCCAACGACGCCCTGAAGAGCGCCACGGAGGACTTCGAGAGGATGAAGAGCCTGTACACCGGCGGCGCAGCCACAAAGAAGCAGAGAGACGACGCGGAGGTCCGGTTCACCACGGCCAGGGCGCAGGCGAATGCCGCAGACCAGGCGCTCAAGAAGCTTGAAAACTTCGCACGCCCGGAAGAGGTCAAAGCGGCCCTGGCCCGGCTGGACCAGGCAATGTTTTCCGTCAAGCTGCTGCAGAAAGCAATCGAAGACTGCACCGTGGCGGCGCCGGTGGACGGGGTGATCACGGAAAAGCTCATCGAGAAGGGCGAGCTGGCCGGTCCGAATACAGGGCTGTATGTCATCACCGACCTTTCCCGGGTGAAGCTCACGATCTACGTGCCCGAGCCTGACCTGGGGCGCATCCGCCTGGGGCAGGAAGCGCGTGTTTCCGTGGACTCGTACCCGGGCAGGACCTTCCCCGGCACGGTGACCTGGATTTCCCCCATTGCGGAGTTCACCCCACGGGACATCCAGACCAGGGACGAAAGGGTCAAGCTGGTCTTTGCGGTGAAGATAGAAATCGCGAATCCCGACTTCGTGTTCAAGCCGGGCATGCCGGCGGACGCGGAAATTGTCCAGGCCGCCCCGTGAGTGAGAGCGCGATCGAGATCGCCGGGCTCTCGAAGAGCTACGGAAAGGTGGAGGCGGTACGGGACCTCCGCCTGACAGTGCAGCGCAACGAGATGTTCGCCCTGGTGGGACCGGATGGCGCGGGCAAGACGACGACCCTCCGCCTTCTCTGCGGCGTGCTCTCTCCGACGACAGGAAGCGCCCGGATCCTCGGCCACGATCTGTCGAAGGACCTTGCATGGATCAAGGAGCGCATCGGCTATCTCTCCCAGCGCTTCAGCCTCTACGGAGATCTCACCGTGGACGAGAACATCGAGTTCTTCGCGAGGATCCACGGCCTTCGGGACTTTGCCGCGCGCCGCGAGGAGCTCCTTTCCTTCACCCGGCTTCTCCCGTTCCGCTCCCGCCTGGCAGACCGACTTTCCGGAGGGATGCGGCAGAAGCTTGCCCTTGCCTGCACGCTCGTGCACCGGCCCCAGATCATCCTCCTGGACGAGCCCACGACCGGTGTGGATCCGGTCTCCCGGCGTGACTTCTGGATCATCCTTTCACGGCTGTTGTCTGAAGGCATCACCATCGTGATGACCACCCCGTATCTCGACGAAGCGGAACGCGCAACACGCGTGGGGCTGATGAACAGGGGCCGGCTCATGGCCGCGGAAAGCCCCGCCAGGATAAAGGAGATCATGAAGGGGACAGTGCTCGAGATCGTGTGCCCGGACATACGCCGCGCCAGCGCGCTGGTAAAGGCCTTACCTGCGCTTCGCGAGGTGCAGCTCTTCGGGGACAGGTTGAACGTGGTGACGGATGATGCGGCCCGCGGGGAGGATGCGGTCAGGCAGGCGCTGGCGGCAGCGCAGATCGAAATCCTCTCCCTCAGGGTCGTCCCTCCGACCCTGGAAAACGCCTTCATCTCACTGATCAGGAACGAAAGCGAGGAACCTCATGAGAGCTGATCGGTTGGGGACGGTCTGCACGGCCGCGGCCCTGGCAATTGGCCTGTGTGTCCTGCCGGCAGCCGGTTGTGCCGCTGATGGATCCCGGGTGCTCGGGCTGGAAGAATGCATCACCATGGGATTCGCACATGACCCTGATCTTCGATCCGGTGAGCTGGAGGCAAAGATCGGGGAGGCGCGGCTCAGCGAGATGAAAGGACAAATGCTCCCTTCGGTTGCGCTGCAGGGCTCCTACGCGCGGCTCTCAGACGTTGCGGCCGGCACGCTGACCATTCCACCCGTGGGGACCGTTCCTTTCCCTGCCCCCCTTGTCAACAGCACGAGCGTCCGGGTGAGCGTGCAGCAGCCGCTGTTCACCGGGCGGCGCATATCCAGCTCCATCCGGCAGGCTGCAGCCCTTCGTGATGCGGGCAGGACTGACCTGTCCGGAAACCGCATGGAACTGCGCTATGCCATCACGGAAGCGTACTGGAACCTGGCCAAGGCAGGCGCCCAGGAGCAGGCGACGCGGGAGAGCGTGGCGCAGCTCGACTCCCACCTGGCGGACGCCCGCAAGCTCCTGGACCAGGGGATGATGACCAACAATGAGGTCCTCCAGGCGAAGATGCGTCTCGAAGACGCGCACATAGAGCTGGCCGGCGCGGAGAACCTGCATCAGCTCTCCCGTGTCCGCCTTTCCCAGCTCATCGGCCTGCCGTGGAACGCGGAGATCGAAGTCCAGGAGCCATCCGTCGAACAGGCACAGCCGCCCTCAGAGAAGCTGGACCAGGTGATCGGGATGGCGCTCGCCTCGCGGCCGGAGATCCTCTCCTCACGCTCCCGCATGTCCGCGCAGGAGGCATCTGTAGAGCTGGCCAGCTCCGGGCTTTTTCCCAGCGTCTACCTCACCGGTGATTACACCCTGGCGGATCCCAACCAGCGGGTCTTTCCCCAGACGGATCAGTTCGTCGGGACGTGGTCGGTGGGAATCATGGCCTCGATAGACATAGGCCGGTATCCGCAGGCACTGGCACAGGCCGAGCAGGCGCGGGACCGGCTCGCGCAGGAACGGGAAAACTCTCACAGGATCGCGGACGCGGTCACCACGGAGGTGATCCGGGCGTACCTTGCCCTGACCGAATCGACGCAGCGGCTTGCCTCGCTGGGCAGCGAGCTTCAGCAGGCGGAGGAGAATGAAAGGGTCGCGTCGGAGCGCTTCCGCCAGGGCGTCATCCTCTCCTCGGAGAGCCTGGATGCGCAGGCGCTCCTGGTGCGGGCCCGGCTGCGGCAAAGCCAGGCATTCTACGACGTCCTCATCGATCGGGCTGCCCTGGAGAAAGCGATGGCGCGGTGAGAACCCCGGCAATCCGCACGCGCGAGCTCACGAAGCGCTTCGGCTCCTTCCTCGCCGTGGACGCCGTCTCCTTCGAGGTCGCGGCCGGAAGCATCTTCGGTCTCCTGGGGGCCAATGGCGCGGGCAAGTCCACCACCATACGGATGCTCTGCGGCCTTCTCTCATCCAGCTCCGGGACAGCGGAGGTGGCGGGGATCGACATCAACGAGAACCCCGAAGGGGTGAAGCGAAGGATCGGCTATATGTCGCAGCGATTCTCCCTGTATGACGACCTCACCGTGGAGGAGAACATCCGATTCTTCGGTGGGGTCTACGGGCTTTCAAACGAAGAGCTTGCGGCCGGCGTGAGGGAAACCGCCGGCCTTGCCGGACTTTCCGGCAGGGAGAAGAGCCTCACGCGCGAGCTTGCAGGGGGATGGAAGCAGCGCCTCGCGCTGGGCTGCGCCATTCTCCACCGCCCTGACATCGTCTTCCTTGACGAGCCCACCGGCGGCACCGACCCTCTTTCCCGCAGGCTCTTCTGGGACATCATCAACGGGCTGGCGGAGCGGGGAACCACGGTGCTCGTGACCACCCACTACCTGGACGAGGCGGAGTACTGCAACGAGCTCGTCCTCATGCACGCGGGAAGGATCGTGGCGCGCGGAAGCCCGGGAGAGCTGAAGCGGAACGTCATGACCGGCGCTGTTTTCGAGCTGGAGTGCTCCGAGCCGGTGGACGCCCTGGCAGCCCTCAGGAATGTCCCTGCCGCGCGGGAGACTGCCATATTCGGGACCCGGCTCCACGTGAACGTGGAAAGCGACGGGGATGCGCCAATCGTTGTCCGCGCCCTCGAGTCTGCCGGCATATCCGTGCGGAGCTGCGTGCGGATAGTTCCGTCCCTGGAGGACGTGTTCATCCGTCTCATCAAGGGGGACGAAGGATGAGCGGCGGACGGATCGCCACGATTGCATTCAAGGAGCTTCGCCAGATTTCGCGGGACCCCGCCACCCTCGGCACGCTCCTTCTCGTGCCCCTTTTTCTCCTGGTCATGTTCGGCTTCGCAATCAGCCTCGACATCACGCACATCCCGCTGGCTGTCCTGGACCGGGACCAGACGGAAACGAGCAGGGCATACATCGATTCCTTCCTGCATTCGGAGTTTTTCGATTTGAAGACCGTGATGCAGAGCGAAACGGACATCGACCGGCTCCTGGACGAGGGAAGGGCGCTCGTGGCTCTCGTGGTGCCGCGCGGTTTCGGAAGCGATGTGCTGCGCGGGAGAAAGACCGGGATACAGGCCATCGTGGACGGCTCGAACGGAAACACGGCGGCAACCGCAATGGGCTACGTGCAGGCGGTGACCGCTGACTGGTCACAGCGCGCATTCGTGCGCTCCCTCCAGCGTGCCGGAATCACCGGCATGAGATCCACGGTGGACTTCCGTCCCCGGGTTCTCTTCAACCCCGAGCTGCGAAGCGCAAACTTCCTCGTGCCGGGCCTGATCGTTCTCATTCTCATCATGACGGCGGTCATGTCCACCGCAACCTCCATCGTGCGGGAGAAGGAACGCGGCACCATGGAACAGCTCACCGTCTCCCCTGTCCAGCCGCTCGAGTTGATCATCGGGAAGACCGTCCCGTACCTGCTCATCGGGCTCGTTGCCGCCGGGGCCATCCTGGGGGCAAGCCGACTGCTCTTCGGCGTCACGATAAAAGGAAGCTGGCTGGACCTCGGCCTTGTCACACTGGTCTTCCTGATCGGCTGTCTTGCCCTCGGCGTCCTCATCTCGACCCTGTCTGACAGCCAGCAGGTGGCTTTCCTGATCTCGGTCCTGCTCACCCTGCTTCCGGTGTTCATCCTGTCCGGCTTTGTCTTTCCCTTTCGGAACATGCCGGGAATCATCCAGGCGGTCAGCTATGTCCTCCCCGGCCGTTATTACCTTTCCGCCCTTCGGAGCATCATGCTGAAGGGGGCGGGATTCTGGGCCTGCAGGGAGCAGGTAGGCGCCCTGCTTCTCTTTGCGGCGGCGACCGCAGGCGGCAGCGTAATCCGGCTGAGGAGGCGGGCGCGGTGAGGACGATCATCTTTATCATCAGGAAGGAGTTCCACCAGATCTTCCGTGACAAGCGCCTGCTCCCCCTGATCTTCCTTTCCCCCGTTCTGCAGATCGTTCTCCTGGGATATGCGGCGAACATGGACGTCAAGGACATCCGGATGGCGGTCTGCGACCAGGACAGGAGCGCACAGAGCAGGGAGCTGATCGCCGGCTTCATCCACTCCGGCAGCTTCGTTGTCAGCGCATATTTCCCGGATGCGCGCGCGGCAGAGCAGAGCATCGAGGCGGGCTCCTCATCCCTTGCCCTGGTGATACCGCCGGGCTACGGGCGCCTGCTGGATTCTTCCCGGACAGCGCCGCTCCAGCTTCTTGCGGATGGCTCCGAGTCCCAATCAGCGGCCATCGGCCTCACCTATGCCACTTTCGTGGTCAACGCCGCGCAGGCAGAGAGGACCGCCGCGCGTCTTGCAGCGCTGGATCCGCGCCTCCTGCGGGCAGTGCGCAGGGTGCAGGTGGAGCCGGCCGTCCGCATACTGTACAACCCGACCCTTGCAAGCAGGAACTTCATGGTCCCGGGAGTCCTCGGGATGGTCCTCATGGTCATCACGACGGTGCTTACCTCGCTTTCCGTCGTAAAAGAAAAGGAGCTGGGCACGCTGGAACAGCTCATCGTGACGCCCATCACGCCGGGCCAGCTCATCATCGGGAAGCTCGCGCCCTTCGCCCTCATCAGCGTCGTGATCATCACCCTCGTGCTGTTCACCAGTCTCCTGCTCTTCGGTCTTGCCGTCCGGGGGAGCCTTCTTGTCCTGTACCTGCTGTCATTCCTCTTCATGCTGACCACGCTCGGTCTGGGCCTGTTCGTGTCCACCGTGGCGCGGACTCAGCAGCAGGCCATGATGATCTCGATCTTTTTCATCATCATGCCGATGGTGATCCTTTCCGGCTTCGCATTCCCGATTGAGAATATGCCCCCGGTCATCCAGGCCGTCACCTACCTGTTCCCGCTGCGCTACTATTTCGTGATCATCCGGGGTCTTTTCCTGAAAGGGGTGAGCCTGGCAGAGCTGTGGAGGGAGGCAGGGGCTCTTCTGGCCATCGGGACCGTGGTCATCGTTGCAAGTGTGCTCCGTTTCCGCAAGAGACTGGAGTAGACCCCGTGCCTTTGCGGCTGCACGCTTCGTCAGTATCTTTCGTACATGATCCTTCGCATCGGCACCAGCGGCTACAGCTACAAGGAATGGAAAGGGGTCTTCTATCCCGAAAACCTCAAGCCGGCCGAGATGCTCTCTTTCTACGCCACGCGGCTCGGCACGGTGGAGATAAACAATACGTTCTACCACATGCCGACACCAAAGGTGATCGAGGGGTGGGCGTCGCAGGTGCCGGAATCTTTCCGCTTCGTTCTGAAGACTTCGCAGAAGATAACGCACTTCAAGCGCCTCAAAGGAGTGGAAGAAGAGGCTGAATACGTCGTACGGATGTCGCGCCTCCTGGGGGCTCGGCTGGGCGCGCTCCTGGTGCAGATTCCGCCCAACCTTGCCAGGGACGATGAGCGTCTCTCCACTTTCCTTGACCTGGTTTCCAGCGCAGGCCTTCCGCGGTACACCGCGGAGTTGGATGCCGAGGGCGAGAGAGTGCATGGACGCACGATAGCGAGCCCCGTGAGGGTCGCATTCGAGGTCCGTCATCCTTCCTGGCTCGAGCCTGCCGTTTTTGCCATCCTGGAAAAACACGAGGTCGCGCTGGTGGCCAGCCAGACTGACGAAGAGCCGGAGCCTCGGCTGGTGCGAACCGCGCCGTGGGGCTACCTGCGCCTTCGAAAGACGTCCTACACGCCCGCCGAGCTCCGTGAATGGTCCAGGAAGATCGCCGAACAGGGATGGGACGAGGCTTTCGTATTCTTCAAGCACGAGCAGATCGGCCCGGACCTTGCCCGGCAGCTCTCTGACGCTGCCGGCGCGCCCAAGGCCAAAAGAAAAAGCGGACGCTCCTAGTCATACGCGGAGATCCTCTAAGGCACCACCAGCCCGACTCCCCTGAAATCGCCGAGGAAGGACGCCCCCGGCCCCGCCTGGGCAGCCAGCGTCTGGAACGGCAGGCCTGCAGGGCTCCTGGACAAAGCCTCGATGGCCCGGGCAAGAATCCCCGCGGCCTGCTCGGGAAGGGGCACGCTTTGAGCTTCACCCCGGCACGTCCACGAAAGCCGCGCAGGAAGACCCGGCTGCTCGGGTTGTTCGACCTGCGGGAGCCCTGCGACCCAGAATGCTGTCTGGGTCGGCCGCGGCTGCGGCGGGACCGCGTCCAGTGCTTCCTCCGCCCGGGCGATCATGGCTTCGACATAGTCGGGACCGATCGTGGAGCCTGGCTTCCGGGCGCCGCCGATCCGAAACCAGGAGGCTGCAGGACGCTCCAGGTCCTCGCCATCCATCCATGCGTCGAGCGCAGTCTCGAGTGGAGCGGCAAACTGGTCGAAAAACTCCTCGCCCTCGAACGCGAGGTCGTTGTCTGCGAATCGGCTCGCTGTGTCGACCGGGCGCAGCCCGGGGCGGCTGCCTGCCTGCCACTCCGCGTACATCCTTGAATGCCTGCCTAGTATAAAACGGTGCCAGAAGGCTGAATCGACGAGCCCCGATGCAAAAAGCTGTCGAACGGCCTCTGCCGAGTCCACGATGTCGCGCGCCGTCTGCCCGGGATATCCGTAGATGAGGTATGCGTGCACGAGCAGTCCTGCGCGCTTCATGACGATGAGTGTCCTGACAAGGCCGGGAAAGTCGAAGCCCTTGTCGGTCATGGCCAGGCCTTTTTCCGTGGCGATCTCCACGCCCCCTGAGACGGCGACGAGCCCCGAGGAAGCAAGCAGCTCGCAGCGGTCAGCGGTCCACGACGCGTCGAACCGGACATTGCCCCAGAAGGAGAAAGGCCGTTCGCCGGCGGCGCTGCGGCCGCGGTTGATCCGAGCGAACTGGAGAAGCCTCGCCATGGGGAGCGCTTCGTCCACGAAATGGATTCCGAATATGCCGGCGCAGGCGGACGCCGCATGGGCGGCAGCAGCCAGCGCTTCGAGATCGGCAGGCACGTACCGCCCCACGTAGTCCAGCTCGGTGTCGCAGAACGTGCACCGCTTCCAGTAGCAGCCATGTGCGAGCCGGTACTTGAGCCATGGCGTGTCCGACCAGAGCCGGTGCATGGGATTCTCCGAATCGACCACGCGCAGATAGTCGCTGAAATCCACGCTGCGGTAGTCGGGGAAGACACGGGCGAGAGCGTGCTGCTCGAGCGCCTGGAATCGGGCGGCCGAGGGTCCATCGCTTCCGCCGAGCACCCTGCCTTCGGCATCGCGATACATGGTCCTGTAAAGAGACTCCTTCGGCGCGCCCGCCTCGACTTCGAGGATGGAAGCGAGGCTGCCGTAGCCGGCGTCGAAGGCAAGGTAGTCGCAGTAGTCGAAAAGACGTCCGTCAGTCAGGGAACGCAGCTCGGTAGAGACGTAGCCGCCGCCAAAGGCAATACGGGCGCGCCCGGTGAACGCTGCGCGCGCTTCCCTGGCCGCCACGAGCGCGCCGGGAAGGCAGCCGGGGAAAGGGACGGAGAAAAGCAGGAGATCGGGACGCCCAGCCACCCCCGCGGCAGCGAAGCTCTCGCGCAGCCATGGGCGATAGAACGCCTCCATCAGATAGGCACCAGGAAGCGCATCCTCGATCGCATGGAAATCCTTCACAGAACGGGCAAGGCGCTCACCGTACCTGACCGTGGCGAATTCGGGATCGAGGGTGAATGAGATGAAGTCTCCAAGGTCCTCGAGAATACGGGTGGCCAGGGCGCGCGCATCATCCGGGCCTATGCGGCCTCCCGAGGCTTCGAGGAAGGCCTGGGCGCGCTGTCCGCGGGGGAACTCTGCGGCCTGTGCAAGCCGATGGGCGAACCCGGAATCGCCTCCCGAAAGAAAGTCCACGATGCTGTCTATCCACTCGATATAAAGGTCCCTGTAGGACATGTAGCGGGCGAGCTGCCTTCGGCTTTCAGCGTCCGGAGGTTCGCTGAGGATGCGGGCGCGCCCGGCATCCTGAAAGATCCTGGCAAGACCGTCCCTGCTGAAGATGGCACGGTACAGCGCGATGGAGTGGTCGAAGGAGGAAGCTTCGATGCCGGTTCCTCTCAGGAACGCCTCGAGGAAGTGCACGGCGGGATAAGGCGCGTTCAGCTGGACGAACGGCGGCTGTATGAGCATGACGCGCATTGCGGCCATATTACCGTGGCGCATGAATCATGGGAACAGTCCGGCGTACCCTCCGGGAATTGAGGCGTGCGGCCGCGGTGTGCATAATTCGCTCATGGCGGAGAATCCGGTCACGGTGCAGTCCCTTGTGCTCGCCGGCGGTGAAAGCAGGAGGATGGGCATCGACAAAGCGCTCATCAGCTACCACGGAGAGCCTCAGGTGCGCCGCCTTGCGGCCATGATGGAGAGCGTGGCGGGCCCGGCGTACGTCTCTGTGCGCAGGACCCAGCTCAATGACGCCGTGTTCCTGGGCCTGCGCCTGGTCTGCGACCAGGTGGAAAACATCGGGCCGCTGGCCGGGCTCCTGGCTGCATTCGCCCACGCGCCTGACTGCGCATGGCTTGTCGCCGCCGTGGACCTGCCCTGGATCTCGGCCGGCACCCTGCAGAGGCTTCTCAGTGCGCGTGACCCGGCGTGCTTCGCCACCGCGTACAGGATCCCGCACACGGACCGGCCCGAGCCTGTCTGCGCGATCTATGAGCCTGCCATACTGCCCGCGCTCCAGCGTGCCAGGGACAGGAAGCGCTACAGTCTCATGCTCCTGAGGGATGTTCCGCTCAAGCTCCTGGATCCCGCCGATGAGCGCGAGCTGCAGGGCGTCAACGAACCTGGGGAGTTCGGAGGTGAATGAACCTAGGCCAGGACGTCCACGATCCGGGTGCCGTTCCCCTGCTGCTGCCCGGCAAGCTGATCCTGTGCAGCGGCTTCGGTTCTGTATGCCTCGGAGGCTGCCCTGGTGTCGGAAGGAGTGGGCTCTCCACCGGCGTAGGCGCGGGAAATCTGTGCGGCTGAGTTCTGCAGGGTGGTCTCGGTGTCTTGTGCCACGGGGCTCACGTTTTCCCGCGTGCCCACACCAGAGGCGGCGCGCGTATCCTCGGGCCCTGCGACATATGACGGAGAGGCGCTGCTGGAGGCCGCGGCGGTCCTCCGCGCGTCATTTTCCTGGGAGGCGGACTGCACCGCGTCCGGTGTGATTTCCCGCGGCCTGCTGGTCTCCATGGGCCGGTTGATCACGGGGGAGATCGACGAAATTGAGTCTACTGCCATGTCTATTCCTCTTCAGCTCTCTTCCAATGTACCACAAAACCCTGCCCGTTTCAAACCGCGCGTGGCCGGCCCCTCACCCCTTCACGGAGCCGGCAGTGAGACCGCGCACGAAGTATCGCTGCAGAGCGAAGAACACGGCAAGAGGAAGGATCATGCTGAGGAAGGCCCCCGACGTCAGGTAATGCCAGTCCTGGCCCTTCTCCCCCACCATGGCCGCGAGCGCGCTTGTGACGACCCGGTTCTTGTCCCCGAGGAATATGAGTGCAACCAGGTAGTCGTTCCAGACCCACAGGAACTGGAAGATCGCGAAGGACGCCAGCGCGGGCACGGAAAGGGGAATCACGAGACGGGCAAAGACATTGAAGGGGGTGGCCCCGTCCAGGAACGCCGATTCGAAGATGTCCCGCGGAAGCTGACTGATGTAGTTGAACAGAAGGTAGACGGCAAGCGGCAGGCCGAACCCGGTGTGGGCCAGCCACATTGCCAGGAACGTTCCATTGAGCTTGAGCCGCGTGAAGTCCCTCAAAACGGGGATGAGGGCGATCTGCAGCGGCACGACCAGGAGGGCCACCACGAGCACGAAAAGGGTCTTGCGCCCGGGAAACTCCATCCACGCAAAGGCATATGCAGCGAATGCGGCGATCAGGATCGGGATCAGCGTGGAGGGAATGGCAACCGCAACGGAGTTGAGCACCGCGTCGGAGAAATTGTTGCCCTGCCGGGTGATCGTGTCTCCGTTGGCATCGCGATAGGTGACCTTCTGGCCCGAGAGCACACCCTCGTAGTTGTCCAGGTTGAGGTTGGTGCCGAAGCCGACCCAGCGAAGCGCCTGGGCCGTCAGCGTTCGCGTCCGCTTGTTTCCGTACCACTGAAGCCTGCGGTCATGGCTCACCTGGACACCTTCGCGCCACTGCTCGAATGTCGCGGTCTTGCCCTCCACCGTGATGGGGCCGTCCACGTCCGCCGCGTCGTCGATCCTGACCTCGCCGCTTGTGACCCACCCGCGGTGCGGCAGGGCAGTCCACCACCCCGAGCTGAAAATGTCGCGCGAATCGCGGAAGGAGGTGACGAGTATTCCCAGCGTCGGCACCGCCCACACCAGGCAGATGACGACAAGGACGATGTTGACGGATATGCCGCCCCGGGCCCCGGTTCCCTCGGTCATGGCACGGTTCTTTCTCATTTGAATGCCCTCCTCTCGGCGAAGCGTCGGAGGTTGTAGATCATGACCGGGACAATTGCAACGAGAAGCACGATGGCAATGGCGCTTGCCCTGCCTGTCTGCCCATAGGTGAACTGTTCCATGTAGAACTCGTTGGCGATGACGTTCGTGCCGTAGTTTCCGCCCGTCATGACCCTCACGATGTCGAACAGTTTCAGGCTGAAAATCACGATCGTGGTCGCCACCGTGACGATGCTCCCTTCGATCACGGGGATGATCACCCGGAAGAATATCCGCGACTCGCCGGCCCCGTCGATGCGGGCCGCTTCGAGCAGCTCCCCCGGCACAGCCTTGATGGCGGAGGAAAGGATCACCATGGCATAACCGGTCTGCAGCCACACCATGATCGCGATAAGGAGGAAGTTGTTCCAGCCGCTGAAGAGCAGCCATGCATGGGCTTTGCCGCCCAGGGCAACGACGATAGCGTTGAGGAGGCCGATCTCCTGCATGCCGGGGGCTTCACCCTTGTAGGAGTAGACGAACTTCCAGATGACGCCCGCGCCGACGAAAGAGATTGCCATCGGCATGAAAATGATCGCCTTGTACACCTTCTCCCACTTGCTCCGATCCGCCAGCACGGCAATGACCAGCCCCAGGCCCACGCAGAAGATTGTGCCGAAGACCATCCAGAGAAGGTTGTTGCGAAAGCCTTCCAGCATGATGGGGTCGGTAAAGGCGAAGCGGAAGTTCTTCAGGAAGACGAAATGGGTGCTCGTGTCATCGAAGAAAGAAAGCCAGAGAGTGCGCAGGGTCGGAAAGACCAGGAACCAGAAAAGGAGCACGAGCGCGGGCCCCGCGAAGACGAGCGGAATCACGATGCTGCGTGCCTGCCGCGGCAGACGCTCCGCACCCTTGTTCAATACGAAATACAGCAGGGCAACTGAACCGATTCCCCATACCAGCGCGAAAAGGGTTGCCAGGATCTTCGAGCTGCTGAGGTTTTTCAGCAGTGCAAAACCCCCGTAGAGCACCAAGGCAGTCACGACTAAAAGAACACCATACATGAGCAACCCGAGAACTCGATGCGGTTTCGCCACGGCCTGCCTCCCGCGTGAAAGACTGTTTATGGAGAGGGCCGCGGCAGCGCCGCAGCCCTCCTTGCACCGTACCCGGCGCGATTTCCAGTTTCCTGCCTGACTGTATTACTTCGGCCAGGAGGCGTCGATGGCCTTGACGGCCTGGTCGAGCGTGTGCGTGCCGGAAACGTAGGCAGTCATCTCCTTCCAGAATGAACCTGCGCCGACTGCGCCGGGCATCAGGTCAGACCCGTCGAATCGTACCGCCTTCGCGGTTATCAGGAGCTCTCCGAGCTTGCGGTCCACCGGGTTGGTGTACCATTCGAGCTTTGCGTCACGCTGGGGAGCGAGCGCGCCTCCAGACTGGACCCAGGTCTTCAGGGATTCGGCTGACGTGAAATACTGCATCACCGCCCGTACCTCGGGCCGGTCGTTGAACATCCCGTAGATGTCCCCGCCTGCCTCCAGGGGCGCGCCGTAGGTCGAGTTCACCGCCGGCAACTGGAAGAAGTCGTAGTCCACGCCGGGCACGGGGGTGCCCGGGAAGAAGCTGACGATGAAGTTGCCCTGGTTGTGCAGCCACGCCTTGGGCGGGTTGTCGAAGAGGACCTTGGCAGAGTCGCCGAAGCCCGTCGTGGCGATGGCGGTGCGTCCGCCGTACACGTTACCCGGGGCGAACCAGATGTCGGACCAGGTCTGGATTGCTTTACGCACCTCGGGGGAGTCGAACTTCAGCTGGCCCTTCACCCACTTGTCGTAGTTCGCCAGCGAGGTCGTGCGGAGCATCAATTGCTCTGTCCAGTCGGTCGCGGGCCACCCGGTCGCAGCACCGGACTCGATCCCGATGGCCCACGGAGTGTCCCCGTCCTTCTTGATCTGGCCCATCAGCTTGATGAGATCAGCCCAGGTTGCAGGAACCTTGTACCCCGCTGCGTCGAAGGCCTTCTTATTGTACCAGACGATTCCCTTCACGTTGACCCGGGCCCAGATGCCCGCAATGATCTGGCCCTTCGGACCGGCCATGGTGGCCATGTCGAGCCAGCTCTGTACGTAGTTGGCCTTCACCTTGCTCATGTCCAGAACCTTGCTGAGGTCCAGTGACTTGCCGGTCTTGACGAAGTTTGCGAGCAGACCCGGCTGCGGGAAGTCCACCACGTCAGGGGGATTGCCGCCGTTCACGCGGATCGAGATGGAAGCTTCGAACTCCTTCGAGCCCTCGTATGCGATGTTGATCCCGGTCATGGTCTCGAAGCTCTTGACCGATTCGTTGAACTTCACCGCGTCATTATCGGTAAAGGGTCCCGACATGCTCACTGTTGTGCCCTTGAACTTTCCGGCATACGCGTCGGACAGCGGATCTGCCGAAAGCGCAGTCGCTCCGGCAACCAGGGTCAGGATCGCGACGATCGTGATGATTCTCAGTCTCATCTTCCTTCTCCTTCTCTCCACGAAATTGCAGACTCCCCAACGGGGAGTACGAGTGACAAATGGATGCGGCCTTCCGGGCCGCGCGCACCGGCTCATGTGGTCTCACGCTCCACGATCCGCACGTCCAGGTGCACACGCTGCCGGGTCCTGCCGGGCTCGCGGATGCCGTCCATGAGGAGCTGCGCGGCCACGCGGCCCGACTCTTCCAGGGACTGGCTCACGGTGCTCAGGCCCATGTAGCCCGCGGCCTCGATGTCGTCGAAGCCCATGACCGCGAGCGCTCCCGGCACCGCGATGCTTCGCTGCCGGGCCGCCTTGAGAACACCGATTGCCTGCAGGTCCGACATGGCGAATATGGCGCGCGGCGGTGCCGGCAGATCCAGGAGCTCCCCGGCCATGCGGCATGCATCGTCGACGCTGACCTTGCCGGTCCGGACAAGATGGGGGGCCAGCGGCTGGCCCGCTGCCGTGAGGGCTTCACAGAAGCCGGCCAGGCGGGAGCTGCCCGGCTGCAGGGAATACGGAAGGGATGTCTGCTCCCCGATGAAGGCGCACGGCAGGTAGCCCCTCTCAAGGAAGAATTGCGCCGCAAGACGACCGCCCAGGACATTGTCAGTCTCCACGCTCGTGAACCGGGCATTCACCGACTCGATCATGACCACGTGAAGACCGGATTCGACCAGGCGGGAGGAATCCTCGTCTCCCAGGTGCATCGACATGATGATCAGGCCGTCGAACCGGCAGAGGAAAGAGATCGAATGCAGGTATTCAGAGAGCTGTTCGGGGGTGTCCACGGTGCAGATCACCATCTCGCAGTGCGCTTCCCGAAAGACACCGGTCATGCCCTGCATGCGCTGAACGAACGAGGGTGCGGGGAAGAAAGGGGTCAGGACGCCGACGCGCCTGATGCTCCTGTACGCCCGTTTTCCCGCGTTCCCATGGGGGAAATAGTCGAGCTGGTCCATGGACAGCTTGATGCGCCGGGCAGTCTCTACGTTCACTTTCTCAGGGGAATTGAGAAATCGGGATACCGTGGAGATGCTTACTCCGGCCTGGGCCGCGACTCCGTATATTGTTGACCCGCCTCTTCCCGGCATGCTACCCTATTTCAAATGAAAGAACTTTCATGAAAGTTCTTTCATAAGTACAATGATCGATTCTGCAGGATCTGTCAACTGCTTTTTGAGGGAGTCATATGGACGAAAACGAAGGTCGGAAAAGGCTGACCCGGCTTTGGGGCAGGCTTTATCCGGGGGAGACCTCAGTGCGGGATGCCCTGGTCAGCTCTCTTGAAGACATGCGCCGAAGGCTGCCGGCTGATCCATCCCCGCACTTCGATCCCTCAGGCCTCGTCTACGCCTGCTACGGTGATGCTTTTTCCGGGCAGCCTGACGTGCCCGGAGAACCGCTGGATTTCCTTGCCGGCGAGATCGATCGATTGAAGGCCCTGGGTGTCAGGACCCTCTGGATACTGCCCCTGCTCCGGTCTCCCGGCAGGGACGAGGGGTTCGACATCAGTGACTACACGGCCGTAGATCCCCGGTTCGGGGGCAATCCCGCCCTCGATCGTCTCCTGGCCCATGCCCGCAAAGCAGGGATGCTCGTGGTTTTCGATATCGCCATCAATCACACCTCGGACACCCATCCTTGGTTCACCTCGGCACGCGCGGACCGAAGCTCCCCGTATCGCCGCAGGTATCACTGGAGGGATGACGACAGGGGATTCTCGGGGGCTTCACTCATATTCGCCGGCATGGTGGACTCCAACTGGACCTGGCTGGAGGATGCCGGCCAGTTCTACTTTCATCGCTTTTACCCGTTCCAGCCTGACCTCAACTACGGGGAGCCGGCGGTCACCGCGGAGATGGTGCGCGTGCTGGCCTCGTGGCGGCTCGCCGGTGTTGAGGGATTCCGCCTGGACGCGGCACCCATGCTGTGGAAAGCA
Source organism: uncultured Spirochaetaceae bacterium (assembly GCA_964437385.1). Lineage (GTDB taxonomy): Bacteria > Spirochaetota > Spirochaetia > SZUA-6 > Fen-1364 > Fen-1364. Next base: position 25,062 of record CAYTGX010000001.1, read on the forward strand.
GAGGGAACATCATGTGAAAGCCTGCCGGAGACCCACCTCGTTCTGAAGATTTTCCGCGCATCCCTGGCGATCCTTGGCGGGGAGACCCTGCTCCTTGCGGAAGCCAACCAGCCGGCACAGGTGCTTCGCGGCTACTTCGCAGACGGCGATGAATGTCACGCCGCATTTCACTTTCCGCTGCTCCCGCTGCTGTGGCAGGCATTGATCCGGGAGGATCCGGCCATCGCAGCAGGTGCGCGCTTTCCACGCATCCCTCCGGGGTGCTCGTGGTTCACGTTCCTGCGAAGCCATGATGAGCTCACGCTCGATCTCCTGCCTGCCCACGAGCGGAAAGAAATCCTTCACGCATTGTGCCGGCAGCCGTCATGGGAGTTCCGGGGCGGGCAAGGCATTTCGAGCAGGCTCTTCGAGCTGCTGGACAGGGACCCTGACTGGACCATCCTGGCTTTTTCCCTGCTCTTCTCTCTGCCCGGGACTCCGGTGCTGTACTACGGCGACGAGATCGCCTCCACGAACAATGAACAATTCATGGCGGTCAAGGCCCGGGCCACCGGCTTTCCCGATTCCCGGTTTCTCCATCGCGGTCCATTTGACCGCGGGCGCGCGCGGCACGCCGAAGAAGATCCCGGGAGCGCCGAGGGCAGGGTTCTGTCAGGTCTTCGGCGCATTCTCGAGCTGCGGATGCGGATTCCCGGATTGGCCGCGGCGGAGCCGGCGCTTTCCGTCGAAGGCCCGGTCCTGGTGTCCGAGCGGAGGTCGCGAGGACGGCTTCTCAGGGCGCTGAGCAATCTCTCCGGCAGGCCGGCCTCGGCCCGGGGCCGTGATCTCGGGCCGCACCAGTGCATCTGGGAGATCGAATAGCAGGAGCATGCACGCAGGGCGCCTACGGCACTGCCGCTCAGCCGGTCGTGCGCATCCCCGCGGCCACGCCTTCGATTGTGAGGCGAAGGAGCTCACGGCACTCGGTCTGCCGCGGGGCATCCCCTTCCAGCTCGGCCTGCCGGAGCCTCCGCAGCCATTCCACCTGCACGAGGTTCAGCGGGTCGGTATTCGGGTTTCGGAGCATGATAGACCGCTTCAACCAGGGGATCTCTTCGAGCAGGTCGGCATGGCCGTTGGTCTTCAGGGCCGCGTCGCGGCTGCGCCCGTACTCCCCCGCGATCAGTCCCCAGATCCGCTCCCGTATCTCGGCGTCCTCCACGAGCTGTGCGTACAAACGCCCGATCTCCATCTCCGACTTGGCCAGCGCAAGCACCGCGTTGTCCAGTGTGGCGCGGAAAAAGGGCCAGCCTGCGTACATCTCCTGGAGGGTGCTCCACCCGTCCGGGTGCGCGCGCGCAAAGCACTGGAATGCGGAGCCGATGCCGTACCAGGCGGGGATCATGCACCTGTTCTGTGTCCAGGCGAAAACCCAGGGGATGGCGCGCAGGTCTGAAAGGCTGCGGATTCCGCGGCGATGCGCAGGCCGCGAGGCGATGGGCAGCGACTCGATCTCCCTGATGGGCGTTGCCTGCTCGAAAAAGGCAAGGAACCCCGGCTGGTCGATGAGGCCGCGGTAGGCTGCCAGGGCTTCGGTGGCCAGCTCCTGCATCGCGTCCATCCACTTCGCTCGCGGCGGGGACAGGGGCTTGACCGACGCGGCGAGCGTGGCCCAGATGACCTGCTCGAGGTGCCGGGCGGCGATGTGCGGATCGTCATAGCGGTCCGCAAGGACCTCGCCCTGCTCGGTCATGCGAAGCCCTGCCCCGAGTGACTCCGGCGGAAGGGCCAGGATGCTGCGTGCGGCGGGACCGCCTCCCCTGCCCAGAGAGCCTCCCCTTCCGTGGAAAAAGATCAGCCGCACCCCGCGTTCCTGTGCCACCTCGGACAGGACGCTCTGGGCCTTGTAGAGAGCCCAGCAGGCGGCCAGGTAGCCGCCGTCCTTGGTGCTGTCCGAGTAGCCGATCATCACAGTCTGCACGTCTTTCCTGCGGGCAAGGTGGCGCCTGTAGGCGGGGTCTTCCAGCATCTCCCGTATGATCACCGGCGCATGTTCCAGGTCCTCGATGGTTTCGAAGAGCGGTATGATCTCCATGGCCGGTCCGTCGTGCAGCCGCATGAGCCACAGCGCGGCCAGGATGTCGCTGACGGAGTGTGTCATGCTGATGATATGTCCGCCCAGCGCCTCGTCCCCCAGGGTCGACGCCGCGCGGCCGAGCATGGAGAACACGGCAAGGGTCTCCCGTGCGTCGTCGCTCAGCTCTGCCTGGGGAGGTGTCATGTCGGCGGAAAGCGCCCGATGAAACAGCTCGCGCTTGCTCCCTTCCGTAAGGGACGCGTAGTCCTCCGCAAGACCGAGCGCCCGCATCAGCTCCGCCACGACTGCCAGGTTCCTGCCCGACTCCTGGCGGATGTCCAGGCGCGCAAAGTGCAGGCCGAACACTTCCGTCTGCCACAGCCAGCCCTGCAGGTCACCCTCGAAAATGGGTCCGCCCTTGTTCTGGCGCAGGCTGTCCCTGATAAGCACCAGGTCACCGGCCAGCTCCCCGCCCGAGCAGTATGCGCCGACAGGGAGCCGGTCCAGGGATTCGGCCACGCGCGTGCGCTGGAGCCGCCATTCCACTACCTTCAGAAACCGACGGTAGACCTCGTGCGGGGAAACAGGCTCCAGCAGGGGAACGACATCGGGTATGTCGCGCACGCGGGCTTCCAGCGCCTGCAGCAGCTCGGTGGAGACGCCGACCTCCCGCATGGAGGAGGTGAGCTCATCGAAAAGAAGCGCGCACTGTTCGAGGTGGGCGTCCACGGCCGCGGCCCGCATGCGCAGAAGGGTCTGGCCGGTCACGCCGGCGCTCACGTGCGGGTTGCCGTCACGGTCCCCGCCGATCCACGATCCGAAGCTCAGGAAGGGAGGGAGACGGAAAGCGGCGCCCGGAAAGATCTTCCCCAGCGCGCGCTCGAGCTCCCCGTAAATGACGGGCGTCACCTCCCAGAGGGTGGATGCGAAGAACAATCCGACCTCGACCTCTTCGACCACGCTCGGACGTCTCGGCCTGACAAGCTCCGTCTGCCAGAGACCGGTCAGCAGCGACCTCATGCGCGTGATGAGCCGCTCCCGCTCGCGGGGGAGAAGCTGCTCGTCGTCCAGGAGCACCAGGCATTGGCGGAGAAGCCGGACCTTGACGCGCACCGACCGACGCTTTGCTTCCGTGGGATGGGCGGTGAACACCAGGCCAATGGAGAGGAGATCGAGGAGCGCCTGGCTCTTTGCCGGATCCAGCCCTGCGCCGCGCATGAGGAGCACCGCCTCCTCCATGGACTCCGAACGGGGCTCGGGGTATCGCGCCCGCTCCCTTTCCCTGAGCACGCGGATGCGCTCGCGGTCCTCTGCAAGGTTCATGAGGTCGAAGAACAGCGTGAACGCGCGTACGACGGTGCGCGCCTCCGGGTCCCTCATGGAGGCGATGCGCGCCTGCAGCGCGCGCTCGGCATCCGGCAGCCCTTCCCGGCGGGCGCGGGCCCCCAGGCGGATCTCTTCCTCCAGGTCGTAGCGTGCGGCCCCGGCTTGTTCGCGGATTATCTCTCCAAGCAGCCGGCCCAGAAATCGTATCTCCGCGCCCAGCTTCTCTCTCTTTTCGGTCTTTTCGGTCTTTTCCATGCCGCAACGAATTTCAGATGGAAACACACGGATGTCAACCCGGTCGCAAATGCCGTGGAGTACCATGGCCGCGGTACTCCGCGACATTCGTTCCGGAGGGCCTGTTTTTCCTTGACTTTGCCTCGGCCCGGACGCAGAATTCCTCTGGATGGAGCACGTGGAGCCGGACGACGAAGAGCTTATCAGACAGATCAGCAGGTCCCAGCCGGAGGCGGTCCGCCTCCTGTACCGGCGGTACGGGAGGATGGTGTACAGTGTCGCCCTGCGGGCGGTAGGCGATCCTTCCGCTGCTGAGGAGATCACGCAGGACGTTTTTCTTCGGATCTGGGAAAAGGCGGAGACCTATCGCGCGGACAAGGCAAAGGTCGTCACATGGATCGCGCGGATTGCCCGCAACCGCGCCATTGACGTGTATCGTCACCGAAAGTCCCGTGATGATCGGGCCAGCGCCGGATGGGAAGACCTGAAACAGGCCGCAACCGCGCCTGCGCCGCACCCCGGTGAACGGATGGAGATGGCGCGGCTGCAGGGGCGCGTGCGGGAGGCGGTTGCCTCCCTTCCTCCTGATCAGAGGACCGCGCTTGCGCTCGCATTTTTCCAGGGCCGCACGCACAAAGAGATTGCGGAGGAGCTCGGAGAGCCCCTCGGAACGGTCAAGACCCGGATCCGCGCAGCCATGCAAAAACTTCGTTCGATCCTGGATGGAGTGGGTGAGCTGTGAGAATCCCATTGCTGCAAATTTCCGTATACATGAGCGGGGGAAACCTGGCAGAGCCGGGAAGGCGAAAGTGGCAAATATGAAGGACAATCACGAAGAGCTGGAACTCCTTCCCGCGTTCGCTCTCGGAAGCCTCGATCCAGAGGATTCCGAACGGGTGAGGGAACACGTGGCGCGCTGTCGGGCGTGCGGGGAGGAGCTTGCCTCCTTCCAGGAGGTCACCGGCCGGCTCGCCCTCGCGGTGCCCGAGCAGGATCCGCCGGCCTGGCTGGAGTCGCGAATAATGGAGAAGGTCCTGTCGAGCCGCCGGACACGATCCTTCACAGAGTTTCTCGGGATGCGGCGTCCCCTGCTGGCGGCGATTGCGGCCGTGCTGATCGTCGCCCTTGGCGCGGGGAACATCTACCTGTTGACCCGTCCTTTCCAGTCCCAGGCGTTGGTCCCCGGTCTGGTCACGGTTGTTCTCACGGGGACGGGGGAAACGCGGCAGGCATACGGGACAATCGTCATCGACCGTGATGACAACAGGGGCGTGCTGGCCGTGCGCGGGCTTGCGCCGCTGGCGGCGACCAGCGCGTATCAGCTCTGGATCATGAGGGAAGGTGAACGCAGGAGCGGCGGGGTCTTCAACGTGAGCGCGGACGGGTATGGCTCCCTGCAGGTCTCGGTGCCCGCCGGGTTCACCGGCTTCACCCGGTTCGGCATTTCCATCGAGCCTGCGGGGGGAAGCCCGTCACCCACCGGCGCGCGCGTGATGAGCGGGAAGATCTAGGGCACATCGCGCGAAGCGCGATATCCGTAGGGCTCCCGACTCCGGTTTTTTGAAACGCCGCCGTATGAGGCGGCGTTTCTTTCACAGCGCACCGCGGACTCTGCCTATGCGGCGGCTCGTCTGAACGAACGCATTGCCCACCAGAATGCCAGCACGGCCAGGCCCGCCAGCATCAGGACGCCCAGCAGAATCGCAGGATCAGCGAAGTCCCCTCGGAACAGCGCGCGTGAGGCTGTCACTTCGTAGGCAAACGGGTTGACCGACGCGATGGAGCGTATGATCTTCGGCGCCAGCGTCAGAGGGAGCGTAATGCCGGACAGGAGGAGAAGCGGCGTGGCCACGGTATTGATCGTGGAGGCCAGGGAGTCCTCCTGCTTCAACAGGAGCGCAAGGGCGTATGAGCAGGATGCCATTATGGTTCCAGTCAGGACCATCATCGCAAAAACCACGAGGAGACCGGGAAGACTGACGCGCAGACCCATTGGCAGCGCCAGGAGGACGACCAGCACAGACTGGATGAGCAGGATGGAGATATCCCTCAGCACGTAGGCAAGCAGGATCGCGAGCCTGCTGGACGGTGTGACGAGGATGCGCTCCACGAACCCGTTGCGGATATGGTCCACGAGGCCGAAGCCGGCAAATGCGGTCGTGAAAAGGGCCAGCATGACGAGCAGCCCGGGGGTGAAGACGGTGATGGCGCCCCCTTGCGGGAAACCGGGCACGCTTCCCAGGTTGGAGAGCAGCGGCGCAAAGAGCAGCAGGTACAGGATGGGCTGAAAGAGCCCGATGAACAGCCAGACGGGGTTTCGCAGGCTCCCCCTGACGTTCCGTGCATAAAGGACCCGAAGATCGCTGAAGAATTTCATGTCGTGCTCCTTGTGGATGCGATGAGGACGCTCTCGTCCTTGAGTGAATGGCCGGTTGCGCGGAGAAACACGTCATCCAGCGACGGCCGGGACAGGGCGATATCTGCCACACCGACGCCCCGTCCTTCGAGAAGTCGAATAACCACGGGCAGGGCCTCTCCGCCGTTGGAGACGACAAGCCTCAGGTTTCCCCCTTCAGCCTTGATCTCCCGCACGAGCGGCAGCTCACGAAGCGCTCCCATGGCCACCTCGGGAGCGTTCTCGATGTGGTTGACCGTGATGGAAAGAATGTCTCCGTCGATGCCGCGTTTGAGCTGCATCGGGCTGCCTTCCGAGACGATGCGTCCATGGTCGATGATGGCGATCCTGTCGCAGAGCGCATCCGCCTCTTCCATGTAGTGGGTGGTGAGAAACACGGTGGTGCCCAGTTTCCGAAGCAGGCGTATCTGCGCCCAGAGCTGTGAGCGGCTCACCGGGTCGAGCCCGGTTGTCGGCTCGTCGAGGAAAAGGATCTTCGGGCTGTGCACCATGCCCACGGCGATATCGATCTTTCTTCTCTGTCCACCGGAGCACGTCTTGGCGAAACGGTCCACGAACGTGGACAGCTCCAGCGCATCGATCAACTCCTCGCTTCTCTGCCGCGCGGAAAGAGCGGAGAGCCCGTAGAGGCGCGCCTGAAGGATCATATTCTCACGGCCTGACGCAAGGGGATCGGTCCCCCCTGCCTGGCTCACATATCCGATCTGCCGCCGCACCTGGCGCGGCGCGGCCCGCATGTCGAAGCCCGCGATTACGACGCTGCCGTCATCAGGGGACAGCAGGGTCGAAAGTATCCGCAGCGTCGTGCTCTTGCCGGCGCCATTGGGTCCGAGGAACCCGAATATCTCACCTTCCTCGACCGACAGATCAATGCCGTTCACTGCCTGAACAAGCTCTGCAGGCCCCTTTCCCCTCCGGGTTCGGAAGCTTTTGCTCAAGCCTTTTATAGTTATGATGGACATAACCGTTCTCTCCTTCGCCATTTTCATGGCTATTGGTTAATTTCAGTAATACAGTAGTCAATTAATTAATATATATCAATAGAATTATTTAAATTATTAATAATAAATCAATTAATTTAATAAAGCCGTGTCTGTAAGACTTACAGACACGGCATGAATTGCCCTGCATCACCGCCCTGCGAGTGCCTCCAGGTCTTCGATTCTTTCTATAACCTTTCCTGAGAAATCGACTCCGCGAAAACGAATGTCCCTGGCCTTCAGGCCTTTAAGGGTTGTTTCACGAAACGTGCAGTCGACAAACTCAACATTCTCCAGCTCGCAGTCGACCAGGGAGAGCTTGTCCGCGCTCTTCTGAAAAAGGCCGAATGCCTTGTGAAAGGGATCCCGAAACGACGTGTTGCTCACCCTGCAGTTCTGGACGCGGAGCCCGTCGAATGCGATTCCTTCAAACTTCGAATCCTTGAACCTTGAATCGCGGATTTCGCTGTCCCGCAGGCGCAGGCCGCGAAGCGCGGAATCTTCGATCTCCGTACCGGCGAATACTGTCGTGCCGAGAGCACATCCGGACATCCGCACATTCTTGAACCGTGCCGCTTCCAGCGTCACGTGGGATACCGCCACGCCGCTCAGCCTGCAATCCTTCACGAGGGACCTCTCCGTCAGGGAGAGCGTTGTCACAGCAGAACCGGAGAGGCGCGTGTCCTCGATACTGCTTCCCCCGCTCAAGGAGAGCCCCGTAAGGCCTCCGCCTGAAATCCTTGTGTCCTTCAGCAGGGACTTGCCCGTCAGGGACATGCGGCTGACCTTTGAGCCGGCAAGAATCAGGCCCGTTACCTGCGAGCCTTCCATGCGAAGCTCGTGAACCGAGGCGCCGGAAAACGAGGAGTCCTCCAGGACGCTGCCAGTGAGCTCCGCATCCTTGAACGTCGAAGCGGAAAACGAGTTGTCTTTCACCCGTGAACGGACATAGCGCATGCCGGAGAGCTTGCTGAACGCCACGCGGTTTCCGCGGAACTCGAATGAATCCCCCTCCGGGGCTTCCACACGGGAGGAATCCTGCGCATTTCCTCCCCTTCTGCCTCCGCGGCGCGGGTCCCATTCGTAGTGGTAGTCATGGGCGTATTTCCCTGTGCCGGGATCCCAGTCCCCGCGATCGGCGCTGATGCCGAGGCCGGTAGTGATTCCGCCCACCATATCGTCCACCCACTCCATGTCGAAGAACGACCGCGAGCGGCGCGAGCCGCGCCGGCCGGGAGCCGTGTGTTCCTCAGCCTTCTCTTGAGCCTCCGCAGTCTCCTCGCCGCCCGCCTGGACTTTCTCGGCCTGGCTTGCAGCCGCGTCCTCATCTTCCTGGTTCTCAGAAAGCGCTTTCAGGAGCTCTTCCGCCTGCTCGGCGGTGATAGTTCCTTTCTCCTGCATCGAGCGGATCCTGTCAGCCGCTGATCTGTTCATCGCCCTTGCCTCCCTTCTTCTTTCCTTTCAGGAGCCGCACCGCATCCTTGTAGCTGATCTGCCCGCTCTCCAGCCTTTCCAGAACTTCGTCCGCGGGGGCTTCCTCGAGCGGGACCTGGCCTGCCGGCGGCGTGCCGTGTTCATGCGCTGTCCCCTGGAACCGGGGACCTGAGAGGTTGAGCTTTTCCTTTATCGAGGCAAGGTGCCCCTTGACCGTTGGATAGCTCACCCCGAGCGCCGCTTCCATGTCCCTGATCCGGCCTTCGCAGTAGATGAATACACGCAGGAAATGCAGCTCGTCGGGAGTCAGGGAGCCGAACTCGTTCATCACGAAGTCCCCCTCGACCTTCAACCCGCACGAATCGCACACCAGCGTGCGCGGGTACAACTGCCCATTGCACGATGGGCAACGTACGTTTGCGTCGATACGATTTCTTGGCATAGAGCAAGTATAACTTAATTTAATTAATTGTCAATTGATTTTTTTAACTATTTGGCTCTGCTTAATGCCCGCAAGCCATCGGCAGCATCGCAAGCGCTTCACCCTGGCTGCTCATGTCCGCTGAGGCCAGAGAAGCCCAACCAGTGGTCCGGATGCTCGAGACCCCTGTGCCGAAGCTCCGCTTGAGGAACTGCACCATGCGGGGCCAGCCCTTCTGTGTTGCCTTGAGGTTTGCCCCCGATTGCCCGTCCTGCGCACGGAAGAATGCGTGGCTTGCGCCGTCGAAAATCTCGTATTCGTAATGCTTTCCCAGTTTCTTCATCAGGGCCTCAGCCGCCGGCACGGTGGATGTGACCCGGGCGTCGCTTCCGCCGTACAGGCCGAGCACAAGCGCCTTGATGCGGCCGATGGCCTGCTCGTCAGGCGGCGTACCATAGCACACAACCGCTGCTTTCAACGCAGGCTGCTGCGTCGCGTATGAAAAGCTGATGCCGCCGCCCCAGCAGAATCCCACCACCGCGTACTCGCCGGTTGCGGCAGGCAGGGCTGCCGCATATGAGGCAACCGCGTTGAGGCGGCGCTCAATCTCGGGGCCTTGCAGCCCGCCGATGAGCTGGCGCGCAGCGTCGCTGTCCACAGCCGAGGACCCCTTTCCGCCGGGGGCCTTCCCCGTCAGGAGATCAGGGGCGATGGCGATGAAGCCCTCCGCGGCAAGCTGGTCGGTCGCCGAGCGGACCCAGTCGCTCAGGCCGAAGATCTCGTGAATCACGATCACCACGGGCGCCTTGTCCGGGCGCTCGGGGTACACCACCCAGGCGTCAACGCTGTCTCCGGCGCCCGCGCTCACCTGCGCCCATTCACCGTGCCGGGGCGATGTCAGAAGACGGTCCTTTGCCCCGCCCTCGGCGGGAGGCAGACCGACTGCCTGGCCGAATCCGAACCCGACCGCTCCGAAAAGGATCAACCATATTGAAAGCGTCGCAAAGACGCCGGATCTGCGTGTCATCTCAACCCCCATCCTTGAAAGCAAGTTACTCAGGTTTTGCGGGCACCGGCAATGCTGCGCAGAAGAAAGAACCCCACGACGACGAATGTTGCCGCAGGGGAAACCCACTCGGGGATGTGCAGCCCGAATCCGTCCGTGATCATGATGGCGCCGAGGACGAGGATCGAATACATGGCGCCGTTTTTCAGGTAGCGGTAGCTCTTGATCCGCTCGATATTGCCGATGGTGATCTGGCGAACGATGAAAGCGCCGAGCCCGTTGCCGACGAGAATAAGGGGCACGGAGAGGGTGAAGGCGAATGCGCCGAGCACCCCGTCGATCGAGAAAGTAAGGTCCAGTATCTCGAGGTAGAACAGCTTGCTGAGGTCCGAGAGCCCCGCAGCGCCTATGAGGCGCTTCTCCTGCTCGGCCGCGTTCGACTTGAACCCGGCCGTGATGAAGAAAACCGTTGAGCCTGTCACCGCGGCGAATGCGATCATGCGCTCCCCCCGCAGCGTGAACCAGACCAGGGCGGCAAGGAATATCGAGGCGACCGCGTAGAACCATACGCCGTGCCGGGAAAAGAACCGCTCGCCGGACAGCCCGAAGTTCTTCGGCTCGAGGAAAAGCCAATGGAGAAAGAGAAGAACGAGGAAAACGCCGCCGCCCATCAGGAGCATCGGTGCGGACTTCTCCACGGCGCCGAGGATCAGTGGGTCGCTGGAAAAGGTGGCGGTGAGGGCGCCGATGGGCCCCAGACCCGGGACGGCCAGCCACACGATCAGCCAGGGCAGGAGACCGCGGGGGATGAACACGGCAAACAGCATTCCCCACGTGAGAAACCACCTGCGGGCTCTTTTCTGCATGCCGGAGAGCACCTCTGCGTTGATGATCGCGTTGTCGATGCTGGAGATGGTCTCGAACAGCGCGAGACCCAGAACGGTAAGGACGAATCCGGCGATGCTCACCGAACCAAGGTACCAGCCCTGTTCGACGAACGGCAAGCAGGCGAGAGCGGGTCTGACGCAGGCTTTGGGTCCCCGCTTCATATTGCCTCCTGTTGAAACTATACGTATACATTTACGGTGAAAGATCAGAAGGGAGCCTCCATGAAGAAACCAGGCGTGCTTCTTGTCCTGCTTCTTTCCATGGCCCTGCCCCTCGCAGCCCAGTCAAACCAGATTCTCGATCAACTCCTGGATCAGCCCGCGGCCAGCTTCGCTGACGTGGTCTACATGACCCTCAGCGCGGCAAAGCTCGTGCCGGATACCGCCACCCCCCAGGAGGCCCTCGAGGCCCTGCAGCAGCAGAACTGGAAGGTCCAGATCCTGCCCGCGGACGCACCCATGCCCCTCGGGGAGTATTCGTTCCTCCTGATGAAGGCATTCAAGCTTTCCGGGGGCCTGTTCTACAACTTTTTCCCAGGGCCCCGCTACGCAGTGCGTGAGCTGGGCTACCTGAAGATCATCCCCACGGATGCCCGCCCCAATCGCACGCTCTCCGGGGAAGAGGCGGTGCGCATCCTGGGCAACGTGATGGCGCGCAAGGAGGGCTCGTCATGAAAATGTGGCGCACGCTTGCACTCATGGCTGCCCTCGGCCTGGCAGGGGCAGTGGGCCTGGGCGCGCTGGACTTCGACTTCGGCGGCTTCGTGGAAAACTCCAGCACCCCTTCGGTGGCCCTGGACGCCAAGCATCCCGTGTGGGCCATGGACCAGAAGGACAGGCTGGGCCTGTGGACGGAGATGCATTTCAACCCGCAGCTGTCCCTCACTGCCCAGGGCAGTTATGCCTTCGAGCTGACCCTGCCCTACCTGTTCGACGTTGACATACTGAAGCTGGATTGGAAGATACTTCCCTCCCTGCAGGCCAGCCTGGGCAGGTTCGTCATTGCCGACTTCACCGGCCATGTACTGAATCACAAGCTGGACGGGGCTCAGGTCAGCCTGAACTTCCCCTTCATGGTAGTGAACGCGGGGGCGGGCTTCTCGGGCCTGGACCTCAAGCCGTATTCCCTGATCCTCATGAGCCGCTCGGATGTCACCGACCAGTCGGATGACAGCGTGGTCCTGGCCGCCCCGAGGCTGGTGGAGAAGCTGGAGGTGCTGTTCCCCAACATTCTTCCCCGCCAGGACCTCACCGTATCGGTGCTGGCGCAGCAGGACTTCCGCTCCAGCGGGTCCCTCATCCCGGCAGGGGAGCCGCAGCCGTTCGTCACGGGGCTTTCCGGGGGGCGGCTGACCAGCGAGTACATCGGGCTGGGGCTTTCCGGGGGCATCGTCTCCTCCCTTTACTACGATGCATTCTTCTACTACAGCCTTGGCAGCACACTCTCCTACGTGGCGGACAGCGCCTCGGTCACCGGCTCCTCCTACCAGTACGAAGCAATCCAGGCCTTCCTGGGGGGCATCGGGCTGCGCTGGTTCAACGAGGCCCTTTTGTCCTCCCGTGCAGAGCTCAGGGCCATCATTTCCAGTGGAGATGCGGACAACACCACCTACCTGGAGGGCAATACCGCGGGAGCCTCGACAATCTTTGTGCCCATTTCCCAGGAGACTCTCGGGGTAGCCTTTCAGCCCCAGTGGGGAAACCTCATCATGATCGAGGCCAGCTATTCGGTGAAGCCGGTGAGCCCGCTTCAGCTCATGCTCAAGGGGCAGGCCTACCTCAGGCCCACCACGGGTGCCATATCAGCCCTGGGTATAGACCCTGCCTCCAACGCCCTGTACCTGGGCAGCGAAGTGGACGGGATCGCCAACTTCAGACCCTTCTCCGACCTGGGCACTGCCTTTACGCTGGGGTTTTTCCTGCCCAACGGCAGCGCATTCACAGGCCAGGCCTCCCTGCCGGTTCTGGCTGCGCGGCTGGAGGTTTCTCTGAGTTTCTGAGATATACTTAGATATGCAAGGAGTGGATATATATGAAACGATATCTATTGACCGTTGCGATGGCACTGGCATTCGCGCCGGTTTTGTTTTCACAGACCCAGGCAGTGGTCAAAGAGTTCAAGGGCAAGGTGGAGATCAAGGCAGGCGCAGGGGAGTGGCAGGCGGTGACAGCGGGCATGAAGCTGGACACGGGTGCCTCGATCTCCACTGGCTTCAGCTCCACGGCGCTTCTTGACCTGGGCTACTCGACACTGAAGGTGGCCCCGCTGACCCGCATGCAGCTGGTGGAGCTGATTGCCCGGCAGGGCAACGTCTCCACGACCCTTGCGCTGAAGGTGGGCAGGGTGAACGCGGAAGTGAAGACCGCCCCGGGGCTCCGGCAGGACTTCACCCTCAAGGGGCCCCAGGCCACCGCGGCGGTGCGCGGGACGGAGTTCGAGTTCGACGGAGTCAGCGTGAAGGTGATCAACGGCCTGGTGTTCTTCTCCAACACCCAGGGCCAGGGCCGGGGGGTGGGGGCAGGTGAGCAGAGCACGACCAACGGCACGACGCTTCCCGCCAGCGGGGACCAGGCAAGCGAATCAAACACGAGCGTGCAGCCGCACACCTCCACGGGCGGGACCGCCCTTCCCCCGTCGGCTGTGCCTCCGGCCAATGCCACGGTGACCATCAGATGGGGGGCGGCGCCCACAAACCCGGTTTTGACGTATTGACAGCGGGGGAGCAATAATGAAAGCACACACATTGCCGAAACTTCCCGCCAAACTGGCCACCGCTGTCATTTTGAGCGCGGTGAGCCTGCTGCTGGCGGGCTGTTTCTACATGCCGGGAGTGGGCGGCAGGCCTGCGAAGGCGGGCCTCAGCATAAACAGGTCGCTGCTGCCCGCGAACGTATCGTCGTTCGCACTGATCGTGGGCGGGCCGGGAATGCAACCAATCACGGCCCAGTACCCCGTGGGAACAACCTCAGCGACACTGAGCGTCCCGTCAGGGGTCGCGCGCACCTTTACCGTGCTGGCCAATACTCCCTCGGTGACTTTTCGAGGGGACACCACGGTAGACCTCGCTCCTGACGAAGCAAAGGACATTTCCGTTACACCCGTTCTGTCTTCATCGCAGATACTCATACCGGACGAAATGAACAGCCGCGTGGTGCAGGTCTCCGACATGATGGGCACGGGATGGAAGGAGCTGTCGTTCTCTTCCGCGTATGACGTCGATTTTGACGACCAGGGACATGTATACTTCTCAGGCTCGGCAGGCGTCGTTCGGGTGGATGATATCTCTGGAACCAATCCGGTATCCGTCAACATCACCTCGGGCACCTTTCAATCCATCGCGATGGATCGGACTCACGGCATCCTCTACTATTCGGGAGTTGATGTACAAGGAGCGGGGGGGCTCTGGAGAAGACAGGTCACCCCGACGATTGGCGTAACAGAAGACGTGGTAAATCTGAGCGGCATAGTCACCGGCGCCGTAAGCCTCTATGGAATAGCGGTGGATTCCGATGGATTCGTCTATGTCGAGAACTACTACAGTACTCCTGAATTGGTGAAGATCGATGTGACAGACCCCAAAAGTCCGGTTGAAGTAGCCCGCTACAAGGGGTCTCTCTCAATTCCCTGGGATGTCATGGTAAACGGCGACTTCGTCTACGTCAGCGACAAGGGGGCGCTGAAAATCCTTCGGCTTGACAGGAACCTCTCGCTCGTCGATTCCTTTGGCGGTCCTCAATCGGACCCCTTCGTGGGACCTGAGCAGTTTGTCGCGGTCTTGAACAAGCCGATCACCCTGATCGATGAGAACAGCTCGACGGACAGGCTCGTCACCTTCAACGACATGACCGGCGCGGGCTGGACCAAATATGGATCTACAGGATCAGGGGTTGGCTTCTTCCAATTCTACTCCGTCGGCGGCAGCGGCAGCGGCATCATTGTCGGCAGCGGCAGCGGCTGAAGAGCCGGCGCAGCGGCCTGATGGTTGATGAACAGTACATTGCCGCAGACGTTGCCGCGTACCCTGCGGACAGGGGAACTGTGCTTGTCTCGAACCAGGGCACAGGACGTGCCGAGATTCTGGATGAGCAGATATTCGGCATTCTGAGGCAGGCCGATCAATTCGACACCCTTGCCGGCCATCTGAGAAAACTATCCGCCGCGGGTTGGGAGGATGACGGCTCGGGGTTCATCGAATCTGCTTTCCAGGACCTTATCGCCCGCGGACTGATGCTTTCGAAAAGCGCCTTCCTGGAGGGCGTGCTGGAAAACGCCAAAGGAAAAGAAACGCCGCCGCCGGTGAAATCCGTGGCGATCACCACCCGGGACAGGCTGCCGCAGCTCCAGAGATGTCTTGGCGGATTCATCCAGAACAACGAGAACCATGGCCGCCAGGTGAACTACCTGGTCGTCGACGACTCCCGAATGGAAAAACAGGGCGAAAAGATGCGCGGCATCCTCGGCCCTTTCACCTCCCAGGGGGCGAAAGTCTTCTACGCGGGGATGGAAGAAAAAGCGGGCTATGCGCGCGCGCTGGTCCGGGCCGGCTCACCGGAAGGGCTGCCGGCAGATGTCGTGGAGTTCTGCCTGTTCGGAGACGGCGGAGACTGGCCCACCTATGGCACGAACCGAAATGCTGCATTGCTGGCCACTGCGGGAGAACTGTTTGTCATGTGTGATGACGACATAGTGTACGAGTCGGTCACTCACATGGAGCCCGACAATAGCCTCACGCTCACATCGCTCAACGATCCTACCGTCCTTCAGTTTTTCGCAGACCGCGCGGAATTGACCGCCGCCGTACATACGGCAGACGCAGGCGTGCTCTCTTGTCATGAGAAGCTGCTTGGACGATCCATCCCCGGTTGCCTTTCCAGCATAGGGTCGCAGAGCGCGCTCCAACTGGGACGCGTCGGGGTGGAATCCGCACGCAAGCTCTTTCGAAGGCCCGCGGTGGTGAGGGCCACAATGTCAGGCTATTGGGGAGATTCGGGCATGGGCTCTCCTCACGCCGCCCTCGAGTTCCTGGGAGAATCCAGACGTCTTGCCATGCGCTCGAAGGCGGAATATGCCAAGGCGACCAAAAGCAGGGAAGTCTTCCGCAGCGTCCCCCAGTACACAATCAGCGACGGGTCCCTGTTCATGACAATGAATGCCGGATATGACAATCGAGTGCTCCTTCCCCCTTTCCTTCCGCTCGGCCGGAACGAAGACGGGCTTTTCTCCATGACAATGCGGGGGTGTGTGGAGGGCGCCCTTCTCGGCCATATCCCTCTGGCGGTCCATCATTCGCCGGACGGTGTGCGCCGTTTTCGACCGAATGCTTTTCTTGACCCGACCCCGGGGCTCGCTGATACCATTGCGGCCTCCATGGCATCCTTCAGTCCTTTCTCCGGGGTGCGGAGCGCGGCAGACAGGCTCACTGCATTGGGAAGACATCTCATGGATCTCGGCAGCCTGGAGACGAACGATTTCGAGGATCAACTCAGAACTTCCTGGCTGGCCGCGGCAGGTCACTCCATCGGCTCCCTGGAACACCTCCTGGATGTGCACAAGCGACAACCTGAGTACTGGGCGGATGACATGCAATCCCTGATCGAAAACCTGAAGGACTTCATCGTTCATCGATCCCCTGCAATTCCCCTCGAGCTTTGCGGCGGTCAATCGGTTGAGGAGGCAAAAGAATCATGCAAGCGCCTGGTACGCAAATTCGGCGAGCTGCTCTATTGGTGGCCTGTCATCCATGGCGCCGCGAAAAGACTCCGTGATGCCGGCACGCGCCTGGCACGGCCGTTATACGACCTCTTGCATTTGCATTACTGATGCACTAAAGATGACATATCAGAAAGGAGCTTCCATGAAGAAATCAGGCGTGCTTCTTGTCCTGCTTCTTTCCATGGCCCTGCCCCTCGCAGCCCAGTCAAACCAGATTCTCGATCAACTCCTGGATCAGCCCGCGGCCAGCTTCGCTGACGTGGTCTACATGACCCTCAGCGCGGCAAAGCTCGTGCCGGATACCGCCACCCCCCAGGAGGCCCTCGAGGCCCTGCAGCAGCAGAACTGGAAGGTCCAGATCCTGCCCGCGGACGCACCCATGCCCCTCGGGGAGTATTCGTTCCTCCTGATGAAGGCATTCAAGCTTTCCGGGGGCCTGTTCTACAACTTTTTCCCAGGGCCCCGCTACGCAGTGCGTGAGCTGGGCTACCTGAAGATCATCCCCACGGATGCCCGCCCCAATCGCACGCTCTCCGGGGAAGAGGCGGTGCGCATCCTGGGCAACGTGATGGCGCGCAAGGAGGGCTCGTCATGAAAATGTGGCGCACGCTTGCACTCATGGCTGCCCTCGGCCTGGCAGGGGCAGTGGGCCTGGGCGCGCTGGACTTCGACTTCGGCGGCTTCGTGGAAAACTCCAGCACCCCTTCGGTGGCCCTGGACGCCAAGCATCCCGTGTGGGCCATGGACCAGAAGGACAGGCTGGGCCTGTGGACGGAGATGCATTTCAACCCGCAGCTGTCCCTCACTGCCCAGGGCAGTTATGCCTTCGAGCTGACCCTGCCCTACCTGTTCGACGTTGACATACTGAAGCTGGATTGGAAGATACTTCCCTCCCTGCAGGCCAGCCTGGGCAGGTTCGTCATTGCCGACTTCACCGGCCATGTACTGAATCACAAGCTGGACGGGGCTCAGGTCAGCCTGAACTTCCCCTTCATGGTAGTGAACGCGGGGGCGGGCTTCTCGGGCCTGGACCTCAAGCCGTATTCCCTGATCCTCATGAGCCGCTCGGATGTCACCGACCAGTCGGATGACAGCGTGGTCCTGGCCGCCCCGAGGCTGGTGGAGAAGCTGGAGGTGCTGTTCCCCAACATTCTTCCCCGCCAGGACCTCACCGTATCGGTGCTGGCGCAGCAGGACTTCCGCTCCAGCGGGTCCCTCATCCCGGCAGGGGAGCCGCAGCCGTTCGTCACGGGGCTTTCCGGGGGGCGGCTGACCAGCGAGTACATCGGGCTGGGGCTTTCCGGGGGCATCGTCTCCTCCCTTTACTACGATGCATTCTTCTACTACAGCCTTGGCAGCACACTCTCCTACGTGGCGGACAGCGCCTCGGTCACCGGCTCCTCCTACCAGTACGAAGCAATCCAGGCCTTCCTGGGGGGCATCGGGCTGCGCTGGTTCAACGAGGCCCTTTTGTCCTCCCGTGCAGAGCTCAGGGCCATCATTTCCAGTGGAGATGCGGACAACACCACCTACCTGGAGGGCAATACCGCGGGAGCCTCGACAATCTTTGTGCCCATTTCCCAGGAGACTCTCGGGGTAGCCTTTCAGCCCCAGTGGGGAAACCTCATCATGATCGAGGCCAGCTATTCGGTGAAGCCGGTGAGCCCGCTTCAGCTCATGCTCAAGGGGCAGGCCTACCTCAGGCCCACCACGGGTGCCATATCAGCCCTGGGTATAGACCCTGCCTCCAACGCCCTGTACCTGGGCAGCGAAGTGGACGGGATCGCCAACTTCAGACCCTTCTCCGACCTGGGCACTGCCTTTACGCTGGGGTTTTTCCTGCCCAACGGCAGCGCATTCACAGGCCAGGCCTCCCTGCCGGTTCTGGCTGCGCGGCTGGAGGTTTCTCTGAGTTTCTGAGATATACTTAGATATGCAAGGAGTGGATATATATGAAACGATATCTATTGACCGTTGCGATGGCACTGGCATTCGCGCCGGTTTTGTTTTCACAGACCCAGGCAGTGGTCAAAGAGTTCAAGGGCAAGGTGGAGATCAAGGCAGGCGCAGGGGAGTGGCAGGCGGTGACAGCGGGCATGAAGCTGGACACGGGTGCCTCGATCTCCACTGGCTTCAGCTCCACGGCGCTTCTTGACCTGGGCTACTCGACACTGAAGGTGGCCCCGCTGACCCGCATGCAGCTGGTGGAGCTGATTGCCCGGCAGGGCAACGTCTCCACGACCCTTGCGCTGAAGGTGGGCAGGGTGAACGCGGAAGTGAAGACCGCCCCGGGGCTCCGGCAGGACTTCACCCTCAAGGGGCCCCAGGCCACCGCGGCGGTGCGCGGGACGGAGTTCGAGTTCGACGGAGTCAGCGTGAAGGTGATCAACGGCCTGGTGTTCTTCTCCAACACCCAGGGCCAGGGCCGGGGGGTGGGGGCAGGTGAGCAGAGCACGACCAACGGCACGACGCTTCCCGCCAGCGGGGACCAGGCAAGCGAATCAAACACGAGCGTGCAGCCGCACACCTCCACGGGCGGGACCGCCCTTCCCCCGTCGGCTGTGCCTCCGGCCAATGCCACGGTGACCATCACATGGCAATAGCGGGAATCAGGGAGAAGCATATGAAAGCACGCACTTTGCCAGGATCCACGGTGAAACTGGCTGCGGCTCTCCTGTTGGGCGCAGTGAGCCTGCTGCTCGCGAGCTGTTTCTACATGCCAGGTGTTGCCGGCGGCAAAGCCCGGGCAGGTCTGGTCCTGCCCAAGTTCATAGCCGCGGACACGACATCTCTCGCGCTGATCGTGGGCGGTCCGGGCATGGACCCCCTGTTCGCCACATATCCCGTGGGCACCACCTCGGTGACGCTGAGCGTTCCATCGGGGACCGCTCGCACATTCACGCTCCTGGCGAACACCCCGTCGGTAACGCTGAAAGGCGAGACAACTGTTGACCTGCAGCCAGGTGAGACAAAGGACATTGTGCTCACCCCCGCTGCGGACAGCTCTCAGATCATCGTCCCCGACAACGCTACTGGCCGTCTTGTGCAGGTGGCCGATCTGAGCGGGGCCGGGTGGACCACGAGCACGCCGGTCACTTCGCCGTACGACGTCGATTTCGACGACCAGGGCCGCATCTACATAGCGAGCAATTCGTACTCCGGCCCCGGAATCGTTCGGATCAATGATATCAACGACACGAGTCCGTTTACACTCACCGGCGTCACGGGAACAAATATCCGGTCGATCGCCATGGACCGGACGCGCGGCCTGCTCTACTACACCGACGGGTTCAGTCTCTGGAGGATTCAGGTCACACCGACGCTGGGCACGCAGGAGTTGGTTGATCTGAGCAGCCAGAGCATATCAGTTTCGACCGTAAAAGGGATTGCCGTGGACTCTGACGGCTTTGTGTACATCGGAAGCAACCCCTTCCTGGCAACCGAAGTACTGAAGATCAACCCGAATCCGGCAGCAAGCCCGAGTGTTGTGGCCAGCTACAGCGGCGCACTCGCCTTTGCCTATGACGTTCTTGTGAACGGCGACTTTGTCTACGTCAGCGACCCGTCGATGTCGGCGCCGAAGATCGTCCAGCTCGACAAGAACCTCAAGTTCGTCAACTCCTTCTCCGGCCCCGTCTCGGATCCATTTCTTGGCCCCGAGCGGTTTGTCGCGGTCATGAACAAGCGCATCACCGTCGTCGACCAGCCACACGACATCAGCTCGTTTGCCCTCACTACCAAAGCAAGGCTTGTCTCCTTCGATATGACCGGGGGGCTCTGGTCACCCTACGGGTCATATGGCACGGGGCCGGGTCAGTTCGAGTTCTACAATAGCTTCCAGTACTGAAAAACGGACACCGGGGCCCCGATGGGAGATGAGCGGTACATCGCGGCGCATGTCACCGCCTACCCTGCGGCCAAGGGATATGTGCTGATCTCCAATCGAAGCACGGGCCGTTCCGGTCTGCTTTCGGAGCAGCTCTTCGGCGTCCTGAGGCAGGCTGACCGATTTGACACTGTTGCCGGCCATGCAGGAAGGCTTCTTGCCGCGGGCTGGGAGGACGACGGATCCGGGTTCATCGAGTCGGCGTATCAGGAGCTCATCTCTCAAGGGCTCCTGATGCTGGAACGCGCCTTTCATTCGTCTCTTTTCGAAAAGACCAGCGGGCAGGCGGCGCCTCCGTCCATCTCCTCCCTGATCATCACAACACGCGATCGGATCACTCACGTGCAGCAGTGTCTGGCAAGCTACATCGAAAACAACGAAAAGCACGGTCGCCGCCCCGACTATATCGTCCTCGACGATTCCCGCAGCAAGGACCAGGGCGCAAAACTGAGAGCGGCTCTCGCGCCGCTCGCGGCGGCAGGAGCGCGAATCTCCTGCGCGGGAATGGAAGAAAAAGCACGGTTCGCGGATGAGCTTGTCCGCGCGTCAAAGGGCGATGAGCTTCCAGCAGATGTCGTTTCCTTTGCACTCTTCGGTGATGAGGCCTACACACGGACCGTTGGGGCCAATCGGAATGCGCTCCTCATGGCCGCGCCGGGGGAGCTCTGCATGATGACGGATGATGACACGGTGTGCCGGCCGGGCGTCCTGAATGAAGCGGACGCTGCTCTCGCGCTCAGCTCGATGAAGGATCCGACTGTGTGCCGCTTTTATGCCGACAGAAAGCAGCTGGTCCAGTCGGTGCGCACGACCGACGTCGATGTCTTCGCCTGCCACGAGAAACTGCTGGGCAGATCGATCGCAGCATGCCTGTCGTCTCTTGGGCCCGGTTCCGTGCTCGACCTGGAACGCATTAATCCCGATTCCGTCCATTACTTCGGGAGGGCATCGAAGTCGGTGAAGGCCACCGCGGCGGGATTCTGGGGAGATTCGGGCATGGATTCCGCCCATTTCGTCCTCGAATTGAGGGGAGAATCACGGGACCCTGTCATGCAGTCAAAGAAAATGTACGCCCGGGCTCGGGAAAGTCGAGAGGTCTTTCGCAGCGTCTCCCGCTACACGATCAGCGACGGCGCGGTCTTCATCCCCATGAATGCCGGAGTCGACAATCGCTCGCTCCTGCCCCCCTTCCTTCCTGTCGGCCGGAACTCAGACGGTATTTTCGCAATGACCCTGCGTGTCTGCGCGGAACAGGCGCTGATCGGCCACATTCCCTTTGCCGTCCTTCACGCGCCGCCGGAGGGCCGCCGATACGCGCGGAACGCCGATTCTATCGCGGCCCCGGGGCTGCCGGAAATACTGTCGGCGATCACTCACGCCTTCACCTTTCCCCCGGGGCACGCAGATATTTCGGATCGTCTTTCCGACTTCGGGGAGTTCCTCGTTGACGTCGGCTCGTTGAAGACCGCGGATTTCAGGGGATATGTCGAATCGGTGTGGGTTGCCTCCGCGAGCCGCTACATCGGCTACCTGGAATACCTCCTCGACCTCTACCATGGAGAGCCGGAATACTGGGCTGAGGATGTACAGCTCTTCATTGAAGGGCTCACGGACTTCACCGTGCACCAGTCCGCAGCGGCACCGCGTGAACTTCTGGAAACGCAGTCCCCCGATCAGGCAGTGGAAACCTGCCGCGGTGTGGTGCGCCGATTCGGCGAATTGCTGCAGTGGTGGCCCGTCATGGACGGCGCGGCACGGCGCCTCCGTGAGGCAGGTGTACGGCTGGTGCGGCCGATTTGAGTCCCCTTGCGCATAAGTCAACTATGCGCTAATGATGACATATAAAAAGGAGTCTCCCATGAAAAAAACGGGCGTGCGTCTGGCTGCGGCCGTCATGTTCGGCGGAGCAATCCTTGCATTCACCAGCTGCTTCTATATGCCGGGAGTGTCCGGCGGCAAGGCCCGGGCCGGATTGGTCCTGCCCAGGTATTTGATTGCCAACCCGGTCTCGCTAGCGCTGATTGTGGGCGGGCCGGGCATGGAACCCATGTTTGCAAGCTACACGACCATCCCGGAGAGCATCACTATTGATGTTCCTTCGGGACTTGCGCGCACATTCACCGTGCTTCTCAACGGCCAATCCGCAACGCTTCAGGGTGCATCAACTGTGGACCTGCAGCCGGGGGAGACAAAAAACGTCACGGTCAACCCGACCGTGGCAGGCACCCAGATTGTCGTCCCGGACAGCTACAATTCCCGCCTCGTGCAAATCTCCGACATGAACGGGACCGGATGGACCATACTGTCGTCGATATACTCCCCTTCCGATGTGGATTTCGACAACGAGGGGCGGATCTATGCAGTGAGTTCCGGCTCCATCACCCAGATGGATGATATCTCTGGAGGCAATCAAAACCCCATCTATGACCCACACGAGAGGGGGATAGTCTCGATCGCCATGGACCGGAAAAACGACCTGCTTTATTGGGCCAACACAAATGGTGAAATCTGGAGAGCGCCTGTCACAGCCGCAACAATAGGCCCCGCCGAACAAATCATGACATCCAGCGCGGGGATAGAATTCATAAGTACCAGAGGGATTGCAGTGGATTCTGATGGCTTTGTCTATGTTGCAAACAACAGCGGCGGCATCCCGGCGGCAACCATCCTGAAGATCAACCCCAATCCTGCCTCGAGTCCGACACTTGTGACCAGCTCCACCTTCGTGTTCGCCAACCCGTGGGACGTTCTGGTGAATGGCAACTATGTATACGTCTGCGACCCTGCGGCTTCCACCCCCCAGATCGTTCGCCTTACCAAAAACCTCGAAGCCCTCGATTCCATCACCGGCCATGGTTCGGACTCATTCCTGGGACCCGAGCAGTTCGTGGCCATCCTGAACAAGCCGATTACCGTCATCGACGAGCCGAGTTATGGAGGAGCCAACAGGCTCATCTCTTTCAACGATATAACCGGCGCGGGCTGGGCGGCCTACGGAACGGGATCGGGGTCGGGGACGGGCCAATTCGCGTTCTTCAATTGCTAGAAAGCGGCCGCCGTGCTCGATGGTTGATGAACAGTATATCGCGGCGAATTGGGCCGCTTATCCCGCGGATAAAGGCCGCGTCTTTGTCTCCAACCGAAGCACCGGCCGTCCTGATCTTCTCTCGGAGCAGTTGTTCGGCATCCTGAGACAGGCGGATCATTTCACCACAATCGCCGGCCTTGCGAAAAAGCTTCTCGCCGCCGGATGGGAGGATGATGGATCCGGATTCATCCAATCCGCATTTCGTGAGCTTGTTTCCCGCAAGCTTCTGGTCCCGAAAGGCTCCTTCCTTGCATCTCTCGTGGAAACAGCCGACAGGCAGGACGCCCCCCCCAGTGTCAGCGCGGTGGTCATTCCAACCCGTGACCGGATTCCGCAGCTCCAGCGATGCCTGGGAAGCTGGATCGCGAGCAACACGACGCATGAGCGCCGCCCCGAATACATCATCCTCGACGATTCACGGCGGAAGAATCAGGACACAAACCTGCGGGAGATCCTCGCACCGTTCACGGCAGGGGGAACGAGGATTTCCTTCGCGGGAATGGAAGAAAAAACCGGATTCGTGGATGAGATCCTCAGGACGGCCACAGGAGACGGGCTCCCGAGAGATGTCGTCACTTTCGCCCTGTACGGTGATGAAGGGTACCTGCAGACCTACGGAGCAAATCGGAATGCGCTCCTCCTGGACACCGCGGGAGAATTGATCGTCATGACCGATGATGACACGGTGTGCCAGCCGGCCGCACCCGGTGAATCGGAGGAAGCCCTCGCGCTCAGCTCGGTGAAGGACCCTGCGGTGACCCGCTTCCATGCCGACCGAAGGCGATTGGTCGAGTCAGTTCGCACCACTGACGTCGATGTTCTGTCATGGCACGAGAAAGTTCTGGGGCGCTCGGTCGCTGGATGCATGTCGGCCCTTGGATCGGATTCTGCGCTCGACGTGGAGAGCGTCACCCCCGAGACCGTGCGTCTATTCGAAAAGACATCACGGGTCGTGAGGGCTTCCACGACGGGTCACTGGGGAGACGCGGGAATGGATTCGCCCTACCTGCTCCTGGAACTGTCGGGAAAATCGCGGGATTTTCTCATGCGTTCGAAGGAGCAGTACCGTCAGGCCAGAATGAGCAGGGAGATATTTCGAAGCGTCTCCCGATACACACTCTGCGACAATGCGATTTTCATGACGATCAACGCCGGAATTGACAACCGCTCGCTCCTGCCCCCTTTCCTTCCAGTCGGCAGGAACGAAGACGGGATCTTCGCAATGACTTTGCATGTCTGCGCTGAGAATGCGCTCATCGGCCACGTCCCGCTCGCCGTGCTCCACTCACCGATGGAGTCACGCGGCTATGAGCCGGGCGATGGTCCGATTGCGGCCCCGAGGCTTGCGGAAATTGTGTCGGCGATCATGAACACGTTCAACCCGTCTCCAGGGCACGAGAGTCTTTCCGAAAAGCTCTCCGATCTTGGAAATCTCTTCGTCGATTTCGGCTCGCTGAGTATCAAGGATTTTAAAGAATGCGTCGGATCTGCCTGGGTTGCCGCGGCGAGCCGCTACATCGGCTACCTGGAATACCTCCTCGACCTCTACCATGGAGCGCCGGAGTATTGGGCCGAGGATGTACGGCACTTCATTGAAGGGCTTACGGACTTCACTGTGCACCAGTCCGCAGCAGCACCACGCGAGCTTCTGGAAAGGCAATCCCCCGATCAGGCAGTGGAAACCTGCCGCCGTGTGGTGCGCAGATTCGGCGAATTGCTGCAGTGGTGGCCCGTGATCTACGGCGCAGCACGGCGTCTCCGGGAGGCAGGCATACGGCTGGCGAAGTCGATTTGAGTCCCCTTGCGCATAAATCACGTATGCGCTATTGATGAAATTCAAAGAGGAGCCTCCATGAAAAAATCAGGCGTGCGCCTGGCCGCGGCCGTCATGTTAGGCGGAGCAATCCTTGCACTCACCAGCTGTTTTTACATGCCGGGAGTGAGCGGCAAGCCTGCAAAGGCCGGCATCAACATAAGCAGGTCGCTGCTGCCTGCGAACGTGTCATCGGTCGCCTTGATCGTGGGCGGGCCGGGTATGGGAACGATTGCAGCCCAGTACCCCGTAGGAACAACCTCGGCGACACTGACCGTTCCTTCCGGGGCCGCGCGCACTTTCACGGTGCTGGCCAGCACCCCGTCTGTAACGTTTCGAGACGAGGTGACGGTAGACCTCGCTCCGGGCGAAGCAAAGGAGGTAGGCCTCTCCCCCAAGCTGTTTGCCTCGCAGATACTCGTCCCCGACAGTATGAACGGCCGCGTGGTGCAGGTCTCCGACATGCAGGGAGCGGGTTGGCAGGAGCAGACCGGCATGCAGAATCCCTCTGATGTCGACTTTGACAGTCAAGGTCGGATCTATGTCGCGTGCGCGTACTCCATCCAGCAGATGGACGATATTCAAAGCGGCACGTCGAATACGGTCTCTGCCGTGTCTGAACGGGGCGTAGTTTCGATCGCCGTAGACCGGACAAACGACCTGCTGTACTGGTCCGACTCACAAGGTTATCTCTGGAGGGTGCCTGTTCCCCTGGGGGAGGTGAATAATCCGGAACCAGTCAACCTGGGAAGTCCTGCGGAGGGGGGAGTTTGGGCCACAGCGATCGCGGCGGATTCGGATGGGTCTCTCTATGTGGCAGACAGCAATACTTTGGAAATAGTGAAGATCAATCCGAATCCTGACCCTGCAAATCCCACAATCATGGTCAGCTACAGCGGGGCGCCCGGCGGCATTCCAATCAAGTCCCCTTCAGACATTCTGGCAAATGGCGACGGAGTGTACGTGATCGACAGCGGGAATTCGAGAATCCTGCATCTTACCAGGAACCTTGGTTTCGTGGATTCCATTTCCGGCCATGGTTCGGATTCATTCCTCGGACCCGCGCGGTTTGTGGCCATCCTGAACAAGCCGATCACTGTCATCGACGAAGAGCCCTACACCAATCAAGGGAACCGGCTTGTATCCTTCAATGACATGACAGGCGCTGGGTGGATGACATACGAACCTCAAATCGAGGGGGCAGATCAGTTTGTATTCTTCTACCAGAACAACGTACCATAAGTTCCGCGGTCGTCGTATGCAGGGGGACGCGCCGCGGCGCGCCCCCCGCTTCGTTTATTTCGTCGTCAGATTGAAGACCCCGTCCCAGTTGGCGGCAGGCGGCTTTGCCTCGAACTCCTGGCATGACTTGATATAGCGCTTGGCCGGGCCGTCCTCCGGCACGAGCCGCAGCACCTCTGCGAAGACCGCCTGCGCACCCTTCCAGTCCTTGTCCTCGTACAGATCCAGCCCCCTGTGAAAGACTCCAACGGCCTCCTGCACGGTTTTTTCCGCCCTGCCCTTCTCCTCGATGAGCTCGAACAGGCGGACGGGCTGGTTGATCCCTACCACGCGGACCCGGTCCAGCTTCCGCAGGAGGAAGTCCTCCCCAAGTCCTTCCTGCGTGATCTCGCTCGCCATGATCCAGGTGCCGTACTGCTTGTTGACGCCCTCGAGCCGTGCGGCAAGGTTCACCGAGCTGCCCATCATCGTGTAGTCCATCCTCTGGGGCGTGCCCATGTTGCCCACGGTCATTTCGCCGGAGTTTATCCCGATACGGGTATGGAGGGCCGATGGGGCCAGCTTCTCCGCCAGGAATCTCTCGTTCAAGGCAGTCTCCGCCCTCTTCATGCGGATTGCCGCCATGCAGGCACGCCGGGCGTGGTCGGGGAGATCGACCGGCGCTCCGAAGAACGAGATGATCGCGTCACCTTCGTACTTGTCGATCGTTCCCCGCAGCTCGAGGATGATATCGCTCATCTCGGTGAGGTAGAGGTTGATGAGATGGACGAGGGCGGTGGGGTCCAGAACCTCGGAGATCGTGGAAAAACCCTTCACATCGGTGAACATGGCCGTGATGAACTTTTTCTCACCGCCGAGGTTGAGCTTTTCCGGGTTGGCCAGGAGGTCGTTGATGACCTCGGAGGACAGGTAGTGTCCCCACGCGTTCCGCACAAAGCTCTTTTCCTGTTCCGTACGCAGGAACTTGACGGCAGTGAGGGCAAGGAACGTGAGAAAGACAGCTCCTACGGGGGTGAGGGTGTTGATGAAGACGCCGGTGAGAAGAAAAAAAGCGAGGAAAAGCCCGAAGAGCACGATGACGGCCGCGGCGCCCACTACCAGGGAGCGCAGGGCGTCCATATTGATGATGACAAAAGTCACGGCGAATGACAGCAGCAGGGCAAGGATGACGCCGTACCACCATGGCCTCTGGTTGAGGAACCGGCCCTGGAGGATCGTGTTCACCACCGAGGCGTGGGTGCCGACGTTGACGTACTGATTGTCAAAGGGATTGACGCCTATATCCGTGGTCGATGTAGCGGTGACGCCGATGATGCAGAATGCGCCGGGAAGGTTCTTGGCCAGGATCTGGCGGGTCTTCGCCAGGTTGTCGTAGACCCCACGGGTGTCGGCAAAGACTTTCGGCACTTCCGCTTTCACGGCCTCCGCGTTGCTGCGCGCGTCCCGGGCAAGACCACGGTTTGCCAGCACCTTGTCCAGGTCCCCGATGATGCTCTTCTCCGCATCCCCGCCCAGGAATTGCCCCACTGCCTCGAAAAAGGCCGCGCGGGCCTTCACGTACGTGTCCATTTTGGACAGGTCGCCCCCGCCCAGCATTTCACTCCTGAGGCTTTCACCGTAATTGTACAGATCGAGCAGTGCCGTCTCGCCCTTGTAATATGACAGGTACCCCGATTGATCCATGAGCTTGAGATTGTACAGGAGGTCTTCTTCCTGCTGCCGGTGATACACCAGCTCATAGAAGCTGAGGTGACGGAAACTCTTGTTGAACGTATGAGGAGACCAGTTGATCATGAACAAGCCGTCAGGGGTGAGGGGGATCGAAATATCCCTTTTCCCTTTCTCCGGTACCACTGCCCCCTTCAAAACGATGGCGCGCCTTTTCAACACAACCTCGGGATTGCCCAGCCAGTCCAGAAGGGGCCGGAAGGCGAGCTGCGCAAAATACTTCCCCTTGTAGCTCTCCATGAGCCCGATGCGCCGCCTCACCCCGTCGGGGTCGACAAACACGTTCGGGAATCCTGCGCCTCGCGCGCCTTGGATGACCGACTGGATGGCGGGAGACAGGGAGGCTGCCTTGTGTACAGGGTCGGACTGCACGGTCACGTTCTTCAGGGCAAGGTTGTCTTCGGCGAACTGGGTAAGCTCGGAGCTCGCATTTTCGTCGGGCGCATCCACCGGTGCATTCACCGTGAGAAACGCCGGGCCGAAAAACCGCGCCGCCTGGCCAAGATACGCATCGTTGTCCCGTTCCACGCTCTTCACCGTGTCCAGGAGCCTGGCCTTGCCTTGATTGGTGAGTCCTTCCAGCTCGGTGACGTACCGCGGCGCATCCTTGAGCTGTATGTTTCCCGAGCGGATGGCCTCGAACAATTGCTGGACACTCGTCTGGATCTGGGAGAACTCCTGGTTGAAAGCATCAGGGACATTCTGGCGCAGAACGAAAGTGTCCAATCCACGAGGGCTCTTGTTTACATATTCGATATCGAACACCGCGTAGCCGGCGCCGAACTCCCGCATCAGGATAAGACCGTTGGCCATCACATCACGGCTCCAGGGCCAGACCCCGACCTTGTTGATTGCCAGGTCATCCACGTCCAGCAGAAGGATGGACGGGTTTTCCGCCAGCGCCGGCTTTACGTGCAGGAACAGGTCGTAGACCCTCTGCTCGATCTTGTCCATGGCGCCGGCGGCCGCCAGGACCGTGAACACGGCCACCACGATCGCCGGCACGATGAAATCGAAGCGGTTCTTTGCGAACATGGCCACCTCCGCTGTGTACGCGCTCCTACGAGCAGCGCAGAACGATCTTTCCGGTATTCTTCCTGCTCTGCAGGTACATGTGCGCCGCCCCTGCCTCGACGAGTGGAAAAACCTTCCCCACCGTCGCGCGGTACCATCCGTTCTCGAATCCCTCCAGGGTCCAGTCCAGTGCCTTCATCAGGAGCTCCAGGCCCTGCGCGGTGTCGAAAAGCTTCAGCATGTTCAGACCGAATATACCTTTGTTTCCCATGGCAAGCCCAATGGGAGTGAGCAGGGGTGTTTTCAGGAGGCGGAACATCGTCTTCACAATCGAGCGTGTTGGCCCGGATACGAGGGACGAAACTCCATAACTCACGACCCTGCCGCCGGGCGCGAGGCGCCTCATGGAATCCTTCAGATCGGCTCCGCCCCGCGCGTCGAGGATAATGTCGAAATCCCCGCTGCTGGGACCATCCAGCTCCCCGAACTCCACGTAGGTCGACACATGCGCGGCGCCCAGTGAGCGTACCAGCTCCTTCTTCTCGGTGGAGCCAACCAGCCCTGTCACCTTCGCTCCCGCGTGTGCTGCCACCTGCACCATGGCGCTCCCCACCCCTCCCGCCGCGCCGGGGACCAGGACCTTGTCACCGTCCCGCACCCGGCCCATTTCCATCAAGGCGATCCAGGCGGTCATGAAACTCACCGGTATGGATGCCGCCTCCACGTCGGAGAGGCGCCGCGGGGTCCGGCGGCAGTGCTGGACGGGCAGCACGATCTCATCCGCGTAGCCGCCGAACCTGCAGGCGGCCAGGACCCGCTCTCCCGGCCGGAACAAATGCACCTCTGCGCCGACTTCGGCTATCACGCCCGCCACCTCGAAGCCCGGCGCAAACGGCAGCCGGGGAGCCTCCGGGTACAGACCCATGCGCATCTGGACGTCGGCAAAGTTGATGCCCGTGGCGCTCACCCGGATGCGGACATGGTCCGGCGGCAGGGGCGCGGCTGGCCGCTGGACAGCGCGGAAAACCTCGGGTCCTCCGAATCGTACTATCTGAATTTCAGTCATAAGGGCGCCAGCATATCACCGGTATCGGCATAGTCCAACGGGTGTTGAAGGGGGGTGCGATTTCCGTGCCGCGATTGTCCAGCCCCGCAATATCCTCTATCTTCTCAGGCATGCGTAAACCTCCAGACGGGCGGCAGCTCGACGGCGAGCTCCTGCACGGCGTGGAGCCCCTGACCCGCCTGCCTTTTGGCGCAAGCAGGTACTATGCCGGGCTCGCGAAAAGCGACGACCCGAACACCGACCCCATCGCGGCCCAGTTCGTACCGAGACCGGAGGAGCTCATATCGCTCCCGTACGAATCCAGCGATCCGATCGGCGACAGGCGGTTCCTCGTCACCAGCCGGCTCGTCCATCACTACAGGGACCGGGCGCTTCTTCTGGTGAACGACCGGTGCGCCACGTACTGCCGGCACTGCTTCCGCCGCCACTTCACGGGCCACGGGGGCGGACGGCTTACCGACGAGCAGCTCGAGGAGGCATGCGCCTATCTTGCGCGCACGCCTGCCGTGAGGGAGCTGCTTCTCTCGGGCGGAGATCCCCTCATGCTTGCCGACCAGGAGCTTGAAGGCGTGATGGCCCGGCTCAAGAAGGTCGATCCCGGCTACATCATCCGCATTTGCACGCGGATGCCGGTGGTGCTGCCGTCACGCATGACTGACTCTCTGGCATCGATGCTCGGGGGCTTCGACTCTGTGTGGATGGTCATTCATACCAATCATCCGCGCGAGCTCACGAACGAGTTCCGCGAGGGAGTCAGGCGCGTCATAAGGGCCGGTGTTCCCGTCCTCAATCAGGCCGTGCTTCTTCGGGGAATCAACGACGATGCCGGTACGTTGGAAGCCCTTTTCCGGGGTCTCCTCCAGGCAGGCGTCAAGCCGTACTACCTTTTCCAGGGAGACCTCGCCGCGGGTACTGCGCATTTCAGGGTTCCAATAGAACGCGGGATCGAGCTGATGCGCGAGCTCCGCGGTCGTCTCTCAGGCATGGCGCTCCCGACCTACGCGGTCGATCTGCCGGGCGGGGGCGGGAAAGTTCCGGTAGAGTCCGCGCTGGTGCGCACGGAACCGGACGCCTGCGTGTTCAGCGGCCCTGACGGTCAGGAGTACCGATACCCTCGGGAGGCGTAACGACGAACTGGCTTCTCAGGTATGTATCGATTGCCTTTGCCGCTTCCCTGCCGTGAAAGATGGCGCGCACAATCAGGGAGGCGCCCGTGTTGGCGTCCCCGGCGGCAAACACGCCCCTGGCAGAGGTGGAGTAGTCGGGATTGCACCTGATATTCCCGCGCGGGTCGTATTCCACGTCCAGCTCTTCGATGATCTTGCCGTGCTTCACGTGGACAAATCCCATGGCCAGGAGCACGAGGTCGACCTTCATGGAGAACGCCGAACCGGAGATCTCTTCCATCTTCATCGCGCCGCCGGGGGCCCTTTTCCATTCGACTCGCGCGAAGTGACCTTCCGTCAGGCAATGGTCGGGGCCGGTGAACTTGTGCGTTGTAATGGACCAGTCGCGCTCACAGCCCTCCTCGTGGGAGCTGGAGGTGCGGAGGATATTCGGCCAGGCAGGCCAGCTCGGGTTCGACGCTTCTTTCCAGACCGGGGGCTTCGGCAGGATCTCGAACTGGTACACCTTTTTTGCGCCCTGGCGATTGGCAGTCCCCACGCAGTCAGAGCCCGTATCCCCGCCGCCGATCACCACCACAACCTTGTCCCGGGCGTTGATGAGCTCTTCTTCGCCTGCCTCCCCGGCCACCACCCGGTTGGAGCGGGTGAGGTAGTC
Source organism: uncultured Spirochaetaceae bacterium (assembly GCA_964437385.1). Lineage (GTDB taxonomy): Bacteria > Spirochaetota > Spirochaetia > SZUA-6 > Fen-1364 > Fen-1364. The sequence goes on from CAYTGX010000001.1 coordinate 57,154, forward strand.
CATGGCAAAATGGATGCCCTTGAGCTCCCGGCCGGGCACGGGAAGGTCCCGGGGCTCACCGGCGCCCATGGTGAGGAGGATCACGTCGAATGTGCCGCGCAGGTAACGCGCGGAGATGTCCTCCCCGATCACCACGCCTGTCTCGAAGCGCACCCCTTCGGCTTCCATCTGGCCGATGCGCCTGTCGATGATGTGCTTCTCCATCTTGAACTCGGGGATGCCATACCGCAGAAGCCCCCCGATTTTCGGGGAGCCCTCGAACACGGTGACTTCGTGGCCCGCCCGGCGAAGCTGCTGCGCGGCGGCAAGCCCGGCGGGACCGCTGCCCACGACGGCCACCCTGCGCCCTGTCAGGGCGGCAGGCGGCCGCGGCACCACCCATCCCTCGGCAAATCCACGCTCGACGATTGCCAGCTCGATCTGCTTGATGGTCACGGGGCTCGAGTTGATGGCAAGGGTGCAGGACGTTTCACAGGGGGCGGGGCAGAGCCGGCCTGTCACCTCGGGCAGGTTGTTCGTCATCTCCAGGCGCACGAGGGCTTCGCGCCAGTCGCCCCGGTAGACCAGGTCGTTCCACTCGGGGATCAGGTTGTACACCGGGCAACCGGTGGCGTGGCAGAACGGTATGCCGCAGTCCATGCAGCGCGAGCCCTGGGTGGCAAGCTCCTCCGCCGCAAGCGGGATGGCGAACTCCTTCCAGGACTTCACCCGCTGGTCGACAGGGAGATAGGAATAGGACTTTCGTTCGTGATTGAGAAAGCCGGACGGATGCCCCATCAGCGATAGACCTCTTCGGTCATCCCGACCGTTTCAGTCTCACGGGACTCCTCCTTGGCGATCCTCTCGAGGGCCTTGCGGTAGTCGATGGGCATCACCTTCACAAATCGGGGCAGCATTTCGTCCCAATCACGGAGTATCCGCGTAGCATGTTCGCTCCGCGTGTACATTACGTGGCGCTCCACCAGCTCGCGCAGGCGCCTCCTGTCCTTGGCGTCCGTGAGGGGCTCCACGTCCACCATCTCGAGGTTGCACATGGTGTCGAAGAGCTGGTCTTCATCCAGCACGTATGCCATCCCGCCGCTCATGCCGGCGGCAAAGTTCACTCCCGTCCGTCCCAGCACGACGACGGTGCCCCCGGTCATGTATTCGCACCCGTGGTCTCCCAATCCTTCGACCACGGCTATGGCGCCGCTGTTGCGGACCGCGAACCGCTCGCCTGCCATTCCGTTGATGTACACTTCGCCGCCCGTTGCTCCGAAGAGGTTCACGTTGCCGGTGATGATGTTGTCCCGTGCCCTGAATGTGGCTGCGCGGGGCGGGTACACAACAATCTTTCCGCCGGAGAGACCCTTGGCGAAGTAGTCATTTGCGTCGCCCTCCAGCTCGAAAGAGATGCCCGGCGCGAGAAAGCCGCCGAAGCTCTGACCGGCGGATCCGGTAAAGGAGACGTTGATCGTGTCTGCCGGTAGTCCCTTGCTGCCGTAGCGCTTGGAGACCTCCGACGAGAGTGTGGCACCCACGGTCCGGTTGCAGTTCCTGATGGACATGAACAGGCGGACCTTCTCCCCCTTCTCCAGGGCAGGCTTGGCGCGTTGAATGAGCTCCCTGTCCAGGGAGAGAGAGAAATCGTGATGCGGGCCGGTTGTGCAGCGAAGGGACGTGCCTTCCGGCACGTCGGGCTTGTGCAGGAGACGGGAAAAATCCAGCCCCTTGGTCTTCCAGTGGTTGAGCGCCGCGTGAGTTTCCAGCACCTCGACGTGGCCGATCATCTCGTCCATGGTGCGGAAACCGAGGGATGCCATGATCTCGCGCACGTCCTGCGCCACAAAGCGCATGAAGTTCACCACGTGCTCGGGCTTGCCGGTGAAACGCGCCCGAAGGCGCGGGTCCTGCGTAGCCACGCCCACCGGGCAGGTGTTGAGATGGCACTTTCGCATCATGATGCAGCCGATTGTCACAAGTGAAATGGTGCCGAATCCGTATTCTTCGGCCCCCAGCAGTGCGGCAATCACGATGTCGCGGCCCGTCCTCATCTGGCCGTCCGCCTGCACCCGAATCCTGTCCCTCAGCCTGTTCATGACAAGCGTCTGCTGGGTATCCGCAAGGCCGAGCTCCCACGGGATGCCGGCGTGCTTGATCGAGGAAATCGGGGAGTTCCCGGTGCCGCCGTCGTAGCCGGCTATCAGCACCATGTCCGCCTTGCCCTTGGCAACGCCCGCGGCGATGGTACCGACTCCCACTTCTGCCACCAGCTTCACCGACACACGGGCCTCGGGGTTCGCGCTCTTGAGGTCGAAAATGAGCTGCGCGAGATCTTCTATCGAATAGATGTCGTGATGCGGGGGCGGGGAGATGAGCGTGACCCCGGGGGTGGAATGTCTCACCTTGGCGATCTCTGCGTCCACTTTCAGACCGGCAAGCTGCCCGCCCTCCCCGGGCTTGGCGCCCTGGGCAATCTTGATCTGCAGCTCCCGTGAGTTCACGAGATAATTGGACGTCACGCCGAACCGGGCCGAGGCCACCTGCTTGATGGCGCTGCGCATCGAGTCGCCGTTGGGCATCACCTCATAGCGCGCCTCGTCCTCTCCGCCTTCACCGGAGTTGCTCGCCGCACCGAGGCGGTTCATGGCGATTGCCAGGGTCTGGTGCGCCTCCTTGCTGATTGAGCCGAATGACATGGCGGAGGTCACGAAACGCTTCACGATGGTTTCCACAGGCTCCACTTCGGCAATCGGCACCGGCGTCCGCCTGGCGAAACAGAAAAGCCCCCGCAGCGTGCAGAGTGAACGGTTCTCGTCATTGATGGATGCGGCGTACTGCGTGTACAGCTCCGGGTCGTTCTCCCGCACCGCGCGCTGGAGGAGCGCAATAGCCTGCGCGGAGAGCCTGTGGCCTTCCGAGAAGCTTCGGAAATTGATGGAGCCGCCCGAGTCCAGGCCCTGGCGCTCCACGGGAGTGCGCGAGTAGGCAGCCGTGTGCCGGGACAGGACCTCGCGCGCAATGGCGTCTATCCCGATCCCGCCGATCCGGGAAGGCGTGCCAGGGAAGTATTTCCCGATGAACTCATCAGCCAGGCCTACCGCTTCGAAGATCTGGGCGCTCTTGTAGCTTCGGATCGTGGAGACCCCCATCTTGGACATGACTTTCAGCAGGCCCTTCTTGATGGAGGTGATGTACTGCTCGATTCCCGTTTCCACGGTGAGCGAAGAGGGAAGCCTTCCCCGCTCTTTCAGATCCGCGATGGTTTCGATGGCCAGGTACGGGTTGATTGCGCTTGCGCCGAAGCCCATGAGGGTGGCGAAATGCATGACCTCGCGCGCTTCAGCGGTCTCCAGCACAAGGGCGGTGAGGTGGCGTTTCTTCACGCCGGTGAGATGGTGATGCAGGGCCGATGTGGTGAGGAGGGCGGGGATCGGCGCCCGCTTCATGCTCACGTCCCTGTCGCTGAGGATCAGCATGGTATAACCGGCGTCTACCCGGGCCTCTGCCTCGGCGCACAGCGCAATGAGGGCCTTCTCGAGCCCCTTTTCACCATCCGCTGCGGAAAAAGTCATGGGGATCATGCAGGAGCGATACCCGCCCACATCGAGGGTCCGCAGCTTGGCAATGTCGTCATTGGACAGGATGGGGTGCGGAAGCTTCACCTGCCGGACATGCTCGGGGGTCTCATCAAGAAGGTTCTTCTCACGGCCCACGTAGCTCATCAGGGACATCACGAGGTTTTCCCGGTAAGGGTCGATGGGCGGGTTGGTCACCTGGGCAAAGAGCTGCTTGAAGTAGCTGTACAGGATCTGCGGCCGATCGGAGAGCACGGCGAGGTTCTCGTCATTTCCCATCGAGCTGATGGGTTCCTGCGAGTTCTCTACCATGGGCGTGATGACCATGTCGATGTCTTCCAGGGTATAGCCGAACACCCACTGCTTCTCCAGCAGCGTCTCCCGGTCCGTGCGCACCGGCCCGGAGACCTGGAAGAGGCCTTTCAGCTCGATTCGATTGGCCTCCACCCAGCGCCGGTACGGCTTGCGCCGGGACACCGCGGCTTTCACTTCGTTGTCGTAGACGATCCTCTTCAACGCCGTGTCCACCAGGAACATCTTGCCCGGGGCCAGCCTGCCCTTCTGCAGCACGTCCTCGGGGGGGATGTCCAGCACCCCGACCTCCGACGCCAGGACCACGAGCCCGCTCCGCGTGACCACCCAGCGCGCCGGCCGCAGGCCGTTCCTGTCCAGGATGGAGCCGACCTTGATTCCGTCACTGAAGGAGATTGCCGCGGGGCCGTCCCACGGCTCCATGATGGCCGCGTGGTACTCATAGAACGCGCGCTTGTCCTCGCTGATGTGATAGCGCACGCCGAAAGCCTCCGGCACCATCATCATCAGTGCGTGCTCCAGGGACCTGCCGCCGGTGACGAGCAGCTCCAGCACGTTGTCGAATATTCCGGAGTCACTCTGGCCCGGCAGGATCACCGGTCGAAGCTTGTCGATCTCCTCCCCGAAAAGCGGCGAGGACATGGTCTTCTCCCGCGCGTTCATCTTGTTGATGTTGCCGCGCAGGGTGTTTATCTCCCCATTGTGGGCGATGTAGCGGAAGGGCTGCGCAAGGGGCCAGGAGGGGAACGTATTCGTGCTGTACCGCTGGTGAATCACGGCCAGCGCGCTCTCGAAGTCTTCCTCCCCCAGGTCGGGGTAGAAACGCTCGAACTGCGGCGCGACAAACAGCCCTTTGTACACGATGGTCCGGCAGGAGAACGAGTTTACGTAGAGCTCCTCCAGGGGGAACCCCTCCGAGGAGGCGGCGGACTCGATGACCTTCCGGGTGATATAGAGCCTGCGTTCAAGGCCATCTCCGGCCAGGTTTCCAAAGGTGACGAATGCCTGGGAGATATGCGGCATGGTGCTGAAGGCCAGCTCTCCCAGGAGCTCGGGATTGACCGGCACGTCCCGCCAGCCGAGCAGGGTGCCCCCTTCCGCGGCAACGACACGCTTCACCAGCGTAAGGGCGGCTTTGCGCTTCTTGTCGTCTGTCGGCAGGAAGAGCATGGCCACGCCGTAGGAATCCGCGGCAGGAAGGGTGAAGCCGAGACGCGCCGCCTCCCGGGTGAAAAACCTGTGCGGCATCTGCGTCAGCATGCCCGCGCCATCCCCGGTGCGCGAGTCTCCGCCCACCGCGCCGCGGTGCACGAGATTCTTCAGTATGGTGATGCCCTGGGAGACGATCTGGTGGGTGCGGCGGCCGTCCACGTTGACCACGAACCCCACCCCGCAGCTCGAGTGTTCGAAGAACGGGTCGTACAGCCCTTCCCGCTGCATTCGGATTCGTGGGTCCTCAGGACTGGCGTGCTCGCGGTCTGTGTCCATCGCCGTTCGGCAGTTATCGCACAATGCTGTCAAGTGCGTCAATCCACCACACTATGAGCGCTGCCGTCGCCGCGTGTTATAATGGCGACCATGGATAAGTCGATTGAATGGTTGAAGGAGTGGGCGCTGAAGCGGCTGCAATGGTTAGGCCAGTCCGCCTTTCGGATCGGCACGGACTCGGGACAGGTCATATTCATTGACCCATTCCGCGTGCCTGCGGGGGCCGGTCCGGCGGATCTGATTCTTGTCACTCATCCGCACGGCGATCATTTTGACCGCAGGGCAATAGCGGGATTGAGCAGGACCGCTACGGCCGTCGTCCTGCCCAGCTCATGCGCGGAGGCCGGGCAGGAAAGCCTCTCCGCCGCGCAGACTGTCAGCTTCGGCGCGGCGCATGTCACGGGCATACCCGCGTATAATTTCGCGCATAATTTACGGAAGAGATTTCATCCCAGGTCAGGAAACTGGCTCGGCTACATGGTCGAAGTGGACGGGGTAAGACTCTACCATGCAGGGGACACGGATCCTGTTCCCGAAATGCGTGACCTGAAGCCTGACATCGCACTCCTGCCCATCGGCGGAATGTTCACCATGAACCTGAGGACAGCAGCGGACGCGGTCGTTCTTCTGAACGCAGGCCTCGCAATCCCGATGCACTACGGAATGCTCCTGGGCGGCAGGGGCGCCGGTGGGCGATTCTCCCGCCTTGTCGGCACGCGCAGCCTGGTCCTTCCACGCGCGGGGCAGCGTCCGCGGAAATGAGCCCCGGGCGAATTCGGTGAAAACGAAGTACCGGATGCATATAATTGAGAATGGCGGAGGGGGAAAGGAGCGAAGTCATGTCTTTCAGGCTCAAGGACGCGGTTTTCAAGGTCCGCTGCAGGGAACCGGGGTGCCCGTTCAACTCGGACTTCTCAGTGAAGGAAAACATCATGGGCGCCACCGAAGCGGACGTGGATTCGGAGGCCATGAAGATCGCCCGAAATATGGGATTCATCAAGCACGACTCGCTGTACGGCAGGAAGCACCAGCTCGTGAACCCCGAGGTGTACAAGGTCGACGCCCGCTACGACCGGATCGGAACGACGCCGTATGCCACGCAGTCAGCACCCCCCGCTTTCGGGCAGCAGGCGCACCAGGCGCCGTCTGTCCCGACCCGGACCTATCGCCGCGGTGAGGTCATCATACGGCGCGGAGAGAGCGCCGCAACGGTCTGCGAGGTGATCCAGGGAGTGGCTTTGAACGAGAAGCTGCCGGATCTTTCGTACACGGCAGGCTCGACATTCGGGGCAGCCTCCATTTTCAAACAGAAAAAGCGAATGGTGGACATTGCTGCCGGGGAAGACGGAACGACCATCGCTTTTTATGACCTGCGGGAGCTTTCGAAATCAAACCCGGCAAAGGCCCGCGAGCTCTATAACGAGTCGATGGAAGACATCTTCCACATTCTGAACTACCTGGAAGGGTACGCTGCATCTCTGGAAAAGCAGGTAAGCAGGCTCCAGGCAGCGAAGAAGGCGCCTTCGGCGAAGAAG
>CAYTGX010000001.1:64145-86911 GCA_964437385.1 uncultured Spirochaetaceae bacterium
GGAAAAGCAGGTAAGCAGGCTCCAGGCAGCGAAGAAGGCGCCTTCGGCGAAGAAGGGGGCGCCTTCGGCGAAGAAGGGGGCGCCTTCGGCGAAGAAGGGGGCGTCGGCAAAAAAGAAGGCGCCCGCAAAGAAGAAGACGCCTGCAAAGCCCGCACGCAAAGCCGTCTCCAAGGCAAAGACCAGGAAGCGCTGAGGCCCTGCGCCTTGGCCTGGGATTCGCCGTTCACTGACGGGGCCGCACTCCTGAAATCGGCTCGGCATTGAGCGGGTTCTCAGGCCAGTAATGCTTCGGATAGCGGCCCCGCATTTCCTTTCTGACCTCGGCATAGGTCACGGCCCAGAAGCTCGCCAGATCGCTTGTGATCTGCAGGGGCCTTCGAGCAGGAGAAAGCAGCCTGAAGGCGAGCGGCACGCCGCACACGCGCGGGCTCTCGGCCAGGCCGAAAACTTCCTGAATGCGCGCTTCCACCGCAGGCTCGGTTCCCTCGTAGTCGATCGCGCGCCGTCCGCCGGTGGGAAGCGTCAGAGACTCGGGTACCTCGGCCTCGAAATGCCCGCGGTCCGCACCGAGCATCGCCTCCAGGGCGGCAGCCAGCGTTCCCGCCGTGATAGCCTGCCCGCCCGTGAGCTTCAGGTACGGCTCCAGCCACTCGCCGGGACGGGCTGCCAGCCCCTGGTCGGAAAGGTCTCCCAGGCCGCGCTCGGGCCGTCTGCGAGCGTAAAAACGCATGCGCGCCAGGAGGCTGCGTGCCCGCGCGTTCCACGGAAGAATCCCGATTCCCTGCCGCTGCAGGTGCGCACGGAACGACGCGGAGATCTCCTCCGCGGTGGGACGGGCCGGCCGCTCGCTCAGGGAGAGCCTTCCCGCCCGCCTGACAAGGACCCCCTTGGGCACGAGTCCCTCCCAGCGGATCTCCAGGGATTCTTCCGCGGCGAGAGCGAGGATCCGGTCCACCTCCTCCTGGTCCATGGGTGCGGCAAGCCTTATGATCCCCGAGGTCTCTCCCGCATCCGCATCCGGCGCGGTGATCCAGTGCGCGGCTGCACGGCTGGAGACTGCGACTTGCGCCGCGGCATTCCGCCGATTCTGCCCGGCCGGGCCGCTCCCGGATCCGGGAAACCGGGCGACGCGTCCCGTGACAAGCCGATAGGAGCCATCAGGCTCCCGCCTGGCAATCCTGTCCGGGAACGCGTAGCCCAGCAGGTTGCCCACACGGTCTTCCTGCTCTTCGGTCCAGCCTGAATCACTACCCGCCGCGCCCGAGGCCCTGCGGAGAATCCGCTCCATCTCCAGGCCCACGGCCCTCCGCCAGGAGTCAGCCCCTCCCCTTCCTGTCCGTATCATCTCCAGCCGGACCCTGAAGTCCGGGTCTCTGCCGGCTTCGGACCCGTCCCTTTCCTCGAGGATCGCGGCGCAGGCGGCCGCGAGGACTCGCATGTTCCGATCCGCTCCTCGAATGACCAGGACCCCGAGCCGGGGCGCCAGCCCGAGCCGGGCCACGGACCGGCCCAGGTCTGTCGGACCCCCGTCCTCAAGCAGATCCAGCATGCGGAGAATCTCCCAGGCCTGGTTCCACGACGAAGCGGGTGGAGGATCGAGCCACTGGAGATCCGCGCTTTTCCTCGCGCCCCAGAGAGCGCACTCCAGCACGAGCCCTGAGAGATCGGAGCGGAGAATTTCGGGATCCGGCCGCGGGGGGAGGCGCTCCGATTCCGCCCAGAACCGCACGCAGAGCCCGGGGCCCAGCCTGCCCGCCCTGCCGCGCCGCTGGTCAGCCGATGAGGCGCTCACGCGCTCCGTGACCAGCCTGTCCAGGCCTGTTGCCGGGTGAAAACGGGTGAGCCGGGCCCAGCCTGCGTCTGCCACGGTCCGTATGCCCGGCACGGTCAGGCTGGTCTCCGCCAGGGAGGTGGAAAGGATCACCCTTCGCGGCGCCGGGTCGGCGCGGCCTCCCGCCCCCTCGGTCGAGTGCCCGATCACCCTCTGCTGCTCTTCAAGGCGCATGGTCCCATGCAGGGGCAGGACTTCCGCCTGGCCGGCCAGCAGGCCGCCCAGCCTGGCCCCCACCCGGCGGATCTCACCTGCCCCCGGCAGGAAGGCAAGCAGGTCACCCTCCGTCTCACCGAACAGCCGCGCGGTGCCGTCGGCAAAACCCTCCTCCCAGCGTCCCTCCTGTCCGAGCGCCCAGTGGCGCGTCTCCACGGGGTGCACAGAGCCGGGACAATGGAGTGACGGCGCAGGGCCGCCGCCCGGGCCTCCCAGGAGGGCAGCCACGGCCTCCGTGTCCAGGGTGGCAGACATGACCAGGATCGCCAGGTCCTCCCGCGCGCGCCGCACTTCCAGGGCCAGGGCGAGGGCGAGGTCGGCGTGAATCGAACGCTCGTGAAACTCGTCCAGAATCACCAGACCCACGCCGGCAAGAAGCGGATCCTCCTGTATTTTGCGGGTGAGCAGCGCTTCGGTCACTACCAGGATGCGCGTATCCCGGCTTACCCGGGAGGCCGTGCGCACCGTGTATCCTGCGCGCCGTCCCAGCGGCTCGCCCAGGAGATCGGCGATCCTTGCAGCCACAGCGACCGCGGCCAGGCGCCTCGGCTCGAGCATGATGATGGATCGACCGGCCAGCCACAGTGCCTCCAGGAGGTAGGGGGGAACAAGCGTGGACTTGCCTGCGCCCGGCTCCGCGGTCAGGGCGAGCACGCGCCGGCGCTCGAGGGACTCGGAGATCCGGGGCAGAAAGGGAGCGAGGGGCAGTCCTGTGGCTGAGAAGTCCATGATGCAGGGGCAGCGGCGCGTCCCCGTTACGGGACGGGCCGGCTCAGGCGCGCTTGACTTTCCGCCGCGTGGCGCCCACAACGACCAGAACGACCCCTGCCACGGCGAGGATTGCTCCGATGACGGTCCATAGAGAGTGTCCCGACATGACGGCACTCCCCGTCCAGACGTTGGTCCCCTGGAGCACCCAGGCTGCTCCGAGCAGGACGAACAGTATTCCCACGATGATGAGGACCCACCTCATAAAGCACCTCCACTGAAGATCCAAGCCAATATACTCATGAATTGAGCCGCCTGGCAGGAGGGTAATGCCGTTTACCGGGAGCGACGCAGCGCTTTATGCGTCCTTTACGATGCGCCGCGCGCGGTAGCGCACCATCTTCCATCCGTTCACGGCTTCCAGCCCGAGCCCCACCTGGGAGGGCGCGTGGGCATCCGATCCAGGAGTGAGGGCACAACCGAGCCGTGCCATCAACGTGACGATTTCAGGGGAAGGATAGGTTTCACTGATCTCCTTGCGCGCGCCGGAAGTGTTGATTTCCGCGCTCATCCCCCGCGCCGCGCATGAACGGATGATCTCCTCTACCTCGGCGCGATGCGTGGCCAGGAGCGGCCTTCCCGGCTTCTTGATGAGGTCAAAATGCGCAACACAGTCGTAGAGGCCCGTCTCGATCCCCTTGCGGACCGCTGCCAGGTAGTCGTCGTAGATTCGCTCCAACGGCCGGGGGTCGCGTTCATAGTCGAAGACAAACTGGTTTTCCGGCCAGTCCCGGATGAAATGGACGGACATGAGCACAAAGTCGAACGCATGGGCCGAGAGGAAGCGCTCGACGTACTCTTCCTTTCCTTCTATGTAGTCTGCTTCGACCCCGCTCAGGATCGTGAGCTCGGGAACCAGCGCGCGCGCACGCTCCAACTCCTCCAGATAGCGGGGGAAGTCCTCGCTTCCCATGCGAAGCCTGTCATTGAAAAATCCGGGGCGGAATCCCGGCAGGGGAAGATGGGGCGTAAAGCAGATCTCATTGATGCCCCTCGCAACGGCAGCGCGGGCATATTCTTCCAGGCTGCCGGTCGCATGACGGCAGAAGTGACAGTGCATGTGGTAATCGTGCATTGGAAATAACAACCTCGATTCAGCTGGTGTAGAGACAGTGACCGGGAGTAGTATACTTGTCAGGAGAAGGCATGAAAATACCGGCCGGCGGGCAGGACGCGGGCAAAACCGTAGGTCTCCGCGAGCGGCATTTCAGGACGCTTGTTGAAAACTCGCCCGACCTGATCACCCGATTCGACCGAGAGTGCCGTACCCTGTATGCAAATCCGGCCGCCGTGAAGGCGCTGGGCGCCCGCACCGGAGCGATCCTGGGCGCGACGCACGGGGAGCTTGGGCTGCCGGGCAGCATGGTGGCCAGCTCGGAGGAGACGATCCGGCGCGTGTTCGAGACCGGGGAAGAGCAGATCTTCGAGATGGCGGTTCCGGGGCCGCACGGGATGAAACACTATCTTGCCCGCGGCGTCCCCGAGTACGGTGAAGACGGCGTCATCGAATCAGCCCTCGTCATTCACAGGGACATCACGGCGCACAAAATGGCTGAGACGGCGCTGCGCGAAAGCGAACAGCACTACCAGGAGCTCTTTGCAGCCGCCCGGCGGCAGGCGCAGGAGATCGAGCTCCTTGACCGGGTGCGCACCGCGCTTGCCGGGGAGCTGGAGCTGCCCGTTGTGTTTCGCACGGTCGTGGAGGGCACGGCTGCCGCGTTCGGTTACACGCAGGTGAGCATCTACCTCCTCAAGGGGGACGTGCTGAAATGCCAGCACCAGGTCGGCTATCCGCGCATAATCGAGGAAATACCAGTCACACGCGGCATCAGCGGCCGGGTGGTCCGCACGGGGGAAGCGGCACTCGTGGAAAATGTGCGCGCAGACCCGGATTTTATCGGCGCAATCGAAGGCATCGTCTCCGAGGTGTGCATTCCCCTCCGGGACCGGGGAAAGGTCGTCGGCACCTTCAACGTGGAGAGCATGGGCGGGGTCGTGATGGGTGAGGCAGATCTCCGCCTCATGACGGCCCTCGGGGAAAATGTGAGCATCGCCATTTCAAAGGCGCGCCTGTACTCGGCGGCCCGCGCCAGCGAGGAGCGCTACCGCCAGCTCGTGGAGACCCTGGGAGAAGGGATCACCATCGTGGATCCCGAAGAGAATGTGCTGGTTGCCAATCCGGCCGCGGAATCCATATTCGGCGTTCCGCGGGGTGCACTTCCGGGGAGGAATCTCAGGGAGTTCCTCAGCGAAAAGGAGTTTTCACGCATCCGTTCCGAGTCCGGCAGGCGGCGCCACGGGGAGAGCACGACGTACGAGATCCAGATTTCCCGTCCTGACGGAGGGAGCCGCCTTATCCAGGTGACCGCGACCCCGCACTACGATGAGAACAGGGTGTTTGCCGGAACCTTCGGCACCCTGCATGACATCACGGAGGCCCGAAAAACCGAAGAGACGCTCCAACGGATCGAAGACCGCCTTGCCCAGGCGGAGAAGATGGAGGCCGTGGGGCGGCTGGCCGGCGGCGTTGCGCATGACTTCAACAACCTTCTCACTGTCATCAGCGGTTACGCGGGTCTCATCGACGAAGGCCTGAAGAGCTCCCACCCGATAAAACCCGACATCGGTCAGATCCGCAAGGCGGCGGAGCGGGCGGCGGACCTGACCGCCCAGCTCCTTGCCTTCAGCAGGAAGCAGGTGCTTCAGCCGCGGGTCGTAGACCTGAATGAAATCGTGGCGGGCATGGAGACCATGCTCCGCCGCGTCATCGGAGAGGACATCGAGCTGGCGACCTCCCTGCGCCCGCATGCGGGCAACGTGAAGGCAGACAGGGGCCAGATCGAGCAGGTAATCATCAACCTTGCCGCAAATGCTCGTGACGCCATGCCCACCGGCGGAAAGCTCACCCTGGAGACGGACAGCAGGTCCCTGGGCGATTCCCAGTCACGCGAACATCCCGAGCTGCTCCCGGGTGAGTACGTCATGCTCGCGGTACGGGACTCGGGAGTGGGCATGAGCGCTGAGACGCTCTCCCGCATCTTCGAGCCTTTTTTCACGACCAAAGAGGTAGGGAAAGGCACCGGCCTGGGTCTTGCGATGGTCTATGGCATCGTCAAGCAGAGCGGAGGCTACGTGTACTGCGAGAGCGCGGTCGGGGCAGGCACCACCTTCACGATGCTCTTCCCCCGGGTCCACGAGTTGCTTTCCGAAGGGCTGGAAAACGTCGAGACGCGGACGCCCATGGGGGGCAGCGAAACCATCCTGCTGGCAGAGGATGAGGAGGCGGTCCGGCGATTCACCCGGGCCATCCTGGAAAGATACGGCTACCGCGTGATAGAAGCGGCGAACGGCGCGGATGCGCTGGCGGCGCTCTCCGGTTCTCAGTGCGGCATCCAGCTCCTGCTGTCCGACGTCGTCATGCCGCAGATGAACGGCCCGGACCTTGGCCGACGGGTGAAACAAATTTGTCCGAATGCGCGGATTCTCTACATGTCGGGATACGCGGAAAGCTCGATTGTCCACCGCGGAATACTCGATGCGGAGGTCACGCTGCTGCAGAAACCCTTCGACGCGGCGACCCTGCTGGGGAAAGTCCGCGAGGTCCTGGACCGTTGAGCACGGCGGAACGCCGTGCGAAAGGGGCCCCCTTCCGCGGTATTCCGCGGAGTTGGGCGGCAGCCGTCGGAGCGCCGAAGGCGCGAAACGGCGGGAGCCCTGGGGGTGCTATCACCGAAGGTCGCGCTCAATCTTCCGGGATGGCCTTCAGCGCTTTCCGTGTCCGCCGTTTCTCACCGCTCAGCTGCAGGGCCTGCGCCTTTTCCGCCTCCAGCTGCAGGGCCTGGGAAGCTTCCAGCGTCCTCTGCTCCTCCGCCTTTGCGGCCCGGCCGCGCTCGAACAGGTAGAAAGCCGCGGGCACGACGAAGAACGTGAGAACGGCGGACATCATGATGCCCCCGAACATGACGATTCCCATCCGCTGGCCGTACTCGGCGCCCTGCCCGCGGCCGAAGATCAACGGAAAGCTGATCACGAGAACCGTCATCGTCGTCATCACGATGGGCCGGAAGCGAAGCTCCCCTGCTTCCATGAGCGCTTCCTTGAACGGCATCTTGCCGAGCCGCTCGACGACGAAGTCCAGGTACAGAATGGCGTTCTTGGCGGAAAGGCCGATCAGCAGGAGCATCCCCATGAGGCCGAAAATGTCCAGCCCGCCGCCCATGAAGTACACGAGGACAAGTGCCCCGACGAGGGCAAGAGGAACCGGCAGAAGGAGGTAAATAGGGTACCGCCAGGAATTGAACTGAGCAGCCATGACGAGGTATGCCAGGAAGAGAGCGAGGAGGAATATCAGCGGACCGGAGGACGCGAGCTGCCCTGCCAGGGCAGCCTGGTTGAAGCGCTGGTTCGTGGTGAGGCTCACGCCGCCCCCCAGCAGCCCCGCCGTGGTGAGCTGGGCGACGATCTGCTGCTGCATGGAGAGGGCCGGCGGCGCGTCCGGCTTCAAGTTGATGGTCAAACCCCCTGTGTATTGACGATTGTATCGGCTGACGCTGACGGGGGCCTGGTTCATCTGGAAATCGCCGAGCTGCCCGATCTGGAGAGTCGACTGGAGCGCGGGCGCGTATATGGGCAGGTTCAGAAGCGATTGCCCGCCCGAGAGGGCAGTCGGGTCGGCCTGGACCTGGATGGGATAGCTCAGGCCGCCCGTCACCACGTTCGACGCCTGTGTCCCCGAGGCATAGGTCTGAAGGGCGCCGGCGAGCGCACCCGGGGTGATCCCGGTTCCTTTGAGGCGTGACGTATCGGGGATGAAATCGTTCTCCAGCGAGGTATCGGAGAGGCTGGAATAGACGTCGACGACGTACGGATTGGTCTGCAGGTTCTCAATGATGCGGCTGTTGCGATTCGTAAGAGTATTCAGGTCAGGGGCTACGATGCTGAGCTGGAGCGACGATCCGAATCCCCCGAATCCTCCACCCGAGCTGAGAGAGATCTGCACGGAGGGCTGGTCCCGGAACAGGGCCACCATCTGCCCACGGTATTTCGGGATGAGAACAAAGACCCCCTGCCTCTTTTCAATCGGGGAAAGCTGCACGATGATGGTCGAGGTATTCCCGGCGCCGAATATTCCCCCCGCTCCCGACGAGCTGCCGCCGATCAGGGTCTGCACGGTTTCGACCTCCGGCTGTCTAAAGAGAAAATCTTCGAGCCGTCCCGCCCCCGCGTTCGTGACCGCCAGCGGCGTGCCCGCCGGGTACCTGAGGTTCACCTGGATTGTTCCCGCGTCCGTCTGCGGCACGAAGCTGAATGGAATGTGAGGGACGATCAGGAAGAGGATCACCAGGAGAAACGCCCCGCAGCCGGCAAGGACCCAGGCGCCGTTCTTCATGACCCCGCCCAGAATGTGCGTATAGCGGTCGCGCACCCACTCCAGCCCGGCTTCCGTCCAACCATGCAGCGTTTCGGTGAGAGCCTGGAGGAGCGTGAACACGATTCGAAGGACGTAGGACAGCACGCCGAGAACGACCGGGTACGCGATCACGGCGGGAATAAGGGTGAACTTCCGGGTCACAAGAAGGATCACGATGGCGACAACGGCGAGAAAAATCGCGAGGGGCTTTCGCCATACCGAGAGTCCCCAGCGGATCGACCTGGGCAGCAGGATCCAGCTTTTCAGGAAGTCGGGCCAGCCCCCGCTCTTCCATTCAGGCGTGTAGGCAAGGCGGACGGTCAGAAACAGGATGGCCTCCAGAAGGGAAAAGCCGACGGCCGCCGCAAGCCCGAGGGAGAACTGCCGCAGGTACTGCCCGATGAATCCGCTGATGAAGCTGACGGGGAGGAGCACGGACAGCAGCGACAGGGACGCCGCAACCACGGCGCTGAAGACCTCGCTCGCACCGCGGAGGACGGAATCTTTCAGACTGTATCCCATCGCAGTGTATCGCTCGACATTCTCCGCGACAACGATCGAATCGTCTACTACGATTCCGATCGCGACGATGAGGGCGAGGAGAGAGACGAGGTTGAACGTGAACCCCGACAGCCCGTAGAGAACCGGCGCCGCGGAAAGGGCGATGGGGATGGCAAGGATGACGGAAAGCGCCGTGTTCAGCTTCCCCAGGAAGAGCAGCACGATGAGCGCGACGACGATGCTCGTGACGAACAGCTCGTGATAGGTGGCCTGCACGGATGCTTTCACGGGGCCGGTGGTGTCGTTGCTGTAGGTCAGCGCATATCCCGTGGGAAGCGTCGTCCTTGTGAGCAGGGCCCGCACGCTGCCGGCAACCGCGACGGAGTTCGAATCCGTCGTCCGCTGGATGGACACGAGCACTTGCGGCTTGCCGTTCACGCGAGCGTAGTTGGCCGCGGCGGGCATGTTCCGGACGGTTCCTATGTCGTTTACCGAGATGCCCCGCGTGGTGTCGACAAGCGTCTGCGAGATCTGGCTGATGTCCGCGGGCGTGTTCTGCGTGGAGAATGTGAGCGCGGTCTTGTTCTTGTTGATCGTTCCGATAGGGAGGTTGAGCGCGGAGGTGGTGATCGCCGCCACGACCTGCTGGGGAGTTATGTTGTAGTAACGAAGGCGGTTGGGATTCAGAAGGACTTCGAACTGCTTCGTCGGCTCTCCGTCGATCGACACGTTCGCCACGCCGTCGACGCGTTGAAGGTTGGGACCAAGGGTGTTCTGCAGGTAGTCATTCACGTCGGCGAGGTTCGCACCACCCCCGGAGACTCCGAACTGCAGGATCGGGGCGGAGTTCGGGTCAAAGGTCTGGATCGTGGGCGGGTTGATACCCGTGGGCAGGTTGCGAATCGCGGCCGAGACCACCGTCGCGACCTGGTTGGCGTCGCTGTTCTTGTCGGAGCTCGCATCGAAGGTCACGACGACCCTGCTCACGCCGATCGCGCTGTTGGAGTTGATGTCGGTGATCCCCTCGAGGGTGGAGACGGTGTTCTCGATGACCTGGGTGACCTGCTGATCGACGACGCTCGGGGTTGCCCCGGGGTAGCTCGTCTTCACGACGACAGCCGGGATGTTGATGGCGGGCAGGAGGTCGACGCCGAGACCGAGCGTCGAGACGATTCCAAATGCCACGACAGCGACAAACAGGCCCACAGCCAGAACGTACCGGCGCACAGAGAAGCTCACGAGAGGATTCACTCTCTCGAAGACTGTGGTTTCGAGGCTGCGCAGAGATTTCATGGAGTTCCCCCTGAGGTACCCTGCCCGCCACCCTTGCCCGAGGACGCCGGCGACGGTGAAAGGACCGGAGCAGGACTGATAACCTGCACAGAAGATCCGGGGAGCAGGCCCGGGGGCGGGTTCAGGATGACCTGGGCTGACTCCGTGAGGCCGCTCACGGCCGCCGTAGTTCCGGTTTCCGCAAAGATGGTGATCGGTCGGGTCGCGGCCTTGCCATTCTCCACGGTGAACACATAGTTCTGATCCTCGTTGACCTGCAGGGCGGCGATCGGCATCAGCGTGCCGGTGGCCAGGGTGACCGTGTAGGTGACCGTCCCGACTGTCCCGTATGGAAGATTGGCAGATCGGGGCAGCTCCGCCACCATGGGAACCGTGCCGTTGATGGGGGCGGATGGCGCCTGGCTGACCCGCGCCGAATAGTCTTTGCCCAGGTAGCTGAATCGAACGGTCGTCCCCAGGGACAGGGTCGGCGCGTCGGCGGGCGGCACATTGAAGTCGACTTCCTTCTCCGCGCTCACGAGGCTGAACACCGGCGTGCTCAGGCCCACGTACACTCCCGGATTCACGTTGACCGCTGCGATCTGGCCCGCAAAGGGCGCTTTGATTGCCGCATACTGAAGGTTGATGCGGGCGATCTGCAGGGCATTTTGCCCCTGGTCGATGGCGAGCTTCAGCTGCGCGAGGGTCTGTGTACCGGACTTGTTGTTCTGATCCAGCGCGGTTTTCGCTTCCTCGAGGTTTGCCTGTGCCTGCTGCAATTGGCTTTTCGCGGTATCCAGCTGCGAGCCCGAAATACCGCCGACATCGAACAATGCCTTCTGCGAATCGTAGTTCTTCTGCGCGCTGTCCAGGGCCGACTGCGCAGACTGCACCTGCAACTGGAGCTTGGGGTTCGACTGATTAACGTTGTCCCGCCCGATCTCGTCGTTGATCCGCGCGATGGCGAGGTTCGACTCCGCGGCCTGCACAGCAAGCTTCAGCTGCGAGTCGTCAAGCTGGACGACCGTCGCGCCCGCCTTGACCCAGTCACCGGCCTGGTGCTTGACGGCCAGTGCAACCCCCGCCACCTGCGAAGCGACCAGGCTCTGGGTCGCGGGCACGACCGAGCCGGCGGTGAGATTGTCCGTGCGCAGCGGGCCGACGTGAACGGCGACTGATTGCACGGGAACCGCGGTCAGAAAGCGCCCGCCGGGTTTCTGCGGCCCAGCCGCCTGTTGGCCCGGCGCGCGCGCGGCAGGGGCGCCGTTCCCGCACCCGGCAAGCGCGGCAACCAGCACACCAATCGCCGCGCGCATGCCCCAGATTCTTGTCG
Source organism: uncultured Spirochaetaceae bacterium (assembly GCA_964437385.1). Lineage (GTDB taxonomy): Bacteria > Spirochaetota > Spirochaetia > SZUA-6 > Fen-1364 > Fen-1364. The sequence goes on from CAYTGX010000001.1 coordinate 75,477, forward strand.
CCTGTCCGTTCATCCGCTTCTCCTAATAGCCCATGTCGCTCAACAGCTGCAGGGCGGCGAGCTGGGCGTTGCTCTGCGCCTGGACGTAGGCGGTCCGCGCGCTCGCCGCGTTCACCGACGCGGTAAGAAGATCCTGCGTCGACGCAGCTCCGTTCTGGTTCTGTATCCGGTACACTTCAACCAGCAGGTCATCATTCTCTGCCGTCAATCGCGCAACCTCGACGCGCTCGTTCTGGATCTGGACGGCCTCCCAGTCGTTCTGGATGGCCGCGGCAATGCTCTTCTGGAGCTGTCGCTCCTGGAGCAGGTAGATCTCGTCCTGCTTCTGCGCGGCATCGACCAGGTTCTTCACGGCGCCTGCATCGAGGATCGGCATGGCCACCTTCACACCGGCATTGGCAAGCCATGCGGATTGCCCGTTCCAATCGATGAACTGGCTCACTCCTCCGTTGACGCTGACGGTGGGCGTGGCCTGGCCCTTCGCAAGGGCGAGGTCCACCATGTTTGATTTCCTGCTCAGTTCCAGCTGCTGAAAATCGACACGGTGGCTCAGAGCCTGGGCAATGGCCTCCTGCATGCTGGCCGCGGGTACTGGCTGCGGATCCGGCTGCGTGACCGTAAAGTCGGCCTCGGTCGGCCGGCCAATCAGAATTGAAAGCTGGATCCGGGCAATCCGCAGGACATGGTCGGCGTTCTCGACGTCCACCTGGGCGCTTTGTGCATTGATCTGCGCGGTTTTGAGGTCCACGTCGCTGGCCTGCCGGAGGTTGTGGATGGTGGTGACCTGCCCGAGCAGCGCATTCTGCTTCGCCAGTATCTGCCTCGTCACAGTTGCGTTCTGCTGCGCGGCAAGCATGGCATAGTAGGCCTGTTTCACCCTGAAAATGATGTTCAGCCTGCCGGAACCGGTGGAAAGCACCCTGCTCTGCAGGCCGAGCAGGCTCTTGTCTACCGTGGCCTGAGCAGGCCCTCCCGGGTAGCCGTTCCAGACTATCTGGCTGAGGTTCACCCCGACGCTGCCGAAAGTGTCTCCCGCGATCCCGGGAATGGAGGTCCCCCACGGCGTGACCACGGGAGACCATGGGGATGCGCTGACTGCAATGCTGGTCAGCGGACTATTCAAGCCGACGCCGAGTTGTGCGCCCTGGGTTGAGGAGGTAATCGATGACAGAGTTGACTGCTTGGCAGAGAGCACTCCCGGGCTCCCTCCGGGCAGGTTGTACCCGGCGCCCGCCGAGCCGCTCAGTGCCCAGGAGTTCTTCGATACATTTTCCGCGTGCTGGGCTTCTCCCAGCTCAAGGTTCGCCTGCAGAAGCATATTGTCATCCCCATCGGCCAGAGCAGCAGAAAGACTCTGCTCCAGCGAAATGACGGGAACCGCCTCCGCAGCGCCATGCAGCACAGGGAAGAGCCCCGCGAAAGCCACAAGCACCAGGCATCTTAATTTCATTAGAGGCGAATGTACACGCTCCCCGCAATGGCCGCAATAGAACCCCGATGAAGAAAAGATAATAATTTGTTATGAGTCCGGCTTGACTGACCTCGATCAGCCACCTATTTTTGAAGGTGGAGGTGGGTCATGCCGGAAAAGACGCACCACGCCGAAGAGGCCAGTCCCCGATTGAAGGAAGCGCGCGAGCACGTCAAGGCGGCGCATCAGTCCTTCAGGTTGAGCATTCAGGATCTGATTCCAAAGGGATTCATTGAGCACCGCAGGGCGGCCAGGAAAGAGATGCTTCTGGCCATGAGAAGCCTCCTGGACGCTGCCATCGAGCGGACGGAAAAAAAGCCCTCAGAGTAGACCGGTCGCTCCTGGCGAACATGGGGCGCTGCTGGCGACATGGGCGCTGCCGCCGCTCTATCTGCCGAACAGGATCCAGATCAGGAGCAGCAGCTCTGCGGTTCCCAGTCCCGCGGCAAGCTCGACATGACCGCCCAGAAAAAGCTCGGTGCCCGCCAGCATGCCTGCGGCGAATATGACCGAACCGGCGAGCTTTCGCACGCCGTGCTCCAGCCTCGTCACGTGCTGCTTCAGGTCCGGCATGCGCACTTCCATTCTCCCCTGCTCGATCCGGGTGGTCAGTTCGTCCACTTTTCGCGGGAGCCCGAGGAGGAGGCGGGCCATGGCGGTGAGCTCCTTCATGGCGAGCCGCGCCCCGGTCTGCCCGTCTTTTTCCATCAGCTTCTGTACATAGGGGGCCATGCCTTTCCAGACGCTGAAGTCAGGGTCCATGCCCGTTGCCATGCCGGAAAGAATGCTCACGCACCTGCCCAGGAGAATGAGATTCTCCGGCACCTGGAAGGGCATCTGGTAAAGAAGCTCGCCGAACTCGTCGACGAACACCCTCACCTCTTCGTTGCTCATGCGCATGATTTCACGCATGGACTTGCCCCAGAGCGTGTCAAAGGCCTTCTTGCACGCGCGCTCGAGCAGGTCCAGATCGGCTTCCGGCAGGAGAACCTGCAGGGACTGAAACGCGCGGACCAGGCGGACGGCGTCCCGGGTGCCCACGGCAAGAAGAGCTTCTCTCAGGCCATTGAATGATTCCTGGGAAAGCGTGCCGGTCATGCCGAAATCGACAAACACGAGCTTCCAGCGCCCGTGCGGGGCGGGAAGAACGAAGAGATTCCCCGGGTGCGGGTCGGCGTGAAAAAACCCGTCCTCGAATACCTGCTTGAGATAGACGTCGAAAAGTGTGTCGGCAACTTCCGCCCTCTTGATGCGGGCCGCCTCGATTGCAGCGTAATCAGTGATCTTGATGGCCCCGACGTCCTGGAGAGTGAGGACGCGCCGCGTCGTGTGGCTCCAGACAACGGAGGGCACCACCACGTTGGAGAGCTCTTTGAAGTTCTCGGCGAATCTCTCCGCGTTCTTTCCCTCGTGCAGGTAGTCGACCTCCTCGTAGAGGGAGCGGCTGAACTCTTCTATTAGAGCAGTAACGTTCGCATGCCTGCGGATAGACTTGAACCGGTGGAGCCAGCGTCCGGCCGCGCGAATGGCGGCGAGGTCCGCCTCGACGATCTCCTGGATGTGCGGCCGCTGGACCTTCACCACCACCTGTGAAGGGAACCCTTTCTCTGGCGCCTCGCCGGCCAGACGCGCCTTGTGCACCTGGCCTATGGAGGCGGAGGCCACGGGCACCGGCTCGAAGTCCAGGAACTTGCGCGAAAGAGGCATGCCGAACTCGGCCTCGACAACCGCGCGAATGGCCTCGAAGCTCTCCGCCCCCACCTCGTCCTGCAATCCGCTCAGCTCAGCCGTGATTTCCCTGGGCAGCACGTCGAGACGGGAAGAGAGAAACTGGCCGACCTTGATAAGCACGCCCCCCATGCGAAGGGCGAGCGCGCGGAACTCCGTGGCGATCCTCTGCATCCGTGCGGAACGCGTCCGCCGAGAGAGCCTGCCCAGGCCCGCCTTCGGCAGCACAAGCTCCCACCAGATCTCCCGCAGCATGACGCCGGTGAAGAACCGCATCGTACGCCGATATCGTGACCCGCGCATGAATCATACTATATCCGGGAGCACGTGCCGTGACGAGCGGGCTGCCGGGACAGCGGGTCGCGCACGGAAGCGACATTTGTGCGAGCGTGACGACTGACTCTACATCTTGATCCCGGTGAGCGTGACGCCCTCGACAAAATAGCGCTGCCCCACGAAAAAGACGACTATCGGCGGCAGGATCACGATCACGGTGGCCGCCATCAGGAAGTTCCACTGGGTGGAATAGCTCCCGATGAAGTGCGTCAGGCCGAGAGCGAGCGTGTAGGTTTTCGGGTCGTTGAGGTAGATGAGGGGTCCGAAGAAATCGTTCCATTGGAAAAAGAACTGGAAGAGGCCCACCGCGATGAGCGCGGGCTGAATAAAAGGAAGCAGGATCTGCGCGTAGATGCGGAAGTATCCCGCGCCGTCGATCCGTGCCGCGTCATCGAAATCCTTCGGGATCGTGAGGAAGAACTGGCGCAGGAGGAAGACGTTGAACGCACCGCCGCCGAACCAGAACGGAAGGATCAGGGGATAGAAGGTATTCACCAGGTGCACCTTGGTCCATAGTATGAACTGCGGGATCAGGACAACCGCGGGGGGAAGGATGATCGCGCCGAGGACCATCGAAAACCAGAAGTTCCGCAGGGGGAACCTGAATCTGGCCAGCCCGTACGCCGACATGCTCGATGTGACGAGCGTCGCAAGCACCGTCGGGATGACGATGATGAGCGTGTTGCGGAAGTACAGCAGGAAAGGCGCCGTGGTCAGCGCGGTGGCGAAGTTCTCCCACCGGGTGCGGCTGGCCCACAGGAGCGGCGGGTACTTGAAAACCTCGACAAGGGTCATGAGCGAGCTGCGCACCAGCCAGAATATGGGAACCAGGCAGGCGACGGCGCCGGCTGAAAGGATTAGATAGAGCAGCCCCCGTTGAGCCGTCCGCGCGGCGGTCATGCGTTGGCACCTTCGTAGTAGACCCATTGGCGTGACCAGCGAAACAGGACCAGCCCCAGGGCTGACACCATCAGGAAAAGGACCCATGCCAGCGCGGCAGCCCCTCCCATGTTGTTCCGCTCGAATCCCTCCCGGTACATGAGGTAGACATAGAAAAGACTTGCGTTGTTCGGGCCCCCGCTGGTCATGACATACGCCTGGGTGAAGATCTGGAAGGAGTTGATGAGGCCGACCATGAGATTGAAAAACGTGACCGGGGAGATCATGGGCCACGTGATGGCCCGGAATTTATGCAGCCAGTTGCCCCCGTCTATTTCCACCGCTTCCAGGAGCTGGCGCGGCACTCCTTGAAGCGCAGCCAGGAAAATGACGATCGTATTGCCCGCCGTTCCCCAGACGCTCATGAGGACAATGGAAGGAACAACCGTGGTCTGGTTGGCCAGCCAGAGGGACTTGGGGAAGCCGAGCCCCTGGATGACCTCGTTGAAGAGCCCGAAGTTGGGATTGTAAAGCCACAGCCAGAGCGCGCTGCTTGCCACGATGGGCACGATGGACGGCAGGTAGAAAACGCTCCGATAGATGCCCCTCCCCCTGATCTTTTGATTGAGGAGAAGGGCGAGGATCAGCGAATAGAGGATCGTGAGGGTGACATTTGCGAGGACGAAATATACCGTCACGAGAAGGGAGTTGCGGAAATACAGGTCGGTGGTCACCAGCCGGGCGTAGTTGCGGAGCCCGACCCAGTGGGGCGTGGACAGCACGTTCCAGTCGGTCAGGCTGATAAGGGCGCTGCCGATCATCGGGCCGATCACCCAGACGATCAGGCCCAGGATCACCGGCGATGCGAAAAGGTAGCCCACCAGGGCCTCTCGCGACCCCCTTCGCCGCCCTCGATGCCTTTCGCTCTGTCCCATCGCTCCTCCCGGCCTTGCTGCGCCGGCCGCCGGCAAGGCCCGCTCCCGAGCGCGCCCGTGCATCAAAGAGCTCCCGGGAGGGAGCTCTTTGACTGTGTGATAGTAGCAGGAACCTAATTCCCCTGGAAGATCGGGGTGATTTTCGGCATGATCTCGTTCTTGATCACGTCAGCAGCGGTCTTCTGGCCGAGCCACACCTGGCCCAGCGCAGCTTCGACAACATCGTCCATCTTGGAGAACGAAGGGACATAGTACTGGGGAAGCCGGTGGGAATAGTTGGCCGCGAAATCCACCACCGCCGCTTTGTACTCGGGGGGATGGACTGGATTGTCGACCCACTGGGAGACCAGCTTCGAGTCCGTGTACCACTGCTTCTCATTGGGCAGCCACAGGCCGCTCTTCAGGAGGGGCAGCGCGTTCTCGGGGTTCATGACGAACTTGAGAAGCGCAAGCGCCTCGGGAATGTGCTTGGAGCTCTTGTACACGACGATCGGCGTCCCGACCGATGTGGTGGCGAGCTTCTTCATATAGGGAAGCACTCCGACGCCGAAGTCCAGGCCCTGCTGCTGTTTCGTGATGCCGATTGTCTGCAGGTCCCACGTGCCGTCGACCACCATGGCCACCTGCTGGCTGAGAAGCGCGGTGGCGGCGGCGGTCGGCATCTGCTGCGTACCGGGGGCCGGGCCGACATGGTGCACATTCACGAGGTCAGCCATCTTCTGGATTGCATCTATCGTCCCCGGGTCGTCCACCAGCAGCTTCTTGCCGTCGGGGCTGATGAACCCGCCGCCATTGCTGATGGCGAACGTGATCCACGGCATCCACCAGTTCTGGACCCAGGTGCCGAAACTCCGGATGTTTTGCGGATCGAAGCCGGGGTCATTCGGGGTCTTGCCGTTGGCGTCCTTCGTGAGTTGTTTGGCAACCTGCACGAACTTGTCCCAGCTCCAGGCCTTGCTCGCGTCAGCCGGCGGGTAGGGCAGTCCGGCCTGGTCGAACATCTTCTTGCTGTACCAGATGACCTGGATCTCGTTGGCCACGCTGATCCCTACGATCTTGCCGTCCGGCGTGATGAATTTGATCGCGTCGAGCTTCGCGGGGGAGTTCTTGTAGAAGTCAGAGAGATCCACGAACTGGCCGTTCATTCCCCAGGTAAGCACGTTGGGCTCGAAGAAGTACCCGAGGTCCGGAAGCGAGTTGCTTGCCGCCAGCGTGGTGATCTTCGTATTGAACTGGGTGTTCGATCCGAAGTTCAGGGCCTCGATCTTGACGTTGGGAAACTTCGCCATGTAGCCGTTCAGATAGGCGTTCGTGGCGTCGATTTCGTTCTGATCACCCCAGAAAGCGTACTGCAGGGTGACGGGGCCCGAAGACGCCGCCGCGCTTTCCGTCTGCCCGCCTGCGCCCAGCGGCAAGACCGCCAGTACCGTGATTGCCAGCGCCGCAACGACAATCAGAGATTTCTTTGCCATAGGCATCCTCCTTGTGACTCGGGTCAAAGGTATGAGCCGTTCTGGCGCGGCTGCAAGATGAGACGGTCGAATAAAATGGGAACAATTCCGACATAAGGCCCGGTCTGCCGCCGCCCGGACCCGCGGCGGTAGCGGCCGCCCAGGTCGGTTTTGTCCCCATTTTCTCTGGAATCGACAACTTGCTGGCTGCTGTTTTCGAAAGGCATATTCTGAAGCGAGGCATGCATGAGAAGCGTGGAAACCACCGGGCAGGACACGCGTGCGGAAATAGAAGCAAGGATCGACGGAGGCTTCTGGCACGGGTATCAGTCCCTTGTCCGCGAAAAAGTCATCCCCTACCAATGGAAGGCCATGAACGACGAAATCCCCGGCGCCCCGAAAAGCCATTCTGTGGAAAATTTCAGGATTGCCGCGGGCCTCGCGCACGGCACCTACGAGGGTATGGTCTTTCAGGACAGCGACCTTTCAAAGTGGCTGGAGGCGGCCGGCAGCGTGCTCCGAATGGGACAGCCGGGAAACGAGCAGCTGCGGGCATGGGCGAATGAAGCCATCGATCTGATCGGGCGCGCGCAACAGCCTGACGGCTACGTGAACACCTACTTCACCGTGAAAGAGCCCGGCCGCAGGTGGAAGAACCTCCGGGAAGCGCACGAGCTGTACTGCGCCGGTCACCTCATCGAGGCCGGAGTGGCCATGCATCGCGGCACCGGCAACCGGAAGATACTCGACATTGTGCGCCGCCTGGCGGACCTCATCGACGCGACGTTCGGCGTGGAGAGCGGCAAGATCAGGGGATACCCGGGCCACGAGGAGGTGGAGCTGGCCCTGGTCAAGCTCTACCGGATCACCGGTGAAAGGCGGTATCTCGAACGGGCACGCTATTTCATCGATGAGCGCGGCCGCACTCCCAGTTTCTTCGATGCGGAAGCCGCGTCACCGGACTTCGCAACTGTCTTCGGGCTCAAGCCGCTGGATTACCACCAGGCGCATGTGCCCGTGCGGGAACAGACTGATGCTGTCGGGCATGCCGTGCGCGCAATGTACCTCTACACGGCCATGGCAGACCTCGTCCTCGAGGGGGATGGGACTTTGCGTGCCGCGTGCGACCGGCTCTGGGAAAGCACAACGGCGAGACAGATGTACGTGACCGGGGGCGTGGGGGCCTCTGCGCACCTGGAATCCTTCAGCACCGACTTCGACCTGCCGAATGACACGGCGTATGCGGAAACCTGCGCCGCTATAGGGCTCTTCTTCTTCGCCTCCCGCATGGCCAGGATTCACGACCATGCACGGTACGCGGACGTCATGGAGCGCGCGCTGTACAACGGCATCATCAGCGGGCTTGCGCTGGACGGCGAAAGCTACTTTTACGTGAATCCCCTGGAGGCAGTGCCCGAGATCTGCGACTCCAACGGCACCTACCGCAGGGTGAAGTACAGACGTCAGCCCTGGTACGGGTGCGCGTGCTGCCCGCCGAACATCGCGCGCCTGCTGGCATCACTGGGCGAGTACCTTTACCACTTGCACGGAGATACCCTCTATGTCGACCTTTACCACGAAGGGGTATGCACCTTCACGGCGGGCGGAAAGGAAGTGATCCTGCGGCAGCGGACGCGCTATCCGTGGGAGGAACACGTCACCTTCGCGCTGGAGACCGACGCGCGTGAGCTCACCCTGGCGCTTCGCATCCCGTCCTGGTGCAGGCAGGCCACTGTCAGGCTCAACGAAGGGGCCGCCGCTCCGGCTGCGGCTGAAAACGGCTACGCGCGCGTGCGCAGGGCCTGGAAAAGGGGGGACATCCTGGAGCTGACCCTTCAGATGAGCGTCGAAAGAATCCACGCGGATCCCCGGGTGCGGGCAGATTATGGAAAGGTGGCGATCCAGCGCGGCCCCCTTGTGTACTGCCTCGAGCAGGTCGACAACGGACCGGACCTCTACAGCGTGAGCCTGCCCGTGAGCGCTGAGCTGAAGACGGTGGATCGGCCCGGCCTTCTGGGCGGAGTGGTCGCAATTTCAGGGCGTGGAAAAGCCCGGCGCGTGTCCCCGTCTGCAGGGCCGCTGTATGAGGGCGGAAGCCGCATGGACGGCGTCGAGGAAAGGCAGCTGCTCTTCATTCCCTACTACGCGTGGGCCAACCGGGCGGCAGGACAAATGATCCTGTGGGTGCGGGAATGATTCCGTGCGGGGCCGGGGAGGCGCGCTTCGTGCAGAACGGGCTGCGGCTGGATTTCATTCACCCGTTCGAACCCATCGAAGCCAGTCACATCCTGGCAGAGCATCCCGGGACCAGGGTGATGCGACCGGGCAGCTCGGTATGCCTCATCTTCTGTGTCCATGGCGGGCTCACGGTGGAGGACGGCCGTGTGGAGCAGGCGCTTCAGGCAAACGCGGCGCTCCTGCTCGAGCCCCGCGGCTCCGGACCGGTCAGGCTCACGAACCGGGGCGACACTGATTTCTACCTGCTGCGCTTCCGCTGGGCGCAAGGCAAAGGTGCATATACGGGCCAGGTTCTCCAGGTGCCGTCGCATGCCATCGTGCTCCGGCCTGCAAGGCTGATGCACCTCCTCCGCATGTACGTCGAGAAGGCGAAGGGAGAAAGTACGTCGACGGCGGCGCCAAATCCGCCACCAGCGCGGAATACCGTGCAGGATACGTCGGTGCTGATGCTTCATCACCTCCTGGTGCTCGCACTCTGCGAGCTGGCGCGCTCCTCCCGGGACGGGATGCTGATGCCGGCCCGGGTACCCGGCCTCGCCAGTATCGTTTCCCGTGTGGATGCTTTCATCGCGGCTCACTACCACGAGACAATCTCTACACCGGACATCGCCGCAGATCTGCGCTACAACCCGGACTATCTCGAACGGGCATACCGCCAGGAATGCGGCATGTCCATCCGGGAGGCAATCCACACCCGCAGGATCAATGAGGCCCGGGCGCAGCTTCTTCTCCTGCGTCAGGAGGGCGTTGCCCAGATTGCCGCGCTGTGCGGGTACACCGACCCCGGCTACTTCCGCCGTCTCTTCAAGCGGGCCACCCACATGACGCCGCACGGCTACCGTGCGGTGCACCCGGCGTTCCTTCAGGACGACGCAGCGCGCGCAGCGGAGAAGGCGCTGCGCCCATGATCATACCTGTCTCCGAGGCCATCGAATCCCTGAATGGCGGTCAGTTCGTTTCACCGGGATTCGGCTCGCACGCGGTGCGCGTGATCGCTTCCTATGAGCTCATCTTCGTCACGCAGGGCAGCCTGGACATGTTCGAGGGAGAACACTCCTTCCACCTCGCGCGCAACCAGACCCTCCTCCTTTTCCCCGGTGTCCAGCATGGGGGTCTCCTGCCGTACGAGCCGGACGTGAACTTCTACTGGGTGCACTTCCGTCCGGCCGACCCCGCGGTCGCTCCTGGCGACATTCTCGGATTTCCCGGCGCGTCCCTCTACGTCTCGAAAGTGGCCACGGTGAGTGATCCCGAGGGGCTGACGGAGCTGTTCTGTCGATTCATCTCCGACCAGGAATCGGGCATCCTGGATCCGCTCAGCGCCGCTCACCTCGTCGCCCTGATGCTCTGCATGACCTGCGAGGAAGAGGGGCAGGCGCGGCATTCCCGCTCCCGGGGCATCCGCAGGGAGCAGGAGTCACTGGCGCAGGCGATTCACCGGCACATTGAAGCGAACTACGAAAAGCCGATCACCACGTCCTGCATCGCGCGGGATCTCCACTACAATCCCGATTACCTCGAGCGGGTGTTTCACAGCCATTGGAACATGTCCATCATCGACGCCGTTCACCAGAAGCGGATCGGCATTGCCCGCGCATTCCTGCACACGGAGCCCGGCAAGAACATCAACGAGATTGCATTCGAATGCGGCTACACCGATGCCGGATATTTCCGGCGCATGTTCAAGCGCCTTACTGGACTGACACCGCGGGAGTTCCGGACGCTTTACGCGCGGACCCACATCAACACCCACTAATCGCGCCCGAGGTACTCCACCCCGACCGCAGTGGCGTGCGCCCGGCGTTCAGGTGTTGAACAGTCATGAACACGACCAGGATCATCGTTCTCGCCGTGGCCCTGACCGTTCTGCCGTTGTCTATGGCCTGTGCCGGCGGGGCAGGCGGCCTCACGTGGGGCCAGCAGTACTTCGACTCTCAGCTTTCCAACCATGACTTTCAGAGCACGTTTTCGGGGGGCTACGGATACGGCGTGACGCGTAATGGACAACGAATCGGAGGGTTCGGGCTGGCTGTAACATCGCTGCCAAACGGGTCTCTGGACGGCGGATTTGGAGGCCTTATCCTTGGCCAGGAAGTGCATACAGGGCCTTTTCTCCTGGCGGTCAATTTATGGACAGGCTTTGGCGGTCTGAGTGCCGACCCTGCCCTGCTGACAGCGGGGTCACTGGCGCTGTTCGAGGAGCTCGACCTCGAGATGGGGCTGGGGTTCATAAGCTGGATGGAAGTGACGGCTTACGCGGGCATGCAAGCCATCACGAGAGTCGGCGCCGGCCGTGCGCTGTTCAGCGGCGCCATGTACACGCCCGTCCTCGGCGTGCGGGTGGCCTGGGGCTCGTTCTGACGGTTCTGCGCTTCGCGCGGTGCTCCTAGACGGCCC
>CAYTGX010000001.1:87011-156518 GCA_964437385.1 uncultured Spirochaetaceae bacterium
ACGGCCCCCGGCTTGCCGTTACACGGCCCGGCTTGCCGGGGAGTAGATTTTCTCCACCACCCAGGCCACCGCTGCCCGGGGAAAAAGCCTGACCAGGAAAACAACCGTTTTGTACATGAGCCCGGGAACGGCCCTCCGCTTTGCCCTTTTGAAGGATGCAAGCGCCTTGCGCGCAGCCCGAGCCGGATCCATATAGACCCGGTCCGCGGTGCCGATCTTGCGGTCGAGACCGGAGTTGGTGATCATCTCGGTGGCCATGCCGCCGGGCACGAAGGTGCAGATGGCGACTCCTTTGCCTCGGTACTCCACCGCAAGACCCTCCATGAATGTCTGCATACCGTGCTTGGTTGCCGCGTACACATTCTGATACGGCGTCGGCACGAAGGCGGTCACGCTGGTGACCGTGAGAAGAGCGCCCGTGCCCCGATCGAGAAAGTATCTCAGAAAGAGCATGCTGGCCCGCATTTCCGAGAGGAAGTTCACCGCGATGATCTGGTCGTATTTCTCCGTCGGCATGTCAAGCGTCCTGCCGTAGTACGTAAGACCTGCGCAGTTCACCAGCGCGTACACTTCGCCGATTGCGGTGGCTTCCCGAAACAGGGTCTGCGCCCCGCCCGGCGAGCCCAGGTCAACGGAGAGCACGTGCACGCGGGAGGCGCACTGCGCCTCGGTTTCCGCCTTCAGCTCTTCCAGGCGGTCGCGCCTGCGCGCCGCCGCCACCACGTGCGCCCGCTCTTTCAACGCCAGAGTGCGCGCGATCTCCCGCCCGAGTCCACTGGAGGCACCGGTGACGACGACGAGCTTTCCGTTGAAATCGAGCGCCTTCATGGAGTGTCGAGTATACCTCAGAGTGAATGCGCCGCAAAGCGCCCTTGGCTCTACCTTCTACCGCGCAAAATACGAGGGCGGCTTTTCGTGCGCGGGATCCTTGTTGTATTCCCTGGATTGTCCGGGCGGGATGCTCAGGTACTCCCACCGCGCGCCGCGGATCGACTTTGCCAGGAAGACGATCTGCCCTACGTGATAGCTTGCATGGCTGAGGGAGCGGTGCAGCGCCTCGCACACGGAGAGCGGCCGTCCGCGGATAGTCACCGTCCTGCCCAGGTCCTCGTCACTGAGGGTCTGCAGGGTATCTGAGAGAGTCTGCCATCCGATGTCCCACTTCCGCAGAAGCTCCTCGCGCGTCACACCGCGCTCGGCAAACTCGGACTCCCTGTCCCTCCAGGGCTTTTCCCCATCGCATGCCAGGAAATCGCTGAAACGAGAGGCAAGATTGCCGGAAATATGCCACACAAGGGTGGTTACGGAATTGCCTTCCCCCGGCGCGGCCTGGGTCAGCTCAGGCTCGCTGAGCTGGTTGAAAGCGCCTTCACCCAGGGCCTTGTAACGCCTGTACTCACCTTCGATGGATGCCACCACCGGCCTCATCTTTTCCTCCTTGACAGCTATTGGAATAATGTATAAACTTTTGCACGGACTTCAAAAAGATGGCTTCGTGAGGTCCGATACGAGAAAAAGAAGCCGAATCATTCGGACCTTTCCGTTTCTACCACGAAGGAACATCCGACCGGACAGCGGTATCCATAAAAGATCCTGCCATGTTCTGCTCCTTAACCGGTATGAATCAAAGGGCGATGATGAGAAACACTCCAAGGAGGAGAACTTGAACAAAAAATTGTACGTTGGCGGGCTGTCCTATTCGGTGACAGATGAGCAGCTCTCACAGCTTTTCGCCGGTCATGGGACCGTGGAATCAGCGAAGGTCGTCACGGACAGGGAAACCAGCCGCTCACGTGGTTTCGGATTCGTAGAGATGAGCACGCAGGAAGAAGCCGAGAAGGCCATTGCGGCCCTGAACGGCACGCAGCACGAAGGCAGGAGCCTCACGGTGAACATCTCCAAGCCCCGCGAAGATCGTCCCGCCCGGAGCGGCGGCGGCGGGGGCGGCGGGTACCGCGACCGCTACTAAGAAATACAGAAACAGTAAATTCAGGGGGGGCAGGTCGGCCCCCCTTTTTTTGTCCTTCCCGTTATATATTATTCGAGATGGCTCGTTTTCCCCGCAGTCTCAGGGTTGCTGTTCTCCTGCTCGGTCTTTGCCAGGCCTCGGTTTCCCCGGCGGAGACCCGCCCCGATCCCCGGCTTGCCGCTCCTGCCGGCTCGGATGTCGATTTTCTTGCCGCGTTTTCCCAGGCCTCCGCGGAGTGGGGCACCGGCATCGAGGCGATCATGGAGGACGCGTATCGAAAATGCTTCCGCACCTATATCATCGCCGGGAAAGTCATGACACTCCACCTTCCCTTCGCGGAAAACAACGAGCGCTCGGAGCTGGTCGGAAACGAGCTGGCCGTGCGGGGAGGCGGCAAGGCGGATCCCCTGGCCCTCTGGGACCAGATAGATGAGCTTGTCGCCTCGGCGGACTTTGGCGCGTACGTGGCCGCGCTGACTGACGAGCACGAGAAGATCGTCATGTTCGATCTGGCCGGGCGCACGTGGTCGACCAGCCGTGACTGGTTCGCCCTGTCCCAGATGAAGGCAGGTGCGTACCAGGGGCTCCCCCATCAGCCGTATGTCCTTTCCCGGGGGAAGGGGATCACGCCGCCGGACATCTACAATTACCTCTACGGGGTGGGCCGCCTGGGCATGGACTGCGCCGGTTTCGTATGGTACGAGCTGAAGACCGTCGCACGGACCGGGGGTCTGGACCTGGACAAGGCGCTCAGCCGCTATCTCGGCGCCTCCAGAAATCCGGCCATAGCATCCTTGTACGTCGGCACCTGGTTTTTCGACCCTCGCAATCGGAATCTCGAGGTGGTGAAGGACGAGATGCGCAATCTCAGGCCGTGCGACGTGATCATGTTCAGGGGCGAGGACGGCATCACCAGCCATTCTGCCGTCATTCAGTCCGTCGATCTGGCATCCGGCACGATTCGCTACCTCCAGTCCACGGACGTCGCGGAGCAGAACGACCGGGGCGTGCACGAGTCATTCATCAACTTCGATCCAGGCAGGCCCGAGACGAGCCTGAAGGACCCGACGCTGGTGTGGCACCAGAGGCGTTCCGCTCCATTCGCCGGGGAGACGGGCGTCGAGTTCTGGGACGACGGCCAGCGCTATCGCGCCTACCCCCAGTACGGGGGCGGCGCGGTGGTCCGTCTCAAAGTGATGGAGAAGCTGACCTCGCGCCTGCTCAGTCCAGGTCGGAAGTAGCAGGCCGGGCAGGAGACATGCGCTCGCGGCAGCGCTCGATGTAGAGGGCCGCGGGAACGTCCTCCGGCAGCAGGACGAGAACGCGGGAGAAAAGGCCCTCTGCTTCCTTCCATTCTTTCCGCTCGAAAAGCGCAAGCGCCTCATTGAAGGCTTCGATGGCGTGCAGCGTCACGCTGTCCACGCCGCCCTTTTCTGCAACGAGCTCGAAGGCGCGGAACCTCGAGTCGGTGCCGGCAAAACGAACCCGGTCCAGGCTGCGCACGAGGAAGTCCGCACCCGCCGCGTCCCGCACAGCTTCAGAGATGAGGATCGTCGTGCCGAATCGCGAGTTCAGGGCTTCCAGACGGGCTGCAAGGTCGTTTGCCGGCCCCACGACGGCGTAGCCGGGCATGCCCTGGGAGCCGAGGGCACCGACAAGGCACTCTCCGGTTTCGATGCCCATCCGTGTGATGAACGGCGGCGCCACGGCAGCATTCAATTCCTTTTCGACCGCCTTCATCCTGAGCGCGGCCAGGCACGCCCGGCGCGCGTGGTCAGCGCACGGAAGGGGCGCACCGAAGTACGCGGTGAACGCGTCTCCCCCCACTCTTCCCAGCATGCCCTCCAGGCTGAGGATCCCTTCGCGCATGCCCGCATGGTAGGCATTGAGCAGGCCCAGGATGTCCGAGGGCTTCGAGATCGAGTCAGAGGACCGCCTTTTGACTGCCGCGGACACAACCGTGACGTTTCTCCTCTCCCCCGCGGACGCCGCTTCCCGGGGAGACGTCAGAAGCCTTCGGACGCCTTCCGTGGACAACCTGCCTGCGAATGCAGTACGCACGCCGTGCGCCTCTCGGCGTGCCACGACAACCTCGACAGCGGCAAACCCCGCGCAGGTGAGCAATGCGTCCACCGCAGGGGTGACAGGATTCATGAAAACGCCGAACAGCACGAATACCGCCGAAGGAAGAATAATGACTCCGCATCCCAGGGCAAGCCCGCAGAGAACGCTGGACACGGGACGCATCCGACGGACAAGGACCGCGGCAAGGGCGGACACCAACACAGCAAGGCCGAGGGGGTAGCGGGAGGGGGCCTCGCGCGGAAAACGCCACGAAAGGACCGTGCTTACGAGGGCCGCGGAGGCTCCGGCATCTGAGACGGCGGCACCGAACGGCGTCCGCCCGGTCGCCGGCCCCGGGTTCGAAAGCGATATGATGCAGAACGATCCCTCCAGCGCAGCTTCCAGCCCGGCGCGCGTCTGCTGCAGCTCGGCGAACGTGCGGCGCGCCGCCGTGAATGCGTCCGGGACCCTGTCGCGTTCGACCTGGATTCCGTTTTTCTCCCCTTCAGTGAGGGACTCGGATCGAAGGGCCCTGTCCGCATCCGCGACGATCCTCGCTTCCGCGTCACCCCCCAGGAACTGATCGACCAGGCTGAAAAAACGGGCGCGCGCGCTCCGCCACACATCGGCATTTGCCGGGTCCCCTGCGGCCAGCATTTCTGACTTCAGCCGGGAGCCGTTTTCGTATGCATCGAGCAGGCTGGTCTCACTGCGGAGGTAGGAAAGATAGCCGTGGCTGTCCATATCCTTGAGAGAGGCGATCAGGGCGTCCTCCAGCCGTTGGGAGCGGAAGAGGTCGGCCCACGACAAGTGGCGAAAGCCGTCTCCGGCCGCGGAACGGGGCCAATCGAGCAGCACCTGCCCTTTTTCCGTCAGCGGGATCGACAGTGTGCGCGCGGGAGCCCCGTAGCGCGCTTCAATGTGCAGGACGATGCTTTTTGCGTCCAGATCCACGACGGGATTGCCCAGGAGATCGAGCAGGGCCGCGAACGTGATCTGGGCGAAATGCGCGCCGCCGTATTCGGCAATGAGCGTGGCGTGCCGGTGCACGCCGTCCGGGTCGGGAACAAGATCCGCAAAGCCGCCTCCCTGCGCTCCACGGAGAATCGGAAGCACGGCAGGTCCGACGCCGGCGGCGCGCAGTGAAGGGTCCTTTCCAGGTATGTCAACAGGAAGCGCAATGACCTTCAAGGCTTCTTCGGCCAGATCCTTGTCCGTTGCAGCGAGAGGCGCGGACAGAAGCTCGAGAGGGACGAACGTACGGCCGAAAAACTTTGCCGCCTGGCCGAGAAGCGTGTCGTCGTCCCTTTCGATTCCCGATGCCGCTTCCCGAAGCCGCGTCTTTGCCATGGCCGTCAACCCGATGAGGTCGGAAATGTAGCGGGGCGAATCCTGGGGCCGCACAGAGCCGCGGCGGATCGCATCAAAGAGAGACTGGATGTTCTCCTCCACCTGCCGGAACTCCCGGTCCAGGGCCGCCGGCAGCGCCTCCCGCAGCGCAGAAGGATCCAGTCCCGGCGCGCTCTTCTGACCGAGCGGCAGGTCGAGCACCGCGTACGACGCGTTCATCTCCTTCAGCGCGACCAGGCCGTCTGCAAGCAGGTCCCGGCTCCAGGGCCAGGGTCCGGCGGCCGCCGTTGCCTGCTGGTCAATGTCGATCAGGAGAAGGGCCGGCGCGGCAGGTGGAGATGGCTTTACCCTTGATAATGTGTCGTGGATCCAGCCGCCCGGCTTCGAGAAAAACCCGGCAAGACCAAGAAGGACGCAGACCACTGTTGCGGCCAGGGGCACGAGGAGGGAGTGCAGAATGCGCGTTCTCCGCATGGAGTCAGGATACACGAATCCGGGCCCCTGTATTCAAGCACCGCGCCGCCACAAATGTCACGGCATACCGTGACCGGGGTATTCCGCGGATTTGCGCGCCGCGGCACTCGATTGCGCGCAGACAGCCGTTCGTATATGCTGGCCTTTCGTCATTCCCGGGGGGTACCCATGGCCGCGTCGCGCATCCTGATAATCAGGCTGCCCTGTCACAAGGTCTTTCCTACAGGCCCTGTCTACCTCATGTCCTCCATACATCGCGCCGCCCCGGAAGTTGCGCAGAAGGTGCTCGACCTGGCGCTCGTAGATCGGCGCTTCCAGGCCGGAGAAATCAGGCATACGGTCGAAGGCTTCCGCCCTGATGTGATCGCTTTTTCCTGGCGCGACATGCAGATCTTCTCCCCCCAGTACCTCGACGGCGCCCTGCGCGACGCATTCATCTTCTTCTATGATTCGTCCCTGACCCGCAAGCTCCGCGCTGCCTTCCGAGGCCTGCGGGACATTGTCACGTACCGCTCTTCGATCGCTCACAACCTGGCCCTTCTGCGGAAAACCACCGCAGCGCATCCGTCCATCACAATCGCCCTCGGAGGCCCCAGCATACGCATCTTCGGCGACCGGCTGCGCAGAAGGCTTCCCCGGCGCGTGCACACGTTCACCGAAACGTGTCTGGACGGGTTTTTCGACCTGATCGGGATTGCAATGCGGCCCGACCCCATCGAGCCGGAGATCGACCTGAAAGTCGTGGAGTCGTCATTTCCTCAATGGGAAGCCTATCGTGACGAGGTGGTCGGCGTGCAGACAAAGCAGGGGTGCCCTCACGCCTGCCTCTACTGCCTGTACGGATTCCTCGAGGGAAAAACGGTCCGCCGACGGGAGCCGGCGCGCGTGGTGCGCGAGATCGAAGGCTATGCCCGGCGCTGGGGCTCCCGGCGGTTCTGGTTCGCCGATGCCCAGCTGCTGAGCGAGCACCGTGACCGGGAGCACCTTACGGCGATCCTCGAGGGTATCGTCAGGATGGGTCTCCCGATTCAGTGGTCGGGGTACGTCCGGATCCACGAGATCGACGACTCTCTTGCCTCGCTGATGGTGCGCTCGGGGTTGTGCGACCTGGAGGTGTCACTGAACTCCGGCGCCCAGTCCGTGCTGGACGAGCTGAAGCTCGGCTTTTCCGTCGATGAGGTCATGAAAGGCTTCGAGGTGCTGAAAGCCGCGGGCTATGCGGGGAAGGTCCTCGTCAATCTCTCCCTGAACGCGCCGGGGGAAACACGGGACACTCTTCTGGAGACCATGGAGACCATGAGACGCATCAGGAAGATCTTCGGGGAGAATCAGGTGGTCCCCGTTGTGTTCTTCCTTGCAATCCAGCCTCACACAGGGCTGGAGAGGAAAGCTCAGGCAAACGGCCACATCAAGGCGGGATACGATCCGCTTTCCGTCCTGCCCTGGAACGTCATCAGGCTGATCTACAATCCGGCGCCGCTTGGAAAGCTGATCGGCAGATCATGCGCCACGGTCTTCGACCGGGGCGGCGATCATGTCGGAGAAATGATACTCACGGCGATCGAGACGGAACTGAAGGCAGCAGCCGTCCCCTGAAAGGAGGAGCAGATGGAAACCGGGCGTCTTGTGCTCAGCGAAAAGGTCCGTGGGTTTTTCGGACTCTCGCGAATGACCCATTCGATCCTCGACATAGCCCACCCTGCCATCGGCGCGGTCCTGGTTCTGGGCGGTTTCCCCCGGCCCTCCACGGCTGTCATCGGGCTCCTGGCGGCGTTCGCAGGGTTTACCGCTGTGTTCGGCCTGAATGACGTCATGGACTGCGGCGTCGACAGCGAGAAAATGGCGAAGGACAGCACGAGCAAGAAGTACTTCGACATCGACTCGGTCGGCTATCGGCATCCGATTGCCCAGGGGAGCATGACGTTCAAGTCTGCCCTGGCATGGGTGGTGTTCTGGGGACTCTGCGCTTTGTCCCTCGCATTTGTGCTCAATCCGGTCTGCGCGGTCCTCATGGTCGCTGCCGTGGGCCTGGAGATAGGATACTGCCGTCTCCTCCGCGTCACGCACTGGAAGGCCCTGCTGTCCGGTCTCATGGTTGCAGTGGGCGGCCTGGCCGGCGTCTACGCGGTGGCGGGGGCGCCGCCGATGGGCATGGTATTTCTCTTTGTCCTCTGGGCGTTTGCATGGGAGGTGGGATGCCGTAATATTCCCAACGACTGGAGTGATCTTGACGAAGACATCACCCTGAGGATCAGGACCATCCCTGTCCGCTACGGCCGGCGTGTCTCTTCGTGGATATCCTTTGCCCTCCTGTGCCTCACGGTAGCCGGCAGCCTGCTCTTTCCCCTGGTCGTGCCTGTCCGGCACGCGATAGTGTACACGGCAGGCGCGCTGGCCACGGGAGCCGTGCTCCTCGTGATTCCCGCCGTGCTCTGGGTGCGGAGCCAGACTACGGAGTCCGCGATGTATCTTTTCAACAGGGCCTGCTTCTATCCGCTGACTGTTTTTGTCCTCGTGGCTGTCCTTGCGGCATTCTGAGGCCCCGGGCAGAGTGACACCACGCAGGAATCGCGTCGGGACCATTTCGCTCCTGTCGGCGCTGGCAGGCTTTCTTTTCGTCATGTTCCAGCCGTGGCTGCCCCTGGATCGGCTCGTCCTGTACAACGCCCTGTCCCTGAAGAGCCTGCTGGCCGCATTTTTCGATGCGTCACTCGTGGGCGCCCTGGCTGACTGGTTTGCCGTGACGGCGCTTTTCAGGAATCCCCTGGGTGTCAGGCTGCGGCACACCGACATCATCGCAAAGAACAAGGACACCATCGCGGAGGCAGTGCCCCGGTTTCTGACCAGCTTTGTGAGCGAGGAAAGGATCGCCGTCGAGCTTTCGAACGTGGATTTCGGCGGCAAGGTCCAGAAGTTGATCGGTCACGCCGGCTCCCGGGAGGAGATCCACGATTTCGTGCGAACGCGGCTCTCTGCCCTGCTCACCGGCTACACGGAAGGTTCCGGCGCCGAAGGCCTCGCCATACTGGTGAAGGAGTTGTTCGCCTTTGTCGGAAACAGGCTGGACTCGGCAAGCGCATTCGCGTCATTCCTGCGCTGGGTGCACCGTGAGCGCCTTGATGAACGGATCATCGAAAGCGTTGCCGAGGTGCTTCGAAACGCAATTGGAAGGAACATTGCGCGGCTTGCCGCTTCCCTGACCCCCATCATCAAGCGGAACGCTGGCTGGCAGGGAATTTTCGTCGGGCAGGGCACTGTGGAGCGGCTTCTGGCGGGCGTACAGAATGAGCTGGCGCAGATTCGATCCAACCGGAACCACGAGCTGCGCCTGTACCTTTCCACCACGCTGGAATCGTACGCCGACCGGCTTGCCGACGCGGCACCTGATCCCGGCGGCGACCGGGGGCGTTTTCGCGCCTGGGTCCGTGACGTGCTGAGCGATGAAAGGTCTCTGGCGAGCACCGTGCAATTCGCGGCCAATCTCCTTGCGCGGCTCGATGTGGACCTCGCACAGCCGCAAAGCCGCTTCATCGAGGCACTGGAGCGGATCGAGCGCGCCCTGGAGGACAGGCTCGGCACCAACACCGAGTTCAGGCTGGGCTTCAACCGCGGGGTCGCGGGCCTCATCTCGGGTGCCATCACAAAGAGCCGCCTGATCGAGAGCCTGACCGGGTACCTGGCCACCCTGCTCAAGAGCACTGACGAACGGGAGTTCGTGCGACGCATTGAAGAGGCGGTCGGCAACGACCTCCAATACATACGTCTCAACGGTGCCGTGGTCGGCGGGTGCGTGGGGCTGCTCCTTTCGCTTCTCGCCGCCCTGGTGCATGGCTGAAGGGATCGGGGTGCGAAATCCAGGCACGCCCCGGGGCACGCGCCAAATCTCGCCCATAGTAATGATTGGAACACCGAACCATTAATAGGGACGATACAATCGCAAGGGTCGCGGCGTGCCTCGGGGATTCCCGGCTTCAGGTTGCCTGCGTGCTGCCTGCAGCAGCGCCTCCGTTGTTCTGCAGCCAGACACGCATCGGGCCCGGACCTCGATTGGCCCACGCGTAATAGGGAACGGCAGTCACTCCCTCTGCCCGCAGCGTGACTATGCCGCCCAGGAAAGCAGGCTCCCGGCGCGCGGTGAAGCTCGTTTCCGCGCCAAGTGACAGCGCACTGAGTGATCGATCAGCGTCCCGCTCTTCCACGCAGTACACGAGCGGCCCCCGCTGAAGGGCCGCCTTGCCCCGGTTCTCGATGACACGGGGATCGCACAGCACCTTTCGCACGGGCATCGGCAGATCAAGCTCGACAGTATCCCCTTCATCCCACTCCCGGTCGATGACGGCGTAGCCCTTGTCCATCTCCACGTTCACCGTCTCACCGTTCAGGCGCAGGGAGGGCGTTTCCGGATGCGGCCGTTCGAATCGGTACAGGCTGCTTCCCATGATGCGCTCGCGAGCCCACCCGGGGATCCGGATCCGCAGCTCCATGCGCGCGCTCCGTTCAGGGCTGATGCGCAGGCGGACCGCCCCCGACCACGGATAGTCGGTCTCCTGCGCCACGTTGAATCGGACGCCGCCGACGTCGACCGCTGCCCGGCCGGCGATGAACAGATTCACATAGAGCGTCGCGCCCGCCGTTGCATGCACATACCCCGGCAGGGACGGGAAGAAGCGGCACAGGTTCGTCGGGCAGCAGGAGACCTCGAACCAGGACTGCCGCCCGGCTTTGCCGTGATTGAAGCGGAACTTGCCGTCAGACTCGAGGGGATTCACGTAGAAGAACTCGTCTCCGCGGAGGGAGACCCCGCTGAGGACACCGTTGTACAAGGTCTGTTCGAGCACATCGACATACTTCGCCTCACCGGTGAGAAGAAAGAGGCGATGGTTCCACATCACCGAGCCGATGGACGCGCAGGTCTCCGAGTACGCGGTCTGGTTGGGAAGCTCCCACGCGTCCCCGAAGGCCTCGCCGGTGTGCCGCGCGCCGATGCCGCCGGTCAGGTAGATCTTCGATTCCACCACGTCGCGCCAGATTGCCTGTATTGCATCGGCATATGCCGCATCCGGGAGCAGGGCCGCGACATCCGCCATGCCGCAGTACATATAGGCTGCCCGCACGGCGTGACCGACCGCCTCCCTCTGTTCGCGCACGGGCGCGTGGTCCTGGCAGTACTCGGGGTTGTCCGCGTACATGTACAGCGGCCGGGTCTCATGACGGCCCCGCTCCTCCAGGAAGCGGCGCGCGGCTTCCAGGTAACCGCGGTCCATGGTGATGCGGTACAGCCGGGCCAGGCCCATCTCCACGATCTGGTGTCCGCACATGTCGCGCCTGCCGTCAGGACCGAATACGGACCTGATGAGGGCGGCGCTCCGCAGGGCAATGTCCAGAAGGGAGCGCTTGCCGGTGGAGTGGAAGTGCGCGCTGGCAGCCTCGTAGAGATGACCGCAGTTGTACAGCTCATGGCTCATCACAAGGTTCGACCAGCGCGATGGTCCGGCAAAGGGAAGAACGTGCGCCGGGTCAACGGTACGGTTCGTGTAAAGGTAGCCATCCGGCTCCTGCGCGGCCCCAATGAGCTCGATCAACCCGTCCAGGTAGCGATCCAGCTCCGGATCGGCGTGCTGGGCCAGTGAATAGGAAGCCCCCTCGATGGCCTTGTACACTTCAGTGTCCTCGAACGGCATCGTGCCCACGTAGGGTCCCGGCAGGCGTCCCGCAGCCCTGCGGAAGTTGTCCACGCGCCCGGCCTCCTCGCACTTGCGGAAGATCGCCGGTATGGACACGAGGCGGTTTATCTCCAGCCGGGGAAGCCAGAATGTGTCCTCCAGGGACACGGAGCCGGATGGCGTGGGAGTCACGGGGTAGTCACTCACGGTATGCATCCTTTCGGTCACGCTCATGCTTTTAATCCTGAAAGCACAATGCCCTCGATGAAGTATTTCTGCCCGATGAAGTACAGGAGGACCGGAGGCGTGATGGCCATGCATGAAGCGGCCATGATCGATTTCCAATCCGTCCCGAATCCCGAGCGGAAGTTGGCCAGCGCCTGCGAGATGGTGTTCTGCTCATTGCGCGAGATGTAAATGAGTGGTCCGAGAATGTCATTCCAGTAGAGGATGAAGGTGAAAAGACCAATGGCGATCAGGACCGGCCTGATAAGGGGTGCGAGGATCTGGAACAGCACCCGGACGTGGCCGGCGCCGTCGATGATCGCCGCCTCGTCCAGGTCCCGGGGGATGGTCATCAGGAACTGGCGGCAGAGGAAAATATTGACTGCGAACCCGCCCAGGAACGCAGGGACGATGAGCGGGATATAGCCGTTGCTGAGGCCGATGGCGCTCCATGCCACGAAGATCGGGATGATCGTGACCGCGCCGGGCATCAGCATGCTCCCGATGATCAGCGTGAACCAGAGCTTCTTCAGTGGAAAGTCCAGCCGGGCAAACGCGTACGCCGCCAGCGTCGAGGTCAGGAGCACGCCGAGGATGGACGGGAGCGTGATGGTCAGCGTGTTGATCATGTACCTGAATGACGGGAATACCGAAAGGGTATAGGGATAGTTCTCCAGGCGCCAGGTCGTCGGGAGGAGCAGGGGAGGATACTTGTGTATCTCGATATTCGACATGAACGAGGACCGCACCATCCAGAAAAACGGGAACAGCACGGCCAGGCCGAGGACGGCCACGATGAGCGCAACGACAATGGTCGCGCCTTTGTTTGAACGTGTCATGGTGTGCCTCACTCTCCCTCGTAGAACATCCACTTCCGGGACGTTCCGAAAATCACCGCGGTGAGCGCGGCAATGAAGATGAAAAAGATGAGGGACAGCGCGCTGGCGTGCCCGAAACTGTTCTGCATGAATCCCTCCCGGTAGATGAGAAAGACCATGAACAGGGACCTGCCGCTCGGTTCCCCCTTTGTCAGCGCATAGGCCGGAACGAACACCTGCAGGTTGGTGATCATGCTCATCAGGAAATTGTAGAAGATGACCGGGGTCATCATGGGAATGGTGATGTGGCGGAACTTGTGCCAGGTGTTTCCCCCGTCGATGTCCACCGCTTCCAGGTACGTGCGGGGAACATTTTGAAGGCCTGCCAGGAAGATGACGATCATGCTGCCCATGCCCCAGACGGTCATCAGGATCAGGGACGGCACCGCGTATGTGCTGCTCTGCAGCCATTGGATCTTGTTGATCCCCGCGAGGTGCAGGATGTAGTTGAACACACCGAAGTTCGATTCATACATCCATGACCACACGATGCAGGAGCCGATGGACGGCACGATGTAGGGAATGAAAAACACCGAGCGCCAGAAGCCGCGCCCCGGTATCTTGCGGTTCAGCATCAGCGCAATAGTGAAAGCGTAGATGATCCCCGAGATGACCGCCCCGAGCGCAAAATACAGGGTCGCCGCCACGGACCGGGCAAAATAGAAGTCCGTGGTGAAGATTTCCTTGTAATTGTCGAGCCCGGTAAACACGGGCGGCTGCAAACCCGTCCAGTTGGTCAGGCTGATCGCGATGACGCCGATCATCGGGAAGATCGTGATGAAGAACAGCCCCAGGAGCGCGGGGGTGAGGAACAGGTACGCAGTGACAGTTGTCCCGCGGGTTCTTCTCGTTTTCATATTCGCTTCCTTGAATCAAATTGGGGGCGTCCCCGTCCGCAGATGCGGACGGGGGAACCCCTGTGGGAGTCCGCAGGCCTTACTTGGGCCTGTTCTCGTCGAAGAGCTTCTGCACCTGGGGAAGAATTCCGTTCATATAGTCCTTGGCTGTCACATTTCCGTTCCAGACATCGTTGATGCCGGAGTTGATGAGCGTGTCGAGCTTGTCGTAGCTGGGGAAGTAATACCAGGGGACCTGGACCGCGTTCTTCATTGCGTAGTCGATGACCGCGGTCTTGTACTGGGCGAACGGGGGGTGGATGTCATTGTCGGCCCACGTCCTCATGATCTTCTCATTCGCGTAGTACTTCGCCGAAACGGGCATCCAGATGCCGCCGGTGATGAGGTCCCAGCCGTTGGACTCGTCGCTCATCCATTTGACGAAGGTCTTGGCCGCGGCGAGGTTCCTGGAGGAGCCGAATGCCACGAAGGGTCCGCCGGTGTTGTACGTGACGGCCTTCTTCATCTTGGGAAGAACGCCCACGCCGTACACCAGTCCGTCCTTGAGGGAGTTCTTCAGGGAGACGCCGATTTCCCACTGGCCGGACGTCGCCATGGCGACCTTGCCGGTGAGGAGACTGACATCCAGGCTGGGCATGTTGCTCTTGTCCCCGACAGAAGGAGCCACGTGGTCCTTCACGTACAGGTCGGCAATGGCCTGGAGGGCCTCGACGCTTTCCGGCGTGCCGATCAGGAGCTTCTGGCCGTCGGGGCTCATGACACCGCCGCCGTTTGACACGGCGAGGACCGGCCACATCCACGAGAGCCTGTTGAAATCCACGCCGTAGGTGACGATGTTCTGCGCATCGAAGCCCGCGTCATTCGGGGTCTTGCCGTTCTGGTCCTTTGTGAGCTTCTTGGCGGCCGCCACGAACTCCTTCCACGTCCATGCTTTGTCGGCGCTGGCCGGAGGATAGGCGACTTTTGCGTCGTCGAACAACTTCTTGTTGTAGTAGACCAGCAGCACTTCGTCCGCGCAGCTGTATCCCACCACCTTGCCCTTGTAGGTGAATGCGAGGGACTTGAGCGGAGCTTCGTCCGGCTTGTACACGCCGCTCATGTCGGCCAGGAGGCCGGCCGCGGCATACCGGATGGTCATAGGCTCTGCCATGATGCAGGCATCGGGCAGCTGCTTCGCAGCGGCCATCGTGTTCAGCTTTGTCTCATAGTCGGCACGGCTGACCGCGATCATCGTGACGTGGATGCCGTCCTGGGACGCGTTGAACTTGTCCAGCGTCTTCTGGATATCCGCGGCCTCGGACTCGGTCGTGTTGTACCAGGCCATGTAGGTGATCTCGATTTTCGCCGCGAATGCAGAGGCGGCGATCAGTACGAAGGCCAAAGCCAGAACGTACTTCATCTTCTTCATCAGTTCTCTCCTTTAGACTCGATGCTGTGCGACTGTACGCTCAACGGCCTCTCGGCTATATTTTGAACGTACCCAACGGCTTGCGGTATCGAGATCGAGCTGCTCAAGGCGGAACTCGGTACCGCGGCTGTTCTTGTCCCTCTCCTCACTTCCCCGCTTTCACCTCCTTGCATGATTTTCTGACCACAATGTCTATGGGAAACTCGATCCGTACTGCGGGCAGGCTGCCGTTTTCCACGCGCTCCAGCAGTCGTCTGCCCGCAGTTCGTGCCATGTCCCGCGAATGAATCCGCATCGTGGTGAGCGGCGGCGAGGCATGCCGCGCGAGCTCGGAATCGTCGAAACCGATGACGGATACGTCATCCGGCACCCGGCGGGACTTCTCCGAAAGCGCGGAAAGCGCCCCGATTGCCAGCAGGTCATTCGCGCAGAACACGGCCGTGAGATCCGGGCAGCGCGCAAGGAGGCGGTTCATGGCCGCGTAGCCGGCCTCCGCGGACCACCCCTCGTCGCCGTCCGCGAGCTTCTCATCGGGGACGCCGCCGGCCTCCGCGATGGCTTCTTTCCACGCCAGGAACCGGACCCGGGCCGACTCGAGCCGCAGAGGCCCGTTCAGGACCGCGATGCGCGTATGGCCCAGCCCCTGCAGATGGCGGACCGCTGCCCGGGCCCCTGCGGCCAGGTCCATGGTCACGAGGTCGAGTCCCTCGATTGACGCGGTAGGCGCGAGGAGCACGGTCGGGACTCCGCTTGCCTTGACCAGCTCGAGCAGGTCCCGGTTTCTCGCCTCTTCGACGACGACGCCGTCCACCTTCTCCAGGAAGGAGCGAAACGCCTCGCGTTCTTCCGAGTCGTAGTCATCAAGGTAGGAAAAAAGGGTGTGGCGGCCCGAACGGGCCGTTTCTTCTTCAATGCCGAGGAAAACATCGAAGTAGAAGGCTTCCGAAGCTATGGGCTTTCGCTCGGATTTCTCCTTGCAGACCACGTAGCCCAGCGTCCCCGTGGTGGTGCGAGGCCCGGCCTTGGGACCCTGCTTCCGTTTGACGAAGGTCCCCTGACCGACCGAGCGCTCGAAAAGCCCGCGGGAGGTCAAGGCGAGCACGGCGTTCCGGACGGTAGTGCGGCTCACATCGAGCTCCACGGCGAGCTCACGCTCAGAGGGGATCTTGGCCCCCACGGGCCAGGCGTCGGAGCCTATTCTATTGAGGAGGAAGGATTCAACCTGCGCCTGCATCGAATCCCTGGCGTTTTTCTGAATTGTCTCTCTGGCTTCCACTGTCTTTTTGCCCATTATTGGTTACAACCAATTACAACCATTATCGCACAGAAAGAAACTTTGTCAAACAATATTTTCGGTTTTTTTACTTGATCGAGCCCAGCAGTCCCGCGACGAACTGCCTCTGCATGGCCAGGAACATGATAAGGACCGGCAGAACGGAAATGACGACAATGATCATCAGCGCCCCGTACTCGATCGTGTAGGCGCGCATCATGGACGACAACGCGATCGGAAGGGTCTTCTTCGTGTCTCCCAGGATTGTCATGAGGGGCCAGAGATAGCTGTTCCACTGCGCAAGAAACACGTAGATCGCCGCCGAAGCGAAGCTCGCTTTCATGGACGGGAAGACGATGCCCACGAAAATGCGGGATTCAGTTGCCCCGTCAACCCGCGCCGCTTCCATGATCTCGTTCGGGAACATCCTGAAATTCTGCCGCATGAAGAAGATGATGAAAACGGACATCACCGACGGCAGGATGATGGCCGTGTGGGTATTGAGCAGCTTGAAGTGGGCTACCAGCCGGAACAACGGGATCACCAGGGCGATCTGGGGGATGATCAGGGCCAGAAGGAGGACGGCGAACACCGCCTCGCGCGTCCTGGACCGGTACTTCTCGAATCCAAATGCCGCGAACCCGTTTACCACCACGCCGAAGATCACCGTGAGAATCGCTATCTTGGCGGAGTTGAAGAAGAAGAGGAGCAGATTGTAATTCTTGACCGCCTTCGCGAAATTGGTTTTGAACTCTCCGCCGGGAATGACGATGCCGCGCACCACGTCGTTGGGATTGAGCGTCATGCCTATGATCATCCAGAAGAATGGAAATACACAGACGAATGCGCCGACAAGGAGCAGGATCCAGAGTATGAATCTTCCGAATGAGCCGTACTTGACGACAGCCATCAGTCCCTCCGTCCCAGCAGCCTGATCTGGATGAATGCAAGGACACCCGCAATGACAACAATCAGGTAGGAAAGCGCCCCGGCATAGCCGAAATCCGAGTTGAGCACGAATGCCTGCCGGAAGATGTAGAGGGCGGCGGTCATGGTTGCATTGCCGGGGCCTCCCTCCCAGGTCAGGATGTTGGGCTCGTCGAAAAGCTGCATTGTGCCGCTCGTGGAGGTGACCGCGGAAAAGAGGATGACCGGGATCAAGAGAGGCAGCGTAATGGCAAAGAACTTCCGACGCTGGCTTGCCCCGTCCACCTCGGCCGCCTCGAATATGTCTGTGTCGATATTCTGGAGACCAACGAGGAAAAAGACCATGTTGTAGCCGGTCCAGCGCCACGTCAGGGCCATGATGATCGTCACCTTTGCCCAGAACGGGTCGCTGAGCCAGCCGATGGGCTTGGCAATGAGACCGAAGTTGAGGAAGAGATTGTTCAGCAGGCCGTTGGACTGGAGCAGGATCCTGAAGAGCACGGAGTACGCGACGAGCGACGTGACGCAGGGAAGGAAATAGATCACCCTGAACGCACCCCGGTACCGCTTTATTCCCTGGTTGAGAATCACCGCCAGGATAAGGGCGAGGAGTATCATCAGCGGGATCTGGATTGCCATGAACAGAAAGTTGTGGCCGAGCGCCTGCCAGAATATGCCGTCGTGCGCCATGCGGACGAAATTGCCGAGCCCGATGTACGTGTTGTTGAAGCCCTTCCACTTTCGGGTGACGAGGAACAATGATGAAAGGATAGGATAGAGCATCAGGGCACAGAACAAGGCAATCGCCGGGAGGACGAAAAGCCAGCCGATTCGATTCAGGTACCGGTAATACGAGCCACTCTTGTTCACGCGACGCTCCTCGAAAGCTCGGAGGGCCACCAAAAAAAACTTCCGCCCCCGTATCGCGTGAGACCACGAAGGGGGGTGCGGAAGTTCATCAAAGTCCCGCGGCCTTACTGGCCGACAGTCTGCTTGTACTCCTGCTCAGCGGCGGCGATAACATCGTCGGGGCTGGCAAGCTCACCTTTGTACATGCGGAGTGTCGCGTTGTTCAACGCCGTGCGCATGGACACATAGGTGGTGTAGTACATGAGCGTGGGGACCTTCTCCATCCAGGCAGAGAAGTCCTTGAACACCGGCTGGCTCTTGTAGAAGAAC
Organism: uncultured Spirochaetaceae bacterium; assembly: GCA_964437385.1. GTDB lineage: Bacteria > Spirochaetota > Spirochaetia > SZUA-6 > Fen-1364 > Fen-1364. The sequence goes on from CAYTGX010000001.1 coordinate 105,279, forward strand.
TCATCTGGTGCCGTGTAGTTGGAGCCGCTCCTGCTGGGCAGGTACGTTCCCATGGCGCCGGCGCCCTTGAGGATCACGTTATAGAACTGCAGGGCGTCAGGTTTGCTGCTGGCCCACGTGCTCTTCAGGAAGTCCACCGCGACAGCCTTGTTCGGGCTTGAGTTGAACACGTACCAGCTCGACCCGCCGTTGTTGCTGGCGTTCGCTGCACCCTTTACCCCCTCGAGCAGCGGCGTGGGGATGACCATCCACTTGCCGGCGTTCTCCGGCTTGGACTTCAGCGTTCCGATGATCCACAGGGCCTGGAGGAAGCCCGCCGAGTCTCCGTTGTTGAAAGCGGAAACCCAGTTGTTCCAGCCTTCGGCCGTGAACATCAGGCCCTTGTCGTAAAGGTCCTTCAGGACGGTGAGGGACTTCTTGACCGCGGGGGTGCCGAGGTTCAGGCTGCCGTCCTTGTTGAAGAACTGCGTGCCGGTGGACTGCACCATCATGCGCAGGATGTCGAAGCTCGTTGTATCGTAGGCCATGATGGGCTTTCCGATCTTCGCCTTGACCGTGACGCCGAGCGCGGTGAGCTGGCTCCAGGTCAGGTTCTTCTTGTAATAGCTGTCGGGATTGAGGCCGGCGCTCTTCAGCATGTCGGTGCGGAGCCAGTAGCCGGTGGATCCGGTGTCAAAAGGTATTCCGTAGACTTTCCCCTTGTCCGACATGACGGCGACTTTGTAAGCAGCAAACTTGGAGTAGTCGACTCCGGCCGCCTTGAGATCGACAAAGATGCCGGGATAGTTTGCAATGAATCTCTCGATTTCGAAGTCCTGGAACAGGGCGATGTCGGGCAATCCCGCGCCGCCTGCCTGCAGGCCTGCTTCGATCTTGCCCTCGATGTTCTGAGGTATATCGACGATGTCAATGGTCACATCCGGGTGAGTCTTGTTGTAGACATCCGCGGCCTGCTTCATGGAGAACCCGTTGAAGTTGGGGTCCCAGCACCAGACCGTGACGGTCGTGGCCGCCATCACGCTCGGGACCGCGATGACAAAGGCCAGTACGACCATCAGGGCGAATACGAATCTCTTCATACAGCTGCCTCCTTTGGCAGAGAGCGTTTGAGAGCAGGATTATTATAGGCTGCCTCTTTGATCTGTCAAGGTTTTTTGATTCGAATCAGCCCGTACGAACCGTTTCGTGGCGGCTTGACACTTTCCCTACCTGTGATATACTAGATGTTGCCTGCGGTAAGGAGCTTCTCTGAAGCCAAGGGTTTGCACAGTCAAACAACCTACCTTGCACGCGGGGTAGGTTTTTTTTCGCCCTTGCGCGGTACACCGCGCAGTTTCGCGCAAAAACCACCCCCCGTACGCTGGTCCATGCCTGTTCCGTCACCTGCAGTCCCGGCGCTCCGCGAGCGCCAGAAGCGATATCCGTTTTTCAGATCTCAAAGCAACTTCGCGGAGTACCGCGAAAGAGGAGGCTCAGATGGAGCAGCATGCCGTAGGGGTAGTGGCGATTATCGTGAAAAAAAGAGCGGCAGGCGCGCCGGAGGTGAACCGGGTGCTGACCGAGTTCGGTGACATCGTTCTCGGCAGAATGGGTCTTCCGTACGCGCAGAGAGACCTGCACATCATCACCCTGATCGTGGATGCCACGACGGACCAGATCGGCGCGCTCACCGGCAAGCTGGGGATGATCCGTGACGTGACGGTCAAGTCCACCCTGACAAAGGTCTGAAGGAGAAAACATGCCAGTAGAATCCTGCGAACGAGTGAGCTGGAAGGACACCGTCATTCAACAGGATGAGATCGACCGGTATCTCATCGACGGCAGGGACTTCATCGACGACGGCCTGATCGAGTCCCTGATCGAAGGGAGCGCCAACCCGGAACCGGCGCGGATCAGGGGCATCATCGACAAGGCCATGTCCATCTCCACCCTGCTGCCCGAGGAGACTGCTGCCCTTCTGCAGGTCAGGGATGCGGAGCTCTGGAGCGAGATATTCGACGCCGCGGCCAGGATCAAGACGGCTGTGTATGACAACCGGGTGGTGACGTTCGCCCCCCTGTACTGCGGCAACCGCTGCGTCAACGGGTGCCTGTACTGCGGCTTCCGCAGCAGCAACTCGTCGGTCCAGCGCAGGGTGCTCAGCTTCGAGGAGATCGAGCAGGAAGCGCGCGTTCTTGCCGGCACCCTGGGTCACAAGCGCATCGTGGCCGTCTACGGCGAGCACCCCTCCACGGACGCAGACTACATCGCGGAAAGCATGCGCCGCATCTACGCCGTCAGCGTCCCGGTGAGGAAGGGGCACGGAGAAATCCGCAGGGTCAACGTGAACGCGGCCCCTATGTCCATTGCTGATCTCAGGAAGATCCAGGAGGCCGGTATCGGCACCTACCAGGTTTTCCAGGAGACCTATCACCATGACACCTACGCGGCCGTGCATCCGGCGGGAACGTTGAAATCCAATTTCGGCTGGAGGCTCTACGCCACGCACCGCGCAATGGATGCGGGGATCGACGACGTGGCCATCGGCGCGCTGTTCGGACTTGCCGACTGGCGCTTCGAAGTCATGGGCATGCTGTTCCACGCCCTGGATTTGGAAAGGCGGTTCGGCATAGGCCCGCATACTGTCTCGGTGCCACGGATCGAGCCGGCGGTGGATACGGACTTTGCCTGGCTGAAGCACCGGGTGAGCGACGAAGACTTCAAGAAGCTGATCGCCGTGCTCCGGCTCTCCATCCCGTACGCCGGCCTGATCGTCACCTGCCGGGAAAGCCCGCAGCTCCTGCGGGAGGTAATCCCCATGTGCACGCAGCGCGACGCCTCCAGCCGCATTGGTATCGGGGCCTACAGCGAGGAGGGCAGCGGCCAGCAGGAAAACAAGCAGCAGTTCATCCTGGGGGACACCCGCTCTCTGGACGAGGTGATCCGCGAGCTGGCCTCCATGGGATATATCACCTCGTTCTGCACAGCGGGCTACAGGTGCGGCAGGACGGGCAAGAACATCATGACCCTCCTGCGCACGGGCAAAGAGGGATGCTTCTGCAAGCTGAACGCCGTCCTCACGTTCCAGGAATGGCTGGAAGACTTTGCCACGCCGGAAACACGGCTGATCGGAGAGGCGGTCATCCAGAAAGAAATCGCCGCGGTGAACGCCCGTGTGCCGGCAGATTTCACGCCGGGCATCCAGAGAACGCTTCTGCAGTACCACGGCCGGATCAAGAAGGGAGAGAGGGACCTCTGCTTCTGAGAGGTGCACATGCAGTATCGAACCGAAACTGACTTCCTCGGGGCTGTCCAGGTGCCGGTAGAGGCCTACTGGGGAGTGCACACGCAGAGAGCGGTTGAAAACTTTCCCCTCTCCGGCCTCAAGGTGCATCCGGCCCTCGTGCGGGGCTTCGCGCAGGTCAAGAAGGCCTGCTGCCTGGCAAACCGCGAGCTCGGCCTGCTGGAGAAAAGCCGCGCGGACGCGATTCTCCGGGCGTGTGACGAGATTATTGCGGGCGGGTTCCGCGGTGAGTTTCCCGTGGACGCGCTGCAGGGCGGGGCCGGCACGTCCACCAACATGAACGTGAACGAGGTGATCGCCAACAGGGCCATCGAGCTGCTCGGCGGCGCGCGCGGAGAGTACACGCGGGTCAACCCCATCGAGCACGTCAACCTCAACCAGTCGACGAACGACACCTACCCCACTGCCCTGAAGGTGAGCGCCATCGCGGGGCTGCGCCGGCTCGCCCAGTCGATTGCCGCCCTGCAGGGCGCGTTCCAGGTGAAAGAGAAGGAGTTCGCGGGGATCGTTGCAATCGGCAGGACAGAGCTTCAGGAAGCTGTGCCGATCACGCTGGGCGCGGAGTTTTCCGGGTTCGCGGAGGCGTTCAGCCGGGACCGCTGGAGGACCTTCAAGTGCGAAGAGCGGCTTCGCACCGTCAACCTGGGCGGAACAGCTGTCGGCACGGGCATCTGCGCTCCGCGAAGCTACATCTTCCTCGTCATTGAAAAGCTGAGGGACGTAACCGGCCTGGGCCTGGCACGCGGGGAGAATCTCCTGGACCAGACTGCCAACGCGGACTGCTTCGTGGAGGTGTCCGGCATGCTGAAGGCGCATGCGGCCAGCCTCATGAAGATCTGCCATGACCTGCGCATCCTGAATCTCCTCGGGGAGATCCGGGTTCCCGGCCTTCAGGCCGGCTCCTCCATCATGCCGGGCAAGGTCAACCCGGTGCTCCTGGAAGCGGCGATCCAGGTGGGCATGAAGGTCATGGCAAACGACTTTTTGGTGGCAGAGTCCTCCTCCCGGGGAAGCCTGCAGATAAACGAGTTCCTGCCCCTGCTCGGTTCCAGCCTGCTGGAATCCCTCGACCTGCTCGCCGCAGTCGATTCCCTGCTGGCCCCGCATGTTGCCGCGCTGCAGGCGGATGAGAAGATCTGCCGCCTGCACTTCGAGAAGAGCCCCATGATCGTCACCGCGCTCCTGCCCCATATCGGCTATGAGAAGGCGACCCTCCTGATCGAGGAGTTCTTCGCCGGGGGCAGGGACAACCTCCGCGATTTCCTGGCGGAGAAGCTCGGCAACACCCTGGTCGATTCAGCGTTTTCCCCCCATGCCCTCACCTCCCTCGGCTACAAGGACGGACACTCGTGACGCGAACCCCCAAGTCTCTTCGCCTGCACATAGGCATTTTCGGCCGCACCAACGTGGGCAAATCCAGCTTCCTGAATCTCATTGCCGGTCAGGACGTGGCCATCGTTTCCCGGGTGCCGGGGACCACCACGGACGTGGTAGAGAAGACGATGGAGCTCCTGCCCATCGGCCCGGTGGTTTTTCTGGACACCGCGGGAATGGATGACACCTCGGAGCTCGCAGGGGAGCGGATTCGCAAGTCCAGGAAAATCTTCGACAGCTCGGACGTGATCGCAATCGTGCTCGAGCCGGGCAAGTGGGGCGCGGACGAGGAGGAGATTCTGGGAGAAGCAGGCAAGAGAAAGGTTCCTGTCATTCTCGTGGTGAACAAGATCGACCAGGGAGCCCCCTCGGAGAGCTATCTGCGAATGCTGAAGGAAAAATGCCCGCGAATCCTCCCCTGCTCCAGCACGGACATGGCGCTCCGTGAGGCATGCATCATCCGTCTCAAGCAGTACCTCATAGACGTGTGTCCCGAGGAGTTCCTGGCCCCTCCACCGCTTGTGGGTGACCTGCTGCGGTCCGGCACGGCCATGGGCCTTGCGGTGCTCGTGGTCCCCATTGACCTGCAGGCCCCGCGGGGACGGCTCATCCTGCCGCAGGTCCAGACTATCCGCGACTGCCTGGACAATGACGCCGCCGTTGTCGTTGTAAAAGAAAGGGAGTACGCCGCGTTCCTCGAAAGGCTCACCACGCCGCCGGACCTCGTTGTCTGCGACTCCCAGGTGGTGCTGAAGATGGTGGGAGACACGCCGCGGGATGTCCCCTGCACCACTTTCTCGATTCTCTTTTCGCGGAACAAGGGTGACCTCGTGGAGGCAGCCCGGGGAGCCGCGGTACTGGGCACTATCGGCCCAGGGGATAAGATTCTCATTGCCGAATCCTGCAGCCATCACGTGATGGAAGACGACATCGGGCGCGTGAAGATCCCGCGCTGGCTGCGGCAATACGCCGGGGCAGACGTCCAGGTGGACGTGAGCTCGGGCAGGGACTACCCGGACAACCTTCGGGAATATCGCCTGATCATCCACTGCGGGGGATGCATGCTCACCCGGAGGGAAATGCTCGCCCGTGTCGAGCAGGCGCGGCTCGCCGGTGTGCCCCTGACCAACTACGGCGTTGCCATCTCCGCGCTCCAGGGAGTGATCGAGCGGACCCTCTCCCCGTTCCCGGCGGCGCGGGACGCATACTGCCGGGAGCGCGACCGGGTGACGGCGGGCGCCCGATGGGCGCCCGCAGCAGGCGTCCGATGAGCACGACCGGTGTGCGCGCCGTTCTGGACAGGGTGGCAAAGTCCGCCCTGCCCGATAGTGCAGACCTCGTCTTCCTTCTCTCGGCGGATGACCCCGCCGAGGTCCGGGAGATCCTGGACGCTGCGGACAGGACACGGAAACACTACGTCGGAGACGGCGTGTTTCTGCGGGGGATAGTGGAGTTCGGAAGCTTTTGCTCGAACACCTGCTCTTATTGCGGTCTTCACGCCGGCAACACTGCCCTGACGCGCTACCGGCTCACTGAGGAGGAGGTCCTGGCCAGCGTGGACGCCGTTGCCGCGCAGGGAATACAGACCGTTGTCCTGCAGTCAGGGGAAGACGCCGGCATGGATCCCCGCTGGCTCGCCCGGATCGTGGAAGAGATCAAGGCCAGGCACGGCATCTCGGTGACGCTTTCAGTCGGTGAATGGCCGAGACCGGAGTACGCGCTGTGGCGGAGTGCCGGGGCGGACAGGTTCCTGTTGAAGATCGAATCCTCCGATACGGAGCTTTATGAATCCCTTCACCACAACCGTCTCCTTGCGAGCCGGCTCCGCAGCCTGGAGGACCTCGCCGACCTGGGCTACCAGGTGGGAAGCGGCATCATGGTCGGGCTCAAGGGGCAGAGTCTTTCCCATATCGCCCGTGACATCCTTTTTTTCCGGCAAAGCGATTTCGACATGATCGGGATCGGGCCTTTCCTGCCGCACCCGCAGACGCGGCTGGGGGACCAGGAACGGGGAGACGTGACGCTGACCCTGAAAACGCTTGCCCTGACACGGATCGTGACGAGGGACAGCCACCTTCCTGCCACTACCTCACTTGGAAGCATGGGGGAGGACTACCGGCCCCGGGCCCTGCAGGCTGGGGCGAACGTGCTCATGCCGAACTTCACGCCCGGCGCCTACAAGAAGCTGTACGAGATCTATCCCGGCAAGCGCTGCGTGAGCGAGCCCACGGGAGCATGCGCGTTCTGCATGGAAGGCATGGCCTCCTCGATCGGCCGGTACGTGGATTACGGGCGGGGAGACTCCCTGAAGGGTATGAAAGGACTCACGCGCCCTTTGACGGCACGTGGATGATTTCTCTCGGTTTGCTTCCCTGGGCCGGGCCCACGATCCCGCGCATTTCCATCTCTTCCACGAGCCGCGCGGCCCGGTTGTAGCCTACCTTGAGCCTCCGCTGGAGATAGGAGGCCGACGCCCGTCCCTGTGAAACGATTATCTCCAGGGCCCGCTCGAAAAGCGGATCGCTTCCCGGCTCGCCCTCGAAGTCGTTTGTCTCCTCGTCGTCGAAGAAGACCTCGTCCTCGATGTACTGCGGCGGTCCGAGCTTCTTGACGTAATCGGTGACCGCGTCGGTCTCATCGTCATCGATGTAGGCGCCCTGGATCCGTGTGGGAAACGGGTTCCATGCAGCGGAGAAAAGCATGTCGCCCTTGCCGAGCAGCTTCTCCGCTCCCACCGCGTCGATGATGATGCGGGAGTCGAACTTGTTTGCCACCATGAACGCGATGCGGGACGGGATGTTGGCCTTGATGAGACCGGTAATGACATCGATTGAAGGCCGCTGGGTGGCCAGCACCATGTGGATGCCCACGGCGCGGGCCATGGCGGCAAGCCGCGCGAGCGTGGATTCCAGCTCCTTGCCCGTGGTGGCCATCAGGTCTGCGAACTCATCGATCACGATGACGATGTAGGGAAGCCTCTGCACCCGCTCCTTCCTGGCCTTCTTGTTGAACGAGCGGATGTCGCGCACGCCCAGGGCGTCCAGCAGGGTGTAGCGGCGCTCCATTTCCGAAATACAGTACTGCAGCGCCTGGAACGCCTTCTTCGGATCGGTAATCACCGGTGTCAGGAGGTGGGGGCAGCCATTGTAGAGCTTGAGCTCGACGATCTTCGGATCGATGAGGAACAGGCGGACCTCGTCGGGGGACTTGCGGAAGAGGATGGAGCAGATGATGGAGTTCACCAGCACGCTCTTGCCGGAATTGGTGGCGCCGCCGATCAGCAGGTGCGGGGTCTGGATCAGGTCGATGACCTGCGCCTCACCGAGGATGTCCTTGCCGAGTGCGAGGGGGATTTCGTAGGGTGACTTCTGCATCACGTCCAGGGAGATCATTTCCTTGAATGAAACTATGGAGCGCACCCGGTTGGGCACCTCGATGCCCACGGCGTGCCGGCCGGGAATCGGGGCGACAATACGGACGCTTGGGGCGGCCAGGCGCAGGGCGATGTTGTCCGACAGGTTGGCGATCTTGGAGATCCGGACCCCCTGCGCGGGCAGAACCTCGAACAGAGTAATGACGGGCCCCTTTCGAATGCCGGTTACCTCGGCATCGATATTGAACTCCTTCAGCGCATCGGTGAGGATCTTGGAGGCCCGCTTGGTCTCGTCATCGATGATCCAGTATTCATTGCCCCCGCGGCTTTTCAGAACGTCGTGCACCGGGATGTTGTATGCTTTTGCCCCGTTGCCGGTTTTCGGAAACGGAAGCTCCTCCTGCGCAGGACCCGGTGTGAGAATGACGGCAGGCGCCCGCGGCCGTGTCCGCAGGGGAAGGTCCTTTTCGACGGGCGTGACCTCGATCATGTCCGGCTCGGCACTCTCTTCTTCGAGTGCGGGCTCCTCCACCCCCCGCGCTTCCTCGACCTGCGCCTCGAACACTTCCGGAACGGCCTCCGCCTCACAGGCGGCCGGAGCCGGGTCAATCGGAGTCGGCGCCCCCGAGGACAGCTCATCCAGTTCCCGGGCAGGCATGACGGGCAGGGGATCTGCCGGCTTCACATAGGGAAGAGCGAGGGGGGCGCGGGCCGCCTGTCTCATCGAGGCCGCGGTGCTGGCCCCGTGCGGCAGCGTGAAGAGAAAAATGGTCTCCAGCGCAAGGAGAAGAAAGAGCAGGAGCGCGGAGGGGACCATTCCAAAGGAGTCCAGGAGAAGCTGCGGCAGGGCGGACGTGGACTTCGAAATGACATGGAACAGCAGGCTCAGCGTGATGAAGGGCACGATGGAAAACATGAGAAGCAGGGCGGAACGCCTGCGGAAGACGGGAGCAAGGAGGAGCGCCACGCCGGCCAGGAGATAGGCAGGCACGAAGAACCCCGCCCATGAGAAGCCTTCGATGAGAAACCTGCCCAGGGCGCCGGCCGGTCCTGGTACCCCGGCCAGGTGCAGCCCCAGCGAAGTGACGCAGAACAGGCAGAGAGACCCCAGGACGACGACAATGGAGACAACCGCAGGAGAGAGCCTCCTGCCAAATGCAATCACGCGAGCCCCCTGATTGATTTATCGGTCGCCCATGAGCCGGATTGACAAGAACCGTGCGCATGGCGATGTTCTCTTTGATGAGAGGAGCCGCGCGTGAAAACTGCATTCATCGGCCTGGGCATCATGGGAAGCAGAATGGCCCGCAACCTGCTGCACGGCGGACACGCGCTTTCGGTGTACAACCGCTCGCCGGGCAAGTCGGACGTACTCGCGCGTGAGGGAGCACGCGTGGCCCATTCCCCGGCGGAAGCGGGAAAGGACGCCGAGGTGCTGTTCACGATGCTCTCCAGCCCCGACGCCGTTGCCGGCACCGCGAGAGGGAAAGACGGGTTTCTCGGCGCCATGACAAAGGGAAGCCTCTGGGTGGACTGCAGCACGGTCAACCCGTCATTCAGCCGGCAGATGGCGTCAGAGGCGGCTGCGCGGGGCATCCGGTTCGTGGACGCCCCGGTCACCGGCTCCCTGCCGTTTGCGGAGAAAGGGGAGCTCACTTTTCTCGTGGGTGCGGAGACCAGGGACCTCGAAGAATGCACGCCCCTCCTCACGCTCATGGGCAAGACGATCAAGTGCATGGGCGGCACGGGCATGGGCGCGTCAATGAAGATGATAATCAACATGATGCTGGGAACTGCAATGGCGGCTTTTTCCGAGGCACTGGCGTTCGGGGAGGCTCTCGGTTTCAGCCGCACGGCGCTGCTGGACATGCTCGTCGGCGGGGCAGTGGCAGGGCCGTTCATCGCCGGGAAACGCTCCAACCTGGAGTCGCGGACCTTCAATCCTGAGTTCCCGCTGCGCTGGCAGCACAAGGACCTTCAGCTTGCCTGCGCCACCGCCTACGAGAGCGGCGTCCCCATGCCGACCATCAATGCAGCGAAGGAGGTTTTCGCGCTGGCCTCCGCCGCCGGGCTCAAGGACCTCGATTTCTCAGCCGTGTCGGAACTTTACACCAGAAAGGGTTGAGATTTGCCGCACTGTTTGACACACCTCGGTCCCGCCGCTACTATGCGGACACAGGGAGCAATTCCCGTTCGAGACGCGCGACGAGGAGGCGAACCATGATCGATTCCCTCTACCAGTTTGTCACGAAGATCGGCTTTCCCGATCCTCTGCACGCCCCGATTACTCACATCCCGATAGGGCTTGTGATCGGCGCGTTCCTCTTCCTCCTGGCGGGAATAGTATTCGCCCGCAAGAACCTGCTCACCACGGCGCGGCACGTTTCGATCCTGGCTTTCCTTTTCGTCTTCCCCACGATCCTGTTCGGGGTATTCGACTGGCTGCACTTTTTCAAGGGCGCTTTGATTCCGCCGATCAAGATGAAGATGATCCTGGCAAGCGCCCTCCTCGTTCTCCTTGCTGTCGGCATCATCCTGGGAAGCGAAGTGAAAATACACGCCGCGCCGATGCTCGTCATCTACGGACTGGCGTGTGTCGCAGTGGTAGGGCTGGGGTGGTACGGCGCCCGGCTGGTCTACGGCGGGTGGTCCCCCGGCGCCGCGCAGGCAGCGTCCCCGGCGGGCGCCAAAACCGTCGCGGCTGCCGCGCCCGCGGGTCAGAAAATCTTCGCGGACAACTGCTCCGCCTGTCATCCGAACGGCGGCAACGTGGTGGTCGCGGAGCTGCCGCTCAAGACCTCGAAAAAGCTCGCGAGCCTGGCCACCTTTACTGCCTTCATCAGGTCCCCGGCCATGCCCAATGGATCCGCAGGCAGCATGCCGCCTTTCCCGGCGGACCAGCTCAACGATGAGCAGGCGGGGGACCTCTTCAAGTATATTTCCTCCGCCGTCAGCGGCTGGAAATAGAAGGTGATTCCCTTGCGGAGGGCGCGCGGGCTCGCCATGGCCGCGTTGCTGCTCGTGTGCGCGGGCGGCGCGGCCGCGAGGGCCGATGAGAAGCAACTGCCCGGGGTCTGGGGCGGGGTGGGCATCGAGGAGCGCCTCGGCTCCTTTGTTCCGCTCGACGCCCGGTTCGTGACGGATGAAGGCACCCCGGTGACATTGCGGCAGCTCATCCACGCGCCGACCATCCTCGCCCTGGTCTACTATCGATGTCCGAACGCGTGCGATTTTCTTCTCACCAGCATGGCGGGCGTGATCGGCCGGCTCTCCGCGGTCCCCGTCAAGGACTACCAGGTCGTCACCATGACGATCGATGACCGTGAAACCCTGACCGACGCCCGAAAAGCAAAAAGGATCAGCCTCGAATCAATCGAAGCACCGTTCCCCCCGGAGGGATGGCAGTTCCTGACCGGGAACGCCGGGGACATAAAGAAGGTGGCCGACGCGGTGGGATTCCACTATGTGCGAAACGGCGATGACTTCGAGCATCCCCTGGGTCTTGTGATCCTTTCCCCCCAGGGAAAAATAGTCCGCTACATGACAGGGACCGACTTCCTGCCCGTGGACCTGAAGATGTCCCTCATGGAGGCATCCACCGGCACGGTGGGTCCGACCATCGCCAAAGTCATGCGGTTCTGCTTCAGCTACGATCCGCAGAATCACAAGTTTGTCTTCAATATTCTCAGAATCACCGCGAGCTTCACGCTCCTGGTCGCGTGTGCCCTGGTCCTCTATCTTGTCCTGGCAGGCAGGAAGCGCCGCACAGCAGGGAGGGTTTGACGAATGGCATCTCACGCTGAGGCCGCCCACCACGTGGAGGGCCCTTGGTATCTTGATAACGGGAAGCGCCCGGGCATCCGGGGCTTCATCACATCGACCAACCACAAGCGCATTGGAATTCTCTACCTGGTGGCCGTGCTGAGCTTCTTCACCGTGGCCGTGATTCTCGGCGTTCTCATGCGCATCCAGATGCTCTCCCCGGACAGCAAGTTCCTTTCCGGGCAGATGTACAACTCGATCTTCACCCTGCACGGGATCATAATGGTCTTCCTCGTGGTCATCCCCGGCATCCCGACAATCTTCGGCAATTTCTTCCTCCCCATCCTGATCGGCGGGGAAGACATGGCGTTCCCGAGGCTGAACCTCTTCTCATGGTACCTCTACATGCTCGGCGCCTTCGTGGTCCTGGGCTCGATCCTCTTTGCCAAGGGCGCGGTGGACACCGGGTGGACCTTCTACGTGCCCTACAGTCTCCATACAACCGTGGATGTGCCTCTTGCCGTATTCGGCGTGTTCCTCCTGGGAATGTCCTCGATACTCACGGGGCTCAACATCGTGACGACCACGCACATGCTGCGTGCGCCGGGCATGACATTCTTCCGCATGCCTCTTTCCGTCTGGGGTCTGTACTCCACTGCGTGGGTCCAGGTTCTGGCCACACCGGTCATCGGCATCACGATGGTGCTCATTCTCCTGGAGCGCATTTTCGGCATCGGGGTATTCGACCCTTCCAAGGGCGGGGATCCCCTCCTCTACCAGCACCTTTTCTGGATCTACTCCCACCCGGCGGTCTACATCATGATCCTGCCCGCCATGGGGATCATCTCCGACCTGTTCCCCGTCTTCTCCCGCAAGAATATCTTCGGCTACAAGACAATCGCGTTTTCCAGCCTCGCCATTGCCAGCGTCGGTTCCCTCGTGTGGGGACACCACATGTACGTGAGCGGCCAGAGCGACACTGCAAGCATCGTCTTCTCCCTGCTCACATTCCTCGTGGCCATACCCAGCGCCATCAAGGTGTTCAACTGGGTGGCCACCATGTACAAGGGCTCCGTCAAGGTGGACCCGCCATTCCTCTACGCGCTGGGCTTCATCGCCCTGTTCTCCATTGGAGGCCTCACCGGGCTTGTGCTGGGAGCGCTCTCCACGGACGTGCACACGCATGATACGTATTTCGTGGTCGGCCATTTCCATTACATCATATTCGGCGGCATGGGATTCGGGTTGTTCGCCGCCCTGCACTACTGGTTTCCCAAGATGTTCGGCAAGACCTACAACTACAAAACAGCCACCGTTGCATTCATCGTGCTGTTCGTCGGCTTCAACCTCTTCTACATGACACTGCTCATCCTGGGGTGGGCGGGCATGCCGCGGCGCTACTACTCCTACCTCCCCCAGTTCACCGATCTGCAGGTCATTGCCACTGTGGGCTCGTGGATCATGGTTGCAGGGCTCGGCCTGATGTTCGGCAACCTGCTGCACGCGCTCTTCAGGGGAAAGAAGGCGGAGGCCGACCCGTGGGGCGGGAGCACCCTGGAGTGGCAGATCCCCTCTCCCCCTCACTTTGAAAACTTCGAAACGCCGCCGGTCATTACCCATGGCCCGTACGTGTTCCCCAGGAAAGCCGACACCGGGAAAACAAAGAAAAAGGAATAACATGGAAAACCGCGATCACGGCGTCGGCGCACGGGTGGGCATGTGGCTGTTCCTCCTCTCGGAGATACTGCTTTTCGGAGGGCTCTTCCTCCTGTACTCCGTCTATAGGGCAAAGCATCCCGGGGACTTCCACGCTGCCTCAATGGAGCTGAGCAGGTTCGACGGCACGCTCAACACGGCCATACTCCTCACCTCGAGTCTCACCGCGGTGGCCGCGGTCTTCTCCCTGCAGGAGCTGAACAAGCCGAAGCGCACGATATTCTTCCTGGGCGCCACCATTGCGTTCGGACTGGCATTCCTGGTGGTCAAGGCGTTCGAGTGGACCGCGAAGTTCGAGCACGGCCTGTACCCGAACGCGGCCGTGCTGATGAAGAGGCCGCCGGGGGAGATCCTCTACTTCGGCCTGTACTTCACCATGACGGGCCTGCACGCCCTGCACGTGATCATCGGCATGACGGTCCTTTCCGTCATCCTCGCGTTCGTTGTCCGGGGCAAAGCCACCCAGGAACGCTCGGCGGCCCTGGAGAACGCGGGGCTGTACTGGCACCTCGTGGACGTCATCTGGATATTCCTGTTCCCGTTGTTCTACCTGATCTCCTAGGAGGTGAGACGTGGCGTACGCACGCTATATATACATCTGGGCGGCCCTCATTGTGCTCACCGCCATCACGGTGACCACGGCAAGCCTGAACTTCGGTCGGGCAGGCATCCTCGTGGTCCTCGCCATTGCGGCGATAAAATCCACCCTGGTGCTCTTGTACTTCATGCACCTGAGCTCGGAGAAGCGGCTTCTTCTGAAGCTCCTGGTCCCGATCGCCATTTGCACCCTGGCCATCTTCATCGGGCTCACATTCACCGACGTCATGTACAGGTAACAAGGGAGGAGGAACCGGTGACCACCACCGCAGCGGTCGACAGCACATTCATCTACATCATTGTGTTCTGTTTCCTGCTCTTCGTCATCATCATGTTTCTCATGCTGTACTTTGTCGTGCGCTATCGCCGCAGCCGCAATCCGAATCCGTCTGACATCTCCGGCAATGCAATCGTTGAAACGGTGTGGATCGTCGCGTCGCTGGTCCTGGCCCTCAGCATGTTTTTCTACGGCCTCACCTCCTTCAAGTTCCTCCGCGCGGCCCCCGCAGGCTCAATGAACGTGAGCGTCACCGCGCGGCAGTGGTCATGGCTCTTCACCTATGAGAACGGGAAGAAGAGCACGGACCTCGTGGTGCCGCTGGGCAGGGACGTGGCGCTCAACATGAAGTCCGTGGACGTGATTCACGGCTTTTTCATCCCCGCCTACAGGATCAAGCAGGATGTGCTTCCCAGCATGACCACGCACGCGTGGTTCAAGGCCGTGGCCGCGGGCACCTTCGATATCCTGTGCACGCAGTACTGCGGCCTGCAGCACTCCAAGATGCTGAGCCAGGTCTTTGTCGTGCCGCGGGCGGACTTCGACAAGTGGTACGCCGGGGAGGATGTCGATATCCCGGGGCTCACTTCTCAACTGGAAAGAGAGGAAGGAACCGGCGTCGCCCTTCTGCGCCAGAATGGGTGCCTGGACTGCCATAGTCGTGACGGCAGGAAGCTCGTCGGGCCGACGTTCAAGGGCTTGTCCGGCAGCACGGTGGCAGTGCTCACCGGCGGCACGCGGCGCAGCCTGAAAGCAGACGAGGCGTACATCGTGCGCTCCATCGTGGACCCGGGCGCCGATATCGTGGAGGGATTCAGCAACATCATGCCGTCCGGCAAGGGGAAGTACAGCGACTCGCAGCTTCACGAGATGGTGGAGGCCATAGCGGGACCGGACTAGGGGCGATGGCACCGCCCTTCGGGCGGTGCGGGCTAGTTCGGCCGGGACGGCGCGTGGCTCGCGTTCGTCCGTCCCTGGACTCGCTCGCCCTCGGCATCCATACCTGCGCCGGACCGTGGATCCGGCGGAGATTCCAGCGGCCTTTTCTGGATGCCGAAAAAAGACAGCGCCGCTTCCCGAGGGTCGGCATCCCTGTAAAGAAACGCGTACATCACCGCGGAAACAAGGATCTTGCGCACGTACTGGCGGGTTTCAGCTATCGGCAGTGATTCGACAAACAGGTCTGCGGAGAACCCCCGTGCAGCCCTTTCCCACTGACGCAGGCGGGCGAGCCCCGCATTGTAGGAGATCAGGGCCTTTGTCGGGTTGTCCACATTGGAGAGCAGATCCTTCAGGTGGCGCACGCCGATCGCGAGATTCGTCCCGGGATCGCGGAGATCCGGATCCGTCATGCGCATCCTCGCGGCAACAGAGGCCGCCGTGGCCGGCATGAGCTGGGAGAGCCCGACCGCACCGGCGCTGGACACGATGTCCGCGTCAAAATAGCTTTCCTCGCGCACGAGGCCATACAGAATGTGATCGGGGATGCCTGCCCCGGCTGCCAGGGGCTCGATGATATTTCCAAAAGCCTTCGGATAGTAGAGCTGAAGCTCGACGAGCGTGAGCTTGCGCCTGCGCGCCACGGCGCCCACGAGATACATCGAGCTCCGGTTGTCCCCCGCGAGGGCAAATCGGCGCGCGGCCTCCAGGAGCTGCGTGTCGGAGAGGCTGTCGCGGGCAGGCCAGATCCTGCTGTATGCCTGGTCTGTCAGGCCAAAGGGCAGGAACCCCATGACAACGGGATCGAATGCCGCCGCGGGATCCTGCGCCTCCGGCGGGGCTGCAGGCACTGCCCGATCAGGAAGCTCGCCGAGGAAGCTCGAGGCCAGTATGCCGTAGTATCCCATGGGGTTCCTGCGCGCTGCATCGAGGAAGAGCTCGCGCGCGGAAATGGGAGGTGCGCCCGGCAGCCGTGCCAGGTCGCCCTCCTGCCACGCGCGCCCCAGGATGTAGGAGAGCTGTGCGCGGATGTCGTCGGGCCCGGTTTTGTCCAGCACCCGCCAGAGCCCGATCAGCGTCTTCCAGTTCCTCTCTGCCACGAAATCGGCAATCTTATCTTCCAGCAGGGAGGAGAATAATGAGGGATCGCGCCAGGATGCCGCCTCTGATCCGATCTGGGAGACGAGATCGGAGGGATTCATCTCCAGCAGCACGTCCAGGACATACCGCTGGGCGCGCTCGCGCTGCACGGCAGCAGGCGCCTCGGCAGCCACCACCCTGAAGTTCGAAAGCGCGCCGGCGAAATCGCGGGCCCTCCGGTA
The DNA here is from genome assembly GCA_964437385.1 of uncultured Spirochaetaceae bacterium. Taxonomy (GTDB): domain Bacteria; phylum Spirochaetota; class Spirochaetia; order SZUA-6; family Fen-1364; genus Fen-1364. The sequence continues at coordinate 121,922 of CAYTGX010000001.1, forward strand.
CAGCCTGCCTGCCTGCTCCCGCGCATCCACCCGAGCCTGGCCTGTGAACCGCCCGGCCAGCGTCTCCATGAACTTCGCGCCCGCAGCCTGCCGCCCGGCAGAGATATACGAATTGCCAAGGTCGATCACGAGTGCCCCGTCCGCGACTCTCGAGGGCTCGATGCCGGCCAGCACGCCCTCCATGAGAGGGAGACCGCCGTCCCAGTCCCCCTGCATGAACGCGTTCTTGGCGGCGAGCAGGTCACGCTCCTGCGGGGAGAAAAGCTGCAGAAACTCCGGTGCCGCGGTGAGGAAGGTATAGACCCTGCCGTGCAGCGGCGAGGCCTTTTCCCTGATGAAGAGCTGCATCACCAGGTCATGCGCGGAAGGGAGCTGGAGGCGCAGGGAGCTCACTGCGCGGAACAGCAGGACCTCGGCATCCCAGCTCTGAAGGCGCGCAGCTTCCTCCAGCACCGCCGCGTCGTCCTTGCTCCAGTACAATCCCTCCACCAGGATCCTGCGCGCCCGCTGTTCCACGTCCGGGGACCGGGACGACAGAAGGCGCCGCGCCACGGCGATGGCCCTGTCATTGCCGTTCTGGGAGAGGTATCTCTGGCCCAGGAGAAGTCCCGCCTCCTCCTTCCAGGGGCTGGGGCTTCGGCTCCACGCCAGCTCGAGCATCCGCAGCGCCTGGGAAGGCCGCGCGATGGAATCAAATACGAACGAAAGGTAGTACGGGGCTTCCGGTGAAAGAGACAAAGCATCCGCGGGGTTCTGGGACGCAAAATCCACCGGGGCAAGTGCCTGGTAGTCCGCTCGAGCAAGACCGGCCCGGAGCTCGTCCTCCGGCACGCCCCAGACCTCCCGCGCGCCGCATCCCGCGGTGAGAAGGGGGAGGGCGATCAGGGCGATCAGGAGCTCAATTCTCAGGTATCTTGATCCGTGTGCCAGCAAAAATCAGATCCGGGTTCCTGATGGAATTGGCCTTGGCAAGCTTGGGATACAGCCACGGGTTTCGATAATAGGTGGCGGCGATGTCCCACAGCGTGTCACCGCGTTTGATCCTGTACGTGACCCCGCCCGCAGGCGCTGGCTTGGGCGGTGTGACGGCTGCCGGTGCAGGAGCGGCTGCGGCCGGCTGCGCGGCGGGAGCGGGCTCTGCAACAGGTGCAGGCTGCACAGGCTCCTGTGCTGCGGGAACGGTTGCCGCGCCGGTGGTGCTGAGAGAAGGCACGCGCGGCCCCGGAATGCTTCTGTAGATGAAGTACGCGATTGCCGCCACCAGGAGCACGCCGAAAATCACGAAAAGAATCAGAAGGAGGATGTTCGGCCCCTTGGCGTGCACCCGTTCCCTTCGATCCTCCTCGGTGACCGGGTAGGTCTCTCCAGTAAGAGGCGCCTCTTCGAAATCGATCCTTCCCGGTTGGGTGTCTTCAACCTCGAACTCGGGCTCTTCGAACTGGTCCACGGACGCAGTCGTAATGGTGGTGGAGAACTTCTGCGATTCACCCGTACGGCTGTCGCTGGCCCGGGCGGAAAGCTGCCCGTCATCGTCAATACCGAGAAGAAGCTCGATTTCAGGTTCGCCCTTGGAGGCCGGAGGGATGTTGTCAATAGTCAGGGTGCCGATGTAATGGGCCTCGGACAGGGTGGCGCCGTTGCCCCGATACAGGTCTATCTGGACCTTCTCTTGATTGTTCTTGGCGGTCGTCAGGGTAAGCTTCTTCGTGCCCGTGAAGCCGTGCTCGAGGACAGGGTAGAAAGATCCGTCTGCGACCTTGATTCCGATCGTCGAATCGCCCAAACCTCAGGCTCCCCCTAACAAAAAAATCCTACCCTGCCGCCCGCCATTTGTCAATAACAGATCCGGGTGAGCACGGCCAGGCAGCGCTCCTCGTCCAGGAAAGGCGCGTGGAGGGGCCGCAGCTCGACCTTGAAAAGCCCCGGCATGAGGCGTTCGACTTCGTCGATTTCCTCCCGCGCGCGATCCGTTTTTCCCTTGTACGCGGCAATCGTGCGCCAGCGCACTGTGCTCTGCCGGATGTCCTCCACCAGACGCCGCAGCGGCGCCACTGCCCGGCAGGTCACGACGTCGAACTCCCCTGTCATCACGGCAAGGTCGCGCTGGGTCACCTTCACCCGCGAAAGCCCGAGGAGGATGGTGCAGGTCTCCAGGAATGCAGCCCTGCGCGCCATGCGGTCCAGGAGGGTAAATGAAGCGTCGGGCAGCACGATGGCGAGGGGTATCCCGGGAAAGCCTGCCCCCGAGCCCACGTCCAGTACCGACCCCGATCCGGACGCCGCCTCGCGCAGGGCTGTCCACGCGGACAGGGAATCAAGCACGTGTTTGACGATGAGCTCCTGCCTGCCGTCGTACTTCACCAGCCCGAACCGCGGGTTCCAGCGCTCGATCTCCGCAATATACTTCTCCAGCAGGGCTTGCGCCGGCTCTGCCGGCCGGATGCCGAGCTGCGCCAGGCCCTCGCCCAGCACCGCGGCAGGATCCGCAGGCGCCTTCACGATCTGCCTTTTTTGAGGTGAACCATGAGCACCGCGATATCCGGGGGCCGCACGCCGGGGATCCGCGACGCCTGGCCCACGGATACCGGACGGATGGCCTTCAGCTTTTCCCCGGCCTCCGATGAAACCCCTGTCAGGGAGTCCCAGTTGAATCCCTGGGGAATACGCTTTTCCTCCATGCCGCGGAACCGTCCCACCAGCTCGTCCTGGCGCTTGATATACCCTTCGTATTTCACTTCGCACTCGGCCAGGCCCAGCCACTCGGGCAGCGCGCCTGCAAAGGACGGGTCCCTGAGAGCCAGCGCCGCAATCGACAGGTTGGGGTCCTTCAGGGCCTGCTCGAAGCTCCGCCCCTTGTGGGCCTCCAGAACGGGAAGCGCGGCGGCGTCACGTGCGGCAACCCTGCGCCCGCGCAGCAGCTCGCGGATCTCCTCGATTCCGCGGATCTTGCGCTCCAGTTTTTCCATTGCCTCGTCGGTCTGCAGGCCGATCCTGTGGCCCGCGGGAAGGAGACGGATATCCGCCGTGTCGTGGCGCAGGGACAACCTGTACTCGGCCCGAGAAGTGAAAAGCCGGTACGGTTCCTCCGTGCCAAGCGTGACAAGGTCATCCACCATGACCCCGATATAGGCTTCAGCGCGGGAGAGCAGCAGGGGTTCCTCGCCTTGAAGACGCATGGCGGCATTGATGCCCGCCAGGAGCCCCTGCGCGGCCGCCTCCTCGTAGCCTGAGGTGCCGTTGGTCTGCCCCGCGACAAAGAGACCGTCGAGACTTTTCGCCATCAGGCTGGGAAAGAGCTGCGTTGGCGGGAGGAAGTCATACTCCACCGCATAGCCGGGACGCACGATCTGCAGGTTTTCCAGCCCGGGAATCGTACGCAGGAAAGCATCCTGCACCTCTTCGGGCAGCGAAGAGGAGACGCCGTTCAGGTAGACCTCGTCGGTGCCCAAACCTTCCGGCTCCACGAACACGTGGTGGCGCACCCTCTCAGGGAAGCGGACCACCTTGTCCTCCAGGGAGGGGCAGTAGCGCGGGCCTTTGCCGACGATTTTCCCTCCATAAAGGGGCGAGCGGTGGATGTTGTCCCGTATGATGCCGTGCGTGGCGTCATTCGTGTAGGTGATCCAGCAGGGGACGGCCGGCCGATCCACTTTCTCGTTCGAAAATGAGAACGGCAGGGCGCGCGGGTCGGGAAGCTGTTTCTCCATGCGCCCGTAGTCCAGGGACGCTCCCAGGGCGCGCGCGGAGGTGCCGGTCTTCAGCCTGCCCACCGTGAATCCCCTGCGGCGCAGGCTCATGCCAAGGCCGAGCGCGGCAGGCTCTCCCAACCGGCCTCCTGGGGCGCTCCACTCCCCGATGAAGAGCCTGCCCTCCATGAATGTGCCCGTCGTCAACACCACGGTCCGGGCGGATATCCGCCTGCCGCGCTCGGTGATCACCCCTTCCACGCGCGCCGCCTCCGCATCCACGAGCAGATCGGTCACCGTGTCCTGGAAGAGCGCGAGTCCCTTCTGCTCCTCCAGGCTCAGCTTTGCAAGCGCCGCGTACGCCTGCTTGTCCGCCTGTGCCCGCGGCGCCTGCACCGCGGGACCCCTGCTCGCATTGAGCATCCGGAACTGGATCATCGTGGCATCGATGAGCCTGCCCATCTGGCCGCCCAGAGCATCGATCTCCCGCACGAGGTTTCCCTTGGCGATTCCCCCGATGGCGGGATTGCAGGACATCTTGCCGATGCAGTCGAGGCTTTGCGTCACCAGCAGCGTGGAGAAACCGAGCCGTGCCAGGGCCAGGGAAGCCTCGATGCCGGCGTGGCCTGCTCCTATGACAATTGCATCATAATCCATGTTATTTCCCCACACAGAAAGTGGAGAACATCCGGTCGAGCACCTCGGCGCGTGTCACTTCGCCGGTAATCTCTCCCAGCGCCTCCAGCGCGTCGGAGAGATCCACGGCAAGGAGGTCCGGCGTGATGCTGCCGGAGCGTGCGTCCTTGAACCGTGTAAGCGCTGCCAGGGCGCGCTGAATGAGGTCCTTCTGTCTTTGCGAGTCTATGAGAGGCTCTCCTGATTCCAGAGTCGGTCCGCCGAGAACGGCGTCCGCAATCGCCTTTTCCAGCCTGTCCAGCCCCTGGCCGGTCGCGGCACTCATCGCAAGATAGCCGGGAGGCGCGGGAGGCACTCCCGGCAGGTCCGTCTTGTTCCAGACCGGAAGAAGCGGCGCGCCCGTCCCCCGTGCGGCCGTGAGATCCTTGTCCTCCACGGCAGCGCCGCGGCTTCCATCCACGAGATAGACCACCGCGTCCGCGGCCCGGATCACCTCCTCGGTACGCCGCATGCCTTCAATCTCCAGGAGATCAGTGGACGAACGCAGCCCGGCAGTATCAAACAGGCGCACGGGTATCCCTGACAGGCTGACCACGCCCTCCAGCCAGTCGCGCGTGGTGCCATGGATCTCCGAAACAATTGCCCTTTCCTGACGAAGGAGGAGGTTGAACAGGCTCGACTTCCCCGAGTTGGTGGCACCCGCTATGGCCACGGCAACCCCTTCCTGGTATATCCGTCCGTGCCGGTAGGTGCCCGTCAGACTTTCCAGCATCTCGATTGCGGCGTTGAGCCTGGCTTCATCTATCAGGTCCCCCGGCTCGTCCTCAGGAGAATCGATCATCACCTCCAGCGCGGCGCGGAGATCCAGCAGGGCGTCACGGGCAGCCCTTATCCTTTTCTCGATTGCGCCGGAAAGACGCTGCAGCGCAAGGGCGCGCGCCTTGTCTGTTTTTGCCCTCACGATTTCGTTCACCGCCTCGGCCCGGGTGAGGTCCATGCGGCCGTTCAGAAACGCGCGCTGGGTGAACTCTCCCGGCCCGGCAGGGCGGAACCCCGAACGGGTCAGAAGGGACATCAGCCTCCGGATCACGGGAAGCCCCCCGTGGCAGAAGATCTCGGCGCTGTCCTGCCCCGTGTAGCTGCGCGGCGCCTTGTACACGGCCAGCAGGACCTCGTCCACGTCCTCCTCGGCGTCGCGGATGACCAGGCGGTGGATCGTGTGGCCCTGCATCGCGGCCGCATCCCTTCCGCCCTTCAGGAGCCGTGAGAGGAGGGAGAGAGAGCCGGGACCGGAAACGCGGATGACCGCAAGCGCGCTGGAGACCGCGGCAGTGGCCAGGGCGGCAATCGGATCGTCGGGGGAATACACCACGGTCAAAAGAGGATAGCGGTTCGCGGAGGGGTGTGCAAGTTCGGGCGGCCCGGGCGGCCCGGCCGCGGCCGCAATTCCCACGACATGACGCGGCAATTTCCGCGACATACCTCGAGACCCTCATGGTTTTAAGATATTTAGAACCTGGGGTTCTAAATTCCCTGTTTTCGCAATGGTGAACGCCTGGTGTCGGGAAAACTGGCCGCGGCATTCTGCCGCGAGCTGTTGACCGGCCGCAGCGGCCCGCGTAGCATAGCCCCGCATGAGCGTGCTGTGGTTTATCCCCATCGGCGTCTTCATCGGCGTGTACGGCACGCTCATCGGCGCGGGCGGCGGCTTCATCCTTGTGCCGATCCTCGTATTCCTCTTTCCACAGGACAGCCCATCCATGATCACCGCGTCGTCACTGGCCATCATCTGCGTCAACGCAGGGTCGGGCACCATTGCCTATGCGCGGATGAAACGGATCAGCTACAAGACCGGGATACTTTTCGCCGCGGCGTCCATCCCCGGAGCGTTCATCGGCTCCGCTTTCACCCGTTTCATTCCCAGGAAAGCGTTCGGAGTTCTCTTCGGCGGGCTGCTCATGGGGGTCGCCATATTCCTTTCCGTCACAAGGGGCATCCGCGGGCGGCGTGCCGGCACGGCGGTCACGGAGGAACAGCCTGCGCGCAAATGGAGGAGCGTGCATGACACGGTTGTCGATCGGGAAGGCAGGTCTCATTCCCTTTCATTCAACCTGCTCGTCGGCATGGGTCTCAGCATGCTCATCGGATTTCTTGCGACCCTTGTCGGAATTGGCGGCGGTCTCATCCACGTTCCCGTCCTTACCTACATTTTCGATTTCCCCCTGCACATCGCCACGGCAACCTCCCATTTCGTGCTCTTCTTCACTGCGCTCACCGGAGTCGTTGAGCACATCCTTGACCACACATGGCCCACCCACCTGCTCCGTGACGCGTGCCTCGCGGCCGGCGTGATCGGCGGAGCACAGGTCGGTGCATACCTGTCACGAAAAATCTCCGCGCCGTGGATTGTCCTGGCCCTTGCCGTAGCACTGGGCTTCGTGGGAGTGCGCCTCGTGCTTACCGCGTTCTAGGATTCGTGCTACCCTTGCCCCGGAGAAATGCGATGCTGGATACCGATCTCGAAGGCCTCGGACCCAGGGAGGCCGCTGAGTATGTCGTTGCTTTCATCACGACGCTGAAGCAGACGGAAAAGGCCCTCGAGGCTGCGCAGGAGGACACGAACGTCTGGACGCGCAGGGTCAGCCTTGCCCAGGGAAAAGGGGACGCGGGCCTCGCCGCGCAGGCAACGGCACGGTTGTCGGACGCCAGGGCAAAACAGTCGACGCTCGAGGCGGAGCTTGCGGACCTGAGGGCAAAGGTCTCTGTTCTCAAGGGGAAGCTGACGCGGATCCGCATGGCGGGGGTCAAGCTTGTGGACGCTGACCTGCTCCTGGCCCAGCTCCAGATGGCAGCCGGTACGAAGGACGAGCTGGCCCACACGATGAAGCAGGAAGAGGCCGGGGCCGCCCTGGATGAGCTGAAAAAAAAGATGCGGGGACAGAATTGAGGCGCGGCACAACCAATGCCTGAAACCACGGTCAACGAGGATCTCCTTGACCGCTACAGGCAGACGGGAGTACCGGTGTTCAGGCTGTACGAGCCGCCCGTTCTCTGCGCCGTGCTGGGTGCTTCCGGCAAGCCGCAACAGGACCTCCTCCTGGAGAACCTCGAGGCTGACGGAGTGCCCTGGATGAAAAGAAGAGGCGGAGGCGGAACGGTGATCCTCGGTCCCGGCCAGGTGGTGCTCGCCCTCGTCACCTCGGTGGAATCACCCTACAGGAACCGCGAATATGCCGCGGAGATCAACTCGTGGATCGTGGACTCCCTTGCCCTGCTTGGAGTCACCGGGGTGAGCCCGGAAGGGATATCTGATCTTGCCATCAGGGGGAAAAAGATCGTGGGGACTTCCCTCTACCGCACCAGGCTCGTCCTCTTCTACCAGGCCAGTCTCCTCGTCTCCAACGACATGTCAGTATTCACGCGCTACCTTGCAATGCCCGCCAAGGTTCCAGAGTACCGTGCAGGCAGGAGTCATGAAGAGTTCTGCACGACCATTGCGCGGGAGGGCTACGCTCTTTCCGTGCGGGATGTGATGGGTGCCATGGAAACCATCGTGAGCAGGCGCCTGCCCGTCTTGAGGTGAGCGCCCGGAGCAACGTCGCACTGAGTCAGGAGGTGCCGCAATGAGTGAGTTCACTTTGTCCTCGATCCCCCGCAGGCTGCAATGGCGCAACCGCCCGCTGGACTGGAACGCGGGGGACGGCACGAGATTGACCATCACGGCTCTTGAGCTCACCGACCTGTTCATCGATCCATCGGGGAGCGGCGTAACGGACAACCTGGCACGCGCGATGTTCGCGCCGCCGGACCCGAGCTTCCTGTTGAGTGCCCGCGTGGCCGTGGACTTTGCCTCCACCTACGACGCAGGGGTTCTCCTCCTCATGGAGAAGGACGATGTATGGGCCAAGCTCTGCTTCGAGTTTTCCCCGCAGAAAGAGCCGACCGTTGTTTCCGTTGTCACGCGCGGGGTTTCGGACGACTGCAATTCCACTGTCATCAAGGGCCGGGAGGTCTTTCTCCGCATGGCTCACACACCGGAGGCTACGGCATTCCACTACTCCCTGGACGGCCGGTTCTGGCACATGGTCCGATACTTCAGCCTCGGCAGGTTGAACTATCCGAAAGTGGGGCTGGCGTCCCAATCTCCCACGGGAAAAGCGTGCACGTCGGTTTTCACAGACATAGTCTACAAGGCCGGAGTGTTGAAGGACCGCAGAAACGGGGAGTGAGGGCAGCGGCTGATTCCGGCACGCCTTCAGGCGGGAAGCGTGAACCCGTACTCCTTCAGGACCCGCTTGGGGAACTCGAAACGCACCGTTTTCAACGGATCCACGACCTGGCAGAACTTGAGCTGGCCTACAAGGCTCATCAGCATGCCCGCGTCATTCAGGGGGATTCCCACCGTGCCAGTAAGGAACGCGGCCATGCGGTGGGTGGCCTGAGAAGCGGCATCGTCCGCGGTTTTGGCCGCAACTATGGCCGCAATGAGCTCGTCGTTCTCCACGAAGGGAGTGGGAAGCCCGGGGAGATCGACGACCTGCGCGACGAGCCTGATCGATCCCTCGGTCTCCGCGCCGCAGACCACGATCTCCCCGTCTCCCATTGCCGCGTGAAGGTCGCCGGCGCCGAAGAGCGCCCCCTCCACGCCAACGGTCAGGTAGAGACGCGCGCCCTGGGCGATCATCGTGCAGTCCATGTTTCCGCCATGCGGACCCGGTGTCCCATTGGGGACCTCTCCTGCTGCCGGGGCAACACCGATTACACCGATCATGGGCTTGCGCGGGAAGCGCATGTGACGGAACAGGATCTCGTTGCCCTCCCGCTTGAGAATCGACGTCTCCATCTTGGTGATCACGTCTCCAAGCACCCCTTCTCCGGGAATCGTCACCATGCTCGACTGGTCGCCGATCACGATCTCCCGCAGCTCGATGCGGAGCACGTCACCAGGCTTCGTTCCTTCGATGTACAGGGGGCCCGTTGCCGGGTTCACGTGGCTCCAGTCCAGCGTCTTGACCAGGTCCTTTTCCGTGCGGATCTGGCCCTGGAAGCAGTCATGCGTCTCAAGGAGCACTTCCTCTCCCTGTTTGATGCGCGCAACCGGCCGCACGGCCGGACTGAACGCAAAAAAGACATTTTCACGCGATATTCGAGTGGCCATTGAATCCCTCCCCACCGCCGTACTTGGCGGATTCTGCGCCGCCGTACGGGGTATTCCCCGAACGGGTACTCCCGTACTCGGCGCCTTCTCCTCTACGCGGGCAGGCCGGTCAGTCCCGCCGCGGAGTTCAGCGTGGCCCACATCCTGCGGTAGGCGGGATCCTGGAACACGAGATCGGTCCGAGCCCGAAGACGCGCAATCCAGGCATCTGTTTCCTCCATGGCCCGCTGAAAGCAGTGAGCCATGAACTCCCGCTTCTCTCCCTGGCTGCCCCGTCGCACTGACTCGGCCTCTGCCAGGAAACCGGCTTCCAGGCGGTCGAAATCGGCGCGAATTTCCGGGACAATGCCATTGAAGTCCGCCATGGCGCGTCGGTGCAGAAGCTCGTGCTTCCACCACAGGGACCGTGGATCGAAATGCTCTGTGGGAACAGGCCCGATTTCCGGAAGATCCATGCGCGGGAAAACAGGTTTGAAAATGGACACGCAGTTGCCCGACGTGCCGGTGGCCCAGACAACAATATCGTGCCCCCTCACATCCGCCACCATGGCCCCGTCCGCCTGCCACCATCTGTCTTTCTGGGGCCCGGCATGCATACAGGTGTTGCCGTGCACGGGGGCGGTTGCCGGATGGTAGCCGGGCCCGTGCTGTCTCATCAATTCGAACATCGCAGGCACGGTGATTCTGCCCTTGTTCTCGGCGAGCCCGCTGAGCGTAATGCGCTGCCGTTCGGGCGCGCCAAGTGCAGCCGGCACCGCGGGCAGGCCAAAGGCCGCTGCCCAGTCCAGGGATGCGCCGATTGCGGCCGCCGAACAGCGCTCCCAATCTTCGCGGATGCCGAGCATGTTGGAGATCGACCCGACATCCTCGATCCTCCGCACCGCCCATTTCCGGCCGGCCGTCTCCAGGATATACGCCTCTGAGGTGTCCGACATGAGATAGCTGCTGTCGAAATGGGAATTGCCCTTCAGCTCCGCGCTGCCCCCCTGGCCGTACGCCTCCAGCAGGCTCGTCATGACGGCGATCGCCTCACGGCAGGTCCGAGCCCGTTCAAGGCCAATCCGCATGAGGTCAGGACCGATGATCCCGTCCCGGTCTTCCCCCATCTCCGTGGTGAACACGGCCTCCTCTCCCATGCACAGCCCGAACTCGTTGACACCGAGCTCGCAGCCGTACGTCCAGAAGGCCTTTGTGAGGATCAGGTCGAACGTCTCCTCCGCCTGGGGAATGACGAGGTGGGTCAAGCGAACTGTTTCTCCCGGGACGTGCCGCGCGCCGGGTATTCGGACGAGCGCATTGGCTTCGTTGACTTCGCAATCCGCGCTCTTGGCGAACAGGACAGCCCCTGACTGGGTTGCCGGCCCGAGGGCCGCGAAAGTGTCACACATCCTTAGCCGGCGTCCCTCTTTTTCCGCGAAGGCCGAACAGGCCCCGCGGCCACCGCACCTCCGTGCCTCCCATGATACCCGCGGGACGCAGGATGAGGATCGCGATCAGCAGGATTGCCATGACGATTTCCGTGAACCCCACCAGGCCGCTGGGAAGGATCTTCGACATGTTCACGTTGTTCTCTATGGACCTCAGACCTTCCCGCAGCAGCGTTACCATCACCGTGCCCACAACGGCACCGGAGATGCCATTAGGTCCCCCGATCACGAGCATGGCGAGGAACACGAACATAGCTGACAGATAGAAGGCGTACGGGGAGAAAGAGGTGATGAAGTGGGCCCACAGCCCGCCGGCAAAACCCGCCATGAACGCGCTCAACACAAAAGCGAGGTAGCGCATCATGACAATGTTGATGCCGATGGATGCGGCGGCGAACGCGTCATCCCGGGAGGCGCGCAGCTTGAGGCCGGTGGACGACTCTTTGAACCACCAGGCCACGGCCAGGAAAATGATGCAGAACACGGTCGTGGTTCCCAGGTAGGTGAAGCGGTCCACGCCGAAAAGCGTGCGCGGCCCGTTGGTAAGCGCGGACCAGTGGACCAGCACCACGTTGATGATCACCAGGAGGGAGAAAATGGTAATCACTCCTGCCGCATCTGAAAGACGCATGAGCGGATAGGCCACGATGGCCGCCACCAGCGCGGCGACCAGGCCGCCGATCAGCAGGGAGACGAGGAAGGGAAGCTGGATCTGCGTGAGGAACGAGTAAAGGTCCGGGAGTGCCGCTGCCTTGGCGGCCGGTGTCATGGAAAAAAGCACCGAGCTGTAGGCGCCGATACCCATGAATCCTGCCACGGCAAAAGACAGGATCCCGGAATTGCCCATGAACACCTGCAGGGCCAGGACAAGGATCACGTCGATGAAAAGCACCGTGACGATGCGCTCGATCAGGAGGTCACCGATTAGGACGGTGACAAGGGAAATCAGCAGCAGGGGCACTGCCAGGACGAAAAAAGTGGAGTTGCGGGAGAACCATGGCAGGGGCTTCATATGCATCATACCCGTCTCGAGGAGTTCACGCCGCGTATCAGACCCTCCGGGCGGAAGAGAAGGATCAGGATCACGATGAGGAACATGAAGGCCTCGCGGAACTCGAGCAACCCTTGCGGCAGGAGAACGCCGATCAGGCTGAAAACAATGCCATAGATATAGCCGCCCACCACGGCGCCCAGCAGGCTGCGCATGCCGCCGATCACGGTCGCCACAAATGCCACGAGAAGGGGAGCTGCGCCGATTGTCGGCGTGACGGAAGCCGTACGGCCGACCCAGAAGAGCCCTACCACGCCGGCCAGCAGGCCGCTGATGGCAAAGGCCACTGAAATGACGAGGTTCGCGGGCACGCCGAGCATGCGCGTCATGCGGAAATTGTCCGAGGCGGCCCGCAGGGCAATGCCCAGCACCGTTCTGCGAAGGAGCACGACCAGCAGGCCCAGGAGGAGCAGGCTCGTGACAATGGCAAGGAGGCTTCGAATGGGCACGGACTGGCCCCATATCGCGACGCTCTCACTGAAGACATCCGGAAGCGGAACTCCCCTGGCACGGGGGGAAATGATGAGCAGGGCCGCATTCTGCAGAAGCGTGCTCACCGCGAAGGAGGTGATCAGCATTGCGGTGAACGAATTGGATCGGACAGGCCGGAAGGCCACACGCTCCGTCAGGTAGCTGGTGAGCACGGCCACGCCGACGGCCAGCACCGCCATGATGATCCAGGGCAGGTGCGGCCCGAGGGCGAGCACGAACAGTGAGTAGCCCGTGATCATGATCAGCTCGCCATAGGCGAAGTTGACCAGCTTGAGGATGCCGTACACGATCACCATGCCCAGCGCGAGGAGAGCGTAGGTGCTGCCAAGGCTGATCGCGTTGATGATGAAGTCGAGCGTGATCACTGGTGTTCCTTTCTCCCGGCGTCCCGGCCCCTATCACCGAGATAGACCCCTTCGACATTGCCGAACTCGCGGATGTGGGCGGGGGTGCCCTCCACCTCGACCTGCCCGGTATGCAGCAGGTAGGCCCTGTCCACGATGGCAAGGGTGCGCTCCACGTTCTGCTCCACCAGGAGGATCGTGACGCCGCGCCGGTGCAGTCGGTCGATCAGCTCGAAGATCTGGTCCACCAGGACCGGAGAAAGACCCAGGGACGGCTCGTCCAGCATGAGCAGCCGGGGATGGGACATCAGGGCCCTTGCCACGGCAAGCTGCTGCTGCTCGCCGCCGGAGAGGGTCCCGCCTGCCTGTCGGAGCCGCTCGCCGAGGATGGGAAAGAGCTCGACCATTTCCGCAACGTCGTGCTGAAACTCGACGCGGCTTCCCCGGACAAAGGCCCCCAGGCGCAGGTTTTCCGCCACCGTGAGGCTGGGGAATATCTCCCGCCCCTCCGGCACCAGGGCGATTCCCTTGCGGGTGATGTACTCCGGCGACTTGCCCTGGAGCTGCTCCCCCTGGAATGTGATGCTTCCCTGGTGCGGCTTCAACCCGCCCGCGATTGTGGAAAGCGTCGTGCTCTTGCCCGCGCCGTTCACGCCGATCAATGCAACAAGCTCGCCTTCCGCGACCGAGAGGGAAACGCCGCGCAGGGCGGTGATGGCTCCATAGCGGACGAATATGTTGTCGACGCTGAGCACGCTCACGTTTTTGACACCGCCGTGGATCCGAGGTAGGCCTCGACCACCGCTGGGATGGCTCTCACCTCTTCCGGCGTCCCCTCTCCTATGGTCCGCCCATAGCTCAGCACGTGCAGGCGGTGACAGAGACGCATGATCATCCTCATATCGTGCTCCACGATCAGCATTCCAAGGTTCTTCTGAGCCGGGATCGGTGCAAGTATCCTGAGCAGGTCGTCGCTCTCATCCTCGTTCAAGCCCGCGGCGGGCTCGTCCAGAAGAAGGAACTTCGGCTCCATGGCGAGCGCCCGGGCCACCTCGACCCGCCGTTCCAGGCCGTACGGCAGCGCTCCCGCCCTGTGCCCCGCCCACTCCGACAACACCATCTCTTCCAGCACGGTCTCCGCGCGCTGAAGGGCATCCGCGCGGCTCCGGCCCATGCTGACCGCCGCAACCTGCACGTTCTCCACCACGGTGAGCTCGCGGAAGAGACGTATTGTCTGGAACGTGCGGGCAATGCCGTGGCGCGCGATCAGGTGGGCAGGCTTGTTTGTAATGTCGGTCCCTTCTATCAGGATGTGGCCCCCTGTGGCCGGCAGGAGCCCGGTGATCACGTTGATCAGGGTGGTTTTTCCCGACCCGTTCGGACCGATCAATCCCAGGATCTCCCCCTCCGCGAGCGTGAGGCTCACGTCGGCCAGGGCGCGCAACCCGGCGAAATCCTTCGTGATGCTTTTTACGACGAGATCACCAGTTCGTTCCATGGATGGATTGCTCCGCGGAAATCAGGAAAGCGTGCAATGGGAAGAGAGGGGCGGAAGGCCCCCCTCTTTGTAAGTCTTCGTTTCGGCTCGTGTTCAGGGCGCCGGAATGTCGGTGGGCCGGACCCATCCGATGAATTTGGGCACGCTCTTATCGAGCTGCACGAGCGGGGCCTCGATGTCGGGCTCGTGACCCTTGTCGATCCCTGACCATTTGAGCTTGCCAGTCAGCAGGGAAAACTCCGTGTTCTCCATGGCCTTTGCCATCGCTGCGCCGTCAGTCGACTTTGCCTTTTCCATGGCCTGGGCCATGATCATGACAACGTCCCAGCCCGTTGCCACCCACACCGCGTCGGGGTCGGCGTTGAACTTGGCCTTGTACAGCTTCAGGAAGTTCTCCATGTCCGGGGTTACCCCGGGCAGGAGGAAGCTGTGCGTATCGAAGTAGATATCGCTCCCGTACTTCTCGCCGAGCGCCTTGAAGAGGCCCGGATCATCATACGAGTCCCCGCCGACGATGGGCACCGAGATGCCTGCTTCGCGGATGGAACGGATGATCGTGCCCAGGTCCGGCATGTAGGACGAGATGAAGATGAAGTCGAACTTCTTGGACGCTTTCAGCCGGGCAAGCTGGGCCGAGAAATCCTGCGCGCCCTGCACGTAGGTGTCCTCGAAAAGGATCGTGCCGCCCTGCTTCTTGAAATGGATGATGAAGTAGCGGCTCAGAGACTTCGTGTAGTCGATGAAGGTGTCGGTGACCACGTAGCCGGTCTTCCATCCCTTCTTCCAGGCGAACTCGGCGGTTGCGGCGCCCATGGTGGTGTTCCACATGGACATCGTGAACTGCTTATCCCCGAGGGTCTTTGACCCGTACAAGGGAGACGAAGCCGCAGGGGAAATTCCGACGATACCGGCCTTCTGCGCCTCCCGGCTGGCAGGGCCGCCGAAATCGAAATCACTGGGCGCGATGATGGCCTTGGCGCCCTTCTTGATCAGCTCCACCGCCACGTTGCCCACCGTGACCGGGTCGCTCTTGCCGTCGAGGTTCACGAACTCGACCTTGCGGCCCAGGATGCCGCCCTTCTTGTTCAGCTCATCCACGGCGAGCTGCGCCCCGCGAACGGCTGGCTCATCCAGCGGTGCCTGGATGCCGGTGAGACAGAGCGCACCGCCTATCAATATCGTCTGTGAGCTCTTTGCCGGGCCGCATGCAGCCAGCGCCAGGCTCAGGATCACGGCAAGGCCGATCAGGATCGAACGCTTGAATGTGCGTGACATGGAACCCCCCTTTTTTCTTAAGAGTCTATGGGACGATTAAAAGAGAAATGAGGCCCCGCGTCAATGGCCGGGATGTGAGTGCGAGCGTCGGCGGGCCGTCCCGCGGCTACAAAGTCCACGTGATATTCAGGGAAGCATCCAGGGCGTCGAAGGACGCCCCGGCGCCGCTTGATGGAGCAACAACCTGGTTCGGGTCATATCCCACACCGGTATTCAGCTTGTAGGTGTCGCCGTGAAGCCCTTCAATATGCAGGTAGGAGACGTCGAGTGAAAGATGGGCCGTCCCGCTCACCTGCCATTCCAGGGAAACCTTCGGTTCCAGGAGAAATCCGCCTCGCAGGTAGTCGTAGAAATCATGGGGCGTCCCGACAAGGTGGTTGTCCACATCATTGCAAAACACATAGGGAGAAAATGAAAAAGAAGCGGTGATGCCGAAGTCATTCCCTGCCCTGAGCCGTGCCGTCACGCCCGCGGAAGGGAGAAACCAGGTCTGCTGGTAGACGATGGCGACGCCTGCCTCGCTGATTCTGGGCTGCGTGGACGCGGGGGGATACGGCTTTGTTGCCCCTGACCCAAACCAGTTCGGCGGGTATTGAAAGTACCCGTCACGGGCGGTCCATTTGAAGTCCATGAACCCGAAGGCGGCAAAAGGTTCGAGGCTCAGCCAGCTCGCCAGGGCAAACCGCCAGCCTGCCTGCGCGTCCAGGAGTATGGCCCGTTCGGTAATGCAGTCCAGGTGCAGGTAGTTTGTCAATGACGGATCGTTGTAAGGGTTGACGTTGAGCCAATCCGAGTCCGTGCTTGTACCGGTTTTCCCGGGGACCCCGATCCGTGCGTCGAGGGATGCAGCGAATCCTGCGGCCGTGGTCAGGTCGAGCGCCGCCCTGGTGTAGAAAAGAGGCGTGATGTCCCAGTCGAGCTCACTGAGGGTGTACGAGCTGCCCGTGGACTTGCTGGTGTCATACACGATTTCCCTCGCCAGACCGTACATTGCGCCGGTGCCCGCGGACGCGGTGACCGTGACATCCTCGGCAAAGGCAGGTGCCGCCAGGGTGACAAGAATCAGAAGCGCGAACGCAAAGCGGAACCTTTTCAAGTTGTGACCCTTGCTCAAGAGTTTTCCTCCGTTCAGGAAATCTGCTGGCCCAGGCGGCGGAACAGGGAAATGGAGTCGCAAAGCTCCTGACGCGCGTCCCTCCCGGGAATGAACTCCATGCCCCAATAGCCGTTGTAGCCTGCCTGTATCACCCCCGGGACGATCCGTTCGTAGCGAATCGTGCCGTCCGCGCGCGGCGCGTCCCGCCGGGGGCTCTCTGCCACGTGAATGTGCGCGATGCGGTCAAGACGTCGCACGATGTCCTTCCCGCTGTCATCTCCCATTCTTTCCATATGGTAGACATCGTAGACGAGCTTCAGACAGGGAGAGTCCACCGCATCCGCCAGGGCAAAGCCATAGCTGCCATGGTCTGCCTGGTAGTCAGCATGATCGATCGAGTTGAGCATTTCAAACCCGAGCACGACTCCCGCCTTTTGCGCGTCGGGAAGGAGCGCTTCCACGCCCGCGCGACAGTTTGCAATGCCCTGGTCGTCCGTCAAATGCTGCCGAATAGGGCGGCCGGGCTGGCCTGCCCGATTCCCGCTGAAGATGATGACGAGCGGGATGCCGCTGGCCTTTGCCATTGCGATGGACTCCCGGATCTGGGGAAGAACCGCGGCGTGATTCTCCCGCCGGTTCAAGCCCGTCTCGATTCCCGGTGCTGCCGCGTTCAGGATTTCCAGCCCCGCGGAGCGCGCCATCGCGTGCCGTTCCGGCGCCACCATCTCCACGCCATCCACTCCGATCTCCTTCAGGGCCGCGTAGTAGCGGGCCCCTACGCCGATCTTTCCATAAAAGCACCAGTCGGGAACGCTGATCTTCATCCCCCGCATCATGACACAAAAGGCGCGCGGCGTCCCCGTCGCGCCAATAAATCCGCGGGATACCGCGGTCGCGGTACTCCGCGACATTCGCGGTACTCCGCGACATTCGCGGTACTCCGCGACATTCGCGGTACTCCGCGACATTCGCGGCGCCAAGTAATCCACGGAGTACCGCGGTCGCGGTACTCCGCGACATTCGTGGCGCCCTGCCCGTTCGGCGAGTACCCGCTGCCCGGGTCCCTGTGTACCTTGAATGCGGAAAGGGGATCGATATGGCGAATGCATTGAAGGAGCTGTCAACCTCGCTGCGGGAGGTGGTTCGGCGGGCAGGAACGTACACTGTCGGCCTGGAGCGCGAGCCCTACGCGGTGAGCGGCGTACTGATCGGGGAAGACAAGGTGCTGAGCGCGAGTCACCTTGTCCCAGATGAGGGGATCGAGGTCATCATGCCGGATGGGAAGAAGCTTGAAGCGAAGGTAGGTGGGCGGGACCCGATACACGACCTCGTCCTGCTGAGGCTGGGCTCGGGGGCCAAGGCAGCAGCGCCGGCCACGGCCTCGGTGGAGCTGGGCGATCTGGTGGTGTCACTGAAACGCGATACGTTCGACGGCATCAACGCCTCACTCGCAATGGTGAGCGCAGTAGGCGCGAAGCTGCGCCTGGGCAGAGCGGGTATGCTGGAGCGCTACCTGCAGACTGACACGGATCGGTTGACCGGAAGCACAGGGGGGCCGCTGGCCGACGCGGAGGGCGCCTTTGCCGGCATCCAGGTCTTCAACCGCCGCATGGGAGCGGAGGTTGCAATTCCGGCCGACCTCGCCCTGGCGCGTGCGCGCCTCCTCGAGGAAAAAGGGAACGTGCCCCGGCCCTACCTCGGCGTGAGGAGCCAGTCGGTGAAACTATCAAAAGCTGCCGGCGACAGCGTGAAAGGCAGGCAGGCGGAAGGGCTGCTGCTGATCTGGGTGGAGGCAGGCAGCGCTGCGGAACGCGCCGGCCTGGAAGTGGGGGACATCCTGGTGGGATTTGCCGGTGCGCCGGTAAAGGACCATGAGCAGCTTGTTTCCTCCATGGCGGAGCGCGGCGCGGGCGCCGCGGTGGAGGTGGAGGTTGTCCGGGGCGGCACCCTGCGCACCGTGTCCCTCTCCATCGGCAGCGCATGAACCGGCCGCGCCCCCGCGCGCGCGTCGTGGTGCGGGCGCGTGATCCCCACCTGCGGTCTCTGATTGCCGAGCGCCTGGCCGGTCTGGAGGAGATTGCCGTGCAGGAAGACGGCGCCCGCCCCCCCGGCAGGCTGATTTACCCGGAGGATTGGCCTTCCGCGCGCGGTGAGGACGGCGGAATGGGCGCCGACGTACAGGGTTCGCGCGGAACGCGTACCCGCGTACCCGGCGGATTTGGGGCCGACGCGGTGGTCGAGGTCCTGGGCGCCGCGCCCGGACTCACCCCGCGGGAGATGGAAGTCCTCGGCCTCCTGGCCGACGGGCTGGCCAACAAGGAGATCGGGGCGCGGCTGGGCATCAGCGCTCACACCGCCAAGTTCCACGTGGAATCGCTGCTGCGGAAACTCGATGCGGCAAACAGGGCGGAGGCAGTGAGAGAAGGAATCGGCCGCGGTCTGATCGGCGTCTGAACTGATCGGCGCGTGACTCTTTTCTCGTTATTCTTGAAACATGACAATCACCTGGATTTGCGCCACGTGGGGAATGACAGGGGCGAACCTCGCCGCGAACGTGAGGATGGCCAAAGATGCAGGCTTCGATGGAATCGAGACAGGCGTCCCGGAGGATGAGCAGGAGAGATCGCACATGCGCTCCCTGCTCGAGGACATGGGTCTCGGGCTTGTTGCCCAGCAGTGGACACGGGGGACCGATGCCACCGCGCATGCCGCGAGCTTCGAAGAACAATACAGAAGGGCGATCCAGCTGTCTCCCCTCCTGGTGAACTCCCATACGGGACGGGACATCTTCGCGCTGGCTGAGAACCTCGCCATTTTCCAGAGAGCATCCGCATTGGAGAAGGAGCTCGGCGTGCCCGTTGCCCATGAGATGCACCGCGGCCGCGTCACTTTCTCCGCCCCTTCCACGGTCCTGCTCCTGGATGCCCTGCCGGACATGCGCCTGACCGCGGACTTCTCCCACTGGTGCTGTGTGCACGAAACGCTCCTGGAGGACCAGGGGGAAAGCGTGGAACGGGCCATTGCACGGTCGTTCCACGTTCATGCGCGGGTGGGGCACGCCGAAGCGCCGCAGGTCCCTGACCCCAGGGCGGAGGAGTGGCGTCCGGCACTGGAGGCTCACCTGCGGTGGTGGCAGCGCATCGTGGACGTGAGGAAGGCGTCGGGCGCCTCCACGCTCACGATCTGCCCCGAGTTCGGGCCGGCCCCTTACATGGTGACGCTCCCGGGCACGGGCCGGCCGATCGCCGATCTCTGGGAGGTGAACCGCTTCATGAAGGATTTCCTCACGGACCGCCTCGTCGTGTGAGGGGCGCTGCCGCTTGTTTTCTCGCATGCGGGCGCATATCTTGAAAACCAAGAGCTGTACATGAAAGAGAAGTCAAAGGCCGGAAACCGCGGCATGGGGAGCCTGGCGTCCCTGCTCCCCTACATGGGAAAACACTGGGTCGCCCTGGTCCTGGGTTTCGCGTTCATGCTCGTTCAGAACTACGGCGCGGTGCGCGTGCCCTCGTATTTCCAGAAAATCCTCGACGAGCTCACCGCCGCGAACCGCGGCGCGGTCATCGGAAACCTGATCGTCATGGCCTGCGTGTACGCTGCCGTGACCGTGGCAGCGATGTACCTCATGCGGAGGCTCATCATCGGTGTCTCACGCCAGATCGAATACCGGCTGCGGGAGCGCATCTATGACCGTCTCCTGCAGCTCGACTATACCTTCTTCCAGGCGCATGAAACCGGAGACCTGGTCTCCCGCACGACAAATGACCTCGACAATGTGCGCACCCTGCTCGGACCGGGGATCATGTATATCCCCAACTCGCTCAGCATGTTCGTCTTCTTCTTCCCTGTGCTCTTCAGGCTGAACGGTCTGCTCATGGTCCTCGTCTCTTCGGTCTTCGCCGCGGTGGTCTCCCTGGTGTTCATAGTGCTCCCGCGGTTGCAGCCCTATTTCCTCAAAATCCAGGAATCCACCGGCAGGATCAACAGCCGCGTATGGCAGGTGGTGTCAGGAATCACGACGGTCAAGCTGCACACGATGGAAGCCGGTGAGGAGGGACGCTTCGTCACGCTGAACCAGGAGTTTCTCCGGCGCAACATGGCCACCGTGAAAATCCAGGAGTTTCTCTGGCCGACTTTCATATTCGTCTTCTCCCTCACGCAGCTCGTCATCATCTTCGTCGGCGGCAGGCAGGTGATCTCCGGTGCCATGAGCCTGGGGCAGCTCCTCCAGTTCAACGTCATGATCACCACGCTCACCTTTCCCGTGCTTTCCCTCGGCTGGATCATGTCGATGATCCAGCAGGGCATCAGCGCCATGGGCAGGATCAACGCGATTCTCCAGGGAGCTGTCGAGCAGCGCTCGGACTGGCAGACGCTGCAGGGTCCTGCGGTGGCCTTCGAGGTGAAAGATCTCAGCTTCGCCTATGCGGGGCAGGAAAAGCCCTGTCTCAGGAATGTGAGCCTGTCGATCGCGCCGGGAGATTTCATCGGCATCACGGGCACGATCGGGAGCGGAAAGTCCACCCTCGTGAACGTGCTGACCGGGCTCTTGAAGCCGCCGCGGGGCACCGTGTTCGTCAATGGCACGGACATCCGCGACATCGAGCCTGCCGCGCTTCTGCAGAACTTCGGCATCGTGTCCCAGTCCCCGTTTCTTTTCTCGCGCACCCTGGCGGAGAACATCGCGATGGGAAAGGACGGAGCGCCGGACCATCACCAAGTGAAGGATGCGGCAGAGCTCGCGGGCCTGAGCGGAGACGTGGCCTCGTTCCCGGAAGGCTACGACCAGATGGTGGGAGAGCGCGGAATCACGCTTTCAGGGGGCCAGAAGCAGCGGACCGCCATTGCCCGCGCGCTCATGAAAGACAGTCCCATCGTCATCCTCGATGACTCCCTGTCCAGCGTGGACGCGCGCACCGAGTCCACGATCATAGACAACCTGCGAAGTCTCAAGGGTGAAAAAACGCTCATCATTGTGTCCCACAGGATTTCTCCGTTGAAGGGCGCGGACCGCATCTACGTGATGGAAGACGGGAAAATCGTCGAGCAGGGATCCCACGCGGATCTCGTGGCCCGTGGAGGCCTGTACGGGCGGCTCGTACGCTACCAGCAGATGGAAAAGAGCATGACAGCCCCCGAGGCAGTGTAGGAGACTACCGGCGTGAAGGAAACAAAGAAACTGTCGGAGCCGAAGCTGCTCCGAAGGCTCCTGCCCTACATCGGCCGCTACAAGTGGCTGGGCATAGGCTCGCTTTTCTGCCTGGTGATCGTCGACATCACAAGCGTGCTGCAACCCTATTTCGTCAAGCAGGCAATCGACTCCAATGTCGTGCAAAGAGATCTCAGCGGTCTCGCCCACACAGGAATCCTTCTTGCCGTGGTGATGGTGGCCGCGTACGCTTTCCAGGTCCTGTCCGCGTACGGCATCCAGTATCTGGGGCAAAGACTTCTTCTGGATCTCCGCATGGACCTGTTCCGCAAGGTGCTTACGCTTTCCAACGATTACTTCGACCGGACGCCTGTGGGCAACACGCTCACCAACCTCTCCAACGACCTTGAGGCTTTGCGGGAGTTCATCTCGGAGGGCATCGTGAGCGTGGCAGGAGACCTGCTGAAAGTGGGCCTCATCCTCGTGGCAATGATGCTGATCAACTTCACGCTGGCGCTCGTGGCCTTCATCACTATTCCGCTCTTCGTCCTGGCCGCGTACCTCTTCCGCGCGAGCATCCGCGCGGGCTTCCGCCAGGTCAGAAAGGCGAACGGGGAAATCAACGTGGCCCTGAGTGAGACGATCTCGGGCGTACGGGAAATCCACCAGTTCGGCTACGAAAAGGAAAGCCGCAATGCCTTTGCGCGCACCAACACGAACTATCTGCGGGCCTACCTCAAGGTCGTCAACGCGTATGCCCTGTTCTTTCCCGCCATAGAGATCGTGACCAACGCGAGCATGATCCTGACCCTCCTGTTCGCCCATATCTGGATCGGGGCGACCCTGCACATCGGCGAGATATTTGCCTTTTTTGCCTACATCAACATGTTCTTCTGGCCGCTGCGGCAGATGGCGGAGAAGTTCAACCTCCTGCAGTCCGCGGTGGCGGCCACGGAGCGGATCTTCAAGCTCATGGACGAGAAGGTGAGCATCGAGTCCCCGCGCGTGAATCTCGGCCGCGCCCTGGCCTCCCCTGCCGAGCTCGTCTTCGAGAACGTCCGGTTCAGCTACGCGCCGGATGCTCCGGTGCTCCGCGACATCTCGTTCCGCGTCGCCCCCGGGGAGAAAGTGGCAATCGTCGGGCCCACGGGAGCGGGAAAAACCACGCTCATCAGCCTTGTCACGCGGTTGTATGACGTCCAGGAGGGACGCATCCTCCTGGACGGCGTGAACATCCAGGAGATCCCCCTGCCGGAGCTCCGGCGTGCGGTCGGCACGGTGCCCCAGGATGTCTTCCTCTTCACCGGCACAGTGGCGGAGAACATCTCCCTCTATCAACCGACAGTGGACTGGCGCGCCGTGGAGCACGCCGCGCAGGAAGTGCGGGCCAATCACTTCATCGCAAAGCTTCCCCTGGGCTACGGCGAGGATGTGGGGGAGGAGGGAAAACGCCTCTCGGAAGGACAGCGGCAGCTCCTCGGGCTCTCACGGGCTTTTGCGCGGGACCCTTCCCTGGTGATTCTGGACGAGGCCACTTCCAACATCGATTCCGAGACCGAACACCTGATCGGCGAAGGCATTCACAGGCTGCTCGAAAACCGCACCGCTTTGATCATCGCCCACAGGCTTTCCACCATCCGTTCCGTGGACCGCATCCTGGTCATGCACGGCGGGGAGCTCGTCCAGGAGGGAAGCCACGATGAGCTCATCAGGCAGGACGGGCTCTATCGGCAGCTTTACGAGATGCAGTCCCTCATGCTCGCAGGCTGAAAACGGTCAGCAGCGGCCAGCCCGGCATTATTATGGAAGATTATGCCCTCAGTTGGACTTCAGGATGACCAGCGTCTGGTCGTCGTGCTGCTGCGCAAAACCTGTGAACTCGTTCAAATCTTTCTGGATGAGGTTCTTCAGCTCTTCCGCCTTTTTCATATGGTTCCCGCTCAAAACGGAAACGAGGCGCGTCCGGCCGTATTGCTCCCCTTCCTGGTTCAACGCCTCGGTGATGCCGTCCGTGTACAGCAGGGCAATGTCACCGGCACTGAGAGAAACGCTCTTCATCTTGTAGGCCGAGGCGCGGTCGATCCCGACGGGAAGCCCTTCCAGGTCGACATGCTCGACGGCCCTCGACGCAGCGCGGAAAACCAGGAGCGGAAGGTGACCGGCGTTCGTGTACTGGATGCAGCGGGTTGCCTCGTCAAAGCTCACGATACAGAGCGTGGCAAACCGGTCCACGTCCACCTGCCCGACGAGACCGCGATTGATCCACGTGAGCGTGGAGGCGATATCCCGCTTCGGGGATGCCACGAGGTGAAAGATGGAGTGGATCATCGCCATCACAAGGGCAGCGGGAAATCCCTTTCCCGCCACGTCTCCCACGACCACGATGAACTTCTCAGGGTCAAGGCGGTACACGTCGTAATAGTCGCCGCTCACGCCCCGAACCGGAAGACTGTACACGGCGAGCTCTGTCTTCTTCATGCGCGGCAATGCGGCCGGGAGGAGCTTCTTCTGGATCTCCGCGGCCATGCCCAGCTCGCGCTCGATCTGCTTTTTCTCCAGGACTTCGAGATAGGTGAGGTGCATGTCAATGGACAGGGAGGCGTAGTCCGCGAAGGCCTTGAGATGCTCGAAGTCCTCATCAGAGAAGTACTGTCCGGGGGCCTGCTTGGAAACAGTGATGACGCCGAGGTTCCTCTTGGCCACGACCAGGGGCACGACGATGAGAGAGCTGACCGACGAGTGTCCGTTTTCCGCGAATCTCGGTATGTGGACCGGGTCCGCTTTCTGAAATGACTCACCCAGAACGGTTTTTCCCGGCTCGAGGTTCAGTGAGTACAGGTAATCTTCCAGGCGGTTTGACCTGATCTTCACCATGTCCGGTACTTCGAACGGCGGCTCATAGGTTCCTGCGATGGCGCGATACTTCAGGGCCTTCTGCCGCTCGTCCAGCATCAGGATGGCCCCGCCATCCGCGTTCGTGTTCTGGATGGCTGAGCCTGCAACGATGGTGAGTATCTTTTCGATTTCGATCTTCTCACTGACGGCCGAGGAGAGCTTCTGCATGAAGTCGAAAACCTTCTCCCTGCTGTCCAGCAGGGACGTAATGGAGAAGTCCTTGGCCTCGATGCCATTCAACGTGATGCGGTAGATCACGATGATGTGCGCCATGTAGGTCAGCGGATAGACGATGGCCTGCGTGATCCAGGAATGGTATCCCCAGATGAGCACGGGGATATTGACGAGCACGAACAGGTAGGTGATCCCCCTGCGCATCTGTATCACCTCCCCGGGGCTGGAGGTATTGAACGGGCTCACCTCGAACATCTGCACGCTCAGATATATCACCAGGAGGTAGATCCAGCTGCTGCGGAAGAAAATGAACGAAGGCAGCACGCCCAGCAGGGCATTCTCCGCCGGGCCAAGGACGACGAGGGCGGCGAGGATGAACGCCACCCAGTCCAGATTCTTTCTCCCCGTGACATTTCTCAGCCAGAACAGGTAGCAGAGAACCGCGCCTGCATCACCGATAATGCTGACGAAATCCAGGGGAAGGAAAATATAGGCGATGTCACGGAGCGTGAAGACGAAGAAGAGCGTGAGAAAAGGGGCGAACGCCGACCGGAAACCGCGGACAAAAAAGAGCAGGCACAGCAGGATCGTTGCCAGCAGGAAGAGCTTCGGAAGATAAAATGCCCACTGGATCATGAGACCACCGGTTTTGCCCCACCCACTTTCTTGCGAACGTTATGGGAGATCGCCATGCGTCTGTCAAGGGCCCGGCAGAATTGGCCGAACCGCCTTCCCGGAGCTATCTTATCTCCATCTTGTCTACAAGGAGGATACAACGTGAGATTTCATTTCGTGATGGCTCCGCTTGCTGCAGGCTGCGCCGTTGTCCTGTTGTCTCTTGCCGGGTGCGCATCGACGTCGGGGTCGGGAGCCGGGGGGGGCGCCTCGTTCACCCTGTCCACCACGGCAGTGGCGGGCCCGCCGGAGACCGGCTTTGACAGCGGCCTGGTGTCCGTGGGCCGCCTGGACGCCATGTACGGCGCAAAGGCGGGGGGTCCCGCCAATCCCCGGTCGTTTCCCTTTACGTGGAAAAATCTCCCGGCGGGAACAAAGGCCCTTGCCGTTGTCCTCGATGATCCGGACGCCCGGCTAGTTCTGAAGGCATTCGGCATGAGCGGAGATTTCTTCCTGCACTGGATTGCCGCGGACATCGACCCGTCCACCGGCGGTCTGCCGGACAACGCTGCGGCCACCATGTCGTTCCCGCAGGGCAAGAACGGTACTGGCAAGGCCGTCTACACGGCGCCCCAGCCGCCTGCGGATGTTCCCAAGGACACCGACAAGGTGCGGATACACGTCTACCGCCTGAAGGTCTACGCCCTTTCTGCGCCCACCGGACTCCAGGCTGGATTCAGCCGGGAGGACCTGATGAACGCGATAAAGGACACAACCCTCGCCATGACCCAGTTGAACGTCAGCTACAGCAACCAGTAATCGATGAATCCTTCGGCTATCCGGCGGTGCATCGCGGCGCGGGGTACCCGTTCGGCGGGTACGCCGCAATCCGCGGATCCGGCATGCCGGATAGCTGGGCGGGCGCTTCGCGCCCGCATAACGCACGGGGAACCGTGCAGGGCCGCTCGGTACTCCGTGCGATTCAGCCCGAGTTGGCTTCTTCCAGGATGCTTGCAACCTGCTGCACATCCTTCGGGTGCTTATCCGAAAGCCGCTTCTTTTTCAGATTCTCCCTGATGATCCACGCCATGTCCGGATCGCGGACAGCGGCGCTTTTCCTCATGAGCGCAAATCCCTCCGCAGGGCAGAACTGGACAAAAACGCTCACGGCGTACCCGAGCCCCTGCCGGAGAATCTTGAATGCCTCGTCCTTCCTGCTCTTCGCGTCCAGCCGCGTGACGGAAGCGAGCAGTGTGCGGGAGACGTCCAGACAGAACAGCGCGAACTCAGGGTCCTTGAGTATGGGTGGGTGAGCACACGCGGCGGCGATGGCCCTTTTCTCCAGAAGGGAGGACTCGGGCAGCCAGTCCGTGATGATCTCCTTCAATGCCGGCAGGTCCTTCTCCCCGATGAGCTGCAGCCCCTGCGCCGCGGCCTCGCGAGTGCGCCAGCGTCTGTCTGAGGCAGCGGCCTTCAGCGCGGCCAGCGCCATGCGCCGCCGCGCGCGGGGCAGTCCGCTGCCGTAGAGCGCTCCGAGGGCAAGGAGCCCGCAGAACGGGAGGAACTCCTTCGGCGTGTTGACAGGCGCCTTGGTTGCGGAGGTGGCCGCCATCTCCACGAGAAACTCCCACTGCCAGTCCTCCAACCGCATGTGGGCAACGGAGTCGGCGAAGGAGTGGGCGAGCTCGAGGTTCCCGCGCGGCCCCGGAAGCCCCGAGTTCTTCTGCAGAAACGCGCGCAGGTCTTCCAGCTGCCCGCGCGACCTGAGCATGATCCCGAACGCAGGGAATGATTTCATGTGCCTCGCCTCCCTCGCAGCGGCCGCTGCTCGACTATCTCCCAGTACAGCTCCCGCCACCATGCCCCCGGGCCGGGCGGCTTTTCAATGCGCAGCAGGACAAGCTCACTGGAGCTGAAGACAGCGGGCGGAACAGCCGGGCGGATGGCGTCTCTCTGCGCGGGAGTGGCATCCCCGCATCCCATGAAAAAGCCTTCCCGTATCGGAAAAAGCCCGCTCGGCTCCGCGCCGCACGTTTCCAGGGTCCGCGCGCGGAGCGCTGACCAGGCCCCGCCTGACCCGATGCCCAGGTAAAGGTACTCCTCTGCCCACTCGAAGCCCGTGGTCCGGATGCTCCAGGGCGCGCGGACCGAATCGTTCAGGCTTCCCAGGAGCCCGCGCGTCGGAGCCGCGACAGGAAGGAAGGCAACGGGGATCATGGGAGGCATGGCCTGCGCCGAGGCAAGGCCGTACCGGGAGAATATCTCCGCCTGGAGCTTCCCGAGGGCGGCTTCCACCGAGCCCGGGGCGGCAAGGGCCACCATTCGAAAACCGCCGCTCTCCACGGTTCAACGGCTCCCCGGCAGCAGAACTCTGACCGTGGTTCCTTTGCTTTCCTCACTCTGGATGACGAGGCTCCCCCCCATCGCGTCCACTTCTGACTTGACCACTGCAAGACCCAGGCCGGTGCCTGATTCTGTAAACGAACGGGCGTTCGACGCCCTGAAGAACTCGCTGAACAGCCGGCCTTTCTCCGCCTCGGGGATGCCGATGCCCTGATCGCTCACCGTGAGAATTGCCACCCCCTCTCCGCGGGCCAGGGAGACGCTCACCTTCCCACCGGGCGGGGAATACTTGATGGCGTTGGAGAGCAGGTTGCCGAGGATCGACTTGACCCCCTCGAAGGAGCCTGCCACGGCAAACGACTCGCACGGGGCGGCAATGGCCAGATCGATCGCCTTTTCCCGGGCCGCGGGCTGGAAAAACCGAACCGCGTCCGCCAGCGCGACGCACAGGTCCACGCTCTCCGCCGCGGTGCCCGGGGTTGTTGCGGGCGGCTGCGCTCTTCCCCGCGCAAGGGCCAGGAGGTCTCCGACCACCTCCGAAAGGCCCGCGGCCCGGGAGCGCATCCGCTCGATCTCTTCCTTCTGCCGGTCCGTCATGTCACCGAGATAGCCCTGAAGGAGATTCTGCGCCATGGACTGGATCACCCCCAGCGGGGATACAAGCTCGTGCGCCGCCTTGCGGAGGAACCATGACTTTGCCTCGTCGAGCTTCTTCAGTGACTCAAATACCGAGGCATGCACGATCGACAGAACGGCAAGGTCCCCCAGGCGGGAAAGGAAGGTGAGCATTTCAGGACTGAGCTTTTTTCCGATCTCACCGTAGACGCACAGCGCGCCGATCACCCTCCCCTGGTGCCGCAGGGGAACGCAGATGAGGGACTCGGTGCCGCTGTCCAGCTCTGGGAAGTCATCCAGCACGGCGCCCTCCACGAGGACAGGACGGCCTTCCATGAGGCTTCGGGTGGCAATGCTTTCCGCCGTTTCCGCGCGCAGCTCGGAGACTTCCCGGTGCAGCCCGGCGAGAGAGCGTACGCTCATGGTGTTGCCGCCCGGGTCAAGGAGCTTTATCGAGCACCCCCGCACACCCGTCACCTCGATCGTGGACCGGGTCACGGCGTCCAGCACTTCCTGGAGCTCCAGCGAGCTGCCTGCCTTGCCAATAACTATGGAGACGGCCTCGAGCTGCGCGGCCAGTATTTCAAGCCGTCTTCTTCCCGGAAGCTCCCGGGCCAGGAGAGTCCCGAGACCGAAGGCAAGGACACAAACGGCCAGGGCGAATGGAAGCACCGGCAGGGCACGCGCACCAAGGCCGGCGGCCACCGTGAGGACAAGGCACCCTGCCAGGGGCGGGAGGAGAGCAATCCACAGCCTGCCCGGGTGGGCGCGGAGAAAAGCCTCCTCTCTCATGGTCTCACAATCGTACCATGCGTAGACAGGGAGGTCGAGAGCGAGCGAGGCCAGGGAGGGCCGGGAGCAAGCTCGTAGACAGGGAGGTCGAGAGCGAGCGAGGCCAGGGAGGGCCGGGAGCGAGCTCGTAGACAGGGAGGTCGAGAGCGAGCCACAGTGGCTGCTTCACGCGCGCTTGCGGGTGTACGCGCGGCCTGTTACAATGCGCGCATGAAGCGCAAGGTGAACAGGATCGCAGGGAGCCTCGCAGAGCGGCTGTCGCAGCTGGAAGGCGTGCAGGCGGTTCTCCTCGGGGATGCCGCCGACATCGAGGTCTTCGATCCGTATTTCACAATCGACCTTGACGTCTATACGGCCGGCGCGCCTCCCGGCATGGAGGCGCGGAGCAGCCTCCTGCCCGACATGCAGGCCTTCGAGACCTCGCCCGTGGCGGCCATCGACCGCTTCCTCGTGGAAGAGTTGCCTGCAAGCGTGCACTACGTCCGGTCCGCGGACGTGGACAGGATGCTCCTGCGCATCGCCGAGCAGTCGTGGGTATTCCATGAACCCGGCACGAACGCGCTCTACAGGATCGAGCACGGAGAGATGCTCTTCAGCCGGGACGGCTGGCTGGAAGAAGCGCGGTCCGTGCTTGCGCACGTACCGTCGCAGTTCTGGTGGCAGGCAAGGCTGCGCGCGTTCTCCCTCGCCGAGCGAGCCCTTTCGGACCTGGGAGCGGCCGCCCACAGGTCGGATGACCTGTTCTTTCTCGTCTCCGGCGCGCGCCTCATGCGCTGCGTGGCGAGTTTCCTGTTCGCCGCAAACCGGCAGTTCGAGCCTTCGGACAGGATGCTGTCGGAGCGGATTTCCACCCTGCCCGTCCTGCCGGACGGTCTCACCGGTCAAATGGACAGCTTCATGAGGTCCATCGGAGAGGTTTCCAAGGATGCGCGCAGGGAGATTGCCGAGCATATCGTGCGCAGCCTCATGCCGCTGGCAGTGGAGGAAGGGTGAGGAAAGCGGCGCACGCCGGACTCCTGGCGGCTGTCGCTCTCCTGGTCCTTGGGTGCTCAGGGAAGTTCGAAAGCTTCCGATTCCAGACCGCTGAGGGCGTCCCTATCGATATCAGGGAGTCTCCGCCCCGCGCGCGGGAGCAGGAGTCGCACTTTCAGCCGACCGCCGCCCGGCCTGCAACGCCTGTGTACAGCCTGGCGACCCCCGTCGTGACTCCCTCTGAAAACCAGTCGTTCCAGCTTACATACACGAGCAGCATCAGGAACGGCACGCTGCGCATCTTTTCCGGCAAGGATACCCTTCTGAAGAGCGTTCCCCTCCCTCCTTCCAGCGGGACCCTGCTGCGATACCTCATTCCCCTTGCCAAGGGTGACAGGATCTGGGGTTACCAGGTGGAGGGGTCCTCGGCGGCCACCGGGCAGGAAGCTCTGGACCTCGTGGGAGCGGGCACGGCCCCCTTTGTCCACGGTTTCGCGATCAAGAGCGACGGCTTGACGGTGGACGGGTCTGTGGCGGTCCTCGCGGCGTCGCCGGGCGCCGTGTCTGCCCGGATCTCCGAGGCCACGAGAGAACAGATGAACCAGGGCATGTGGGTGATCTCCCTCGGGCTGGATCCTGATTCCGCGGGGGGAAGGGTCAGCTATTCATCCGCCGAGGGAGGGACAGCGGTTTTCGACATAAGCCCCACCGCCGGACTCTCACGGCTGGTCTTTGCCCGGGGTTCCGTCGAGTTCCTCCCGCGTGACATCGCATTCGAGGGTTCTCTCCAGAAGCTGTCGATCTCACAGCTTCGGGCGGACGCCCCGATTCCGGCGGATCCGGGCGCCATCCTCAGCTGGGACCGCGCCTCCTGGCGAAGGCCGGATTTCGAAGTGTTCTCCTGGGATCGATTTCCGAGCGTCCTCATCATCGATGCGGCAAGCTATGCGGTGCAGGATGACCTTTTCAACAGGCTCGCCTTTTTCGTCGAAAAGGCCGGGCACGCCGGCACCATCGAGAGCACTGCTGCACTGAGCGGGATCCGAGGATACAATGCACACGACTACAAGGCAGATGATCTTGGCCGGTTCTTCACCTCCGCGGCACACCAGCGCATCCATCTGACCCCGGGAGAGGCGGGGCTGGCCGAACTGCTTCTGCAGAACGGGATTCTCCGCAAGACGAATGACGGCTATGGCGCAGGGGACGGCTCGGTGATCTCTATCGCCAGAAGCTCCACACCGGTCCTGCGTAACCTTCTGCTCACGCACGAATGCTTCCATGGGGCCTTTTTCACGCTTCCGGGGTTCAGAGACGCGGTGCAGACCGAGTGGGCATCCCTCTCAGCAGTGGAAAAGCAGGTATGGCTCAGTTTTCTGGCCTCCCGGGGGTACAACACGGCGGACAGCTACCTCGTCGTAAACGAGTTCCAGAGCTATCTCCTTCAGCAGGAACGAAAAGCGGTCACTGGCTTCCAGGCGCTCACCCTTTCGCGGATGCGCGCAGGCTCCTCCCGGGGCGCCGCCCTGGCGGAACGGCTGCTTGCCGAGCATCCGGATTCCTTTCTCAAGTCATTCGACGTGCTCGACCAGGCCCTCCAGTCCGAGGGAGGACCGCCTGGGGGCGATGCAATCACCATCAGGAGGGAATAGCTATTTTTCCACTTGCTTTATCGGAGCCGTTTCCGTTACACTAGTTATTCGTCTCGTCGAATTTCCAGGGAGGGGACTATGGAGATCCAGAGGCGCTTCACCCGATCCGGGGAAAGCCCATATTCCGATATATCTTTTGAATCACGAACGTCCGAGATTCGCAACCCTGACGGAAAGGTCATATTCCGCCAGGAGAATGTCGTCGTTCCGTCCTTCTGGTCGCAGATAGCGACCGATATCCTTGCCCAGAAATACTTCCGCAAGCGCGGTGTCCCCCGTCCGGACGGCACCACAGGCGGGGAGACAGACGCGCGTCAGGTGTTCCACAGGCTCGCCTTCACGTGGACGGACTGGGGCAAGAGATACAAGTACTTTACCACAGAGGAAGACGCCCAGGCTTTCTACGACGAGATGTGCTGCATGCTGGCCCGGCAGATGGGCTCTCCCAATTCGCCCCAATGGTTCAATACCGGCTTGTACGCCGTGTATGGAATGAAAGGCCCGGCCCAGGGTCACTACTTCGTCAAT
Source organism: uncultured Spirochaetaceae bacterium (assembly GCA_964437385.1). Classification (GTDB taxonomy): domain Bacteria; phylum Spirochaetota; class Spirochaetia; order SZUA-6; family Fen-1364; genus Fen-1364. Next base: position 154,320 of record CAYTGX010000001.1, read on the forward strand.
CCCGACACCGCTGAGGTGGAGAAGGCAACCAGCGCGTACGAGCGTCCACAGCCCCACGCGTGTTTCATTGTGTCCGTGAATGATGACCTGGTGAACGAGGGCGGAATCATGGACCTCATCACCCGGGAAGCGCGCCTTTTCAAGTACGGTTCAGGCACGGGCACGAACTACTCAAATCTGCGGGCCTCCAGCGAGCCGCTGAGCGGCGGAGGCGTTTCCTCTGGTCTCCTGTCCTTCCTCAAGGTGAGCGACAGGTCGGCTTCCTCCATCAAGAGCGGCGGCACCACGCGCCGCGCGGCGCGCATGGTGACACTGGATGCGGACCATCCCGACGTCTTCCGCTACATCGACTGGAAGGCGGAGGAGGAGCGCAAGGTCGCGGCGATGGTCACCGGCAGCAGGATCCTCAAGCGGCACACGAAGAGCATCCTCGAAGCCTGCCGGCCCCGGCCCGAGCACGGCGGGAGTGCGGACGGTGCCGAGGACCTCGATCCCCGCAAGAACAAGGACCTGGAGCGCGCCATCCGCGCGGCCATCCAGGATGAGGTGCCCGCCTCCTGGGTGCACCAGGTGATCCAGCTTGCCGGGCAGGGAATCTGGGATTTCGAGCCGGAGGAATATACAACCGACTGGGACAGCGAAGCGTACAATACCGTGAGCGGCCAATCTTCCAACAACTCACTGCGCCTTACGGACACGTTCATGCAGGCCGTGCTGGACGACGGCCCCTGGGAGCTGGTGGACCGCACGGATGCCAAGAACCGCACAACGGTGAAAGCGCGGGACCTGTGGGAGCGTATCGCCACCGCCGCCTGGCTGTGCGCGGACCCGGGGCTGCAGTTCCACACCACGATCAATGACTGGCATACCTGTCCGAAGGACGGGGACATACGCGCCTCCAATCCCTGCTCGGAATACATGTTCCTGGACGATACGGCCTGCAATCTGGCCTCGCTGAATCTGATGACTTTTTACGACATCGAGAAGACCGAAATCAAAATCGATGAGCTTCTCCATGCCATACGGCTCTGGACCATCGTTCTGGAGATAAGCGTACTGATGGCCCAGTTCCCTGGAAAGGAAATTGCGCGCAAGAGCTACGACTTCCGCACACTTGGCCTGGGCTACGCGAACCTCGGCACGCTCCTCATGGTCATGGGCATCCCGTACGACAGCGCGGAAGGCAGGGCCATCGCTGCCGCCATCTCCGCCATTCTCTCCGCGGAGGCGTACGCCACCTCCGCAGAAATGGCGGCCGGGCTGGGACCCTTCCCGCGGTTCGCGGCGAACAGGGATGACATGCTTCGTGTCATCAGGAACCACGGCAGGGCCGCCTATGGCGCGGCCGCAGATGAGTACGAGGGTCTCTCCGTGATCCCGCAGCCCATCGACGCCCTTTTCTGCCCGCCTGACCTGATGGCGGCGGCGCGCCGGGCGTGGGACAGGGCGCTGGCCCTGGGGGAGAAGTACGGCTACCGCAACGCGCAGGTCACCGCCATCGCGCCGACGGGCACCATCGGCCTCGTGATGGACTGCGACACCACGGGTGTGGAGCCGGATTTCAGTCTCGTGAAGTTCAAGAAGCTGGCCGGGGGCGGATACTTCAAGATCATCAATTCCTCCATGCCGCCGGCTCTCCGCAGGCTCGGCTACACTGATGAGCAGGTCGAGGACATCGTCCGCTACTGTCTGGGTCACGGCACTCTGAACGGCACCTCCGGTGTCTCGTTCGAGAGGCTCCGCACAAAGGGCTTTACGGAGGAGGCCATCGAGAAGGTGCACTCCTCCCTGGCCAACGCGTTCTCCACCGCCTTCTCCTTCATGCCCCATGTCCTGGGAAAGGATTTCCTTTCCGACACTCTGGGCATCCCGGAAACGACGTTCTCCCAGACGGGCTTCAACCTGCTCTCGCACCTCGGCTTCACGGCCGCGGAGATAGAAACGGCGGACCTGTACGCGTGCGGCACCATGACCATAGAGAACGCTCCTCACCTGAAGCCTGAGCACTACGTTGTCTTCGACACCGCTTCTCCGAATGGAAAGATCGGGAAGCGCTCAATCCCCTGGAAAGCGCACATCGAAATGATGGCCGCGGTGCAGCCCTTCATCTCGGGGGCAATCTCCAAGACCATCAACATGCCGTCCTCCTCGACTATCGACGACATCAAGGGCGCCTACCTCCTCTCCTGGAGGAAGATG
>CAYTGX010000002.1:0-53810 GCA_964437385.1 uncultured Spirochaetaceae bacterium
CCCTCGTGGCTCATGTGCCATGCGTTCATGTCGCGGGAGTAGATGTTCTTCTTCGAGATATTCCCCAGGTCGATGCCGTGGGTTTTCGCATAGTCGATTGCCTCCTCCCGCGAGCGGATGTTCCACCGCCGCCAGGGAGCAATGACGGTAAGCTGGGGCGCCAGTGCCTTGTAGGCCAGCTCGAACCGCACCTGGTCGTTTCCCTTGCCCGTGCATCCGTGGGCCACGGCATCGGCACCCTCCTTGAGGGCCACCTCCACCTGCGCCTTTGCCTGCAGGGGGCGCGCGATCGACGTGCCCAGCAGGTACTTGCCCTCATAGATCGCGCCCGAGCGCAGCATGGGAAAGAGGTAGTCCTGCGCGAACTCCTCCCGCAGGTCGAGCAGGTAGAGCTTCGATGCCCCTGATGCTTTTGCTTTTGCCTCGAGGCCGCTCAAGTCTTCGTTCTGTCCCACGTCAGTACAGACCGCGACCACCTCCGCGTCCTGGTAGTTCTCCTTCAACCAGGGAATGATGATGGAAGTGTCCAGGCCTCCGGAGTACGCCAGGACGATTTTCTTTATTTTCACCGCTTTCCCTTCGCTCACTGCAATGCCTCCTCTATGATGTCGATGCCTTTCTGGATCTCATTCTTCGTGATGACAAGGGGCGGAGCGATCCGCAGCATGTTGGCTCCCGTGCGGAGAGCAAGCATCCCCTTCTGCTGCAGCCGGGCCAGCAGGTCCTTCACTTCCCCGCCCTTGTATTCGAATCCCCGCAGGAGGCCGCGGCCGCAAATTTCTCCCACGTCCGCGCAGCGTGACCTCAGTGCCTCCAGGCCCTGAAACAGGAAGTCGCCGGATTCCCGGACCTGGGCGAGGAAGCCGGGCTGACGCACCGTTTCCCACACCTTGAGGGCCACCGCGGTTGTCACCGGGCCTCCGCCGAAGGTGGTGCCATGATCGCCGTGGTGGATCAGCTCGTGGATCTTTTCCGGTATCAGCACGGCGGAAAGCGGAAGGCCGCCTGCCAGGGGCTTGGCCAGTGTAACGAGATCCGGCTCGAGGCCCACGCCTTCGGCAGCGTAAAAGGTGCCGGTGCGGGTGATGCCAGTCTGCACCTCGTCCGCGATCAGAATGGCATTCGTCCTTCTGCAGGCTTCGTTCAGGGCCTGCGCGAACTCCGGCGTCATGCAGGTGAGGCCTCCTTCACCCTGGATCACCTCCACGATCACGCCGGCAAACTCACTGGTCAGCGTACTGCTCAGCGCCTGCACGTCGTTGTACGGCGCCACGACCACACCGGGGAGCAGGGGCAGATACGGATCCTGGTATTTCGCAGTAGGCGTGCATGACAGGGACCCGAGGGTCCTGCCGTGAAATGCGCCTGAGAAGCAGAGCAGCTTCTCGTGGCCGGGGCCCTTCGTGCGCATCGCGTACAGGCGCGCGTACTTGAGGGCTGCCTCGTTTGCCTCGGTCCCGCTGTTGCCGAAGAACACGGAGGAGAACTTCCACGGACCCTGTGCCAGCATGGCCCTGGCCAGCGCGAGCGCGGGCTCTGTGGTGAAGAGGTTGGAGATGTGGGTGATCCTGCGCATCTGGCGGTAGGCGGTCCTGGCCAGGTCCGCACGGCCGTACCCCAGCGCATTCACAGCGATCCCTCCGGCAAAATCCAGGTACTTCCTGCCTGCAACGTCCTCCAGCCACACTCCGTGCCCCCTGCGAATCACGAGGAGCTCGGTGCCATATTGCCGGGGGAAGGGGAGATTCACCTCCACACCCTTTTGAACCTTCTTCATTTCCATAGTCGTGTCCCCTGTTTTCCTTCCAGGAGCCGGCCCAGTGAGCCGGCGCCCTTGTAGTGGCCGATGATCACCTTCTGCACGCCTCCGTTCATTGCCTCCAGCGATGCGGTGACCTTCGGTATCATGCCGCCCTTGATCACGCCCTGTGCGATAAGCGCCCTGGCCTCCTCAGCCGAAAGGGCCTGGACAATGCTTCCTCCGGAGAGGATCCCCGGGATATCGGACAGGAACACAAGCGCAGAGGCCACCATGCGGGCCGCCAGCCCGAACGCAGCCGCGTCTGCGTTGATATTGAGGCCCCGGCCCTCCGCGTCCATGCTCGTGGAGGAGACGACCGGGAGGTAGCCGTTTGACAGCAGGAGGACCAGGAGCTGCTCGTCCGTGGCGGTGATTTCTCCGGTGCGGGTTTGTGCGGGACTTTGCGGGGCGCTGGCTGCGCGGCCGGTGAAGATCCCGCCGTCAGACCCGCTGAGGCCGACCGCATTCACGCCCCGGGTGCGCAGGAGCCGGACGAGCTGCTTGTTGATCTTGCCCGCCAGCACCATGTCCACGATATCCATCTCCTCCGGAGAAGTGAGACGCACGCCGTCATGAAAGACCGCCTCGATGCCCAGTCTCCGGGAAACAGCGGTCACTTCCGCTCCTCCGCCGTGCACCAGGATGACCCGATTTTCCCTGGACAGGATCAGCATCTCGTCGCACAGCGCGGCCAGTTCTGCCGTCTGCTCCGCGGCCTTGCCGCCGATCTTGATGACGATGGTTCCCACTCTACAGCTCCGCGCCCAGGGGAAGCCCCGCGGCTTCGGGAAGGCCGAACCTGATGTTCATGTCCTGCACGGCCTGGCCCGAGGCGCCCTTCACCAGGTTGTCGATGACGGAAAAGAGCATGAGGTGCTTTCCCTCCACCTTCCACCCGATGTCGCACCGGTTGGAGCCCCGGACCTGGCGGGTCTGCGGGATATTGCCGCCCACCAGGCTGATGAACGGCCTGTTGCCGTACGATCTCTGAAATGCCTCCTCTATGCTCCCCGGCCTGCTCGTTGCCGGCTCCTGGGCGAGCTCCACTACGGTTGTCACGGCCATTCCCCTGCGCAGCGGCGCCATGTGCGGCGTAAAAAGGAGAGACAGGGCCTTGTGAGCAGCCGTCAGCTCCTGGGAAATCTCAGGGAAGTGGCGATGACTCGTTCCGGCGTTGTACGCGTTCGCGTTTTCCGCCCGTTCGACGAAGAGCAGGTCCACCTTCTCTTTGCGGCCCGCCCCGGAAATTCCAGATATGGCATTCACGATCACGGTGCCCTGCAGCAGCCCCTCCTGGGCAAGCGGCAGGAGCGGAAGCAGTGTGGCGGTGGGGTAGCAGCCAGGCACCGCGATAAGGTCCGATTTGCGGATGACCTCCGTGTGCCATTCGGCAAGCCCATATACTGCCTTGCCTGCCAGGCCGGGGTTCGGCATTGCGGATCCGTAGGCGCTCAGGAACGCCGCGGGATCGTGCAGGCGGAAATCAGCGGAAAGGTCGATCACGACGGTCTTTCCGAACAGGGGGGCGCACACCTCCGCGGATTTCAGATGGGGGAGGGCGGAGAACACCACGTCCAGCATGCCGGACTCCGCCGCGCGCACCGCCGCATCCAGGGTCTCGAACTTTCCGCCGGAGGAGCTCATCCGATCCTCGATGTCAGGGGAAAGCCCGGGGTCGGCATTCCGCACCTTCGTTCCCGGATGGGAAGAGGAGACGGCCATGATGTCCCGCACCTGCGGGTGCTGCCCCAGGAGGCGCAGGAGGACCATGCCCGTGTATCCCGTTGCTCCCAGTACCGCTGTTTTCAATCTTTTCTCCTTTCAAAACCGGGGCCCCGCGGGCCAAAGCCGGGCCCCCGGGGGGCAAAACCGGGGATGCGGGCGCTGACGGCCCGGGTCAGCCGGGCGGGTGCAACGCCGTTGCGGGCAACGACCAGCACCGTGTCGTCTCCTGCTATGGTGCCCAGGACTTCCCGTATGCGGAGGTTGTCCAGGGCGGAGGCCACGCTGCTGGCGTGGCCGGGAAGGGTCCGTATCAGGCCCAGGTTCCCCGAGAACTCGATGGACAGGAACCCCCTGGAGAAGTCCTGGATATAGGTGGCATCCGACCCCGGCTTGACCTCGCCCTCGGAGAGGATGTACGTATAGCCGCCGTCATTGCTCGGCGCCTTGCCGATGCCCAGGCGTTTCAGGTCCCGGGAGAGCGTGGCCTGCGTCACCGTGTATCCCTCCCGGCGGAGGAGCTCGGTGAGACGCTCCTGGCTCTCCACCGAGGTGGCGGCCACGATCCGGCGGATGGCGGCCAGTCGCGGATTCCGCGTTCCGCCGCGGGGTGCGCGCGGCCTTCCCCGCGCGGCACCGCTCTGGGCGGTGCCACCGGGGGTGCGAGCGGTCTTGATAGTATATTTATCCAACATGACTGTATATATATACAGTCGGTCTTCTTGTGTGTCAAGCCCGTTTCTTTTCTCTCTTGTGCGCCCCGGCGGCGCCGGGTATAGTGGGCCACTGTCGCGTCGGCGGCGCAACCGTCGAGGAAAACAGGGGGGGTCGTGAAAATCTGCGTATTCTGCTCTTCCAGTGACGCCGTGGACGGGTCCTACCTCGCCGCGGCCGCGGAGATGGGCGCACTGATCGGCGGCGGCGGGCATGTCCTGGTGTTCGGCGGGGGCAGCGTGGGTCTGATGGGTGCAACGGCACGGGCGGTCCACGGAGCCGGGGGCCGCGTGATCGGCGTCATCCCGACATTCATGAACAAGCCGGGCGTGCCGTACCTTGATTGCGACGAGCTCACCTTCACGAAGGACATGCGGGAGCGCAAGGCGCTGATGATGGAAATGTCGGATGCGTTCATCGCCCTTCCCGGAGGATTCGGGACCCTGGAAGAGATCTCCGAGGTCATCACGCAGAAGCAGTTCGGGTTCATCAAGGCGCCGCTCGCGGTGGTCAACACCGCGGGCTTTTTCGATCTCCTTGCGGCCTTTTTCGAGAAGTTCTACAGCCACAGATTTGCAAAACCGGTCTTCCGCGCCACCTGCCCATTTGTGGCCGCGCCGGCGGAGGCCATGGCCTACATCACGGACTACACCCCGCCGGCGGTCACCAGCAAGTGGTTTACATGAGCCCGCATTCGTCCAGGAGCTGCCTCATCTCCCGCGCGTTTTTTGCCGCGTTTCCTCTCCAGTGGTTGTTGAAGAACAGCAGGAGCACCGGCACGCGGGAGAGGATTTCCTTTATCCTGTCCACCCACTCGCCGAGCTCCCCCTGGTTGTACAGGTAGTCGTAGCGGGAGGCGTTGTTCCCCGTCCACCAGTTGGCCGCATTCCGTCCGTGAAACCGGATGTAGCCGAAGCGTCCGGTGACCTCGCGCGTCGGTCGGAGGAGTCGGGGAAGGTCCGGCTCGTCCACGCTCACAAGGCTGACGCCCCTCTCGCGGAGACCTTCGAAGACCTGTTCCTTCAGCCAGTCGCTCTTGCGGAACTCCACGGCAAGGGGCAGACCCGCAAGCTTTTCACAAAGGACCGCCAGCCGGGTGCGCGATTCCTGCGAATAAGAAAAGCTGTAGGGAAACTGGAGGAGGACGGCGGCAAGGCGTTTCGAGTCCACCAGCGGCTGCACCCCCTCGCGGAAAGCGGCGATGTCCTTCTCCCAGTTCTCTCCGATCTCGTGCGTCATGCTGCGGTGCGCCTTCAGTGCAAAGAGAAATCCTTCCGGTGTGGATGCGACCATCCTTTCAAGGGTGCGCGCGCTGGGCTGCTGGTAGTAGGAGAAGTTCAGCTCGACCGTGGGAAACTCGCGTGAGTAGAGTGACAGGAAATCCTGCTTCGAGGTGCCCGGCGGGTACACCGGGCCCACCCAGTCCTCGTACGAATAGCCGCTCGTCCCGATCAGCACTTTCGGCGTCATGGTTTCGGCGCCCCCTGTCGGGAGGCCCTAGTAGCCTGCATCCTTGTCCACAACGTTTTCAAGCGGCTCTCCCCGCACCCACCTGCCCAGGTTGGCCAGGAAGACCACGAAGGCTTCCTCCTCATAGCCGGGGTGCACCCCCCCGTAGTGAGGGGTAATAACGACATTCTCCATGGCCCAGAGAGGATGGCCTCTCGGAAGCGGCTCGGGGTCCGTCACGTCGAGACCGACCCCGCGCACATTTCCCGTTCGCAGCGCGTCCACCAGCGCCGCCGTGTCCACGGAGGAGCCCCTGCCCGCGTTCAGAAGGAATGCGCCCTGCATGGCGTTCAGCTCGTCCTTCCCCACGAACTGGCGCGTCTCACGGGTGTCCGGCAGAAGGAGCATGATGACCCGGGATCGGGCGAACGCATCGCGCCGATTCTCGGGCCCCACGATCTCATCCGCCACGGGGCTGGCCCGACGGTGCCGCCTGATGCCGATCACGCGCATGCCCAGGGTGCGGCCGATTGCCGCGCACTGTTCACCGATGACGCCCAGGCCCGCGATGCACAAAGTCCGGCCCGCCAGTGAGGAAAGGCTTTCTGCGAGCGGAGCCTCGTTCCACACGCCTTGCTCCTGGGCGAGCACTGCGCGCTTGAGATTGCGCGTCAGCATGAGTGTCATGCCCCAGAGGTGCTCCGCCACGCAGTTCGCGTGAATGTGCACGTTCGTGATCACTGCGGGATGGGCCCTGGTCTCCGGCATCTTCAGGAGAGAATCGACACCGGCAAAGCTCGCCTGCAGCCACTGAAGGCTCGCGGCGCCGGACCATAGCTCGCGCGGAAGGCGCGGATAGCATATCTCGATCCGGGCAAGGAGATCGGGGTCTTCGGCGAGCTGGGACTCCCTGACGATCCGCGCTGCGGGAACCGCCGTCGTGAGCCGTGCCATCTGGTCTTCGGTGAGGGTCTGCGTGAGCAGGATGAGGGGACTGTGTGACCGCTTCATGGCAAAGAAGGGACCGCTGAACGCCGCGAAAGTCAAGTGTGGTATACCCGCACCATTGACCAGCGTCGAACGCGGCGGAATACTCGTTGTCGTGGCAGCCATGAGCGAAAGCCCCCGGTACACGCGGGTAACCTCTGATTGGACATCCGCGGACCGTTGGGAAGCTTTTCGATGCCGGCTGGGAATGCACCGGTCCCCGCACCGGGTGGAGCCGGGGCTGTACTGCATCGGAAGACCCGGCCCGGATTCTCCCGTCGTTGCCACGGCAAACTATACGCTCAGCTTCGATACCGTGCGGCACGACCTGGGCGGTCTCGACTGCTGGCTCCTTGTCCTGGACACGGACGGCATGAACGTGGCGTGCGGCGCAAAGACCGGCAGTTTCGGCACGGATGAGCTGATCACCAGGGTGCAGAAGACACGTCTCCAGGAGGTCGTGCGCCACCGCGCGCTGATCCTGCCGCAGCTCGGGGCGCAGGCGGTGAATGCGGAGGAGGCACGCAGGCGCACGGGATTCAACGTCCTCTCCGGCCCCGTGCGATCTGCGGACCTTTCCTCCTACATTGCGCGGGGCTCCCGCGCCACCCCTGAGATGCGCGCGGTCCGCTTTTCCCTGCCGGACAGGCTGTCGATCAGCCTCACGGAGATGGCGCGGTCCCTTCTGCTTTTCCCAGTGTTTGCGTTCGGCGCGCTGATAGCCGCGGGGCTGGGCCCTGACGGGGTCTCCCTGGACAGGGCCTGGGTCGGCGTGTGGCCGCTCTTTGCCCTTGGGCTGGGCAGCATCTGTGCCGGCTCTCTCTTCGTGCCGGCGGCTCTCCCGCTGATTCCATTCCGGGCATTCTGGGTCAAGGGATGGCTGGCGGGCGCAGCGGTCACGGCCTCGCTCCTGCACGGCGCAGGGCTTGCCCGGGGCATGGATTCCGCGTACATCATCGCCTGCTGGCTGTTCTTCCCCGCCGCGAGCGCTGCCCTCGGCCTGCGTTTTGCCGGGGCAACCCCTGCGGGCTTTGCCGCGGACGCGCGAGCCGAGATGCGCCGCGCATGGCCCTTTTTCGCGGCCGCTGCCCTGTTGGCAGCAGCGGCGCTCACGCTGGCCAGGCTCATCGTGAGACCGTGAATGACGCACGATTCCGGGCTACACTTGAGCTGTGGATGCCGTTTCCATACAGGTGTTCGGTGAGCAGGAGCTGATGGAGCACCTGGCGCGCGGAGGCGCGCACCACAGCCATTGCATCTCTATCAGGGACCCGGATGAAACCATTCCGGCAATCATCAAGGACAACTTCAGTGCCATTCTGGAGCTCAGGTTTTATGATGCGGAGGAAATCGAGCAGCTCGGGGCGCAGGCAATCACGAGGATTCCCGAGCCCAGAGACGTCACGGGCGTCATCGAGTTCTTCCGCCTGACCGCCGCGGAAGCCACCGGGTACACGCTTCACTGCCGGCAGGGCGTCTCGAGGTCCCCCGCGATTGCGCTGGGTCTTCTGTACCTTCTCACCGGCTCGGAGGCGGAGGCGGCGTTCCACCTGAAACGGATCAGGCCGGACGCAAGGCCGCACCGGAAGCTCGTCAGGTTCTTCGACGAGCAGCTCGGATGCAGGCTGGCCCGCGTGAATGAAAAGTTTCGCATCGAAGCCATGAGGGCAGCGAGTGATGAGATCGAGCCCCCTTCCGGAGGTCTCCTCACCCGGGCAAAGAGAATGAGGGCCTCCTGAGGCAATGCGGATCATCGTGGGGCATACCAACATGGACCTGGACTGCCTCGGCTCCATCGCCATTGCCCGGGCACTTTTCCCCGACGCACGTGCCCTGCGCAGCCGCCTGATCCACCCGGTGGCGCGCAACCTGTACAATCTCTACGCGGATCACCTGGACCTGGGCTCGCTGGATGAAGTGGCGGGAGAGCACGTGGACGGCATCATCGTGGTGGATACCCGCTCGTTGGGCAGGGTGAAGGAGTTCCTCTCTGCGACGGAAGAGTTTCCGCCGATCGAGGTGTGGGACCACCACCCGGCCGACTCCTCGGACATACCCGGCGCGGTCATCCATGAGGCGCCTGTCGGGGCCAATACCACGCTCCTCGGGATGGAAGGGATGAAGCGCGGGATCCGCCTCTGCCCGGAAAACGCCACTATCGCCCTGGCCGGCATCTATGCGGACACGGGGAACTTCACGCATGAGAACGTGAGCCTGGCGGACTTCGAGGTGGCGGGCTGGCTCAAGGGGCAGGGCGCTTCGATCACCCTGGTGAAGAGCTTTCTCCAGACCCTCCAGGGAGTATCGCAGATCACGCTTTTCCACGAGCTTCTCAACAACCTGACCTATCAGAGCGTGCATGGGCACCTCGTGGTGACCACGTACATGGAAATGGAAAGGCAGGTCGGCGGGCTGGCCGCCGTGGTGGAGAAAGTGTTCGAGGTGGAGAGCCCGGACGCGATTTTCTGCGTCTTTTACTTCAGCCGGGAGAACGAAACGCTGATCATTGCACGGAGCCAGCAGCGCAGCCTGGATGTGGCGCGCGTGCTCAGCGTGTTTCGCGGTGGAGGTCACCCCCAGGCCTCTTCAGCCCTGCTGAAGGGCGCGTCCGGAAGGAAGAGCTTTCACGCCCTGCAGGCGTGCCTGAAGACAATGCTCTCAGACGCGACGAACGCCGCAGCCATCATGAGCACGAACGTCGTGACAATCCTGGACAGCTGGACGCTGAAGGAGGCATCTCTTTTCCTGGAAAAGTCGGATCGAAGCGGGGCGCCGGTGGTCAATGCCGGCGGCAAGCTCTGCGGATATCTCAGCCTGCGCGACATCGCGAAGGGCGGGCGCGGGAGCCCGATGAGCGCACTGGTGCGCTCGCACATGGTCCGCAAGGTCGTTGCGGGCGCACCGCTGATGTCCCTCCGGGAAATCGAAGGCCTTTTCTTCTCCCATACGATATTCGACCTGCCGGTTGTGGAAGATGACCGGATAGTGGGTATCGTGACCCGGGAAGACTACCTCAGGGCCCGGGCGGGCGAGTAACCGGTCCGGGCCGGGCGCGCTTGACTCTCACGGCCCGCCGCCGCTATAGTTTCCGCCACAGTAGTACGTGCGATCTTGGAGGAATAATGGGCAAGACCCATCGAGGAAAAGGGTTGAAGGAGCAGGTGCGCCAGGGTCGGAGCGTCTGCCCCGTGTGCAAGAGAGCGGCGGTAAAGGTCGTGTTCGAGGCGCAAGTCAAGGATAAGACCATCAAGGTCTGCAAAACCTGCAAAGCGGCGATCAGCCACGGCAAAATGCAAAAGGAAGTGGAAGCACTCGTTCCTGCGTCGTGATGAGCCCGGTCTAGCTCTTTCGGGAGGCTTTCTCTACTTCACGGGATATGAGTCTGACGATTTCCTTTTCCATGCTCGTCTGCTTCGTCTGGCAAAGCTTTTTGAAACCCTTGTGGATGGGATCCGGAACCTGCCGAATCAGTATGCTCCCCATGGGGTAGACTCTACCATCCCCCCGGCAAGGCGTCAAGAATTTTTCCTTTTTGAAACACTCCGCGTGATTGCGGCGGCATCCGCACCCGCGCGCCCTGCGGCGTGCGCAACCTCTGCCGCAAGAGAGCCGATCCGCGCCACGATGCGCGCGAACCCTTCCAGGGCGGATCGTCCCCGATCCGTTGATGAGGCGTCGTCCTTCAACCGCGCGGCGCTCACGTTCGCGTTCTCCGTGTGAGAGAGAAGCTGCATCACTTCCTCCCATCCGCCCCCGGCGGCCCGCGCGGCGTCCGCTGCTGCCTCGTGCACCGCGCGGCCCGCCTCCTGCGCCGCGCGTGAGGCGCCTTCGACGCTGCCTGACGCGTCCGCGAGTGTCGCGGAGAGCGCCCGTGCGCGGGCCGCGGTCTCCTCAGCCATGCCTTTCACCTCGTCTGCAACGCGCCCGAACCCCTGCGCGGGACCGGCCGCGCGGGCCGCCTCCAGCGCGGCGTTCAGCGTCAGAAGCCGCATCCGGTCCAGCGCTTCCGCGATTGCGCCGCCCGCCCTGGACGCCTTGTGTACGGCGTGGGACGAGGCTGCGCTGAATGTGATGACCCGGCTCAGCTCCTCCTCCGCGCGCGCCGCGCTTGTCCCGACGACCCGCGCAGCAGCTTCCGTCACGCGGGCCCGGTCCACCGCTTCCCTCACCGCGGCAACGAGCCTGCCGAGCAGCGGCAGCCGGCCGGCGATACCGGCGCGCAGCTCTGTTTCCCGCGCCTCCGCGCGCGAGAAGAGCGCGTCGGCTTCCGCGCCCGTTGCCGCCGCAGCGGCTGCCTCCGCGCCAAGGCGTTCGGCCAGCCCCTGGAGCTGCGCGGCCGCTGTCTCAGCCCTGCGCGCGGAGGCGCCGATCAGGGCGAGCTCCTCCGCCGCGGCGTGAAGCTCCTGGTCGCGCGCCGCCAGATGCGCCTCGGTGGCGCCCATGCGTCGTCCCGAGGTCAGCAGGAGAGCCAGGACCAGCAGCAGGAGCGTCCCGGCCGGCACGCCTGCCAGCCAGAGTACGCGGTCAACTGAGAGAGTGGAGATGAACGCAGGAGCGTCCGCGGCCCCCAGCAGGCACACGGCCCCCCATACGCGGCCGTCGTCCATGACGCGCGCGCTTGTGCGGATCTCCCGCGCCTCGCTGGTCACGAGCACCTTGTCGTCCTTCAGGCAGGAGAAGTACCAGGAATCCGCGGGATCGCTCTCCATGAGCCGCTTCACCGCAGCTCCGCCCTTGTACAGCGTGCGCGTGTTCTCACTTGCCAGGAAGATCTGCGCAAAAGGGAGGAGCCTGCCGTAGTTCTCGATCTCTTTCAGCGAGATATCCTCGTGCGCCCGGTTGGAAGCGGTCAGCCGCTGGCCCTGGAATTTGACCCATAGCCACGTCAGGGGCGACTGGCTCAGGTATTCGGTGGCTGCCTTCTGCCGTTCGAGGGAGTCTTTCGCGCGGGCTGACAGCGCGGCGCGCGAGTCTGCCTCCGTCCACGAGGAGACGATCATGAACAGGAGCACGCCGGCCGACGGCACAAGGAGGATTGCGGGAAGGAGGAGGGCACACACGCCCGAACGTTTTGCTGGCATTCGGCAAGTATAGGGGCGGCGGCTCAGGGGCGGCAAGGCCGGGCAGACCGCGCGGCGGCCATACAGGGGCACCGCACGGTGCGGCGCAGCTTGCCGCTGGCACGAGGCCGCCGCCTCTGATACAGTGAGTCACCATGCCCGAACCCGTCTTTGTCGCACTGCTTCTTGCTGACAGGGTGATTACCGAGGACAACCAGAAAAAGGCGATTATCGGAACCTTCACCCAGTTCACTGTCCGCCAGGTGCCGGCCGGATTGCCGCCGTGGTTCATCTATGCCGCGGTCACCAACCTGGCCGGAGAGCACCCCTTCTCCCTCAACCTCGTGCTGGACAAGAGCCAGCAGGTGGTCTTTTCCGCCGGTGGCACTCTCTCGGTGGACGACCCGCGGCGTGTCGTGGAGCTCGTGATCCCCGTGCCCAACGTGGTCTTCCCGGAGACAGGGACCTATGTCGTTTCATTTCATGTGGGCGGGGAACAGATCGGGTCGAGGATCCTGGACGTGGTCATCCCGGAAAGCAAGAGTCCTTGAACCTGCAGCGGCGGGCGCAATGGCTCCGCCGCATCGAAAGCTCCGCGATGTACTCCCTGATGTCCACGGTCTTCCGTGCCATGCCTGTTTCCATGGCCGCCTTTGCCACCGCAGGAGCCACCCAGAACAGTATCCTCGGGTCCAGCGGCTTGGGGATGAGGTAGGCCTGACCGAAGCCGAGCCCCTTGTCCGAGAATGCTTCAGTCATGCACTCAGGGACCCCTTCGTGCGCCAGCTCGGCAATAGCGCGTGCGGCAGCCACTTTCATGGCGTCATTGATGGCGCGCGCGCGGACGTCCAACGCCCCGCGGAATATGAAGGGAAACCCCAGGACGTTGTTGATCTGGTTGGGGTAGTCGCTGCGTCCTGTGCCCACGATGGCATCGCTGCGTGTGCTCCTTGCCAGCTCGTAGCTGATCTCAGGATCGGGATTGGCGCAGGCGAACACGATCGGTCTCTCCGCCATGGAAGTGAGCATTGAAGGGGTGAGCAGGTCTTTACCGGAGAGGCCCAGAAAGACGTCGGCCCCGCGTACCGCGTCAGAGAGCGTCCGTTCGTCGGTTTCCACGGTGAACCGTTCCTTGTACTGGTTCATGTTCACGTGCCGCCCCTTGAATACGACCCCCTTGGTGTCCACCAGTCGGATGTGCTCCCGCGGGGCGCCCAGCGTCACGTAGAACTCCGCGCATGCCAGCGCGGCCGCCCCAGCCCCGAGGACCACCACCTTGACGTCCCCGATCTTCTTGCCCGCGACCTCCAGCGCATTGAGGAGGGCGGCACCGGTAATGATGGCAGTGCCATGCTGGTCGTCGTGGAACACCGGAATGTCCAGGAGCTGTATCAGCCGCTTCTCCACTTCGAAGCACTCCGGCGCCTTGATATCCTCCAGGTTGATGCCCCCGAACGTGGGGGCCAGCGCCGTCACGGCGGCGACCATTTCATCCGGGGTCTTTGCGTCGAGCTCGATGTCGAACACGTCGATGTCGGCGAACCTTTTGAAGAGGACGGCCTTGCCCTCCATCACGGGCTTTGCGGCAAGCGGTCCCCTGTTTCCCAGTCCGAGAATTGCGGTTCCATTGGTCACCACGGCCACCAGGTTGCCGCGCGCCGTGTATTCGAATGCCTTCTCGGGCGCGCGGTCAATCTCCTCCACCACCCGCGCCACACCCGGGGTATAGGCGAGTGAGAGGTCGTGCGGCGTGTCCACTTTCTTGGTCGGCACCACTTCGATCTTGCCGGGTCTGCCGGTGGAGTGATAGGCCAGTATCTCTTCCAGGGAAAAAGTCGCCATGCCGCTCCCGTCCTTACTTCTGGATCCGGTACACCGCGCCCGCGGTCCGTCCGAACACTTCCGGCTGGTACATCAGCTCCGCCTGGACGGGCGGAGTGGGGTAGACGCCCGGCGTGGTCGTGCGGAAAAGGAAATCCACCTCGTGCCTGCCCCGTGACACCTGGTCGAAGAAGAACCGCACCTCGTTGTCGTACATCCGTGTCGTGTAGCCCGCGTAGCCGTAGTCCCCTTCGTAGCTGGTATCCCCTTCTCCCGAATCTGCCTGCCCCTGCGCGGCCGCCGCCTTGACGATTTGTGACGTCACGAGGGAGCCGTCGATCGGTTCGGCCCCCGAAGGTATGGGGGCACGCAGCGCAAGAAATGTCCTGTCCTGCGAAGAGTAGAACACGACTTTCATTGTGTACACCTGTCCGAGCCCGAGGTCGGTGCCCGAAATGGAAGCGCCCTTCTCATCCAGGATCTCCGTTGCGATCCCGATGCCCTCGTCGCGGGCCTCCACTCCTGCCACCGGGATCGAGTACCGCAGCTCCGCCGTGTAGTACAGCGTGCCGCTTCCCTTCAGGGTGAATGTAAGGGGAAGAAGCTTTCCGCCGGGCACGGCCTGCCCCGGTTCCTTCCCCGCAATGGACATCAGGTCCTGGGCAGGCACCTGCCGGGCAAACGGGGCTTTTGAGAATCCTTTGAATCCCCGGCTGGCGATCTCGGAGCTGCCCAGCGTGACGCGTGCCGTGAAGTTCGCGTTTGCCTCGCCGCCCCGGGTGACGATCTCTGAAAAGGCCTGGATGGCCCATCCCGCGTTGCTCGTGTTTTCCCAGTAGCCTGTCTTGTTGGATGCAAGCAGGTCGTTGGCAAGCCCCCGCACGAGCGGGGAGTCCGGCTGGAGGCGCGCATACAGCATGAGGAGCAGTGCCTTGGCCTGCATGTCCCCGCCGTACCACAACCAGTCGTTCACCGTCCCGACGAGCGTCACGGTCCGTGTGCCCACGCGCAGGAAGCTCTTCAGGCGTGTCAGCACGCTCTGCGCGCTGGCCGTGTCCCCCGTCGCAGAGTAGGACAACCCGAGGAACCCGTAGCCGAACACCCCGATCTCGTCACCCATCTGCGCCAGGGTGTCCGCCCGCGCTTTCACATTCTTCCCATAGGAGGAAAGCACGTAGACCGCGTATGCCTGCAGGTACGTATCATGGCTCTCCCAGCCTTTGTCGATGTAGTCAAGCAGTGCATTCAGATCGATTGCCTCGGGAACCTTCATCCCTTTTGCTTTAGCCGCGGACAGCAGGTGCGCCACGCGAAGCGACACATAGTAGTTGGACCTGCGCGGGGCAGGATCGTCCCAGTAGGAGAACCCGCCGTCGGAATTGGCAAACCTCACCACGAGGGAAAGATCCGCTTTTTCCGAGGCAAGGGCAGGGAAAAGCACGCGAGAGAAGAGCTTGCTGGTGACCTGCTCCAGGCAGTCATAGGGGTAGATGTCCAGGAACTTGATCGCGCCGGCAAGTGAAGAAGCGATCGTGGAATCGATGGTCAGGTAAAGCCCTTCCTCCGCGGTGCCGAGGAACGCAGAGGGAACAGCAAGACCTTCCTTTGCCGCGTCGGTAGTCTTTCCCACCACGGTGAAGGATTCGGTCAGGTGCTCCGCCCCGACAGGCAGAGCGTCCTGGAGCCTTTCCTTCAGGATGTCCGAGTCCACGCTGAATGTGAGCTGGGCGCTTCCGGCCGCCGGTGCGGAAAGGTCGAATGCCACTTCGGCGGTCTCCCCCGGCTTCAGCGTCACCGACTTCCGCGTGACTCCCTGCACAGAGACGCCTTTTGCGGCAAGACCGATTCCGACCGCGTGCTGCCTGGCGTCGAGATTCGTGAGCACGACCCCCGCTGTTGCCGCATCACCCACCCTCATTCGCCGCGGCAGGGCCGTGCGCACGTTGATCGGGTTTTGAACGAGGATCTCTCCCTCCCCGATGCCGAACTTGTCTTCCTTCACCGCGACTGCGGTGGATCTGAAGCGCGTGAGCAGGTCGGGGAGCTTGAAGCGCACCGTGACGGTGCCGTCTTTTCCCGTGACGAGGCCTGTGCGGAATATGGCAGTGGGGTTGAAGTCCTTCCGCAGCGGGGCGCCGGGTCCGGGCGCCGCTTCTCCTTTTTCATCCCCTCCGGGGAGGTCCCGTGCCTTCCAGGTCACCGGGTCGAGGAGAAGGTCGCGCGACTCGTAGTGGGCCACCTTGTCCGGGTAGTTTCCCCGACTGTAAAAGAAGTCGACAGGGTTGGGAATGCGATAGTCGATGAGGTCCAGCACTCCGCGGTCCGCGGCCACCAGGGTGATCTCCGCCCCCGGCAGCGGCTGGCCGTTCCACGTGGCCTTCATGGTCACCGAGGCATCGGAGCCCGGCAGGTAGCTCTCCTTCGAATTGGTGAGCTCGAGCTTGATTGTGCGCGACGCTGCCGCCACCGGGAGCTCCAGCAGTCCCGAGTATCCGCGGGGCTTCCCGAAGTCCGGCGCGTCCGGGCTTTCCGCAGGGGGCAGGGTCCTGCCCGCGGAGGTGGAGATGAACACGTACACGATCGGCACGTGATTTTCAGTTATGTCGATGTCCACGGTGGGCGCGCTGCCGGCCAGGTCCAGTGTCTTCTTTTCCAGCACGCCGTCCCTCTCTACGCTGACAAGGTAGGTGCCGCGCGCCAGGGGGCTCTTGATCAGGAGCTTTGCATGGTCTCCCGGGGCGTACACCTTCTTGTCCGGCACGATCTCCAGTTTCCGTTCGTCCGATCTCTCCCAGACTACCTCGTCCGCACCTGTAGAATAGAAGGAAATCCTCGTCAGGCTGACCCGTTTTTTCCTATCCGTGCCGGAAATTTCCACTGCGTACGAGCCCGCTTTCTGCGTGGCAAGCTGCGCGGCGCCCCACGGCTGTTTGGGGGAGACGGAGAACTCTTTCTCCACCACATCCTGTTTCTCGTAGTGCGTGTCCACCATGCCGCCCACGGTAAGCTGGCGCACCAGCTTCCAGTCCTCACGGATGAGACGGCCTTTGACCGCGCCCGCCGGGTAGGGCTTTCCGTCCGGGTCCACGGAGACGACTTTCAAGGTGAACGGCTGGCCTTTCTTCACGAAATAGAGGGAATCCTCGGAGCCGGGGTCCGATGTGATCTTTGCTCCCAGGAGCTGCTCTGAGGAGAAGACCAGGCGCGAATCGGTTTTCGAAATTGCCTGCCGATCGATGTCCTCCACCGTCGCGGCTACCTCGTAGGAATAGACTCTCCCGGGCTCGGCGTCTCCCAGCTTCTGGGAGGCGACAGCGGTTCCATTGCCCTGCAAGGGGCCTGAGTCCGAGCCCAGGTCCTCTGCCCAGCCTTTCTGCACTTCTCCAAAAGTGTAGTCGGCAAATGCATCACCCACGGGTTGATACCAGGTTTCCCGCCTGGTCCAGAACCAGCTCGATTTGCCCTTTGTCACGGCACCGCCGGCAAGGTAGGCCCCGGAGAACCGGGCCTCCAGGGTGTCCCCCATGAACTTGCGCTCGTCGGGCAGGCTGAGGTCCACGGAGAATGTCACGCGGCGGAAATTGGCCACCTGCACGTACGCGCTGCCCGTGCGGGTGTCCACGGTGCCGGCCATGCGATGGAAAACAAGGAACCAGTCGCCCGGCTCGACATCCTTGTCGAGGACGATCTGGCCGGAAAAGCTCCCGGAAGGCGTGGCGGTCCCGGTAGTCGAGGCAGCCGGCTCCGCATCCTCGGACCCGTTCACCAGGTCGATCCGGAACTTCCCCGGCACCGGTGCAAGGCGTCCCAGCACCAGGTCCCGGTCCACTCCGGCAAAGGACATCGTTTCTCCCGGTCGATAGATGCCCCGGTCCGACCAGATGTAGGTGAGGGGCTTGGCAGTCTCTGCAGAGTAGGGCTCGTTCGCGTTCCAGGTCAGGCTCTGCATCTGGGCCGGGTGAAGCACCAGCCTGTCCTTGCCCTTTGCGATTTCCAGCTCTGCTTTTCCTTCGTTACCGGCAAATGCACCGGTCAGGATACCCGCGCCGAGCGGGACAGCGGCGAGCCCCGTCTCGTCCGTGCGCGCCGTACCGAGAGTCTTCGTGTCTTTTCGAAGCGTGACCGCGGCGCCCGCAATCGGGGCTCCCGTGCTGAGGGACCGTGCAAGCACGAGGATGGAGTTGTATCCCACGGTGATCGAGGCGCCGATGTCGGTGACCTGCACCACGAGGTCATCCTTGATCTCATCCGGAGTGTCGTTGCCGTAAAACATGCCCTTGAAGCTCCAGGCAAGGTACGCGGCGCCCTTTCCCGCGTCGTTGAGATAGCGGGAAAGATCGAAAAGCTCGAAGTGCCTCGTGTTGCGGGGAATCTTCGACGTGTCGATCGTCATGCGCGGAGGGGTCGGCGTCTTTCCGAACGGATTCGCGATCCGCCCGATGGCATAGTTCCCCGAATCGACGTTCTGCATTTCCACCGCAACTTTCGGGGGGAACTGGGATTCCAGAACCCTCTGTCCGGTGCCGCGGAAATCCACGTAGCTGGCTGCCGGGCCCACGTCGAAGCTCACCGTCTGATCGGTTCCCAGCGTCTGCCCGTATATGTCGGTCACGCCGCCCAGCACGTCGACCGAGAAAGAAGAATCGAAATCAGCCGGCACCTTGTGGAGGATCACCCAGCTGCCGGAAACCTCGAGGTTCTGCTCGACCGAGTAGCCTGGCGCTTCCAGGCGCAAGCTCGAAGCGACACTCTCCGGCTTCAGCTTGTGATTGAACCTGATCTCCGCGGTCGCGCCCGTTCTCCCCGCGTTCACGTTGCTGTCTTCCACGGCGAGCGGCAGCAGCGTGTGGAACCCCGCAGCAAGCTCCGTATCGGTGGCGTAGTTCTCTGGCCGGGGCTTTGCGCCGGGGAGGATGCGCACTTTCACGTCGGTATTGCGGGGAAAGTCCCTTGCCGGCTTCAGGGAAACGATCCTGTCCGTGTTTTCGTAGGGACCAAGCTGGCGCCTGTCCGTGATCACCGGCCGCGCTGCCTTGAAGGCTGCGTCCGCACCGCCTGCCTGCAGGCGGATGAAGGGAAGGATGGTCTTCAGGTCCACGGGAAAATTGAAGGTCACGATCACTTCGCCGCTGGCCTCCGGCACCACGTCGGAACCGGAGGGAGTGACAGAAACGAGCTCGAGCGGCTCCGTGCGGAAGCTGAACTTCGTCTCGCCGGTAAGCGCATCCCCCTCCAGGGACTGGAGAGACTTGCTCACCGTAAAAGTGTACTCCGTTGCCGGCACGAGCTGCCCCTTGGGCTCGAAGGAAAGCAGCCTCGATCCGTACCAGCGGTAGATGCCCTCCACCCGGGGAGAAACCGCGAGCAGGGGAGAAGAGGTGGCAGGCTTCGCAAGTGTCTTCAGGGCCACGACAGGCTTGTTGAACAGGACCCAGATGCCGCCTTCCAGGTTTTCATGAGGCACGACTCCGGAAGGACCGACCTCTGCTATTGAAAAGGATTGATCGCCTGTGTCAGGGGCAGTGGTGTCGAGGGCAGCCAGCACGGCCGGGACCCGCGGCGCCGCTGCACGCGGCGCGCGGTCAGGGCGCGGAGCGGCGCAGCCGGCCAACGCCAGGAACACAGCGGCGGCCGCGAAGCCGGCCAGGAGCATTCTTTTCATAGCCAGATTGTAGCGCGGTTCCCCGTCCCGAGTACATGTGTTGACAATAAAGGCTTCTTTAGTCATATTCTTCGGCGCACGGTGGGTGTAGTTCAATTGGCAGAGCACCAGACTGTGGATCTGGAAGTTGTGGGTTCGAGACCCATCACCCACCCTTAGCCATGGATGGCGGGGGCGAGCGAGGGCACGGACGCCCGACAGCGAGCCCATAGCGCCACGGGGCCGTGGGCGAGTCCAGATCAGGAGTTGGGCGTTCGTAGCTCAGTTGGATAGAGCGCCGGGCTTCGAACCCGTAGGTCGCAGGTTCGAGTCCTGCCGGACGCGTTCAGAGTTTTTTCGGGCCGCTAGCTCAGTTGGTAGAGCAGAAGACTCTTAATCTTCGGGTCGCAGGTTCGAGTCCTGCGCGGCTCAAGTTCTTGAAGATTGACACGAACGGCCCGAGCTGGTACTCATACGCCAGGTGGGCAGTTGACGCAGGCCGGCTGTCATGGATACTATCCAGGCGAGAGTGGTGGAATTTGGCAGACACGCCAGACTTAGGATCTGGTGCCGACAAGGCTTGAGGGTTCAAATCCCTTCTCTCGCAGTGGTAGACAACACGCGGGAATAGCTCAGTTGGTAGAGCTCCACCTTGCCAAGGTGGATGTCGCGGGTTCAAGTCCCGTTTCCCGCTCGTGAAAACCGGGCATTCGGCGTTCCATGATCCCAGCATTCATGGGGCGCCGGAGGGCGCCGTACCCCCCAGAATCTCTCACTAAAAGCGGAAAGAGGTCGTAACAGGTGAACGCTACCAAAGAAGTGGAGCTTCTCGACAACTCACGAGTCAAGCTCAAAATCAGCATCCCGATGGATGACGTGACGAAGGAATATGATTCCCTCGTCAAGGAGTATTGCGAGAAGGCCCACCTCAAGGGCTTCCGAAAGGGAAAGGTGCCGAAGGATGTGATCATCCGCAAGCTGGGGCCTTCGCTGATCGAGCAGACCCGCACCGAGCTTCTGGAGAAGAGCCTTTCCGAGATATTCGAAAGCGTCGAGAAAAAGCCCATCCCGTATGCCACGCCGGAGATCAAGTCCGAACAGGCGCTGGAGCTGGGCAAGGAGTTTTCCTACGAAGTGATCTACGATACGTGGCCGGCCATCGAGCTGGGCCCCTACCTCGGGCTGGAGATCGACCAGCCGGAGTGGGAGATCACGGATGAAGACATCGGCCGGGAGATGAAGGGAATCCAGGAGCAGAACGCGCTCTTCACCGACAAGGAAACCGGGGTGGTGGAGACGGGCAATATCGTGAACCTGGATTACGTCGAGCTGGACGACTCGGGCGCGGACAAGCCGGGCACGAAGCGCGAAGCGTTCGTCTTCGAGGTGGGCACCGGCTACAACGTCTACAAGATCGATGACGAAGTGACCGGCATGAAGAAGGGCGACACGAAGCTGGTCACCAAGACTTTCCCGGAGGACTTCGAGACAAAGGCCCTGGCGGGAAAGACCGTGATCCTCAAGGTCACGCTGAACAGCGTCAAGGAGAAGAAGCTCCCGGAGATCGATGACGAGCTGGCCCAGGACATTAGTGAGAAATTCAAGACCCTGGACGATTTGAAGGCGGACATCCGCAGGAAGCTCGAAGATGCGGTGAAGTCGCGCCTGCGGTCCGGCGTCGTGACCCGCGTGCTGGATTCCGTGGTAGAGACCTCCACGATCCCGCTGCCCGCGTCCATGGTGGACTACCACCTGGAGGCGATGTGGCAGGAGTACGCCAACCAGCTCCGCATCGACCAGAAACAGCTCGCGGCCCTGCTGGAACAGCAGGGCAAGACCGTGGAGGACCTTCGCAAGGAGTGGACCCCTGCAGCGGAAAAGAGGGCGCGTCTTCAGCTCGTGGTCTCCGAGATCGCGAAGAAGGAAGGCATTGCCATCGAGGACGCCGACCTGGACGTGGAGATCGGCAGGATGGCGGAGGAGCGCAAGGTCCCCCCGGCGGAGCTCAAGGACAGCCTCGCAAAGAACGACCTGGTCGACTACATGCGCAGCAATCTCCGGATGGACAAGCTTTATGACTTTCTCCTGTCGAAAACGACTCTCCGAACGGGAGAAAAGAGAAAAGTATTGGACATCCTCCAGGGTAATTAGGTACCATTAAGGATGAGAAAGGCAGAGGCAAGGACGGACGCGTGATGAATGAGATGGACACAAACCTCGTTCCCATTGTCATAGAACAGACCGGCCGCGGGGAACGGTCCTATGACATTTACTCCCGGCTTCTCAAAGACAGGATTGTCTTCGTGGACGGCGAGATCTACGACGTGAACGCCGACCTCGTGGTAGCGCAGCTTCTCTTCCTGGAGTCCCAGGACCCGGAGAAGGACATCCATCTTTATGTGAACTCTCCCGGAGGTACGGTCACGGCAGGCCTGGCCATCTACGACACGATCCAATACATCAAGCCGGACGTGCAGACGATATGCCTGGGCCAGGCGGCCTCCATGGGGGCCCTTCTCCTGGCCTGCGGAACTCACGGCAAGCGCGTGGCGCTGCCCTCGTCCCGAATCCTGGTCCACCAGCCGTGGGGCGGCGTGTCGGGTCAGGCCGTGGACATCAGCATCCAGGCGCGGGAGCTGGTCCGGATCAAGAAGCTCATCGTGTCCTACTTTGCCCAGCACGCAGGCAAGACCCCGGAAACCGTGGAGAAGGACCTGGAGCGCGACTACTACATGTCCGCGGAAGAAGCTTTGGAATACGGCCTTATCGACAAGATCCTCAACCGGAGCAAGAATGGCGAAAACTCCAAAAAGTGAAGGCTTCAAGGTCTGTTCTTTTTGCGGCAAAAGCGCGGATGTCGCCCGCCGGCTCATCGCCGGTCCCGGCGTTTTCATCTGTGATGAATGCGTCAATGTCTGCAAGAAGATCCTCGATGAGGAGGAGGAAAACCTCTCCATCGAGTTCACTGAGGACATTCCCAAGCCCCGGGAGATCAAGGAGTACCTGGATCAGTATGTGATCTCCCAGGAGCAGGCCAAGAAAGTCCTGTCCGTGGCGGTGTACAACCACTACAAGCGGATCGCGCTGGGCCACAAGGTCCAGAACGAGGTGGAGCTTGAGAAGTCCAACGTCCTGCTGATCGGTCCCACCGGCACGGGCAAGACACTGCTGGCGCGCACCCTGGCCCGGCGGCTGAAGGTTCCCTTTGCCATTGCGGACGCCACAACCCTCACGGAGGCAGGCTATGTCGGTGAGGACGTGGAGAACATCCTTCTCAAGCTCATCCAGAATGCCGGCAACAATATCTCCGCCGCCGAACGGGGAATCGTGTACATCGACGAGATAGACAAGATCTCCCGCAAGAGCGGGGACAACCCCTCCATCACGCGCGACGTATCCGGGGAGGGCGTGCAGCAGGCCCTGCTGAAGATCGTCGAAGGAACGGTGGCCTCCGTCCCGCCCCAGGGCGGCCGCAAGCATCCCAACCAGGAGATGCTGCGCATCGACACCACCAACATCCTCTTCATCTGCGGCGGCGCCTTTGTGGGACTGGACGGGATCGTGGAGCAGCGCACCATTGCCCACCCGCTCGGCTTCGGCGCCAACCCCAAGGGGGCGCGGGAGAAGGACCTGATGGCGCTGTACTCCCAGCTCCAGCCGGATGACCTGATCAAGTACGGCCTGATTCCGGAGTTCGTGGGCCGCCTGCCCATCGTGGTCCCCCTTGACGAGCTTGATGCCCAGGCGCTGCGGCGCATTATCACGGAGCCCCACAACGCCGTGCTGAAGCAGTACCAGGCATCCTTCAAGCTGGATGACGTGGAGCTCGAGTTCGAGGACCGGGCCATCGACGCCATCGCGGAGAAGGCCATCGAAAGAAAAACGGGCGCACGCGGCCTTCGCGCCATCGTCGAATCCCTCATGATGGAGATCATGTACGACATCCCGTCGATCAAGGGCGCCAAGAAGGTCATCATCACGGAAAGCGTGGTCACGGCCAACGAAAAACCCGAGATCATCCTTTCCGGCCAGAAAAAGACCGCGTAGTCTGCCCCACCAATGAAACTGCTGCTGCGGAAGAACGAGATGTTCATGGTCCCCCTGAAGGACCTCGTCGTGTTTCCGCGCATGGTCGTGCCCTTCTTCGTCGGCAGGCGCCGTTCGGTGCACAGCGTGGAAGAGGCGGCCCGCCTGGGACGCCCCCTGTTCCTGGTGGCGCAGAAGAAGACAGCGGTGGAGGAGCCGGGGGAACGGGACGTGCACCCGGTGGGAACCGTCGCCCGCGTGCTCCAGATGATGAAGCTTCCTGACGGCAAGATCAGGCTCCTCGTGGAAGGGGTGGAGCGGGCAGCCATTGGACGGTACACGGAGACCCGTGACTGTTTCCGGGTAACGGTGCGGCCGCTGAAGGAGTCTCGGGAGATTACCCCGGAGATCGCGGCCCTCATGCGCACCACCCTGTCCCAGTTCAGCCAGTACAACGAAATCTCAAAGAAGGTCCCCCTGGAGGCGGCCACGGCCATCGCTGCCGCGGATACGCCGGACGCTCTCGTCGACCTGATTGCCGGGAATCTTCCGCTGAAGATCGAGCTGAAGCTGGAGCTGCTTTCCCTGGAGGCCACAAAGGACAGGCTGGAGCGGTGCGCGGCCATCGTTGCCTCCGAGATCGAGGTGCTCAGCCTGGAAAAGGAGATCACCGGCAAGGTCCGTCGGAAGCTGGAAAAAACCCAGAAGGACTACTTCCTCAACGAGCAGCTCAAGGAGATCCAGCGGGAGCTCGGCACGGAGGGTGACGATCCTACCGGTGCCCGGGAGCTTGAAGAAAAGGTCAAGATCAAGGGGCTTCCGGTCGAAGTGGCGGAGAAATGCGCCAAGGAGCTCAAGAGGCTCGGGCGCATGCAGCCCATGTCTCCGGAGTCGGCGCTGCTGCGCACGTACCTGGAATGGATCGTGGACCTCCCCTGGGGGGAGGCAACCGCGGACAACAAGGACATCGAACGGGCCCGGCAGATTCTGGACGAGGACCACTACGATCTCAAAAAG
Organism: uncultured Spirochaetaceae bacterium; assembly: GCA_964437385.1. Classification (GTDB taxonomy): domain Bacteria; phylum Spirochaetota; class Spirochaetia; order SZUA-6; family Fen-1364; genus Fen-1364. The sequence continues at coordinate 24,239 of CAYTGX010000002.1, forward strand.
GTGAAGGAGCGGATCCTCGACTTTATTGCCGTGCGCCAGCTCAAGAGCAGGATCAAGGGACCCATCCTCTGCTTCATAGGCCCTCCCGGAACGGGAAAGACCTCCCTGGGCAGGTCCGTGGCGCGCTCCCTGGGCAGGAGCTTCGTGCGTGTATCCCTGGGCGGCGTCCGTGACGAGGCGGAGATCCGTGGCCACAGGAAAACCTATGTGGGCGCGCTGCCGGGAAAGATCATCCAGTCCATGCGCAAGGCAGGCTCACGCAACCCGGTTTTCCTCCTGGACGAGATAGACAAGATGAGCTCAGACTGGCGGGGAGATCCCGCCTCCGCGCTCCTCGAGGTCCTGGATCCCGAGCAGAACCACACGTTCATGGATCACTACCTGGAGGTGCCGTACGACCTCTCCGACGTGATGTTCATCACCACGGCCAACTCCGCGCACAACATCCCCTATCCCCTGCGGGACAGGATGGAAGTGATCGAGATCTCCGGCTACACGGAGCTGGAGAAGGAGAAGATTGCGGAGAAGTTCCTCGTGCGGAAGCAGATCCAGGAGAACGGCCTGGAATGGGCAGACATCTCGTTTCAGAAATCGGCCATCCTCCGACTGATCCGCGGGTACACCATGGAGGCCGGAGTACGCAACCTCGAGCGTGAGATTGCCAACATACTTCGAAAGATTGCCCGTAAGGCGGTGAAGGACGGGCGGCTTCCGCCGATCGAGGCTGCCCCGGCCAGCGAGCCGGTGCCTGTGCTCCCTGAGGCTGCGGCAGAAGCGCCTGCTCCCGCCGCGGACGCCGCGCCGGTCGCCGAGGCGGCGCCCGTAGAAGCGCCCGCGCCCGCCGATCCTGCTCTGTCCCCTGCCGCTCCCTACAAGGTGGCGGTCACGGCCCGGAGCGTGGAGAAATACCTGGGACGGGAAAAGTTTGCGGAAAGCACATTCTCCCTGGACATGAAACCGGGCCTCGCATACGGGCTGGCGTGGACAGAGCTTGGCGGTCAGCTTCTTGCCATGGAAGTGGCCATCGTGGCCGGCAAAGGCGAGCTGATGCTCACCGGCAGCTTGGGAGACGTCATGAAGGAAAGCGCCCAGGCGGCCTTGACGTTCCTGCGCGCGCACCATGCGGCCCTCGGCATCTCGCCGGACTTCATGAAGGACAGGGACATCCACATTCACGTGCCGGAGGGCGCGATTCCCAAGGACGGCCCCTCTGCCGGTATCACGCTGACGGCTGCGCTGCTCTCCGCCGTTGCCGGCGTTGCGGTCAAGCCCGGCTTCGCAATGACCGGGGAGATCACCCTGACCGGGCGCATCCTTCCCATAGGGGGCGTCAAGGAGAAGGTGCTCGCCGCGCACCGCTACAAGATGACGCACGTGCTCCTTCCCCGCCGCAATGAGAAGGACCTGGAGGAGATCCCGCCGGAGGTCTTCCAGGACCTGAGCTTTTCATTCGCGGATTCCATACCGGATGCGCTCGCGATTCTCTTCCCCGAGCGGAGCTTCGAGCACACGAACGTGGTTCCTGCTTCCGCGCGGTCCGCGGACCCGGCCGCCCCCCTTCCCCCCGCACCCGGACTGCCCGCGGAAGACGTTCCTTCGGACCAGCCCGCGCTGTAAATACGTTGAGTACATCGCAGGAGTGGACGGCAGAGGCGCTTAAGCCGTAACTTCTCTCTATGAACAGAACACTCATGCGACTTTTCGTCGCTTCCCTGGTGCTTACAGGCGGTGCCCTTGTCGGATACGCGCAGGCCATGACGACTATGATCCCGGCGGAGGGGACGATCACGGCCATCAAGGACAGCACGATCACGCTCACGCAGGCCGACACGATGACAAAGACCATCACCCTGCAGGACAAGACTGTCGTCCTCATGCGGCAGGTGGTCGGGCTGGACCAGATCAAGGCCGGCGATGCCATGGGGGTCGCCTCCCGCCGCGGTTCGGACGGCTCGCTGGTCGCCGTCTACATCAACATTTTCGCCCCCGAGATGTGGAGCAGCCCCGTCATGCGCAAGGGGGAGTTTCCCATGACAACGGGAGACACAATGACCAATGCGGTCGTCACGCAGTACGCGGCGGGCGTGAAGGGACGCGTGCTCACGATGAAGTACGCGGAAGGCACCTCGACGATCACCGTCCCGGACGGCACGCAGATCCACAAGCTTGTTGTCGTCAAGCTCGCCGCGCTGACCGTGGGGCTCAAGATCCAGATCCGGGGCAGCGCGGGGCCGAACGGGACCATCATGGCGAACTCCATCAGCTTCGACCAGCCGGCCAAGTTGTAGCGAAAGGCCCCGGGCCGCGCGGTCGTCACGGATTTCCAGGGCGACACCGCTGACCCTCATGATTTCGCGGAATTTAGAAGTGTCCGCTTCTCAATTCCGCATTTTCGACATTGCGGGAACATGCGGTCCGGAATTTCGCATGGCGGGGCCCTGCCGCGCCCGCCCTTGCAAAATTCGCCCGTGCCTCGTACCATGAATCCCTGCGGTACCGAAGCATACGGGTCAAGCTTCTCCTCTATTTCGTTGCGGTCATATTCCTTCCTCTTCTCACACTGGGAGTCCTCGGACCCTATATTTCCGCGCGCACGATAGAAGCCGAAGTCACCAACCACACGGTGCAGCTCATCCGCCAGGTGCAGAAGAATATCGAGTTCTATGTCAGCCAGATGGAGGGATTGATCTCCATCGTGGAGGAAGACCCCGACGTACGGACCTTTTACGACTCCGCCGCCGACGGGGGGCCGTTTTCTCCTGATCGCGCGGCCGGCGCGCTCAGCTTCATGCGCAATATCGCCGAGGTGCATCCCGAGATCGCCGGAATGCTCCTGGTCAACGATCGCAACATGTATCTCAGCAACGAGATCGCCCCCATCACCCGCGATCCCCTCCTGGATGAAGGGTGGTATCACAAGGCAAGCGGGAACCCGACCACGGTGCAGCTTCTTCCCCGTCCCGTCGGGCGAAACCTCCGCGGGGTGCCGGGGTACAGCGCGGACGACGTAGTCTCCATCGTGAAAGCGGTTGTGGATCCCCATGACGGGCGGGTCCGGGGAGCGGTGCTCATCGACATGAAGCTGGAGGTCGTCCAGGACATCTTCAAGGACATGAAGGTCGGCCAGAACGGCTTCCTTTTCATCGAGGACGCCGAGGGGGGCATGGTCTACGCGCCGGTGAATCCCGTGGTCTACCGGGTGCGGGGGGACTGGCTGCGCGGATCCGGCGTGAGCACGGTGCGGGAGATCAAGGGCGCCGACTACCAGATCATCGCCCAGGCGTCGCAGTACACCGGGTGGAAGACCATCGGCGTATTCCCGCTGAACGAGATCATGGGGCAGGTGAGCGCCATCCGCTACTACTCCCTCATCATTGCCGGCGTGACCGTCCTGGTGGCCCTCGTGGCCTCGCTCTTCTTCACCGGTTCGATTGCCCGGCCGGTCATCGAGCTGCGCTCCCTCATGAAAGAGGCGGAGGAGGGCAACCTGGCCGTCCGGTTCGAGGCGCGCAAGGAAGACGAGATCGGCTACCTGGGCAAGAGCTTCAACACGATGCTGGAGGAGATCCAGAAGCTCATCGACATGGTGTACAAGGAGCAGCAGAGCAAGCGGGAAGCAGAGCTCCGCACCCTGCATGAGCAGATCAAGCCTCATTTCCTCTACAACACCCTCGATACGATCCAGTGGATGGCGCAGGAACACGGTGCGGAGGATATCGTGAAAGTGGTGGGCGCGCTCACCACACTCTTCCGCATCGGTCTTTCACGGGGCAGGGAGATGATCCCCGTCCGGGACGAGCTGGAGCACGTCCGCAGCTACCTGATCATTCAGAAGGCCCGCTACGAGGACAAGTTCGATTTTTCCCTCTGCGCGGAGGAAGCGCTCCTCCCGCTGCTCGTCGTCAAGCTCACCCTCCAGCCCCTGGTGGAGAACGCGATCTATCACGGCATCAAGGAGAGGCGCGGACCGGGCACGATCAGCGTCGAGGTGCTGAAGCGTGACGGGATGCTCGTGTTCCGGGTCGTGGACAACGGGGTGGGGATGTCACCGGAGAAGCTTACCGATCTGCGCTCCCAGCTCATGAACGCGCGCGGGGAGAGCTCCCAGCGCGGCGGGTACGGTGTCTCCAATGTGAACGAGAGGATCCAGCTGTCCTTCGGCACGCGGTACGGGCTTCGTTTCGAAAGCGCCCCGGGCCGGGGCACGACTGTGGAGATCCTCCATCCCCTGGTGGCAGCGGAGGAGTAGGGTATGTGGAAAGTTCTGATCGCGGATGACGAGCCGAAAATCCGCCGCGGATTGCGCTCCACCCTGGAGCGCCTGCGGCCCGACATGAAGGTGGTGGCGGAGGCCGAGGATGGGGAGACCGCGCTCGCCCTCGTGAAGGAAAAGAAGCCGGATATCCTCATGATCGATATCCGCATGCCGTTCCTCAACGGCCTGGAGCTCATCGAGAAGATCAACGAGGTCTCCCGGGACTGCATCATCATCGTCGTGACGGGTCACGACGAGTTCGAATATGCGCAGCGGGCCCTGCATCTCAAGGTGTTCGAGTACGTGCTGAAGCCCGTGCCCCAGGACGTGCTGGCATCGGTGCTCAGCCGCGCGGAGGCGGAGCTGGCCGGGACCCGGCGCCAGAGCAAGTACGTGGCGTGGGCGCGGGAGCAGCTGGAGCGCAACATGCCCCTTCTGCGCGAGCGGTTCCTCCGTGACTGGCTGCACGGGCGGCTGTCCCGGTCGGAGATCGAGGAGCAGCGCGCCTTCCTGGGCGTGGAAACCGGGGATCACCTTTCCATGGCCGTGATCCACGTGGTGGAGCGTGTTCTTGCCGCGGCCCCCGCGGGGGAAAAGGACCGGCGCCTCGCCCTCTACGCCGTGCGCACGGTGACGGAGGACCTCCTGCAGGATTTTGCGCCGCTGTGGGTGTTCACGGACGATCGTGACGATATCGTCGCTCTTGCCTGTTCGTCGGGCGGCCCTGCATGGGGGGAGGCCATGGCGGCACTGGAATCCCGTGCAAGCATCACCCTCTCCGGTCCCCTCGTCGTAGCCCACGCCGCAGTACCCTGCACGGAAACCGGGATTTCGGATACATACGAGGCGCTTTCCGCCGAGATCGAGAACAAGAGCAGCCACCGTACATTCGTGGTTCTTGCGCAGACTTTCATTGACTGCCACTACAGCGAGCCCAATCTCTCCCTGGAAGAAGTGGCGGCCGCCGCGCAGATCAGCCCGGGCTACCTCAGCCGCCTCCTGAAGCACGAGACCGGTTTCTCCTTTGTCGATTACCTCACCCGGGTCCGCATCACCAAGGCCGTGCAGATCATGAACGATCCCGCGGTCAAGGTGTACGAGGTCGCCGAGGCGGTCGGATACCAGAGCCAGCACTATTTCAGCCGCGCCTTCAAACGGGTCTTCGGCCGCAGTCCGGTGGAGTACCGCAAGGGCGGCGAGGAAGGATGATCCGATGAGGCGGCATGTTCCGGGAACCCTTCTCTTCCTGATGGCGGCGCTGTCCCTTGTCTCCTGCCGGCAGGACGGCGGGGGAGCACCGGCCTTCGACTACGTGATCGGCGTGTCACTGGCCAACCTTACCGAACCGTGGCGGATCAACATGCGGGACGAGATCATGGCGGAAGCCTCCCGGCATGGGAATCTCCGCGTTGTTTTCACCGACGCGGCGGACTCGAGCAACCGCCAGATCCAGGACGTCAACACGCTCCTGGCGTCCGGCATCGACCTCCTCATCATTTCTCCCAACGATACCGAGGCACTGACCCCCGTCATTGCGCAGGCCTACCACCGCATTCCGGTGATCCTCCTGGACCGCTCCGTGGTGGGGTTCGACTACACGCTTTTCATCGGCCCGGACAATCGCCTGATCGGCAAACAGGCCGGTCAGTACGTTGCCGAGCTGCTGGGGCCGAACGGCGGAAAGGTCGTGGAGATCATGGGCCGGTCGGGGTCCCCCCCCGTCCTGGATAGAAGCATCGGCTTCCGCGAGGTCAACGCGCACCGTCGCAACATCACCATCGTGGACACGATTGTCGCGGACTGGCTGCGTGACAAGGCGGAGGACGAGCTGACCGTCTGGCTGAAGAAGCACGGCCGCGTTGATGTCATCTTTGCCCAGAATGACGCCATGGCGGACGGCGCCCGCCGCGCGGCAGCCAAGCTCGGCATCAGGGGCATCCGCGTGGTCGGCATTGACGGGCTGCCCGGGCCCAGCGGCGGCATCGAAATGGTGAAAAGCGGAGCCCTGTCCGCCACCTTCACCTGCCCGACAGGCGGCAAGGAAGCCGTCATCTACGCAATGGATATCCTCCACCACGAGGAGGGCATCCCGAAAAAAATGATACTTCGGACCTCCCTCGTCACGGAGAAAACCATCGCGAGCGGCGCCATCACGGCGCCTGCGCATCCGCGCCTCTCCCCGGACCACCGCATTGTGCTGGGATTCGCGCAGACCGGCGCGGAGAGCAACTGGCGCATCGCGAACACGGAGTCCATCCAGACCGCGGCGCGGCAGGCAGGAATCGACCTCGTCTTCATCGACTCGGAAGGGCAGCCGAAAAAGCAGATTGCCGCGGTAAGGTCCTTCATCGCGCGCAAGGTGGACATCATTTCCTTCTCCCCGATCGTGGAATCGGGATGGGAGCCCGTTCTTCGCGAAGCAAAAGCCGCGGGGATACCGGTGTTTCTGTCCGATCGCACCGTGGATGTGAAAGACGAATCTCTCTGGACCACGTTCATGGGATCGGACTTCCTGGAGGAGGGGCGGCGCTCCGCGCGGTGGCTGGTCAACTACATGAAGACAGACAATCCCGTGAACATCGTGGAGCTGCTGGGCACGATCGGCTCGGCCCCCGAAATCGACCGCACATTGGGTTTCAAGGAGATACTCAAGGACCACCCCAACTACACGATCATCGTGTCGGAGAGCGGCAACTTTGTCCGCGGTACCGGCAAAGAAGTCATGGAGAAGATCCTGAAGGACCTTGCCGCCAGGGGCCAGAGGATGGACGCGCTTTTTGCGCACAACGACGACATGGCGATCGGTGCCATCGAGGCCATGGAAGCCTGGGGAATCAGGCCCGGCAAGGACGTCATCATAGTGTCCGTGGACGGAATCCGCGACGCATTCACCGCCATGATTGCCGGGAAGCTCAACGCCACCATCGAGTGTAACCCACTCCTGGGCCCCCAGCTCATGAAGGCGGTCAAAGACTACATGTCTGGCAAGGACCTGCCCGTGCGCATCATCACCTCTGAGGGTGTCTACCCCGCTGAAGTGGCCCGGAAGGTCCTGCCGACCCGCAAATACTAGGGCGCCGGGCGCTTTCGGGTGCCCGCAGCCGCATTCAGGCCCCTTCCGGGGGCCTCCCTCCGAATAGTGCACAATAAAGCCGAATTGTCCAAAACTTCCGCAGGCTAATTCGTGCTACAAGGATAGGCGCGTTCGCATAGTTTTCCATAGCAGAGGAGCCAGAATTTGCGACATATCCTTCGAGTGGGAGTGATTCTCCTTCTCCTGTGTGCGGCGGCCGTAGCAGGCACCGCGCAGGCGAAGGCAGGTACCCTGAAGTGCGTCGGGCTGTATTCCGAGACCGACGCGGGCTACGTCAGCTACAGAGCCGGCACCGGCGCCTGGGTTGTGATCAAGGTGGGAGACGTCGTTCCAGCCAACGGTGAAATACGGGTCAATGTGGACAGGGATTGGGTCGAGCTGACACCCGCCACCAATGCGAACGCAGTCTACGAGATCGATGGCGGCCCCTCGGAGATCATCAAGAAGGTCGCGGACATCCTGAAGGGCAAGCCGCGGACGGTCAGCTTTCCCAAGGCAGCCGGCAGCACAGCCGATCCCAAGTTCAAGGACAAGCTGGTGGTCACCCAATACCTGGGAAGACAGGTCTACCTGGCCAGTCCTGACGCCGACGACAAGGACATCAAGTACGGCGACGTCCTGGACATCAAGGGCAAGGTGACGATCATCGCCATCAACAACACCATCAACCTCATGAACGCGTCCGGCAAGGTGACCACGGTCATCGGGCCGCTGAAGTTCGACGTGGCGAATGTCCTGGCGAACAAGCAATTGTACAAGTTCCTGAATGTTCCGAGATAGTCGGAGTGAAGGAGGCAAATGCGAAGAAGGAGAAGAAGGGAAGAGAACATCCGTCCAACAGGTGACGGGAGTCGGGTAGGTGATTTCTCAGGTTTTCTTCACCGGCAACCTGGTGAAGAAAAGGGCAAGAGTTCTTTCGAAGGAGGCTTTTTCATGAAGAAGTGGGCAAAGGTTCTTACAATCGTGGTCGTCGCGATGATGGCGCTCTCAGCGGCCGCATTCGCTGCGCCCAAGACATGGGTCGTCGGCTTCTCCCAGATCGGCTCCGAATCCGAGTGGAGGACCGCGGATACCATTTCCGTTCAGAATGCATTCAACGACGATCCGAGCTTCATCCTGATCTACTCCGACGCGCAGCAGAAGCAGGAGAACCAGATCAAGGCGATCCGGTCCTTCATTGCACGCAAGGTCAACGCCATTCTTTTCACCGCCCTTGTTGAAACCGGCTACGGCCCCGTTCTTGCCGAAGCCAAGAAGGCGAAGATTCCTGTCGTCATGATCGACCGCGACGTTGCCAAGGAAGATCAGCAGTACCGCCTGACCATCATGGGATCCGATTTCGTGAAGGAAGGCGAGAAGGCCGGAAACTGGCTTGCTGACTACCTGAAGAGCAAGGGCATGGATGACGGCAGCAAGGACATCAACATTGTCGAGCTCCAGGGAACCACTGGTTCCGCCCCTGCAATCGACAGGAAGACCGGTTTCGCCAACATCATGGCCAAGCACCCCAACTGGAAGATGACCCGCTCCCAGACTGGCAACTTCACCTCCTCCGAGGGCAAGGCAGTCATGGAAGCCTTCCTGAAGGCCGACAAGAACATCGACGTACTGTACGCGCACAATGACCAGATGGCCCTTGGCGCAGAACAGGCAATCAAGGAAGCCGGTCTCCAGCCGGGCAAGGACATCATCGTCATCGGCGTCGACGGAGTGAAGGGCGCTTTCGAAGCCATGGTCGCCGGTGAGCAGAACGTCTCGGTCGAATGCAGCCCGCTGCTCGGACCCCAGGCTGTGCAGGCACTCAGGGATCTCAGGGCTAAGAAGACCCTCCCCGGCCGCATCTGGACAATCGAAGGCATCTTCGATCAGACCAACGCCGCTGCAGCACTGCCGAGCCGCCAGTACTAATCCAATAGTTTTCGGCTCCTGATTATGGAACTTTGCGGGACCACCTCGACCTCTGGGGTGGTCCCGCTTTCAAAGTAGCTCTGCGCCACGGGAGTTGACGAACCGCTTGGTCTGCTTATCATGTCACCAGAGGAGGCATGGGGATGTCTGATGTACCGCCCATCCTATCCATGAAGGGGATCACCAAGGTCTTCCCGGGCGTGAAGGCCCTCTCCGGCGTGGATTTCCGGCTTTTCAAGGGCGAGGTCCATGCGATCATGGGCCAGAACGGAGCCGGAAAGTCTACGCTGGTCAAGGTCCTCACCGGAGTATATGAGAACGAGTCGGGCGAGATTCTGCTGGAAGGCAAGCCGATCCAGCCCGATTCTCCTCTTGTCGCCCAGAAGCTGGGGATCAGCACGGTGTACCAGGAGATCAATCTCTGCCCGAACCTCTCGGTGGCGGAAAACATCTTCGCCGGCAGGCAGCCGATGCGCTTCGGGAGGATCGACTGGAAAACGCTGACACGCAGGGCGGAAGAAGTGCTGAAAAGGCTGAACATCGCCATCGATGTCACGCAGATCCTTTCCTCGTATTCCATCGCAATTCAGCAGATGGTGGCGATTGCCCGGGTCCTTGATATCTCCTCCAAGATACTGATCCTTGACGAGCCGACCTCCAGTCTCGATGAAACCGAGGTGGAGCAGCTCTTCAAGGTCATCAGGTCACTGCGGGACGAGGGGCTGGCCATCCTGTTTATCACCCATTTCCTCGACCAGACATACCAGATTTCCGACCGCATCACGATCTTGAAGAACGGGGAGCTTATCGGGGAGTTCAAGACCAAGGCCCTCCCGAAGCTGGACCTGATCGCCAAGATGCTCGGCAAGGAGCTGTCGGAGTTCAGCTATGCCGGGGACAGCGATGAAAGAAAAAAGGCGTTCGCGAAGGCCAGCAAGGCCGCGAAAAGCCTGCTGGAGGTGAAAGATCTCGGCCTCCGCGGCTCCATCGCCCCCTTTGACCTCACCCTGAACGAGGGCGAGGTGCTCGGGCTGGCGGGACTGCTCGGATCCGGCAGGACGGAGATGGCCCGGCTCATTTTCGGGATCGACGGCGCCAACCAGGGTGAAATCCACGTCAGGGGGAAGCGCGCGAGCATCAATTCTCCCCACAGCGCGATGATGGCCGGAATGGGATTCTGCTCCGAGGACAGGAAGAGTGAAGGCATCGTGGCGGACCTGACGGTCCGGGAGAACATCATCCTCGCCCTGCAGGCGCGGTACGGCATATTCAAGTTCCTTCAGGCCAAGAAGCAGCTCGAGATCGCGGACGAGCTGATCAAGTCCCTGGCTATCAAGACCCCGAGCGCGAACAACCAGGCCAGCCAGCTCAGCGGAGGCAACCAGCAGAAGGTCATGCTGGCCCGATGGCTCGCCACCAACCCCATCGTCCTGATCCTTGACGAGCCCACGCGCGGCATTGATGTCGGGGCCAAGCTGGAAATCATGGAATTGATATTGAACCTGAGCCGTCAGGGAATGGGCATGATATTCATATCCTCCGAGTTCGAAGAGGTCGTCCGCTGCAGCAGCAAGATCGCCGTCCTGAAGGACAAGGCAAAGATCGCCGAGCTGAGTGGGGAGGACATCAACGAGAGCAGAATCATGCAGACGATCGCGGGAGGGAAATAGAATGTTGTCGTTGAGATCTCTGAACCGCAGCAAGATCCTCTGGCCCCTCGTTGCCCTCGGGACCCTGCTGTTGTTCAACCTGTTCTTCACGCCCCACTTCTTCCAGGTTGAAATAAAAGACGGTCACCTCTACGGCAACCTGATCGACATCCTCAAGAACGCCGCCCCGATCATGCTCCTGGCAATCGGGCTGACGCTCGTCATTGCCACCCATGGAATAGATATTTCCGTCGGGTCTGTCGTGGCGATCTCCGCCGGAGTTGTGGCCATTCTCATCGGAGGAGACCTGGCCGGCCACCCCAAGTACCCGATTGCCGTGGCCATGATCGCCGCACTGGTGATCTGCTCCGTGGCAGGGATGTGGAACGGCATGCTCGTGTCCCGCGTCGGCATGCAGCCCATCATTGCAACCCTGATCCTTTTCGTGGCCGGGCGCGGCATCGCCATGGTGTTCACCAACGCCATGGTCATCTGGCTCTACGCAAAGCCGTTCGCCATCCTGGGCCAGGGGTACGTTCTGGGCCTGCCGTTCTCCATCTACATGGTTGCATTCCTTCTGCTCCTGACGTTCCTTTTTACGCGGAGAACGGCAGTCGGGTTGTTCATCGAGGCCGTAGGAATCAACCCCACCGCTGCCAGGTTTGCCGGCATAAGCTCAAAGAACATTATTTTCTGGGTCTATACTTTCAGCGGGTTCTGCGCGGGGGTGTCCGGCCTGGTCGTGGCTTCCACGGTCATGAGCGCAGACGGCAACAACGCGGGCAACCTCTACGAGCTGGACGCCATCCTGGCAGTCGTGCTGGGCGGCACGTCCCTGAATGGCGGAAAGTTCTACCTCCTGGGCAGCATGGTCGGCGCCCTGATCATCCAGACGCTGACCACGACCATCTACGCTTTCAACGTGGCCCCTGAGATCTCCCAGGTGGTCAAGGCGTTCGTCGTGTACGGGGTGAGCCTCCTGCAGTCGGAGAGGTTCCGGGCGAGAATCGCGGGCCTGTTCGTTCGCAGGGAGGTAGCGGCATGAAAAGGCTGCTTGCCATCAACCCGAGGACGCTGCCCATATTCGTCACGCTGGCATTGTTCATCGTCATGTTCGCCCTGGGCTCGGTTGCCTTTCCGGGATTCTTCGCGGCGCAGAACTTCCTCAATCTCTTCATCGACAATGCATACCTGTTGATCCTTGCGGTGGGCATGACATTCGTGATCATATCCGGAGGGATCGACCTGTCCGTCGGATCCATGCTGGCCCTGGCCACGATGATCTCCTCGAGCCTCCTGGAAAAATCCCACATGAGCCCGCTGTTCGTCATTCCCATTGTGCTCCTGTGCGGAACCGCGCTGGGGTTCTTCATGGGTTACCTGATCCAGACGTTCGACCTTCCGCCGTTCATCATCACCCTTGCCGGCCTGTACCTGGCCCGCGGCCTCTGCTACGTGGTCAGCATCGACACCATCGCGATCACGAATGACTTCTTCAAGAACGCGGCGCATGCCCAGCTCAACATCATCGGCGACGCCTTTCTTTCCCCCGGCGCGCTGATCGCAATCGGGGTGGTCCTGATAGGCCTCTTCCTTGCGCGCTACACGAAGTTCGGGCGCACGGTGTATGCAATAGGCGGCAATGAGACGTCCGCCATGCTGATGGGTCTTCCGGTTGCGCGCACAAAGATCGCCATCTACGCGCTCAGCGGCTTCTGTTCCGCGCTGGCAGGGATCGTGTTCACGTTCTATACCCTCTCCGGCTATGCGCTGGATGGAAAGGGCATGGAGCTGGACACAATCGCCACCGTCGTCATCGGCGGCACGCTTCTGACAGGCGGTGTGGGGAACCTGCTGGGAACGGTCCTGGGCGTTCTGGTCTACGGGATCATCCAGGTGCTCATCGTCTTCCAGGGCACCCTCAATTCCTGGTGGACCAGGATCGTGATCGGGTTCCTCGTGTTTCTCTTCTGCCTGCTGCAGAGACTGTTCGAGGCGAAGAAGGGCGCCAAGAGCGCCCCGAGGGTCAACCGGCAGGCGCCTGCAGGCGCGCCAGGAAAATAAGCCCCATGGGCAAGCTCCTTCTCACGGTCATCCATCGGCCCGAGATGGTCCCGGAATACCTGGAGAAGGAGGCTGCCCAGGGAAAGACCGAGGACATCGGCAGGCAAAGCGTCATCAGCGCGTCCCTGGACATCTTCAGGACCCAGCAGCGCATTGCCCACGAGAACGGCCTGAAGACGACCATCCAGATGACCTACGCGAGCCTTTTCAACGAAGAGGCGGTTGCCATTGCGAAGGAGCATCACCGCGCGCACGGCGACGAGATCGGCCTGACGCTCCTGGGTCTCCCGTGCAAAGAGTTCCGCGAAAAGTACAAGACAAAGGATTTCTGCATCTGGCACTTCTCCATGGAGGACAAGCGGGAGATCGTGAACGACGTGTTCGGGAAGTTCGAAAAGGTATTCGGGTTCCCGCCCCAGTCCACGGGCTCCTACTACATGGACGCGGAGCTCGTCAGCTACATCACGTCGCGCTATCCGATGGTGAGCTGTGCCGTGGCCACCTGCTGGGAGGAAGGGCCCAAGGCGTACCACAACGCCAACAATTCCTGGTATACCCTGAACGACGGAGGCCCGTGGAATCCCTGGATTCCTTCCCGGCACAACATTCACTGTCCGGCCTCCAGCGCGGAGGACGACGTCGGCATTGTCGCCATCCCGCACCTTTCCCGGGACCTTCTGGCTGTATTCGACGGACCCGGCTCGTTCTACGGGACCCATCCGCAGAATGTGCTCCGCGGCATGGTCTACAAGAACGGGGAATATCCCTATCTTTTCAACCTCATCGACCAATACCGATCCCTGGACAAATACAACAACGGGTTCACCTACAACATGGTCTTCGTGGGTCCGGGATGGATGAGCAAGCAGGGACGCTGGGAAGCACCCTACACGCTGCTGGAAAAAAGCTACCAGGACTGCATGGCATACTACGGCACGTTGAAGCGGGAAGGGCAGGCTGAGGACATGACGATGTCCGAGTTTGCCGGCTGGTTCCGGGGCCACAAGACCTACACCGAGCCGACCTGTGCGCTGTGGAAGGATATCCTCTACGGATCACGCAAACAGATTTTCTGGTATCTCGATCCCTACATGAGGACCTGCGTGGACATGAACCAGGGCGGCGCCCTGGTGGATCTGCGGCCCTACGCTGCCAAGCTGGAGCGTCCGGTGGGCATCGGCACGTCGCACATCTGGGACTGCTCCTATCCCTATCTTGTCCAGTCATTTTACCGGGCGGGATATTTCACCCACTATGCGGGAGAGGGCTCCATCAAGAGCTGCAAGGTGCGTTACGCGGGGGAGGAGGTGGACCTCTGCCTGTGCCGAACCCATGCGCATTTTTCCCAGGAGGGCACCAGCCGGGTCCTGACCCTGGACCCCGTGGACATCGAGTTCCGGGATCTCACCGTCACGCTCGTGTCCACCATCACGTTTCCCGAAGACACGGGGGAGATCAGGTTCTCCCGGAAGATCATCGCAACAAGCAAAGAGGGAGCGGCGGTCCACGTATATGACTATCTCACCGCCTGCCACGGCACCACCGAATACCCCGAGGATCTCACCGGTGTCGAGCTCCGATGCGTGGGAACGGACCGCACCGTGGAAATTCCTTATGCGTACAAGTGCCGCGAGGAGCGCATGCAGAACGCGGTGAGGGTGGAGGCGCTGGTGCCGCAGGTCCACACGAAAATCTCCGCCATCCCGCTCAGCAGGGACGTGGAGGGCATGATTCGGGAGGGGTACGCGTTTTCTCCCATGTACACCCTGGGTCTTTCCAAGACACTACGAGAAAACGAGGAGCTGGTCACATGCCTCAAGGTAGAAAAGGCAGATTGAATTTCCGATGTCCCGCGTGCTTCGTGCGGGAAATCGACGTGGACATGTTCTATGACTCGGAAAAGAAGGAGTACTACTGCCTTCGCTGCCCGTTCACCGGCACCGAGGCGGACGTGCTTGCCCTGAATGAGATGGTCAAATTCAGGTACAAGAGCATGACCACGCGAATAACCGACTTCGACTGAACGTGCCTCATCGGCCGGCCGCACGTTCGCTCACGACGGTCACTTCACGCTCCGCGGCTGCCGTGATTCCGCGTATCTCCGCCACCTGTCTCCCCTTGAGCTCCTGCTGCGCGGCCATTCCCGATTCGTGGACCACCAGCGTGCCTTCGCGCCGCGGTGTGACGTGGAGATACAGACCGGTTTCCTCGATCCGCGGCCGGAATCTGCGCAGGCCGATTTCCCAGGGCTGGCCGTTTGAAAAATCGTCCGCAATCAGCCGCCCGTCGATAAAGGCGTTTCCGACGTCTCCGTCGTATTCAATGGAAAGAAATACCTCTTTCATTCCATCGAAGGCACCGGCGGGGACGCGGACTTCGGCGTCCCCCGCACCTGACCGCCTCACCTCGAGCTCGATGCGACGAGCGTGCATCGGGACGGAATAGCGGGAGAAATACCCTTCCTCGGCTGCCCGCAGCAGCGCGCCGTCCGCGGCCACCGGAGCACCCATTCGCGGGAAAACGAGCACCTCGATTGCCGCAGATGCAGAGCCGCGGTGTGAGAGCTTCAGCGCGCCGTCACTCTCACAGGCGTCCGCCTCCGTGATGACAGCTCTTTCCCTCCCCCACACATTCAGCCGGGAAAACCCCAGCGACTGCTTTTCCGTCAGGGTGTGGAATACGACCCTGACGCCGGACCGGGCGGTGATTGAGAAAGCGGTCTGGATCCCGACGGGCGGACGGAGAACCAGGGAGCCTCCCTCCTCCGCCTGGTCAGTCTCCCCTGACTCGACCGATTCGATCTCTGTGCGGTCAAAGCGATACTCCGGCGGGATGCCCTCTCGGGCAAAGAAGAAAAAGTGGACACCGGGCGCTGCCTCCAGCCTGGCAATCGGCTGCGAGGTGGCATATTCCAGGCGCACCCCGCATGCATCCAGGTTGAAGGGCATGATGGCGCTGACGCCGCCTTTCAGCGTGAAGCCGCCCGAGCCGGGGATCCGCATCTGCCCGCCGGCCAGCAGCAGCTCCACGGCCACGTCGTGGTGCGCCCTGGTCTGGACATGGTCCTGGTAGTTGTTGAAGAAAAGGAATCCCCGGCCGCCGGCCGCGCGGGCGGCGAATCGAAGCGTGTCCGTGTCCTTTGCCTCGATTGCCGCTGCCCCGCGTGGCAGCGCCGTGGACGCGGGCAGGAGCTGGTCCGCGAAGTCGCGGCAGAACAGGTGCAGCCGTTTGAGCCGGCGGTAGGAGTCGCGGACCTGGCCGAACTCTCCCAGCGGCGCCTGGAAATCGTAGGAGATCCGCGGCACGACGTGCTCGTTGAGGAAGCCCCGGATGCCGGTTGGATTGGATCCCCCGTGAAACATGTAGTAACCCAGGAGCGAGCACCCGCCGGCCAGCTTCACCACTGCCATGGCCTCCACGCTTTCCGCCGGCGCGACAGCCCGGTAACGGTACCAGGACTGCATCCCGCCCCCTATCTCACAGCAGGCGAAAGGGTAGGCGGCAGGGTCGTAGGGCGGGTCGAAGACGTCGTAGCGCTGGTCCTTCCCATGGAAATCGCGAAACACATACTCCCTGGTAGGGGAGTGGACCGGCGTGGACTCGGTGATGTTCCACGGGCAGATGGAATACCCTCCGTAGAGGGGCAGCACCTCACCCTCCAGCACGGGCGCGCCGCCCCATCCCGTGCTCGTGTAAATGGGAACGATAATGCCTGCCTCGAGTGCGAGCTTCTTCAGCACGCGGATGTGCGCGGTCCCGCCCGTCCCGCCGGAGATCCATTCCAGGCACTGCCTCGGCGTTGTTTCCCATGGCGCAGCGGCATGCATGAACTCGTTCTCGAGCTGCACGCCGATGACGGGTCCCCCGTCCTTGAAGTACTGGCCTTCGAGCTGGCGCCCGATTTCCCCGTAGAGCCTGCCCACCAGGGCCAGGTAGCGCTCGTCATTGGAGCGCAGTGGAAATGGCCTGCCGTACAGCCAATCGGGGAATCCGCCATTCCTGACCTCGCCGTGGCAGAAGGGGCCGATACGCACGATCACGAACAGGCGCGCCTCCGCGCACAGCTGAACGAAAAGCCGCAGGTCGCGGTCCCCGGACCAGTCGAATACGCCCTCAACCTCCTCGTGATGGATCCAGAAGACGTACGTGGACGCCACGTCGATGCCGCCGGCCTTCATCTTTCGAAGCGCATCTTTCCACTCGCGGTGCGGATAGCGCGCGTAGTGGATCTCCCCCGACACCGCACACCAGGGCTTCCCGTTGAACGTCATGTACGCATTCGTGAACGCAATAGTGTCCCCGCGCGGATTCGACCCTCCCAGGCTGGGAAGGGCCGGCTGGATGCGCGGGGCGGTCCCGCGCAGATCGATTTCAGGGCTCACCAGGACCGGCCGTTCCACCGGTTCGATCTTGCGCGGCTTCATATTTTCATGCGGATGCGCACCCGTGTGCCCTTCCCCTCGCAGCTCTCGAAGGAAAGGCCGGACTCGGGTCCGTAGCTCAACTGCAGCCGCTCGTGGATGTTGCGGACGCCGTAGCCGTGACCGTCGCCTGCAATCACCCCGCTCGTCAGTATCTGGCGCTGTCTCTCCCCGGTCATTCCCACCCCGTCATCGTCGACGCAGAGGAGCAGGTCGGCCCCCGCGCGCTCTGCGGTGATCCGAATAACCCCCCGCTCTTCCTTCTTCAGCATGATTCCGTGGAATATGGAGTTTTCCATAAGGGGCTGCAGGACGAGCTTGAGGACGCGGCATTCGTCCAGGTCCGGCGGGGTGTCGATAACGAGCGTGATCGCGTTCTCATAGCGCATGTTCTGAATCTGCACGTATGTGCGCGCGTGCTCCAGCTCATCCCTCAGGGGGACCGTGTCTTCTCCCCTGCCCAGGCTCAGCTTGTAGAACCGGGACAGGGCGGTGACGAGGGTCCGGATCTCCTGGGCATCGTGACGGACGGACATCCAGTTGATGAGATCGAGCGTGTTGTAGAGGAAGTGGGGGTTGATCTGCGCCTGGAGGGCCTTGAGCTCCAGGTTCTTCACTTCCTTGCCCAGCGTGTACTTCTCCTCCACGAGCTGCTCCACTTCCGCGATCATGAAGTTGAAGCGCTCGGTAAGCTGACCGATCTCGTCCCTGTTTCCCGGATCGAGCGTGACGGAGAAATCGCCCTGCACGACCGTGTCCATCCTCGATATGAGGCCCCTGATCCGCTTTGTTGCCGAGCGGGAGACGAAGAACGCCAGGAACAGGGTGAGCGGGGTCATGAAGGCGAAGACGAAGACCATCTTCTGCGCAGGCCGCGCGCTCAGGCGCACGATGTCGCGGTTGGGCAGAACGAGCATGAGCACCCAATCCGTGCCTTCGATTGCCTGCGTGCCCACCAGGTACGTATTGCGGGCAAGGGTCACCGTATCCCAGGACTCGGAGCCGAAGTCCCCGCGGCGAAGGGCGCTGGCCTTGCCCCAGAAGGACGCGGCGCTTTCCGCGGACACGGAACCCGCGGAGTCCACCACTTCTCCGTCTGCGTTGATGAGAAGCGCGAACGAGGACTCGGTGAGACTCGCATTGCCGAGCGTGGCGTGCAGCATGGCCGGAGAGATGTCGAACTGCACGACGCCGGTGAGCTCCTTGATGTTCTGACTGTTCAGAACGCTCCGCGCGGCGTGGATGAACCGCGCGCCGCCGTATTCGGTGGATTTGGCGCCGCCTTCCGGCGCAAAAGGGTCCGCGTACCAGTAGATGCGCCGCTCGTTGCGCAGGAGGCGCTGGTACCAGGCGGCGTCCTGCACCCGGGAAAGGGCAATGAAGGTTTCGTTCTGAAAGACCGACGCGAGTCCGTAGGACATGTAGAACCTGATGGCCACGATATCCGGGTTGAATGTCGTCAGGTAGGACATCTTTTCGAAGGTCTGTGAATCAATGGGCCAGCGGCCGATATTCTCGTGATAGTAGCGCGCCCGCCGCTCGAAGAGCTCCTGCACCACCGAGTTGGAGGTGAGAAAGTACAGGAGGTTGCGGACGGACTCCGTCTTGTACTCCAGGTACGCGCGCGTCTGCCCGAACACGTGCTCCGCGGAGCGCAGGACCTGCTTCTTGTTCTCATTCACCACGAGCACGGAATTGATGACCAGGTACAGGCAGAGGAAAAAAAGCACGAGCATGAAGTAGCTGATGAAAAGCTTCTGGCGGATTCCCAGATCGGAGATCCTTCGGGAGATCATGATTCCCTGTACACGGAAGGGCTCCTCCCCACGCGCTTTTTGAAGAGCGCGGAAAAATAGTTCGCGTCGCGATACCCCACGCTCAGGGCCACCTCGTGCGTCTTCCTGTGCCCGTCCAGGAGGAGCTCCTTCGCCTTTTCGATGCGCAGGGCAGTGAGGTACTCGTTGACGTTCTGCCCGGTCGCCGCCTTGTACAGGGAGCTGACATAGGTGCGGCTCAGGCCTGAGTGCTCGGCAATGACGCCAAGGGTGAGCCCCATGGACATGTAGTTCTCCCGGACAAAGCGCTGGATCTCCCGGATTGTCCGGGACAACTTTCCGTGTGAGGCAGGCTCGCCGAATGCCGTCCAGAGATGATGGAGGACGAACCGTGTGAGCGCGGTGAGCGTCTGGCGCTCCCGTATCTCCTGCCAGATGTACGTCTCCTCGCTCTTGTTGCCGAGGGTTTCGACGATGATCAGGTACAGTCTGAAAAACGCATCACGCACCGAGTCGATATCGACCGCCTGCAGGCGCCGCGCGCCGAGCTCGATCTCGTCTACGCACGCCATGGCGCGCTCGATGTCGTTGTCCCGGAGGCTCTCCCGAAACCGGGCAAGATCCTCTCTGCCGACGGAGAACCTGTCCGTTCGCTTCACGAAGGGGAAAAAGACCTGCTCCTTTTCCCGATAAAAATGAAGACTCAACGCCTCGCGCGCCGAAGCCCAGGCACGCGGCAGAGCCTCCAGCCCCCGGACCCGGGGCACCGACGCCGACCGACGCCGAGAATGCGCCTTCTGCAACGCCCCCGAGAATCGTAAGGAGCTCTTCGAATGCCAGGGATTGCGTGATTTTCTTCGCCGCGATGACCGCCATGACGTCGGTCTCCACGAAGCCCAGGAGGGACGTGGCAAGGTTGAAGGGGGCGCACTCCCCGCAGGCCACACGCACCTTGCGTCTCCAGTGCGGTCGCTCCCTTTCCTCGAGAGCGTCGGACCATTCCAGCCGCAGGGCCGCCGCGGTGAAGCTCGTGTGCGGCTCGAAAGAGCCGACGAGGGAGCGCGCCTCCTCGTCTCCCGTCACCAGGCGGCGGGTGATCTCTTCCCGATCCACTCCGGCGTCCCGCTCGAAAGCGGCAACCGCCATGCGCACGGCCTCCTTCACCTCCTCCAGGTCCACGGGCTTCTCGACGTAGCTGACAGCCTGGAGATGGATGGCTTCTTTCAGGTACTCCTTGTCGGCGTACCCGCTGAGGAAGACGACCTTGCAGTATGGATTGAGGGTCTTCACCCGGGCGGCCAGCTCCAGGCCGTTCATTCTGGGCATGCGCACGTCGGTCAGGAGGATTTCCGGAGGATCCTGGTCGGCCATGGCAAGCGCCTCTATTCCGTTCCGCGCCGTCCTGACCGAGCCGATGTGCACCGTGCTCCAGGCGACATACTTCGCCAGGCTCTCCCGTGTCATTCTCTCGTCATCGACGATCATGAGCGTGAGCACGTGCGTTCTCCCCGGGTTGCACTGTACCATGCAGAAGCGCGCCGGAAAAGGGCGGGTGAAAACATATCGTAACGAAACGGTCGAAATCGCAACAAATTCGTGTAGTGCGCGCCGCGTGACGCCTTCTATACTCCGGTCCATGCATGGGCGGGGGCTTTTCCACGAGCTTGCGAAGAACAGGACTCTCTACCTCATGTTCGTGCCCGTGTGCCTGTACTTCGTCCTGTTCTCCTATCTGCCCATCGGGGGCATCGTCCTTGCTTTCAAGGAGTTCAACTATCGGGACGGCATCCTGGGCAGTCCCTGGAACCATTTCAAGAACTTCGAGTTTTTTTTCAAGTCCGGCAAAGCCTGGTCCGTCACCACGAACACGTTTCTGTACAATCTCATGTTCCTTGCCCTGTACACCTGCTTTTCCGTTCTCACGGCAATCCTGATCTCCGAGATGAGGGGCACGACGTTCAAGAAGACCGCCCAGAGCTTCATGTTCCTGCCCTATTTCATTTCCTGGGTCGTGGCCGCGTCATTCCTCTACAACCTGGCAAACTACGAATACGGGATGATCAATCGGCTTCTGGTCTGGCTCGGCGGGAAGCCGATCAATATCTATGCCACCCCGCGCTACTGGTATTTCATCCTCCCCTTTGCGTACATCTGGAAATGGATCGGGTTCGGCACGGTGCTCTATCTTGCCGCGATCGTGGGAATAGACCAGGAGTGCTTCGAGGCGGCGACCATTGACGGGGCCAGCGAGTTCCAGAAGATTTTCCGCATCACGCTCCCGATGCTCCGACCGACAATGGTGATCCTTGTCCTGCTGGGCCTGGGGCGCATCCTCCGTGGAGAGTTCGACATGTTCTACCAGCTCATTGGGAACAATGGCATCCTCATGGAAAAGACGGACATCATCGACACCCTCGTGTTCAGGTCCCTGCTGGGGACCCAGGATTTCGGCATGGCGACGGCGGCCGGATTCTATCAGTCGGTCCTCTGCTTCGCGATCATCATGATCGTGAACAGGGTCGTGAAAGCCTTTGAGAGCGATTATGCCCTCTTCTAGGATCGCGCCGGACAAGCTCCTGCTGACCTTCATTGCATATGTCGTGCTCGGCTGCATTGCCCTGATCACGGTGTTCCCCTTTCTCGTGCTGGTCATCAATTCGTTCGCCTCGGAGCACGCCATCATCAACTACGGGTACTCGATCGTTCCGCGGGAGCTCAGCGTGAGCGCATACGAGCTGGTGTTCCTCAATCCGCAGAAGATACTCCAGGCCTACGGGGTAACCCTGTTCATCACGTGCTTCGGGACCGCGGCCTCTCTCTTTCTTTCCTCCATGGCCGCCTATTGCCTTTCCCGCAAGGACCTCCGCTACCGCAACAAGCTGGCATTCTTCATCTACTTCACCACGCTTTTCAACGGGGGCCTTGCACCGACGTACATCGTCATCACCACTGTCCTTCACCTGAAGAACACGCTCGCCGTGCTCATTCTCGGACCGATGTTCAGCGTGTTCTACATACTCATCCTGCGCAATTTCTTCACGCACTCGATACCCGGGTCCCTTTCGGAGGCGGCCAAGATCGACGGAGCCGGGGATTTCACGATATTCCTGCGCATTGTGCTGCCTCTGACCGCGCCGGCCCTTGCCTCCATCGGACTTTTCACGGCGCTCGCCTATTGGAACGACTGGTGGACGGCCATGCTCTACGTGGAGCGGCAGAACCTGATGCCCCTCCAGTACGTCCTGTACAAGATTCTTTCCAGCGTGACCATGGCTGCAAACATCGTCAACAATGTCGCCACTCTGAACCTGCCGAAGGAGTCCCTGAAGCTGGCCATGACGGTGATCTCCATCGGTCCGATCGTGCTCGCGTATCCGTTCGTGCAGAGGTTCTTCATCAAGGGAATCACCCTTGGCTCGGTCAAGGGATGACATACCATGTATCAAAGGAGGGATGTATGAGGCACGGGTTACGATTTGTGATGGCCGCTCTGCTTCTCCTGCTGCCGCTCGCGCTTGCTTTTGCAGGGGGAACTCAGGAAGGCGCCGGTGGGGCAGTGCCCGCCAAGGAAGCGAAAATCATCGGGTACCTTCTCGGTGACGCCCCCACGGGCATGCCGGATGTGCTCCAGGCGTTGAATGCCAAGCTCAAGAAGGACCTCAACGTCACCATGGAGATCAACTACATCGGGTGGGGTGATTTCCAGGCCAAGTATCCCCTGGTGCTGGCCGCCGGAGAGGACATCGATTGGATCTACACGGCCAACTGGTCCTTCTATTTCCAGGAGGCGGCAAAAGGTGCATTCCTCGAGCTCACCGATTCAATGCTCAAGGAAAACATGCCCCTGCACTACAAGGTTCTGCCGGCGGCCGCGTGGAACCAGGTCAGGCTGGACAGCGGGAAGATCTACATGATTCCCACACCCACGCCGGACCGCAAAGTCCCTCTCGCCGTTATCCGGGGTGATCTTCGGAAGAAGTACGGCGTCCCCCCTGTGACCAGGTTTGCGGGGATCGAGCCGTATCTGAAGGCCATCAAGGCCAACGAACCGTCCATCATTCCCATGAATATGGAAAGCACGTACGACGTCGGCCAGCCATTCAGCTACCTCAGCTACGCGAACGGCCCCTATTTCCAGGACATACTCTTCACCACCGGGTCCGGCACAGGACTCGTCTGGCTCCTCGGGGACAAGACGAACAAGCTCCAGTACATGCTCGAGGAACCGGTCCTTTCGTGGCAGAAGCAGGCCGCGAAGACAATGAAGGCCTGGTACGACGCGGGCTATATCAACAAGGACGTGTTCGCCAACAAGGTGCGCAGCAAGGACTCCTTCGTGCAGGGCAAGTCCGCGGTCGGGTTCGGCAATTCCATCGACATGCAGGGAACCATCGCCGGCGCCACGGCGAACGGGTGGGAGGTTGAGCTGGTCCCCGGGCTTGACGGAAACGGGCACTACGTGGCCGATCCGTACCTGAACAACGGCGTTGCCCTCGCGGCCAATACCAAGAATGCCGCCCGGACGCTCCAGGTGCTGGACAGGATTATCGAGGACAAGTCCTACAATTTCCTTGCGTATTTCGGGGTCGAGGGGAAGAACTACGTTTTGAAGAACAGCATGATCGCGCTTCCCGAAGGCCTTACGGCGGACAAGAACACCTATCCTCCCGACGCGGCAGGGTTCTGGTTCACCAACAAGGACCAGTTCCCGCCGTACGCCACCTGGACACCGGCCTATATCCAGCACAAGAAAGACATCGTGGCAAAGGGATTCCTGGTTCAGACTCCGTTCGTCGCCTTTTCCGCAACAACTGATGACGTGAAGACCGAAGTTGCCAACGTCAATCAGACCATGGTCCAGTACCTGCAGCCGCTGTGGATCGGGATCAGCGACGATGTGGACGCTTCATTCGCGACCCTTGACCAGAAGCTCAGGGCCGCGGGAGTCGAGAAGCTCCGAACGGTCTTCCAGGCCCAGGTCGATAAGTTCATGAAGCGATTCTAGGAGACTCAATTCGAAGGGCCCGGCCGTGCGCCGGGCCCGATTTTTCCCGGGGGTGTGTGCCGGCCCTTGCGAATTCTCGCTCATATTAACGATTGGGTGTTCCAACCATTAATATGCCTGGAACAAACGCAAGGTCCGCCCCTATGCCCTGGGAAATTCGGGGGGCGCCCTTCTTGAGCTTGGGCTAGAACTTCCAGCCGCGTTCCAGGTCGCGCAAAATCTCCCGCGCCCCGGGGTGGGACGGCTCGTCAACGAGCACGGAAGTAAGAAGCGCCCGAGCCTCGGCCGCCTCCCCTGCGGCGGAAAGACCCAGCCGGCCGAGTCCCGTGAGGTAGGCACAGAAGATCGCATTCCTGCGGGAAAGGTCGTCTTCGAAGATCAGGAAGTCCGGCAGGGAGACAGCAAAGTAGTCGATGCTCACCATGTCGCGGCCATGGCGTTCACCGTAGTCCACGAGCAGGCTGAAACAGTCGTGGGCCTCGGTGTCTGCGCCAAGCCGCGCATACGCAAGCCCCTGGAAAAAAAGCATGTCCGCAGGCTGATCGTTGTAGGACATTGACAGCGCCAGCTTACGCTCTCCGTGCGTCGCCTTCTCGAAGGCCGCACGTGCTCTTTCTTTCAATCCCTGGCCCGCGAGGGCGCACCCGAGATAATAGAACACGTCGTTCTCCCGCGCTCCGAAGAGCTTCCCTTCTCCGAGACTCTCAGGATAGGAAAGCGCGCGCTCGGCAAAAGATGCGGCCGCGGCATGCTCGTCTTTCATGTGCGCGCATTTGGACAGGCCGAGCAGCGCGGTGACGTACTGGCGCGACACTTTCCCTTCTCCGCCTTCCCACGGATGGAACTTTCTGCCAAGGAGGAGCCGGAGGGCGCGTTCATTGTCGCCGCGCAGGTTGAGGAGGCTGACGTGCTCGAGGAAAAGGTCGTCCCGCCGGTCCACGAGCTCCATGTGTGGTGCCAGCAGGGCCAGCCGATCATCCGGCTGTACGCCCAGGCGCTTTCGAAGCTGATCCAGCTCCAGGAGCAGCCTCGCGTCCGCGGGGTTAAGCAGGAAGGCGGCCTCGAGCTCCTGCAGCGCGCGGTCCGGTTTGCCCTGCGTGTTGAAAGCGGCCAGGGCGAGGTTCCTGCGCACTGTAGGAAATCTCCCGTCGAGGGACTCCGAGCGTTCCCATGCGCCGATTGCCTCGGCTGTCAGCCGGTTGTTGTAGTAGAGATTGCCCAGATAATAGAAGGAACGAGCGCCTTCCGGATAAAGCTCTCCGGCCGCGGTGAGGATCCGGATCATTTCGAGCTGGTTCGGAAAGCAGGTCCCCGGCGGCGCGGCATCAGCCTGACGGATCCTGCGCACCGCCTCATCCCTCAGCCCGAGCCGCTCCGCAAAATAGCCGAGGCAGTAGTACACCAGGGGAGAAACTGGCTGCCCAGGCTCGCCTGTGAGCGCACCCTCCAATGCCCGGGAAGCCTCCTCGTAGAGGCCGTTGCCCGCATACTCCAGGGCAAGCTCGAGTGAGCGGTCAACATGGTCCCCGATGAGGCCGCGTGCGCCGGCCCCTGTTTCTGCCGTGCCGAGCATCGCGTTTTCATTCAGGGCCGTGAAACACAGGGGATCGTCATCAAGGACCGTCCGGATTTCCGCCAGGGCCTCGGCAGCCCTGCCGAGCTTCCGCAGCGCCATGACGCGGAGCATTCTCACCGTCTGGCTTCGAGGGTTGGCGGCCAACGATTCTTCCGCATGGGTCAGGGCCAGCGAGTACTCTCCGCCCTTCATTGCAAGCCGGGCAAGGCCTGCGCCTGCCGCTCCCCTGAGCCGGCCGTTCCACTTTGCCTTGGAGTAGGCGTCCCGCGCCTCGCAGTCTTTTCCCTGAAGCTCCAGGGCGTATCCAAGAAACAGAAAGGGCTCGCCGTCATAGGGGTTTGCATTGCGCCAGGTGAGCCGCTGGACAGCGCGTTGGAAACAGCCCTCGCTCTGGCTGAAGCTTCCCCTGCGCAGGAGGAGGAGCCCCATCGCGTTATTGCACCGCGCGTCCCCCGGATCCCGCCTGAGGGCTTCCGCGTAATAGTCTTCAGCGCGGAACGTGGCGTGCCGGTACTGCTCGAGGTGCAGCCCCATCAGGTAGAGCTCCTCCTGCGTGCGCATCTCCGCGGGCGGCAGGCCCGGCCGCGCCGGCCGCGGAAGCGGCCGGGCCGGCTTTTCTCCCGCACGATACGCGAGGCGTACCTCACCGTCAGTGGACGCTATCGAAAGAGTCACTTCATCGGCACCGGTGCCCGCGGGAAGAGGGAAGCGCACCGAATAGGGGAGCTCAGGGGCGATGAGGACAGTCTGGTCCAAAGCCGCTCTGCCCGGTTTCCCACAGAGAACCCTGAAGGTCCGCTGTGATGTTGAATAGACACCCACGACGGCCATGCCCTCTGCAATGTCCAGGGCAATCGCCGCATCCCGGGACGCGTTCTTCACCAGGCCTATTGCAGAGTAGGGGAGAAAGTACTGGGTGAAGCGTTTTTCTTCCCCCGGCTCGAGCCAGGAAAAATCGGGCTGATTATCCGTGTATACGCCCGCCATGAGCTCGATGTAGGGCCCGTCCTCATCCGTGAGATTGCGATCCCAGCTCTTTCCAAACTCGCCGCATCCCCAGGTCCACTGCTTCTTGCCCGGGGAGACGTGGTGGTCCGCCACGTGGAGAATCCCGGCGCGCCGGCCGTGATCGTAGCCGCCCAGAAAGTCATAGTCGGAATGATACGCCATGTACGAGGTCGGCACCGGGATATTGCGGTACCAGGAGATATCCACTCCCGCGCTGTAGTCCACTTTGTAATATGTGCCCGTGGCGATCGGAAAACGCGACACGTCCCTGCGGCCATGGTCCAGGACTGCGTGCACGTCCGGCGGAAATACCGACTGGTACTGGTCGTTCACTGATACCGCGGCATTTGCCCACCAGAGAAAGCTCTGGGGAAGCGCGGTCCTGTTGAAGAGCCTGCCTTCCACCTGGAGATACGCGCGCCGGGGATGCAGCGTGAGGCCGGCAAGACCCCGCGTGCGCTGCATGCGGTCTGTCTCACCCAGCCAGAGCGTGACCGAACCGTCCGGGTTGTTCACCATCAGGTAGTCCACCGGGGCGAACGTGCCGGGCCGGTGGTGCTGGGGCCAGTTGAACTCTATTCCGCCGGAAATCCACGGCCCGGCCAGCCCGACGAGCGCCGGCTTGATGACCCTGTTGTAGTACACGAAATGGTAGTCGAGGTGCTTGGCGTATGCCATCTGGATCCTTCCCCCCAGCTCGGGAAGAACCATGCAGCGAAGGTAGTCGTTTTCGAGGAATACGGCGCGATACGTCCTGTCTACTTTCTGGTCTGACACCCGGTCGATCACCGCGAACGGGTAGACGGCGCCGGAGGAGCCCTGGTACACGCGCTTTTCGAGGAACATCGGGTTGTGGTCGGGTTCCCCCGCGGGGTAGGTCGGAATGATGAGCTCCTGGTCCCAGACAACCGCGGTGCCGTCTTTGAACGCCATGTGTGCTCCCTGCACACATTATACTATCGGGCGGGGAGTCAGGGCGGAGATTTTCCCGCTATTTCTGCCGGAACTCCGTGGGGGTGAATCCGGTCTTGCGCTTGAACGTCGTGACGAAGCTCACTTCGCTCCTGAATCCGGTATTGAACGCGACCTCTTTCACGGATTCTCCGGTCATTTTCAGGAGGATTTTTGCCCGGTCCAGCCGGGTGGCGATCAGGAACTCGTGTGGCGCGAATCTCGTCTCGCTCTTGAAAAGACGCGCGAAGTGAAACGGGCTCAAACCCACGCGGCGCGAGATGTCCTTGAGATGAAGGGGCTCCGTGTACCTGGTCTGAATCACGGACACGGCTTCCCTGACCGCCCCCGAGAGGTGACCGCCCACGCTTTCCGCTGAACGCAGGGGGAGGAGCTTGGCAAGCAGAGAATGCACGAGGGCAGACAGCGTGGCTTCCTCCGGGAGACTTTCCTCGAGCACCCGGCGCACGATTTCGATCATTTCGGCCCTGACATCATCCCGGCCCCGGGCTGTGAGAACGCATCCCTTGCGGGAGACGATCATCTCGTAGAGGCTCGCGCTTACGTTTCCTTCGAAGTGCATCCAGTACAGCTCCCAGCCGGTATGCGTGTAGTAGCGATGAGGGAGGCGGCAGTCGATCAGGACGATGTCCCCTGCCGAGGCTGCGTACCGGCGGCCCAGGGACTCCACAAGCCCTTCCCCGGACTCGACATACATCGCCAGAAAGCTCTGGTAGTCCTTGCGCTCGAGGTGATAGTCACCGTCGCAGACGAACCGACCGGCGCAGAGTACGTGGAAATACAGCTCGCGCGCCAGGGCGCTCGGCGTGCAGAAGCGCATTGTGGAGAGTGGAAGGACTCCTTTTTCAGGGATGAGCATGTTTTCCTCGACAGCAAGAAATTTTAATAAAAAGCATGTTCCACTATCACGAAAAAGTAGCGCATATGCAAGATATGCCCCATCATACTGGAAATGCTAAGAGAAGGAGGAGACAGGATCATGAAAAAGAATCTCAGGCTCGTGATCGTTCTTACGGTCATCGCCCTGGTGCTCGCGCCGGCCATGGCGGGAGCCCTGAACGATGTCCCGCGGAATCGGACCCTGGTGCTCGGGTGGAGCATCGCGTCCCCCATCGGCGTCACCAACCCGTGGGCCGTACCCGGCTACACCCACCAGGAAGGCAACGTCTTCATGTGGGAACCCCTGTCATACTTTGCCATCTTCGCCGACAAAGAGATCCCCTGGCTTGCCAAGAGCATGAAGTACACGAAGAAGGACTTCACCGAGCTCACCATCAAGATGAACACGGCGGCCATGTGGAGCGACGGCGTCCCGGTGACCTCCAAGGACGTCCTCTTCACTTTCCAGGGGCAGATGCAGAATGACAAGCTCCCGTACCACGGCCAGTTCGACCAGTTCGTCAAGGACGTCAAGGCCCCTGACGCCCAGACTGTCGTGGTGACCTTCAAGCAGCCGGCTCCCCGCTTCATGTTCGAGGTCCTGATGCTCAAGTTCGACACGGGCATCCCCATCGTCCCCGAGCACGTCCTTGCCGGACAGAGCGACGTGAACGCTTTCCCCGGCGGCAATGACATGGTCCATTCGGGACCGTACACCATCGTGAGCTGGGACAAGAACCAGAAGATCCTCGACCTGCGCGCCGACTGGTGGGCAGTGAAGGCGGGTCTCATCAAGATGCCGGACGTGAAGCGCATCGTCATGGTCAACCTCGGCGGGCAGATCGGGCAGAACATGGACCTGGTTGCGCAGCGGATCGTGAACAATGAAATGGACTGCGCCCTCGACATGCGGAGCTCGATCATCTCCAGCATCCTGAAGCAGAATCCGAAGGTCACGACCCACGC
>CAYTGX010000002.1:53820-113133 GCA_964437385.1 uncultured Spirochaetaceae bacterium
GCAATCAGTCACCGTACGGCTATCTGGACTGGTGGCCCAACTCCCTGTGGACCAACACGCAGCTCGCGCCCTACAGCGATCCGCGCGTGCGCCGCGCAATGAGCGTGTCCATCAACCGGGACCAGATCAACCAGGTCCTCTACGAAGGGGCCAAGATCGCCAGCATCTACCCGTTCCCGCTCTATCCCGGCCTGGTGAAGTTCGCCAACAGTCCCGCTGTCAAGGCGCTGGAGGCGAAGTACAAGCCCGGCCTGTTCGACCTTGCGGAAGGCGCCCGGCTCATGAAAGAGGCGGGGTTCACGCTGAACGGCGACGGCTTGTGGGCGAAGGACGGGCAGACAGTGTCCGCCGTCATCAACGGCTTTGAAGGTATTCACAGCGACATCGCGCCCGTGCTCGTTGAAATGCTCAGGAAGGGCGGATTCGACGCCTCCGTCAACTTCGGCAATGACGCCTTCCAGAACATGGTGGACGGCAAGGCCGGATTGTACATGTGGGGCCACGGGGCGAGCCTGAAGGACCCGTATGCCGCTCTGGAGCTGTTCCATGGCAAGTTCAGCGCAGTTCTCGGCACCACGGCGGGAAGCAACCGCTGGTCACGCTACAAGAATCCCGAGTACGACAAGATCCTTGACCAGATGGCCCCGCTCGCCTCGGACGATCCCAAGTTCCTGGCGCTCGCCGCCCAGGCCCTGGGAATCTACTGGCGCGATACCATCGACATCCCTGTGATTCAGTGGCTGCATCGCATCCCCTACAACCAGACCTACTGGACGAACTGGCCGACAAAGGACAATCTTGCTGCAGGTACGAACGGCGCATTCTGGGCGCAGACCGGCCTGCTGGTGGTCACCAACCTGAAGGCGGTTCAGTAGAGACCGTCCCGGTTTCGCAATCGAAGCAGCTGCGCGGCGCGCGTGCGTGCCCGCAGCTGTTTCCTTATTCCCCTGTCGCGCGGAGAATGGGATGAACTGGAAACGACTGGTACGACGGCTGCTGTTTCTTGTCATGGTCATCTGGGCCGCCTCCACCATTACATTCCTCATCCCGCGCATCTCTCCCAGAAATCCGGTCCGCGAGCGTTTCGGAGAGCTGGCACGCATGGGCGGATTCACGCCGACGGACCTCGAGACTATCATCGCTTCCTACAGCCAGAAGTTCGGGCTGAACAAGCCCCTCTGGCAGCAGTACGTGGACTACATTACCAGTGTCGCCCGGCTGGACCTCGGCGTGTCCATGAACAAGTTTCCTAAAACAGTCTGGGCGCTGCTCATGGAATCCCTGCCCTGGACCACTTCGCTCCTCTTCGTCACGACAGTCCTGTCCTTCATCATCGGAAACCTCCTGGGCGCGATTGCCGCCTGGCCGCCTGCCCCGAAGTGGCTCCGCACCCTTGCCACGCCCTTTGTGCTGCTGATGGGCGTGCCGCCCGTGCTCATGGGCGTTTTCCTCCTGTTTTTCGTTGCGTTCAAGCTCAAGCTGCTGCCGCTGGGAGGCGCGTACTCCATCGGGACGGTTCCCAACTTGTCGATCCGCTTCATGCTGGACGTGCTGAAACACCAGATCCTTCCTGCGCTATCCCTTATCCTGGGGACAGTGGGGAGCTGGGTGCTCTCCATGCGCGGCATGGGCGTCACGATCCATGGGGAGGACTACGTCACGTTCGCGGAACACAAAGGGCTGAGCGCGGTGACCATTTTTCGGGACTACTACCTGCGCAATGCGCTGCTGCCCCAGGTCACCGGCCTTGCGCTGGCAGTGGGCACCATGGTGACCTCCGGCATTGTCATCGAGCAGTTCTACGCCCTGCCGGGGATCGGAACAATGCTGTATGACGCCATCAAGGTGAACGATTTCCTCGTTATCTATGGGGTGGTGCTCTTCATCACCATAGTCATTGCCACCCTCATGGTGGTGGTGGAGATGCTGTACCCCCTGCTGGATCCCCGCATCCGCCACGATAATTGAGGAGGCTGCATGGCGTCCGTTTCCCTCTCTGAGTCCCTGCAGCCCAGCCGCCTCACCTTGAGCCTGAATTACCTGCGCCGCAACAAGGCGCTCACCATTGGTCTTATCATGATATTCCTGCTCACAGCTTTTACGGTCATCGGCATGCTGACAATCGATACCAGGAATGCCTACCCGCTGTCCGTACAGCCCAAGCAGCCTCCCGGGGACAAGTACTTTCTGGGCACTGACTTTTTCGGCCGCGACCTTCTTTCCGAGATGGTTGTGGGCATGTGGCAGACTGCGTTGATCGGAGTCCTGGCAGGCGCGCTGGGGACTATCATCGGGATCGTGCTCGGTTTCATGTCCGCCTATTTCGGTGGAATAGTGGATGCGGCAATCAAGGGTCTCTGCCAGATCCTGACCCCCATACCGGTGTTCCTGATCCAGGTCGTGATCGCGGGGTCCCTCGACAAGCGGGACGTCACGATCTACACCATGGCATTCATCGTCCTGCTTCTGGCATGGATGTGGCCCACGCTGGTCATCCGCTCCCAGGTCCTCACGATGAAGGAGCGGCAGTTCGTCTCCGTTGCCAAGCTTTCCGGTGTCGGCTCCCTCGGCATCATCTTCGGAGAGATAATGCCCAACCTGCTTCCGTTCATTGCCGCCGCGTTCGTCGGCCAGGTCTTCTCCGCCGTATTCGCGTCTTTCTATCTTGCCGTGCTGGGCCTCGGCCCCCTGCGGGAGCCGCTGCTGGGGAACATCATCTGGGCCGCGCAGGGCCAGGGAGCGTTTTTCAACGGCTGGTGGTGGTGGCCCATCTGGCCCGCAACCGCCATGGTCCTCGTACTCGGCTCGCTGGCCCTCGTGAACATGGGGCTGGACGAGCTGTCCAATCCGCGCATACGCAGGACCGAGTGACCATGGCGGAACAGCCGGTTCTCGAAGTATCGGACCTCCGCGTCTCCTACTACACCGACGCCGGGCGCGCCACAGCCCTGGACGGCGTGCACCTGGTGCTGAACCAGGGAGAAAAGCTGGGACTGGTGGGAGAATCCGGCTCCGGCAAGAGCACCATGGCCCTGGCAATGATGCGGATGATCAAGCCGCCCGGCCGCATCGAAAGCGGGCGCGTCATCGTCCACGGCATCGATCTCACCGCTCTCTCGGACGAGGAGATGCGCAAGGCCCGGCTCAGCGTGATCGCCTATATCCCGCAGGGGGCAATGAACTCCCTGAACCCCGTGACCCGGGTCGGCGCGCAGCTCGTGGATGCCATCGTGGCGCACGAGCCGGCATCGAAGCGCGGGGAGATCGAAGAGCGCTGCCGCCGGGCGCTCGAATCCGTCGATCTCAAGCGCGGCGTGTTCGAGATGTACGCCCACGAGCTCAGCGGAGGGATGAAACAGCGCGTCTGCATTGCCATCGACATTCTCCTGAAGCCGCGCGTGATCATTGCGGATGAGCCGACAAGCGCGCTGGACGTGGTGACCCAGCGGCAGGTCATGGAGACGATCAACCGCGTGCAGAAGCAGATCGGCGCCGCGGTCATCCTGATCGGGCATGACATGGGACTGATGGCGCAGTTCGTGGACAAGGTGGCGGTGATGTACGCCGGCAGGCTGGTGGAGCTCTGCGCCGTGCGGGAGATGTTCACCCGGCCGCTGCACCCCTACGCCAGCGCGCTCATTCGCAGCCTGCCCAGCCTGTCGAACAAGGGCGTCTTTCAGGGGATCCCCGGCCTGGCGCCCTCCCTCCTCCGCCTGCCGGGCGGCTGCTCATTCCATCCCCGCTGCCCGCATGCAATGGATGTCTGCAGGACGTCTCAGCCCCCGCTGGAAACCCTTCCGGACGGGCGGCAGGTGGCATGCCACCTGTACCCGCACAAGGCATAGGCATGGCGGACCTGCTGAACCTGCGAAGCGTGACAAAGGTCTACTCCCGCGGACTCATCTCCCGGACGTCCACCGTGGCGCTGAACGACGTGTCTCTTACGCTCAAGGAGAACGAGCCGACCATCCTGACGGTTGCCGGGGAAAGCGGCAGCGGCAAGACGACGCTTGCCATGCTTCTGCTGGGCTTTCTCTCTCCGTCCTCGGGCCAGATACTCTACAAGGGGAAGGACATCAACCGCCTGAAAGGCGAGGAGCGGATGACTTTTCGGCGCGAAGTGCAGGCGGTGTTCCAGGATCCGTTTGCCGTGTTCAACCCGTTCTATACGGTGGATCACCTGCTGTCTGTTCCCATTCGCCGCTTTCACCTGGCCAGGTCACGCGCAGACGTACGGGACAGGATGGTCGAGGCTCTCACCGCGGTCGGCCTGCACCCGGACGACGTGCTGGGCAGGTTCCCGCACCAGCTCTCCGGCGGCCAGCGTCAGCGCATCAACGTGGCGCGCGCGCTGGTGCTCAAGCCGCGCCTCCTGGTGGCGGATGAGCCGGTCTCCATGGTGGACGCCTCCCTCCGCGCAAGCATCCTGGAGACGCTGCGCGCGCTGAAGCAGGACCACGGGGTTTCCATCCTGTACATCACGCACGACCTCACCACCGCCTATCACATTTCCCGGTCAATAATCGTTCTTTACCGCGGCTCGGTGATGGAGGCAGGGGATACGGACACGGTGATCACAAACCCGCAGCATCCCTACACGCGCCTGCTCATCGATTCGATTCCCTGGCCGGACGTCGATCGCCGCTGGGGCCAGACCGAAATCAAGGCCCAGGAGTCCGAGGCCGAAGGTGCAGGGCATGCGTCGGGATGCAAGTTCTACTCGCGCTGCCCCTTTGCAATGGAGAAGTGCCGCGTGACCCCGCCGCTCTTCCGCTTGAGCGAGCGCCAGGCCGCCTCCTGCTACCTGCATGACACGCATCCAGCGCTGCCGGCTGAAAGGCTTTCCGAGCTGCTGCCTTGAGGCGGTGCCGGCGTGCGGCCACCGGCGTGCGGCCCGGCCCCCGGCGGCCCCTCAAATTTGCGGAGGGCGTGCCTGCATCCTTGCGAAATCTCGCCCATAGTAACGGTGAAGTGTTCCAACCATTAATAAGAATGGAGCAAACGCAAGGGTTGTGGTCTTGCGCCCGGGAATTACGCAGCGCGCCGGGATCTCATTCCGCTTGCTGTGAACTTTCCGCCCGCTCCACGCCCACCAGCGTGATGTCGTCGTCGTAGGAGTCGTTTCCCCGCCAGTTCCTTACCTCTGAGCGGATCCGCTCAACGGCGGCGGAAAGATTTTTTTTGCGCGTGTCCTGCACAAGGGACAGGAGCCTGTCACGGGAGAATGCCTCGGAATGGAGACTGCCGCAGTCCGTGAGGCCGTCGGAGTACAGGAACAGGCGGTCCCCGGGCGCGAAGGAGATCTCAGCCTCCGTGAGCGTCAGCCGGGGGGAAAGTCCCACTGCGTAACCGTCTACCCTGATCTCCTCGATGCGCCCATCTTTCCGGATGACCAGGGGAAAGGGATGGCCGGCCCGGACCAGCCGCATCTTTGCGCTCTTCAGGTCAATGACGCCGTAGCAGATGGAGAAGAAGGCTCCGTCGCCGAACCCCTGGAACAACTCATTCATGCCGATGACGACCTCACGCGGGAAGAGGGGGTCGGTGTTGAGAAACGGCAGCTTCCTCCCCCGCGCGGGGTTCGGCGCCATGAGCCTGCTCACCAGGTAGGCCATGGAGGCGGCCGCGATTCCGTGGCCCATCACGTCCACGATGAAAAGCCCCGCGTGCGTATCATCGATGGAGTAATAGTTGTAGACGTCACCCGCGCCGAATGCCGCGGGCAGGAGGAATCCGTGCATCAGGAAATCGTCAAAGACCGTTCCGCTCGCCGGGAGAAGGCTCTTGTGGACCTTTGCGGCTGAACGGAGCTCCTCTTCGACTATTCCTTCCACCCTTCGCGGCTCCGTGTTGTCGCGGAAAGAGAGGACAATGCCGCGGACCATGCCGCGCTCGTCGCGGTACGGTTCCAGGTTCAAGTCCACGGTGCGACGGACCCCGCCTTCGGTGAGGAGGGTGCAGTTGCGGTAGCCGGCACGGTTGCCGTCAAGAATCACCTCGTTCAGGGGTAGAAGGGTCTCCTGCTGGCCCCTGTGTTTGACGATCTTGACCAGGTTCGTCACGGATGTCGACAGGGGGAGGGGCAGGGTCAGGTTCAGGAGATTTGCCGCGGTGGCGTTGATGTACTCCACGCCGCCCTTGATGCCCGCTACGATGATCCCGTCCCCGAAGGACTGGAGCACGGTGGTGAGCCGGTCCTTGGCCCTGCGCAGCTCTTCATGCAGGGCGGACTTGTGCAGAGCCATCTCGATGGAGGCTTCCAGCGCCCGTTCATCGAATGGCTTCAGGACGTACCCGAACGGCTCGGTCAGCTTGGCCTTCTCCAGCGTGTCCGAGTCGGAATAAGAGGTCAGGTAGATAACCGGCACATGGTAGGAGTCCTTGATGATCCCGGCAGCCTGTATGCCGTCCATCTCGCCGGCCAGGTGGATGTCCATCAACACGAGATCGGGCTCCATTGCCCGGACCTCGCGCACCGCTTCCTCCCCGGATGACACGACCGCCGGCACTTCGTAGGAGACGCTTTCCAGGTAGGTGCGGATTGCGAGCCCGACGAGCTCTTCATCTTCCACGACAAGGATGCGCGCTTTTTTCATCTATACAACCTCATTTGAATCATCCTGATCGGAGGTTCCGCCGGGCCGAAGGGGGAACTCGATTTCGAGCCGCGCACCCGCAGGGCCCCTGATCACTCTCAGGCTTCCGTGGATCTGCCGTGCGAGCCGCGACACGATCTGCATGCCCAGCGTTCCCGCCGTCTCCGGATCTACCTCGGCAGGGATTCCCACCCCGGTATCCGACACGGAGAGCAAGACCCGGTCCTCGTCCTTTCTGGCCAGCTCCACGCGCAGCTCCCGCTTCTCGAAAACCATGCCGCGGGGGAAGGCATGCCGCAGGACGTTCGTGCACAGCTCGTTGACGATGAGCCCGCAGGGTATGGCCTGGTTCACCTCCAGGCTCAGGGGCTGGGTCACGGGAATGAAGGTGATTCCTCCCTCCGTGCGGTAGGCGGCAAGAAGCCGGCCGACCAGCCTTTGGAGGTAGCCGCCGAAATCGATGTGGCTGAAATCCTTGGATCTGTACAGGTCCTCGTGCACCAGGGCCATGGAGAGGACCTGGTTGCGCGAATCCTGGAGGGCGGCGCGGACGCTCTCACTGTCCATGCGGCTCTCCTGCAGGTAGAGCAGGCTGGAGATGATCTGCAGGTTGTTCTTCACCCGATGGTGGATCTCCTTGAGGAGCACCGTCTTCTCCTGGAGGGAGCTGAGGATCTGCTGCTCGGCGCGCATGACCTCGGTGACATCGTGGCTGATCGTGCCGATGCGGTAGCCCTGGTCGGTGCGGATGAGGAACTCGTTCTGTCGGAATGAGCGCAGTGTGCCGTCGGGCCGCTGTATGGCATCTTCGATCTGGCGTGAAAGAACGGTCGGCTCCCGGGAAGCGAGGGCTTCCCGATAGTGGCCTTCGACCCCTGAGAGGTAGTCATCGGTGAGGCGCGCGCGGGGCACCGCTTTCACAGCGAGGCTCCAGATCGGCTTGCCTATGACTTCCGCGGAAGGAATCCCGGTGAGCAGCTCGGCGGCCTTGTTGTAGACAATGATGATTCCCGCCTCGTCGGTCATCACGATCGATTCACTGGACTGCTCGATGAAGGTGCGGAACTTTTCTTCGCTGGCCACGAGGGCCTGCTTGACGATTCCCGCCTCCACCAGGTCCCGGGAGCGCTGGGCCGCGATGAAGACGACCGCGGCCAGCCATCCGTACTCGACCAGGTAGAGGAAGGAGTACAGCCCGAAGGAGACCGCGAAGTCGCTGAGATAGGCGGCGCCGACGACGCCGAGCAGCCAGAAGAGCCTGCGCGCGTCATGAGCGTGGCCGCTGCGGCCGTAGCGCCACGTGACCCACAGGAAGTAAACAAGGAAAACCACGCCGAAGAAATACTGAATCGAAGTCAGGATTCCCGGCTCCGCTTCGAAATAGACGACGGAGAGCCCGAATGGAAAGGGGACCCGTGTTATCAGTGAGCTGCCCGGCTCCCATGTCAGGCTCCCGAAGCCGATGACCTGGATGATCACGCTGAAGGCGCACCACGCGGCAAAGGCTGCGAAGTGGCCTTTCGGGACCTGGCGCGTGCGGTCGGAAAGATAGGCGAGGAAGGCGAGCGCCACGAGATTGAGAAGGATTGCCTGCGCCCTCAGCCATGGAATGCTCTGCAGGGCCGAGTCCACGTTGTATTCTCCCGCGCACGCGATATCATAGAGACCGGCCAGGAAGCAGGTGACCGCGAAAGAGAGATCATAGAGGTTGCCCCTGCGGCGCCACCAGATCATGAACTCGTACAAAACGACCGTCAGGCAGATGAACCCCATTCCGATGGGGAAAAATGGATAGAGTTTTACCGACATTTTGCTGCGTCCCCGGGCCCGGATCAGAATTTACCACGTTGGCCGCACTTATTCCTCGTTTCCCCTTACCCCTTTGCAAATCCCCGCAGAACCGTGGGCAGGATTCCTCCATTAAGGTAATACGAGAGCTCGGTCGGCGTGTCGATGCGCGCCCGCACGCTGAAACGTTTCTCCGCGCCCGAGGCATCGCGCGCGGTGACGACAAGGGTCTGTCCCGGCTTCTCGGCTGTCTCCATCTCGTAGGTCTCTTCGCCGGAGAGCCCCAGGCTGGCCGCGCTTTCTCCTGCCTGGAACTGCAGGGGAAGAACGCCCATGCCGACCAGGTTCGACCTGTGGATGCGCTCGTAGCTTTCCGCGATCACCGCGCGCACGCCCAGCAGCAGGGCGCCTTTTGCCGCCCAGTCACGCGAGCTCCCCGAGCCGTATTCCTTGCCGGCGATCACGAGGAGGGGCACACCTTCCGCCCTGTACTTTTCAGCCGCGTCGTAGATTGAGAAGGTTTCCGCCGAAGGGAGGTGCCGGGTGAATCCGCCTTCGACTCCGGGCACGAGCTTGTTGCGGATGCGGATGTTGGCAAAGGTGCCGCGCAGCATCACCTCGTGGTTTCCGCGGCGTGAGCCGTACGTGTTGAAATCCTGGACATTCACGCCGTGCTCCTTGAGCCATTTCCCGGCCGGACTCTTCTCCGGAATGTTGCCCGCGGGAGAGATGTGGTCCGTTGTCACCGAATCTCCGAGAACTGCCAGGACCCGCGCATTGCGTATCCGCGGAATCTCGGGCGGACGGTTTGTCAGGCCCTCGAAGAACGTGGGCTTGCGGATATAGGTCGAATCCGGTTCCCAGCGGTAGCGCTTCTCATCAGGTGTCTTCACGCCGTTCCATGTCTCGTCCCCGCTGAAGACGCTCGCATAGACGGAGCGGAACATCTCCGGCGTGAGACTCTCCCTGACCGACGCATCGATCTCCGCAAGTGTCGGCCAGATGTCCTTCAGGAACACCGGGCTGCCGTTGTGGTCCCTGCCCAGGGGCTCGCTCGCCAGGTCGATATCCATGGTCCCGGCGAGCGCGTATGCCACCACCAGGGGCGGGGAGGCCAGGTAGTTGGCCTTCACCTCGGGATGGATCCTGCCCTCGAAGTTGCGGTTTCCCGAGAGCACGGACACCACGGTGAGGTTGTTCTCCAGCACCGCGCTGCTGATGACCGGGTTCAACGGCCCGGAGTTCCCGATGCAAGTCGTGCACCCGTACCCCACAAGATGGAACCCGAGCGCTTCCAG
The DNA here is from genome assembly GCA_964437385.1 of uncultured Spirochaetaceae bacterium. Lineage (GTDB taxonomy): Bacteria > Spirochaetota > Spirochaetia > SZUA-6 > Fen-1364 > Fen-1364. The sequence goes on from CAYTGX010000002.1 coordinate 63,503, forward strand.
GTAGGGGCTGAGCCCGGCCCGGTCCAGGTACTGCGTGACGACCTTGGAGCCGGGAGCGAAGCTCGTCTTGACGTAGGCGGGGACGCGAAGGCCGAGCTGCACTGCCTTGCGCGCCAGGAGACCGGCCCCGATCATCACGGACGGATTGGAGGTGTTCGTGCAGCTCGTGATGGCCGCAATCACCACCGCCCCCTGTGAGAGGGTCTCTCTGTCTCCCCCCAATTCCACTTCAACGCTCTTCTTTTCAGTCCCTGCGGCGACTGCTGCGTCCCGCCACGAGCTCTTGGCCCGTGAGAGCGGGATCCTGTCCTGCGGCCGCTTGGGACCTGCCATGGAGGTTTCCACGGTGGAAAGATCGAGCTCGAGAAGCGTGGAGTATTCGGGCTCCTCCGCGCCGCGACCCCGGAAGAGCCCCTGCTCCTTGCAGTATCGTTCCACCAGGTCCACAAGGTCGGGGCTGCGGCCGGTGAATTGCAGATACTCGATTGTCTTCTCATCCACGGGGAAGAAGCCGGCCGTGGCGCCGTACTCGGGGGACATGTTGCCGATTGTCGCCCGGTCCGCCACGCTCAGAGAGTCGAGCCCCGTCCCGAAGAACTCCACGATCTTGTCCACCACCCCGAACTTCCTCAGGGCCTGCGTTACGGTGAGCACCAGATCGGTGGCAGTCATTCCCTCCCGCAGCGCGCCGGTGAGCCGCATCCCGACCACCTCCGGGATCAGCATGTAGAGCGGCTGGCCCAGCAGCGCGGCCTCGGCCTCGATGCCGCCGACGCCCCACCCCAGGACCCCGATGCCGTTGATCATGGGCGTGTGGGAGTCCGTGCCCACCAGCGTGTCCGGGAAAGCGATTGCGCCCTTGCCGTTCGCGTCCGCGCGCGTCTGCACTACGCGGGCAAGGTACTCGAGGTTCACCTGGTGCACGATGCCCGTTGCCGGAGGCACGACCCGAAAGTCCGCAAAGGACTTTGCGCCCCAGCGGAGGAACTCGTAGCGTTCGCGGTTGCGCTGGAACTCGAGGGCCGCGTTGCCGGCAAGGGCGCGGGAGGAGGCGTAGAGATCCACCTGGACCGAATGGTCGATGACGAGGTCCACCGGGATCACGGGGTTGATCCGCTGCGGGTCACCGCCCATGTCTCCCATGGCATCACGCATGGCAGCAAGGTCCACAATGGCCGGCACACCGGTGAAATCCTGCATGATAACCCGGGCCGGCTTGAAGGGAAAGTCCCGGCTCTTCGCCTGCGGGCTGTTCCATGCGCACAGGGCGTGCACGTCTTCTTCCCGCACGTCGAAGCCGTTCACCTGGCGCAGGACCGACTCCAGGAGGATCTTTATTGAGAAGGGCATACGCGCAACTTTTCCGATTCCCTGTGACTCAAGCCGCGGGAGGCTGAAGAAATCGAAGCGGTCTTTCTCCGTTTTCAACGTGCTGCGTGTTCCGAAGGGGTTGGCTTTCATACATTGTCTCCAGCGCCTAATATACAGAGCGAGGGCTCACCTTGCCATCCGGGTGCAATTGCTCTATCATTGAGCGCAGAGAGACACTGAAGATGCTAGTTCCCGCGGAGGTCTGGACAGTGGCAAAGGCGGAGCAGGGCAATGCGGTGCTGGTCCGGCCGCTGGGGCTGGACGTGGCCGTGCCGATATTCATTGCGCCGCTCGAAGCGCAGTCCATTCTCATAGGGCTGGGCAGCGTCAAGATGCCGCGCCCCCTCACGCATGACCTCTTCATCACCGTCCTGGAAAGTCTCGAGTCATCAGTCAACAGGGTGGAGATCACCTCTCTGCGGGAAGGCACCTACTACGCCAAGCTCATCCTGGAGGCAGCCGGATCGGAGATCGCCGTTGATGCCCGCCCATCCGATTGCCTGGCCCTTGCCGTGCGGGTGAAGTGCCCCATCTATATCGACGAAGCGGTGGTAGATGAGGCCGGAATTTCGGTGAAGATGGTGGAAGAGAAGAACAAGGAGCTCAAGCCGGAGGACGTTGCGCAGCTTTCGGAAGAGACCGAATCCACGCCCCAGCTGCCGGAAGCCGCTCCCATGCCGCCGGAGTCGGAGATGGCACGCCTCCGCAAGCTCCTGGATGCTGCTATTGAAGAAGAGAATTACGAAGAAGCCGCCCGGATACGTGATAAGATTCGGGAGCTCGAAAGCTCCTAGGTGCTAATCTGGCCCGATTGTGGTGCCCGTGAACTCCCTGCCCTCCAGGATGCGTGAAAGGTTCGCAAGGTCCCGTCCTTCGGCAAATACCACTTTTATATGTGACTGCGCGGCTGCGCGCGCAGCGGTCGGATCAAAGGGTGTGTTCTTGCCCGGTGTCCACTCTCCCCCGACAATGCCGAGCATCTCCTTCCAGGAGAGCCTGTCCATGGGCTTTGCCGCGGGGTTCTTTTTCGGGTCATCCGAGTAGACTTTTGCCACGTTGGAGAGATTGACCAGGGTGTCCGCTGAAAACCGCTGCGCCAGGACCACTGCGTCATTGTCGGTGGAAAATCCCGGCTTCCAGCCCGCTGCCATCATGACCCGGCCGGCAAAAACAGCAACCGCGGTGGGGTCGGTCACAAGATCCTCCACGCACCAGCGGTGAAACACCCTGCGCAGGAGCTCCCCGTTCACCCGGGTGGCCGCCACTCCCACCCAGTCGAGGTCATCACTGCGGGGCTCGGCAACCACTTCTCTCAGGGCCGCCTGGTAGTCACGGGCAAGGCCCCCGCCCCCGCAGACGATGATGAGCTTGCGGCCCTCATCCGCCTCGAGGTAGCCCTCCACCAGGCGCGCGAACCCTTTCAGGAAACCGGTATCCACTCCCCGGGGCGCGATGATCGATCCTCCGAGGGAGATGACGATCACATGAGGGGTCATGTGCCTACTATTGCATAATTATCCGCGTTTGTTTATACGTGGGTCATGGAAAAGATAAAGATTTTCGTCGCAGACAGCATTTCAAAAGAGGGTTTGGAAGAGTTCGCCCGGTTCTCCGAGCTGGAGCTCGTGATCAAGACGGGGCTCGCGCCGGAGATGCTCAAGTCGGAGCTGGGAGATTCGCAGGGTCTCGTCGTGCGCTCCGCGACCCAGGCCACCCGTGAAATAATCGGGGCAGGCAAGTCGTTGAAAGTAATCGGCCGGGCCGGCGCCGGGGTGGACAATATCGATGTGAAGGCAGCAACCGAGCGCGGCATTGTCGTGCTGAACACCCCCGGGGGAAACGCCGAGGCAGCGGGAGAGCTCGCGGTGACAATGATGTTCGCACTTTCCCGGGACCTCGTGCGCGCGGACACCTCCATGAAGGCGGGCAAATGGGACAAGAAGAGCTTCAATGGCGTCGAGCTTTTCGGCAAGACCCTGGGCCTCATCGGGTGCGGACACGTGGGAAGCATTGTCGCCAGGCGCGCACTTGCGCTGGGCATGAAGGTGATCATCACTGATCCCCTGGTGAAGGAATCCCAGGCCAAGGAGCTGGGCGTGCGTCTGGCCGGGCTGGATGACGTGCTCAAGGCGTCGGACTTCATTTCCCTTCATTCCCCTCGGACGGAGGAGACGAAGGGCCTTTTCAACGCGAAGACATTCGCAAAGGTGAAGAAAGGCGTCTTCCTGGTGAACTGCTCGCGGGGCGGCATTGTCGTGGAAAAGGATCTCATTGCGGCGCTGGATGAGGGCATTGTGCGCGGCGCAGCCGTGGACGTGTTCGACAAAGAGCCTCCCGAGGACTGGAGCCTGGCGAAGCATCCGAAGGTGATTGCCACGCCTCACATCGGGGCCTCCACGGGAGAGGCGCAGGTCAATGTGTCCATCATGATTGCGCGCCAGATTGGCGCGTACCTCACCCGGGGGGAGATCGTCAACGCGGTGAACACCATCGGCGCGAAATAGTCGGAGGGCCCGCGTTATTGCCGAACTCCCCGTCCGGGGGTACATTGCACAGGGGAGCGGGACAATGAGTTCAGATATCACGGACTTGCTGCGCGAATGGGAGTTCGACTCGGACAATCAGATACGGATCGTGCAGGCGGATGACGGCCGGCAGGTGCTGCAGGTCCGGCAGCCAATGGGAATAGAGCAGTACGAGCTGGACGGCCGGCCGGACGGCAAGAAGCCTTTTGGCCGGGACTCCGCCCTGGAGGAGTTCCAGGCTCGCCTGGAGAACTACCAGGCCTCCCACGGCAGTGATGACGGGTTTGCCCTTTCCCACGAAGACTTCGCCACCCTGCAGGGGGAAGGGGTCCTTTTCTACTTCCGTTACCTCGTCCTTTTCCAGATCGGGGACTTCGTGCGCACCAGCCGGGATACCGACCACAACCTGTCCCTTTTCTCTCTCGTGGAAAAGTACGGGGACAACGATGACGACCGCCGCGAGCTTCTGCAGTACAAGCCCTACGTGCTGCGGATGAACGCAATCGCGCGGGCCATGATCTCATTGCACAAGGAAATGAAAAGCGCGGCGGAGGACATCCTCAACAGCGCCATCACTGCCATCGAGGGAATGGGAGACATCGACACGCCTGCCTTCCAGTTCGAACGCGTGCGTTCTCTGAACTACCTGAAGGCAACCTTGAAGCAGATCCACGAAAAGAAGGACTCCCCCATCGAGGCGCTGAAGAGCGAGCTCCAGAACGCCATCGATGATGAGGACTATGAACGGGCAGCTTCCCTCCGGGACCGCATGCGGGAGTTCGACGTCACAGACGAGGCGTCCATGGCGGGGGAGACCGCCGCCGAATCCGAAGAGTGATCCGGGCCCGGGGGGTCAGCGCGCCGGATGCGCCTGTCCCTCGTTGCGTCTTGCCCCAGGATGCCCACCCTGATATCCTTAGCACATACATGATCAAGAGAATCGCCGATATGGAAAAAGAAGTCCGGGAGCGGATGCGCGGAGGAACCGGAAACGTGGAGTTCCTCCACATCTTCGGGAAACAGGAGCTGAAGGGAAAGGTCCGGCTCCTGGCCCGGCTGCGCCTGTCCCCGGGCAGCTCCATCGGATACCACATGCACGAGGGGGAGGAGGAAGTCTTCTATATATTGTCCGGCTCGGGGGTCGTGACCGAGCAGGGGGTGACATCCACGGTAGGTCCCGGTGACGCGGTCCTCACCGCCGGGGGAGAGGGTCATTCTATCGAAAACCAAGGCGCCGAGCCCCTCGAGTTCATCGCCACCATCCTCTTGTACTGAGAAACCCGCATGATACTCCCATTCTTCAAACCCCGGCGCCCGCCGGAAAGGCTCGCAACCTCGTTTCGATGGCTGGAACCGCGGCCGTTCCCGGTGACGACGAGCCAGTTCTACGCTGCCCAGTACGAGAGGGGAGCCTACACGCTCACCCTGGCAAAGGACAGCTTCTTTGCGTGGGAGACATTCACGAGCGATCAGCGGTTCGGTGATTTCGTGCTGGAGGCGCACGTCGAGCTGGATCCGGCAAACGGGCACAGCGCCGCCGGCATGCTCTTCCGACACGTGAACGACGAGAACTTCTACTCCCTGCTGGTGTCCTCACGCGGCAACTACCGCGTGGACCTCCTCTTCAACAACCACCCTCTGCACCTGGTGGAGTGGACGCGGCTGGTGGAGCCCGACGCGGAACGCCCGGGTGGCGCGGCAGCCCGGGTGGTCCGCATCATTGCGCACGGCTCCCGGTTCACGTTCCTCGTGGACGACGAATGGGTGGGAGAGATCGAGGACGAGGTGCTCTCCGCCGGAGGGTTCGGATTTGGCGCGCAGAACTTTGCCGGCGCGGGGAAAGGGGTTTTCCGGCTGCGGAAGATCCTCGTGGAAGCCCGGCCCATCGAAGTGGAGCGCGAGCACCTGCGCGCGTCCTCCTACCTGCCGGTGTCACCCGCGGTGCGCCTGCGCCTGGCGGAAACTCATTTCAATTCCGGGCAGCTCAATGCCGCAGCCGTGCAGCTTCGCAAGGGACTGAAGGAGCGGGAAGGCAGCGTCCGGGAGCTTTTCCTGCTTGCCCAGTGCTACGGGCGGCTTTCGCTGTACGACGACGCACTGGCGGAAGTCAGTCATGTCCTGGAAAAGGAGCCCGGTCACGCGGCAGCCAGGCTTGAGCGGACCAACCTCCTCTACCTGTCCAACCGCCTGCTTGAGGCGCGCGAGACCCTCCTTGCAGACCTTCGCGACGAGACGATTGCGACGGGGGCGGGCGCGTGGAACCTCCTGGGCAACGTCGAGTACGGGCTGGGCAACTGGCAGAAAGCGGCGGATGCATACAGGCGTGCGCTGCGGATCCGGCCGGAGATTGCCTTGTTTGCCGGTAATGCAGCCCGCGCCCTGGAGCGCGCCGGAGAGCGCCAGGAGGCGGTGGAACTGTACCTCGCTGCGGGGCGTCTTCTCTTTACGGAGGAGGCATTCGACGAGCTTTCCCTGATCTTTCCCCGTGTGCGTGCACTGGCGCCGGGCACGCCGGAGGTCCTGGCCATGGAAGCCAAGATGCTCTACCGGGAGGGAAAGACCGAAGATGCATTCAGGATTCTCATGGACCTGCAGGAACAGGGAACCGAGGACAGCGCCGTGCATTACCTGCTGGGGATCATTCTCACCTCCAAGGGAAGGAGGGAAGAGGCCCTTCCCCGGCTGGTGCGCGCAGCGGAGCTGGAGCCGGATTTCCCCCTCTATCAATTCCGGCTTGCGGAGACCCTGCACGCGCTGGGCAGGGATTCGGCGCCTGCCCTGGACAAGGCCCTCTCCCTGGCACCCGAGGACGCGTGGACCAACAACCTTGCCGGGCAGATCCGCATAGAGGCAAGGGATCCTGCGGGGGCCGTCCTCTTCCTGCGCAAGGCCAGATCGGCTGCCCCTTCGGAACCGGATATCTGCCTGAACCTCTCCGAGGCGCTTTCCCTTAGCGGAAGACCCGAGGAGGCGCTGGAAGTCATGGAGGGCGTCACCTCCTCTCCCGAGCTGGATGCCAGGGCTGCCAACCAGAGGGGAAACATTCTTTCGCGCCAGGGCGAGCACGAACGGGCCGTGCGCGAGTATGAGACTGCGGTGCGCCTGGACCCCGAGAACCTCGTCTACAAGGAAAACTGCGCGGCTGCCTGCCTCCAGATCGACATGGTGCACAGGGCGGAGGAGCTCCTTGGCCAGGTAGAGCCCACCCATCCCTCACCTTCCGTGTACAACCTGCTGGGAAACGTGGCCATCATGAAGGGCGAACGCGCGCGGGCAGAGCTCGCATTCAACGCCGGTCTTGCCATCGACCCGGGGAGCCCCGAGCTGCTGGTGAACCTGGCCATGCTGCAAAAGGAAAAAGGCAACCACGAAAAGGCCAAGGAGATGCTCCTCTCGGTGCTTTCCGCCGCGCCGGGCCACGCCCTTGCCCGCAGGCTGCTGGAGCGCATACGCGACGAGTTCGAGCGCAGGCTGGCCTGCGGGATATGCGGAAGGGAGTGGTGGGTCCCCCGGGATCTCCCGGCCCAGCCCACCTTCCAGGTGCGGGGGGAACCCCCGTCAGAGGCGCCTGCAGGCCGATGCCCCAAATGCGGCAAGGTGTACTGCATCGGCTGCGCGTCCACCCATGTAAAAGACATGAGATTCTTCTGCCCGGACTGCGGGGATTTCCTCAAGCTCTCCGACGATGCCCTGAAATGGCTGGTTGCACGTTATATCGAGGGATATACCGGCCGCAGCGCCGGCGGGTCGCCTTGACAAAGGCGATCCCATCGGTACTATGGGGAAAGCCTTGAACCGGATAATTGCGATTCCCTTCATCCTGATGCTGCTCGTCCCCTGTGCCGCCTTCTCTCAGGCAGCGGACCTGGTGTCCGCGGAGAAGTATTTTGCCGGTATTTCGGCAGGCTATCAGAAGGTGAAGGACTACGACGCGGTCATCACGATCACGCAGGGGAAGACCACGTCCCGCGGCAAGCTGTCCTATAAATCGCCCATGTACCTCCGCATCGATTTTGACGACCCTCCGAAGCAGGTGCTCAATTTTGACGGGGAGAAGCTCACGTTCTACTCTCCGGCAAATGAAGTGATCCTCGAGCAGAGATACAAGAAAAAATCACCCAGCCAGGTGGAGGCCATGGCCACCAGCCAGGGTCTTCTCATCATGCAGCGCAATTACACCATCGCGTATCTCAGCGGGCCTGCCCCCGTGCCGCTGGAGGACGGCTCACGGGAAATGGTCGTCAAGCTGAAGCTGACCGCGCACGGGACCACGAACTTCAGCCAGATGATCGTCTCAGTCAAGGACTCCCTTATACGACGGGTGGAGGGCACGCAGTCCAGTGGAGACAAGATCACCATGGACTTCGCCAACATCCGCACCAACCAGGGCGTGCCCGATTCACGGTTCGAATATGACGCTCCGCCGTATGCCAACGTCATTCAAGACTGGCTTTTTGATCCGGAAGAATAGGACTTATGGAATCGATCGGTGAGAAGCTTCGGCTTGCCCGCGAAAAAAACAATCTGACCATCGAGCAGATTGCCCGTGAGACGCACGTGGCCAGGCGCTTCCTCAAGGCGCTGGAGGACGAGGACTTCTCCGTATTCCCCGGAGAGACCTATGCAATGGGTTTCCTGCGCAACTACGCCGAGAACCTCGGCTTGAACGCCGAGGAGCTGATCGGCATCTATCGCAACATCAAGATACAGGAGCAGCCGCTGCCCATGACCGAGCTGCTGGACGCCCGGCCCCGTCTCCCCCCGCGCCGTCTCATCCTCATCGTGGCGCTCGGGGTGATTGTTCTTGCCGGGGCAGGCTACGTTGTCTACAAGACCGCACTGCAGGGTTCTGTCCCCTCCACCGCCGCGCAGAAGCCGGCCGCCGGGGTTGCCACGGATTTCGTATTCAAGGACGAAGTGCGCACGCAATGGTTCAGCCAGGGGGACGGGATCTCCGTTCTCGTAGGAGACAAGAATTACCGCATCGTGGTGGCCGGTATCGGGGACACACTCACGTTGAAGGTGCCGGGCGGCACGGTGGAATTGGGTCTCGGGAAAGACAGGAGCATAGACCTGCAGGGAGACTCGAAGCCCGAGATCAGGATTGTCTGGAACGACGTAGACCGCACCTCGCCGCAGAAGCGGGTGAACCTGGGACTGTACCGCACGACGGGCCCGGCGGCGGATGCCGCCCTGGCTGCAGCGGGTGACACAGCAGACACCTCCGTCCCCGCCGCCCTCCCTGCCACCGCATCCACCACCCCGCCCATGCGGTCGGACGAGTTCAAGCCGCTGACCGCGGCCCTGGCCCCGCAGGCAGGGCTTTTCTCCCTTGATTTCACGTTCAAGAATGACTGCCTTTTCCGGTATCTCGTGGACGACAAGGACAGGGAGGACCGTTTCTTCCAGAAGGGCGAGCAGTTCACCATCGATTCCGCGCACAAGCAGGTCACCATCTGGCTGTCCAACGCAGGGGCAGCCCGCATGCGCGTACAGGGGAAGGACTACGAGCTGGGAGACCTGGGCGAGGTAGCCACCCGCACCATTGCCTGGAAGAAGGACCCGAACGCGGGCGGGTATGTCCTCGAGATCGATCCGCTCTACTGATCATCCCGCCCCTGCCGGCCGCACATTCCACCTCGAAAGCCTCGGGTGCGCCAAGAACCAGGTGGATTCCGAGCTCATGATCGCCGCCCTGCAGAAAGCGGGGTGGGAGCGTGCAAGCGGTCCGGGCGAGGCAGATGTGCTGATCGTCAACACGTGCGGCTTCATCACGGAAGCAAAGACCCAATCCATCGAGACCAGTCTTTCCCTCAAGGCGCAGCACCCCGGAAAGAGAGTGATCATGGCCGGGTGCCTCTCCGAGCGCTACCGGGAGACCCTGGCGCTCGAGCTCCCCGAGATCGACGGCTTCCTGGGAAACAGGTCCCCTGCTGATATCGTGGACCTCCTGGAAGGCCGGCAGGCCGTCCACGCTGATCCGGCTGAGGCAGCGCGGCCCTACGAGCGTCCCCACCTGTTGTCATTCCCCGGCAGCGCGTACGTGAAGATCGCAGAAGGCTGCGCCAATCGCTGCACATACTGCGCCATTCCCCTCATACGCGGCGAGCTTGCAAGCCGGGACAGGGCTGAGATCGTTGCAGAGATACGCGGCCTGCGTGACCGTGGGATCAAGGAGCTCATCCTCATTGCCCAGGACCTCGGCTCCTACGGGAAGGACCGGGGCAGGGCCGAGCTGGTGCCGCTGCTTTCAGACATCGCCGCGATAGAGGGCGATTTCTGGATCCGCCTCCTGTATATCCATCCCGATCACTTCCCCGAGGGGCTGCTCGACGTGGTTGCCGCGGATGCACGGTTTCTTCCCTATTTCGACCTTCCTTTCCAGCACGCCGCGCCGGCCATCCTGCGCGCCATGGGCAGGCGGGGAGACTCGGGGCGCAACCTTGCCCTGGTGTCGGAGATCCGCGGCCGGCTGTCCCTGGCCGCCATCCGGTCCACGTTTCTCCTCGGGTTCCCCGGGGAGACGGACTCGGATTTCGCGGAGCTGCTGGACTTCCAGGAAAAGGCGCGCCTGGACTGGGTGGGGGCGTTCACGTACTCGCGGGAAGAGGACACCCCTGCCTGGTCCATGGCCGGAAAAGTGACAAAGGCCGCGGCAGCGCGGCGCAAGTCGGAGCTGGAAGCCCGCCAGGTCCCGATCACCGAACGCGCGTTGGACGCCCGCGTGGGCACAACGCTCGAGGTGCTCGTGGAGGAGCAGGTGGAGGGGGAGGACATGTCCATCGGCAGGGGCTATCTCCAGGCCCCGGACGTGGACGGGCTGGTGGTGCTGCGGCGCCGGCTTTCCCCCGGCACCACGGCGCGCGCGCGCATCACGCGGCGCAACGGTGTGGACCTGGAGGCAGAGATTGTCACCTGAGAACCGGGCGGCCGAGGATCCTCCCATGGCTTCAGGGCTTGCCCCTCATGTGGCGGGCGACCCGCCTTATTTCGAGATTCTGAACTCCGAGCAGCGGAAGGCTGTGGTGCACCAGGGCTGCCCCCTGCTGATCCTTGCCGGGGCAGGGTCCGGCAAGACGCGGGTGATCACGACAAAGATCGCCTGGCTGGTGGACCGCATGGGCATGAGCCCCCGGTCCATCCTCGCGGTCACTTTCACAAACAAGGCCGCGGCAGAAATGAGGGAGCGCGTGCTTGCAATCGTGCCCCATGCCCAGGACGTCATGGTGAGGACGTTCCATTCATTCGGCGCGTGGTTCCTGAGACGCAACGCGGCCATCGCCGGCCTGGAGCCGCGGTTTCACATCTACGACGAAGACGACTCCCTCACGCTGCTGAAAACGATCCTGGGAAAAGACGAGGACAAGGGCTTTCTTCGAAGAACGTATGACGAAATCAGCCGGGTCAAGGACCTCGGCATAGGGGCGGACGCGCCGCCGGAGGAGATTCTCCGCGCCGGATGCACGAGCGAGGTCTACACCGCGTACGACCAGGCGCTGCGCAAGACGGGCAACGTGGACTTCGGGGACCTGATCCTCCTGCCCCTCCAGCTTCTGAAGAAATCTCCCGAGGTGCGTGAACGGACGCGGCAGAGATTCCGGGTGGTCCTTGTGGACGAGTACCAGGATTCGAACGTGGCCCAGTTCGAGCTCCTCCGCCAGTTGTGGAGCCCGGAGACCTACCTCTGCGTGGTGGGGGACGACGACCAGTCCATCTACAGGTTCCGCGGCGCGGAGGTCGGCAATATCCTGTCGTTTCCGAAGGTATTCCCCGGAACCGAGATCGTCCGGCTGGAGCGCAACTACCGGTCCACCCAGGCCATCTTGGACGTGGCCTCCGCGGTGGTGAGCAACAACAAGGGCCGGCTGGGAAAGACACTCTGGACTGAAAAGCCCGCGGGTGAGCTGCCCCTGGTGGTCTGTCTCCAGGACCAGGAGGAGGAGGCCCAATACTGTGCCGCGCTTGTCCGGGACGGCACGCCGGGCACTACCGCGATTCTCTACCGCATGAACGCGCAATCCCTGCATTTCGAGAGCTGTTTCAGCAAGAAGGGGATACGCTTCCGCCTGATCGGCACCGTGCGTTTCTACTCCCGCGAGGAGGTGAAAGACGCGCTGGCCTATCTTTCCCTGCTGGTCAATCCGAATGACGAGGTCTCATTCCGCCGGATCTGCAACAAACCCGGCAGGGGGATCGGCGCCGCGAGCATGGAGAAAATTGTCCAGCGATGGAAGGACAACGGCGGAGGCCTCCTGGAAGCCGGCCGCCGGACCGCGCCACAGATACCTCCACGGGCGCGCGCCGGTCTCGTGGAGCTGGCCGCCTGCATGAAGGACCTGGCCGCCCAGCTGGAGAGCGTGCCCCTTGCCGAACTTGCGCGCTTCATGCTGTCCCGCACCGGGCTTTACGACATGTACAGGACACGCGACCGTTCAGACGGCACCTCCAAGACCGCAAACCTCGAAGAAATGGTGAGCGACATGGCCTCCTACGGCATGGGCGCGGACGTCCTGCCGCAGTTCCTGGAGAGCGTTGCGCTGGCAAGCCCCCTGGACACAAAAGAGGCAGAGGCGGACGACGCCGAGGTGACCCTCATCACGCTGCACAATACCAAGGGGCTCGAGTTCGACCGGGTCATCATCTCAGGGCTGGAGGAGGAGATCTTTCCCCACCAGTCAAGCGGTGACAGCGACGAGGACCTGGAGGAGGAGAGACGCATCTTCTACGTGGGTATCACGCGCGCCAGGGAGCGGCTTGTCATGACCTGGTGCCTGAACCGCAGGATTTTCGGCCGCACCAAGGAGATGGCGCCTTCCCGGTTCCTGGATGAGATCCCGGCGGAGTCCGTCCAGAGCATCGGGGAGGAGGAGGACGACTACCCGCTGGGCGGCGGGGTGTTCCACGACGAGTACGGCCCCGGCGTGGTGGAGAGAAAATGGTATGATGACGGCGCCCTCCTGGTGCAGGTGCGGTTCCAGTCGGGGAGGGTGGCGAAGTTTCTCCCGAAATACGCGCGGCTGGAACGGATTCATCTGGATGAATAGGATCGGACGGGACATGAAAGACGTGCAAAGCAGCCAGGATTTCCGCAACGTGCCCATCCAGAAGGTAGGGATCCGCCAGATCCGCTATCCCATCACGGTGCGCGACAAGAGCCGTCAGAAGCAGGAAACCGTCGCCAACGTGACCCTGTCCGTGAACCTGCCCCACGCCAACCGGGGCACGCACATGAGCAGGTTCGTCGAGGTGCTGGACCGGTTCAAGGACGAGGTGAGCTACCAGAGCCTTGACCTGATCCTCATGGAGATCAAGAAAGCCCTCAAGGCTGAAGAGTCGCACATCGAGCTCGCGTTCCCGTTTTTCCTGAGGAAAAAGGCGCCGGTCTCCGGCATGGAATCCCTCATGTCGTATGACTGCGTCATCTCGGCCACCTACGCGCACCACCTGGAGATTGCCACCCGCGTGGATGTTCCCGTGCACACGCTCTGTCCCTGCTCCAAGGAGATCTCCACCATCTCAGCGCACAACCAGCGGGGAATGGTGGCCATCACCGTGGGCATGACCAAGTTCATATGGATCGAGGACATCATACAGATCGCCGAGGATTCCGCTTCCAGCCCGCTGTATGCCCTGCTGAAGCGGGAGGATGAAAAGTTCATCACCGAGCGCGCCTATGACAACCCCCGGTTCGTGGAGGACGTGGTGCGGGAGGTTGCTCTGCGCCTGGAGAAGCTCCCCGGCCTGCGGTTCCATTCCATCGAGGTGGAAAACTTCGAATCGATTCATAATCACAGCGCGTATGCCGTCATATCGAAGAGGTTCGATGCTGACTAACATCCGCAGGGCCCGGGGCTTCCGGCTCTACGACGTGCAGGGGAAAAGGTATCTCGATCTCTCCAGGGACGGGGCCCTGCTGGGCCATCGAGGGGCGGCTACCCTCACAGCGGTAAAGTCCGTCCTGTCACAGGGGCTTGCAACCGCCCTTCCCACCGCGTGGGAGGCGCGGCTGGCGGCCGCGCTCCTGCGCCTGTTTCCCGGAAGCGGCTCCGTGCGCCTGTTCTCCTCGCGGGAGCACGCCCTGGAGGCGGTCTCCCGGTTCCTGGGAAAGAAAGTGGATGCGCGTGAAGTCCACGACCCCGCGATGGACTCACCTGCTCCCAGCCCTGAGCTTCCCGCCCTCTGGCGGCCTTTTCTTCCCGTTCCCCAGGGTGTCGCTGCTCTTATCCCGGTGCTGCCTTTCACGCTCTGCGGCGCGCCCGTGCCTGTCTGCTTCCCCCAGGAGCTTCCCGGCGATCAGCTCAGGTCCGACCCTCTCCCCGGGTTTCTGCTCGCCGGGGCGCTCCACGGCCTGAACGCGCTCAGGCAAGGGGCGGGCCGCGCGCAGAAGCAGCCGCATTGGGGCAGCCGCGCCGTGGAGCGCGCGCTGGACGCCGCCCGCGGGTGGAAGCGGTCGGGGCCCTACGTGCGCGCGGTTTTTCCTGCTGCGGACTACGCCCGGGTCCACGCGGAGTTCCTGGCCGCGGGCGTGCTGCTCAGCGCGGGCTATCCCGGGCCGAGCGTGCTGCCCGGGGAGTGTTCCCCGGGGGAGACCAGTCTCCTGGCGGACCTCTTCGCCCGGATCCCCGGAGGTTGACCATGGATATCGCCGCGTTCTCCCAGACCATGACGCACCTTGTCCTGGGCGCCTTCTCGACATTCTGCGCAATCCTCCTGTGGTCGCGCACACGGGACATGGCCTGGACGTTCGTCATCATCGGCGCCATCGTCTCCTACGCGGATATCGCGCTCACCACGCTGCGGAGCTTCGGCATCCTGGGCGAGGATCTCGTCCGCTGGCAGGGAATTCCCGTCCTTCAGCTCGCCCTCGCGAATCTTCCCCTGCTCTTTTCCGGGATAGGGTTTCTCATTGCCTCCTCTCGAAGGGGGCAGCCATGACGGTCGCGCCCATACACGTCATCCCCGCGCGGGACGAGGCGAACATCGAGCAGAAGCTCGTTACCCTGCTGCTTGCCGCCGTGCAGGAGAAGCCCGACCTGATCCTGTCCGTTTTCGCGGGCACGCCGGCGTTTGGCGCCTACCGGCTCCTGGTGGAGCGCGCCCGCTCTGAGCTGGTGGATTTTTCCAAGGTCCGCTTCATCGTATTCGATGAGATCATTGGCGGACCCGTTGCCGCGCCCTTCCGCACAGTGCTGGACGAAAGGCTTTTCGTGCCGCTTGCCATCCCCACGGAGAACATCATCTCCTTCAACCCTGCACGGGACAGGGACGGGGAAGTTGCCCGCATTGCGAGCCTCCTGGCGGTGGCGGGCATCGACATCGCGCTGCTCTCCGTGGATTCCCGGGGGCACATCGGCTTTCACATCTCCGGCTCCAACCTCGAGTCAGCCGCGGGAATCGTGCCTGTGTCCAACCGGGAGCGGTGGGGCGCGGCAGAGGCATTCTCCCTCGGCCTGGCCGTTCTTGCAAAAGCTTCCCGCATCCTCCTTTTTGCCGCGGGACGCAACCTGGCGGAAATCGTGCAGCGGCTCACCGAAGGAAGCTTCGACCCGACCACCCCCATTTCCGTGCTGCAGAGGCACGGGAACGTCACGCTGATTGCGGACAGCGGCGCCCTCTCACGCATCCAGAAGGCTGAGCGCATCAGCGGCTACTACTCGGGGTTCTTCATCATGGACGCGCAGTCCGTGCCCTCCGGCCGGAGAGTGCTCGTGATCTCCCCGCACCCCGACGATGCGCCCATCAGTCTGGGCGGCACAATGGCGATGCTCAGCCAGACCAACAGGGTGGTCACCGCCGTGATGAGCACCGGACATCGCTCCTTCATCTACGGGACGCAGCGCGGGGAGCGGATTGCCATGCGCGAATCAGAAGTGACGAAGGAATCCCGGGTCCTGGGCGCCGAACCGCGGTTTCTGCGGCTTCCCTTCTACGACAACAATTACGAGGCGGGCGAGCGAGACAGGGAGATCCTCGCCGACCTCCTGGGGGAGCTCGACCCCGACTGGATTTTCATGCCGCACGCCCGGGATACTCATCCCGCGCATATTGCCAGCCGCGCGATGGTGGTGGACTCCATCCGGCGCTTTCTCTGGGGCATGAAGAAGACCGTGGAGGCCTGGAACTACGAGGGACCCTGGGCCCTGTTCAACAGGGGGGAGTTCAACACGATCGTGACCGTGCCGCGCATTGCCTTCGAGCGAAAGCTCCAGGCCATCCGCGCGCACGAGTCCCAGGTGGCGCGCACTCCCTACGACGTAGCCGCGGAGTCCCTTGCCCGGCTCCGCTCCGCGCTGGTGCCGGAGTCCGAGCTGGCGGGGTTCGGCGCCCGTCCGCCGCGCCTGGATGCGTGGATGGAGCTGTTCCAGCGGGAGACATTCCGCGGGGACCAGGGAGCGCACGTGCGCGGCACGGATTAACCAGGCGCGCCGAGCACGGTGCCCGCTCGAATGCACCGGGTATGGTGCCCGGCCCAAAAAAAGCCCGGTGAGAAACCGGGCTTTTTCATCGAAGCGGCTTTCGAGCCTACTCGATAAGGATGGCTTCCGCGGGACAATCCGTTGCAGCGTCCCTCACAGCACTTTCGAGGTTTGCGGGAACCAGGGCGTTGATGACCTCTGCCGTATCCTTCCCCATCTTGAAGACCTGGGGAACGCCGTCCGTGCAAAGACCGCAGGCGGTGCAGAGATCAGGGTCTATCCTCACCTTCATCGACAGCTCCTTTCGTGTTGGAATTGCACCCATCGTAGCGCACTTTGCCCATCTTTTCAACCCGTAGCCAAGTAATGCCGCCCTTCCGCGGTACCCCGCGGAGTTGAGCGGCCTTCCGCGGTACCCCGCGGAGTTGGAATGCCGCCAGGAGCGGCCTTCTGCGGTACCCCGCGGAGTTGGATGGCGAGGGACGCCGAGTCCAGGGATGGACGGCAGGCGTCCTTTCGTCCTTGACAGTTTCTACGTTTTCGCTATTCTTTGCGGAGAATCAGACAGAGGGGTAGTGGAGGCATCGCGATGGTAGCATTGACAATCGGCATCGTCCTCATTCTTTTCGCCGTGTACGCAGTCCTTCCCGTGTCCTGGAGCCTCCAGTGGTGGCAGGAGGTCATCCAGTTCCTGAAAGGGGCGGTCCCGATTCTCGCTGTTTTCATCGGCCTGATCGCCTTCTTTGTCGGCGTTGCGGACATCAAGGACAAGAAGGAAGCCAGGAAGGAAGAAGAAGAGGAAAAGGCGGAAAAGAAGGCGGAACCGGGCAAGGGGACTACTTGACACACCCCCTCCTGCCGTGCAAATCTACCCTTCCTGTGGCCGCTCTGCCACATTCTGCACGGAAGGGTTAAGAAACGATGAAAACGATATTCGTCAAGCCCGCCGACGTCGAGCACAAATGGTTTCTGATCGACGCGGAGGGAAAAGTTCTCGGAAGGCTCGCCTCGCGCGTCGTCGCCATCCTTCGCGGGAAGAACAAGCCGGAGTTCACCCCCCACTGGGATCTCGGTGACTCCGTGGTCATCATCAACGCGGACAAGATCCGCGTCACGGGGCGCAAGCCCGCGCAGAAGATGTACTACCGGCACTCACGCTACCCGGGCGGTTTCCGCGCCGAGCCCTTCGAGAAGGTGTTCGCCCGCAAGCCCGCGTGGCCGCTGGAAAGGGCCATCGAAGGCATGCTTCCCAAGGGCCCCCTTGGCCGCAAGATCTTCAAGCGGCTGAAGGTGTACGCCGGGCCCGAGCATCCGCACGCGGCGCAGAAACCCGTCAAGCTCGAGATTTCCTGAGAAACGAGGAGAAGACCTTGGTCAAGAATCTAACGGTAGCGACCGGAAAGCGCAAAACGTCGATTGCCCGTGTTTTCCTCCGCGACGGCGCGGGGAAGATCTCGGTGAACGGCAAGAGCGTGGAAGAGTATTTCGCGGGCATGACCACTGCACAGAACGTCAGGAGCCCCCTGGACGTGACGAACAATGCCGGCAAGTTCGACGTCCTCATCACCGTGAAGGGCGGGGGCGTGTCCTCGCAGATCGAGGCGTGCCGGCACGGAATTGCCCGGGCCCTGAATACCTACGACCCGACCAACCACATCGCGCTTCGCGCCAACGGATTCCTCACCAGGGACTCGCGGATGGTGGAAAGGAAGAAGTACGGACAGGCCGGTGCACGGAGAAGGTTCCAGTTCTCCAAGCGCTGATTCGCGGTCACGGTACCGCGTACTTGCGCACCCCGTGACATCCGAAGGGGCGCCTTCCGAGGACCTGACAGTAGTTTCCATAGAGCTCAAGGGAGCCACCGGAGAGGCGGTCCGCATCCACCTCTCGGATGGCTCTTTTTTTATCCTCCACGCCGAGGTGTTTGCCCGGGAGGGAATCTCTACCGGGACCGCCCTGGACCCGGAGAAAACCGCGGACCTCCTGTCGCGCTCCGAGCGGGTCTTTGCGCGGCTGCGCGCCCTGTCCCTTCTTTCAAGGGCCGCGCACAGCAGGAAGGGCCTGGAGCGGAAGCTTGCGTCGCGCGGATTCAGCGCCGAGGCAATACGCTACGCTGTCGGC
This sequence comes from uncultured Spirochaetaceae bacterium, assembly GCA_964437385.1. Classification (GTDB taxonomy): domain Bacteria; phylum Spirochaetota; class Spirochaetia; order SZUA-6; family Fen-1364; genus Fen-1364. The sequence goes on from CAYTGX010000002.1 coordinate 81,936, forward strand.
CGGGTGAGCGAGCTGGGGTATCTGGACGACAAGGCGTTCGCGGAAAGCTGGGTGCGTTCCCGGATGGCGGGTGGAAAGACAGGGTGGAATGCGCTGTACAAGGGGCTGCTCGGCAAGGGCGTGGTGCGCGCCACCGCGGAGGAGGTCGTGAGCGCGCTCTGCTCTTTCGAGGACGAGGTGGAAAGCGCCCGGCAGGTCTCCGAAGGGCTTTCCGCTGCCGCGGCCATCAGGAAGCTTGCAGGCCGGGGCTTCCGCTCCCGCACGATTTCAAGAGTGCTCAGGGAGAAAAAGAATGCAGATCGTTCAGCAGCGGAGGAGTGAAGGCGAAGCTTCGCTCCAGGACCGACCGGGACAGATCGACGATCCGCTGCGCGCTGTCCAGGATCACCGAATCCGACGTTGCCACGATGCCTTCGTAGCCCTTCAGCGGGTAATCGGCGCTCTGCGCCACGGAGACCTCGGCGGGAATGGGGATCTCTCCGATCATCAGACGGACCTCCTCGGCCATGAGCCCGGAAAAGGCGATCGGCGCGTCGAGGAAAATGTCGATGCGGGAAGGCGCCATGATCTTCAACTGGCTCGCGATCTCCCGAAGGGCGCGCACAGTGAGCTCCGAGCGGCGATAGCTGCCGTGCGTTTCGGAGGAGTCCCGCACAATACCGTCATCGGAGATGAATACCGGGGAGCCACGGAGATAGCTTTCCACGGTGATCAGAACGTTGTACCAGTCGATCCCCAGGCTGCTGCCCCGGACCTGGGCAGGGAGAACGATCTTTCTCCGCCTCGGCCCGGCAACCGCGTCCACGACGATGCCGCGGAACATGCTGTTGCGCTGTACGCGCGCGAGCCGGTGCCTGTCCCCCACGAGCTTCAGTGTCGCTTTTTCCGGATACCCTCTTTCCCTGAGATACTTGTACTCGGCGCAGGCCTCTGCGAAAAAATTGGTTGACATTATGGATATAATTGGTATACTGAATAGTATTGAGAATTACCCGTGTTTCTCGGCACGGCCGAAAGGATAGCAATGATGGCTAAGAAAGAAAAGAAGGTGAGAATCTTTTCCGCGCTCGAGGTGGCAGACATATGCGGCGTCGTCAACCAGACTGCTATCAACTGGATCAAGAACGGATTCCTGAAAGCATTCATGACGCCGGGCGGGCAATACCGGGTGTACGCGGAAGATCTCTTTGCATTCCTCTCTTCCCGCGGTATGAGGATCCCGGCAGAGCTCGCTGAAAGCCAGGAAGAGGGGCCTGACTGGGGCCGCATCCTGATCGTTGATGACGACCAGGCCATCAACACGGCTATAAAAAGGTACATGACGCGCAAGCTTCCCAGCTATACCATCATGCAGGCGTTCGACGGATTCGAGGCAGGCAAGCTCATCTCCGAGGCGCGCCCCGGGGTGATCCTGCTGGACATCAGCCTGCCCGGCATAGACGGACACAAGCTGTGCCGTCGGATCAAGGAAGACCAGGCCCTGGGCGCCCCGATCATCATTGCCATCACAGGTATCGCGGATGACGACGCGGAGGCCACCATCGTGGCGGAAGGGGCGGACGCGTTTTTCCGCAAGCCGTTGAACTTCGAGAAGCTGGAAGAGAAGATCGAGGAGCTTTCCACCGCCCGCGTGTCAAGGAAAGTGACGGATGAACGATAAGCCGGTTATACTCGTGGTCGAAGACGAAGATTCCATACGCCTCACGCTCCGTGACTACCTGAAAAAGAAGGGGCACGAGGTGATCGTGGCATCGGACGGGGTCGGGGCCATCAAGCAGATCCTCGATCATCGCGTGGACCTTGTCGTAACGGACTACCGGATGGACATACTCGGGGGCGATTATTGGATCCGGTTCCTGCGGGAGTTCTGCACGAACAAGAAAGTCATCATCACCAGCGGCTTCCTGCAGCCCGAGTTCCCCATTCCCTTTCCCGTCGTGTACAAGCCCTATGACTACTCCGAGCTCGAGACGATGATCCGCACCACCATAGCGGGGATTGGAGCCTGAGCGGGGGCCCATGGCAGAAAGCAAGGCCGCCTCTGGCGGGAAGAAGGCCGCCCCTGGCGGGAAGAAGGCCGCCCCTGGCGGGAAGAAGGCCTTCCGGGCGCTCGTGATCGGCCGCGTGCAGGGAATCGGTTTCAGATACTCGGCAATCCACGAAGCGCGCAGGCTCGGCGTCAACGGCACGGTGGCCAACCTGCCGGATGGAAACGTCGAGGTCGTGGCTGAAGGAGATGCGGACAGGCTTGCCCGGTTTGTCTCCTGGCTTCGCAGGGGCCCGCCCGGCGCTCACGTGCGCGACCTTCAAATCCAATGGACTCCGTTTACGGGCCGATATGCCGATTTTGAAGTCGAGTTCTAGGAGCGTGTCGGGTGATGGCAAGCAAAAGACCGTCCGGCCCGCGCGTCGGCTCCCGGCGCGCCTTCCGCTCCTGGCGGAGTTGCGCGCCTGCCGCCCTACGGATACCGCCCTTCGGGCGGTGCGCTCTAGACCTTGCGCTCCCGTCGTTGATCTGGTAGAAGGAGCACAGCCCGGGGGCTGAGGGAGAAGGTGAAATGTGTGGAATATTCGGCTACGCGGGACCTGATGCGAACCCCGAAGTACTGATAGAAGGCATCAAGAGACTCGAATATCGGGGCTATGACTCCTGGGGCGTGTGTGTGGCTTTCAACGATCAGCTTTCCATGCTTCGGCGGGTGGGGAGGATCGGCGGAGTGGACGGTCGCGCGCTTGGTCTTGACTCCCACGGGGCAGCCGGCGCGGGCATCGCCCATACGCGCTGGGCCACGCACGGGGCGCCTACTGAGATCAACGCACACCCTCATGCCGACTGCACAGGGAAAATCGCCGTCATCCACAACGGCATCATTGAAAACCATGCAGCCCTCCGCACAAAGCTCCTTTCGCAGGGGCATCGATTCGTCAGTGAAACGGACACGGAAGTCATCCCGCACCTCATCGAAGAGCTCCTGAAGACAGAGAACACGTTTGGAGCGGCCTTTGTTGCCGCAATGAAGCTCCTGATTGGAGCGTACGGCATCGCCACCCTGTGGGCCGGGGAGCCCGGCTCGGTGTACGTGGCACGGCATGGCAGCCCCATCGTGCTCGGCCTGGGGAAGAACAAGACGCTCGTGGCAAGCGACCCGGCGCCGCTCGTGGCCCACACGCGGGACGTGATCTACCTGGACGACGGTGAGACAGCCATCCTTCACTGCGACGGGTTCGAGACCCGCACGCTGGAGGGCGCGCCGGTCAGCAAGCGGGTGCAGCAGATCGCCTTCAGCCTGCCTGACGTTGAAAGAGGCGGGTTTCCGCATTTCATGCTCAAGGAAATCACCGAGCAGACCGAGTCCATCCATAATGCGTACCGCGGAAGGATCGTCCGCTCGGAAGGCACTGCCAAGCTGGGGGGCGTGGAAGAGGCGCTGCTTCGAAAGACGAAACGCTGTCACATCGTTGCCTGCGGGACCTCGTGGAACGCGGGCATGATAGGAAAGTACCTCCTGGAGAATCTTGCACGCATCCCGACCCAGGTGTCCTTCGGCTCGGAGTTTCGTTATTCGCATCCGGTTCTGGAACCGGACACCATGGTGATTGCGGTCAGCCAGTCCGGTGAGACCGTGGATACCCTTGCCGGAGTGCGGGAAGCAAAACTGGCCGGCGCAGAGACAATCGGTATCTGCAATGTCGTCGGATCCACGATCGCGCGGGAATGCGGCAAGGGTATCTATATCCACGCCGGGCCCGAGATCGGCGTGGCCTCCACAAAGGCATTCACGAGCCAGCTCGTGGTGCTGAGCCTGCTGGCAGTGCACATGGGGCGCATGCGCGGGCTTTCACTGCGCGCGGGGATTCTCTACCTGGACGCGCTGGAGCGCCTGCCGGAGCAGACCGCACAGATCCTCGCGCAGAAAGACAGGATTGCGGAGATTGCAAAGAAGTACGCGCGCTCCAGCAACTTCCTTTTCGTCGGCAGGCTCTACGAGTACCCCACCGCCCTGGAGGGGGCCCTGAAGCTGAAAGAGATCTCCTATATTCACGCCGAAGGCGTGCAGGCTGCGGAGATGAAGCACGGGCCCATCGCCCTGATCGAACCGGGAGTGCCCACGGTCCTTCTCGCGGCGCAGACGGAGATCAGGGACAAGATGATGGGAAACGCGAACGAGATCCTGGCCCGCAATGGAAAGATCATTGCCGTGGCACAGGAGGGGGACGAGGAGCTTGCCAGGCTCGCGCACGACGTGATCTTCATACCACGGACGCTCGACCCGCTGGTGCCCATCCTTGCCGTCATCCCGCTGCAGCTCTTTGCCTATTACACGGCGGTCGAGCGCGGATGCGACGTAGACAAGCCGCGCAACCTCGCCAAGAGCGTGACGGTGGAGTAGGGGGATGGACACACAGATCGTCCTCTTTGAAGACCACCTCCTCTGCGACATGAGCCCCGTCACCCTGACTCGCCCGGCGTTTTCCGTGACGTGCGCGTGCTGTACCCTGTTTGACATCGTCTCTGCGGCGGCAGGCGGTGTCGGATGGGTGGTGCGCGACTATCTTGCCAGGTCCGCCGCCCTGCGCTTTCCCCGTCAGCCCCTGGGCACCGGTCCGAGGCTGTTTCTCAACGCCTCGATCGTGCCGGATGTGCGCTACGCCGAGCGGATCCGCCAGCTTGCCGCCGAAGGCCGTCCCTTCGTGGCCACCGCAGGGGGAAGGGTGTCTGCCGCGTTCATGCCTGCCAGCGTGCCGGTGCCGAGCCCGCTCACCTCGGAAAATGTCACCCCGTGGCTCCTGGAGCAGAAGCTGCCTCTGCGTGACGAGGAATATTTCAGGACGCTCGATCACCAGTACGAGGTGATCAAGTACATGGAACCGCTCTTTGCCGGCAATATCGCGGAGCGCATCCGCACCGGCTCGTATCGCGAATGGAAACCCGGCGTGTTCTGCGCGGAGAACGTCTCTGTCGCGGACACTGCGGTGTTCCGCACCCGGGAAGGTCCGGTTGTGCTGGAGCGCGACGTGGAGGTGCTGGACTTCACGTACTTTGTCGGACCCGTGTACGTGGGGGCAAAATCCCGCGTCATCGAGCGGGCGTCCCTGAAGGAGCGCGTCTGCGTGGGAGAGACCTGCAAGATCGGCGGGGAGGTGGAGGCGAGCGTCATCGAGAGCTTCACCAACAAGCAGCACCATGGTTTTCTCGGGCATTCCTGGGTGGGCTCGTGGGTGAACCTGGGCGCGGGCACGAGCAACAGCGATTTGAAAAACACCTACGGCGAGGTGCGCCTGGAATACCCGCACAGGCGGGTGGACACGGGCATGCAGTTCATGGGGTGCATGATCGGAGACTTCGCAAAGAGCGCGATCAACACGAGCATCTTCACCGGCAAGATCATAGGCGTGGGGAGCATGCTCTACGGCTCAATCGGCTCCAACGTGCCCAGCTTCTGCAACTATGCGCGGTTCTTCGGGCAGATCACTGAATGCCCGGTGGACCAGGCCATCCTGGTCCAGAAAAGGATGTTCGCACGCCGCGGCATTCAGCAGACTCCCGAGGACGCCGAATTGCTGCGCGCCGTTTTCGAGCTGACCCGCACCGAGCGCCTGATTTCCGACGAGCCGCCGTCCTTGTAGAGTGCGGCCCCAGAACCGCGGGAACATATCGGGCACATTGCGTTCTTGCGGAAAATAGAAGTGAAAATGCCACGGGATACCGTGGCCGCCCCTTTCTAAATTCCCTTTTTTCGTGAGGTTGACCCGCTGCCTTCGCCAAAACCCGAAATGATGCAGCCCTGACGCATGTCGCCGCCAGCTTGACAGAGAGAGACCTCTTGATGTTAACATCGATCATCTATGCATAGACGGGCTATGCATAGAGGGCCAACACACTTCGGAGGAGGGTCGATCATGCGGAAAATACTGATTGTACTGATTCTGGTCGGACTCGTGGCCATCGCCCTGCCCATGACAGCCGGCGCGCTGGGGCTGGACGTCGAGGCAAAGGCGGGGGCGGGCATTGGGCTGGGATCAACTGACAACCCGGATATTACGGGCTCGCCGCGTCTGGCGGTGAACGGGGGGGGCAACGTCGATTTTTTCCTGACAAGCCTTGGGCCTGGTGAGTTCGGGCTCTCTGTCGGGGGCGAATACTCGCACATGACGTTTCACTACACATGGGCCAACCTGGCAGGTCCGGGGGTCGATCTGGTTTCGGATGTGACATACGGCTACGTCAATATCCCCGTAGCTTTGGTGTACAAATTGCCTGTCAGCGATTCGATCAAGATCGTTGTTCGCGCCGGCGGGTTTGTCGGCTTTTTTCTCGGGGGCTTCACGGACGGAACTCTCGTGCCGGGAAATATCTCGGTCGGCCGAGCGACACTGGACAGCAGCAACACAATCATGACAGCCTATGGCCTGCATTTCACGGCCGGCGCCGACATCGGGCTCGGTGGAGGCCTTGCCCTCGCCCCGGCGATTCAGTTCGACTGGGGGCTCTCTGATGTCACGAAGAACACGCCGGCGGCCGGCAACTTCAAGGATACCTTGTGGGCGCTCACGGCGGTAGTGGGGATCAAGTACTCGGTGTTCTAACCGGCAGGGGAACTCATGCCGCCCGGACCTCCGGGCGGCTTTTCAAAATGCCACTGCCGTGGCTGGTTTGACAACTTCACCGAGAAGGAATACGCTGTAGGCACTTCAAGTTGTGGCTTCCTGTGTCGAGGTATGGCGCAAGGAGGTTCGAAATGCAGAATCTGGAAAAGGTTCAGACGGAAATCCAGAAAGTGATCGGAGAGGATCCCACCATTCGGGAAGCAAACCGCATCATCGTCACCGTCGAAAAAAAGAGCATCTGGAAAGGCGGCAAGGAGATCGTGTTCCTGAAGGGCAGCGTCCACTCTGAGAGTGACAAGGCCAAGGCGGACGCGATTGCCCGCAAGCACGGTCTGGGCCGCGAGGTAGTGGACACAATCACCGTCCTTTCCTAGGAGCGTGTCGGGGGATGGCAAGCAAAAGACAGTCAAGCCCCCGCGTAGCGGCCGCCCTTCGGGCGGCGCTGGTTATGACTTGGACACGGATTCCTCCATTGGCCCCGGAAACTTCCTCACCGTTTCGTAGACGAGCTGCGCCACGGCGGGCTCGATCTGCCTGCTGGCCTTCCTGAAACGCTCTGCAACAGGATCCCTGCTGAACTGGCCGTCCGCGATTATCACTGGCGTCATCTTTGCATGGCCGGGGACTTCCCCCGAATCGATGCGGTTGTGGTGGTACCCGTGCTCCCGGGTCCACGTCAGGGCGCGCTCATGCTCGAGCTTGTCATAACAGAGCTGGAAACCGACCAGGGTCCTGTCATCCGCGTACCACACAATGAGATCGAAATACTCGTCCGTGAACCAGCGGCGGAATCCTTCCCCCTCTATCTGGCGCGTATGGCGAATCTCAGTGAGCATGCTGAGCCTCCTTCCACTTGACTTTCTGTCTTTCTGTTTCTACCTATTAATAATAGTGAACGCTGCGGACCACGTCGCCCTCCTCAGAGAGGCTCTGCAGCCCGGGGGCAGCTGGGCCGACCTGGGTTCAGGATCCGGCGCGTTCACTCTCGCCATGGCGGAGCTCCTCGGCCCCGACGCCACGATCTACTCCGTGGACGCCGACGGGCGCTCTCTCGTTGTCCAGGAACAGGAGCTGGAGGCGCGCTTCCCCGCCCTGGACGTGAAGCTCATCCGCGCGGATTTCAAGGACACGCTGGATATCTCCGGGCTGGACGGCATCGTCATGGCCAACTCCCTGCATTTTCAGAGGGATGCGTGCGCCGTGCTTGTCCATGTGTCCGGCTGGCTCAAGCCGGGCGGGAAGATAGTCATAGTGGAGTACGACATTGAAACGCACAACCAGTGGGTTCCTTATCCACTGCCGTTTTCCCGGCTTCCGTCGGTGGCAGAATGCGCCGGGTTGTCTGCGCCGCGGCTTCTTGACTCGCGGCCGAGCCGGTACCATCACCGGGTTTATTCCGCTGTCAGTGAGAAACCGGCGCGCTCTGAGGCAGTGTAGAGAGGAATCTCAGCCGGTGCGGCCGGACACGGGCACATAGGGCCTTTCCGCGGGCCCCTTGTACAGGCTTTCCGGCCTGTAGATCCGGTTGTTGTGCTCCCTCTGCTCCAGGATGTGGGCCAGCCATCCCGCCACGCGCGCCATCGCAAAAATCGGGGTGAAAAGAATCTTGGGAATTCCCAGCATGGTGTACACGGCGCCGGAGAAGAAGTCCACGTTCGGGTACAGCGGCTTGCCTTTCTCTTCCATCCGCTCGCGGAACTGCTTCTCCACCTCTTTCAGTATGCGGTACAGGCGATCGTCCCCCTTCTTCTGCGAGACCTCCTTGAGGAACTCCTCCATGACATAGGAGCGCGGATCCTTCACCTTGTACTCGCGGTGCCCCATGCCGGGGACCTTGCGCTTCTCCGCGATAGCCTTGTCCATCCAGGCGCCCACCTGGTCCAGGGAACCGATGGCGTCCACCATGTCCATCACCTTCTCGTTGGCTCCCCCGTGCAGGGACCCGTGGAGGGCCCCCATGGCCGCCGAGATGCTGCAGTAACAGGTGGACATGGTGGATGCCACCACGCGCGCGGTGAAGGTGGATGCGTTGAACTCATGCTCCGCGTGCAGCACCAGACAGGCGTCCATGATCCTCCCCTCGTACTCCTCCGGTTCTTCGCCGCGGAGCATGTAGAGGAAGTTCGCGCCGTGAGAGAGATCTGTCCGCGGCTGCACGAGGCTTCTGCCCTCCTGGAAGCGCTGGTAGGCGGCCACCACGCTTGCCACCTGCACGACCTGGTGCAGGGTCTGGCGGCAGTTGCAGGTGGTCGAATGGTGGATCGTGTGCTGCACGTAGCTGGAGATGTAGGCCACCACGGATTGAAGAAGCTGCATGGGATGCGCGCCCGCCGGGAACGCCATTATCATCTCCCAGACCTGCGCGGGGATTCCCCGGCTGGCCCGCATCCGCTGCCGCCATTCCGCCAGCTCCGCTGCGGACGGGAGCTTTTCATTGAGAAGGAGGTAGGTCACCTCCTCGAAGTCCGAGTTCTTTGCAAGGTCCTCTATGGAGTAGCCGCGGTAGTACAGCCTGCCTTTCGGGCCGTCCAGACGGCACACGGTCGTCTCATCCGCGATAATACCCTCGAGCCCCTTCGAGTATGTTCCGTTTTCCACGCTCATGCTGTCCGGCCTCCCTTGGTGCGCGCGTCTATGCCTCGATGAACAATCGCCATGGATCCTCCACCAGCTCTTTCACCCTGCGAAGGAAGGTCACCGCTTCCTTGCCGTCGATGAGGCGATGATCGTAGGTGAGCGCCAGGTACATCATCGGCCGAATCACCACCTTCTCACCGTCCGCCGCCTGCTCCGCCACCGGTCTTCTCTGGATGGTATGCATGCCCAGTATCGCAGACTGGGGATAGTTGAGCAGGGGAGTGGAAAGGAGCGAGCCGAACACGCCGCCGTTGGTGATGGTGAAGGTGCCTCCGGCGAGCTCGTCCGGAAGGATCTTCTTGTCCCGCGCACGCGCGGCAAGATCAGCGATGGCTGATTCCAGCCCTGCAAGACCGAGCGTGTCGGCGCTCCTGATGACTGGAACCAGGAGCCCCCTCTCCGTGGAGACCGCCACGCCCAGGTCGAAGGTCTCACTGTAGACGATCTCATCTCCCTCTATGCGCGCGTTCACCACCGGCATCTCCGCAAGTGCCATGCAGCACGCCTTGACGAAGAAGGACATGAAACCGAGCTTCACCCCGTGCGCGCGCTCGAACTCGTCCCGATACCGTGCGCGCAGATCGGTGATCTTCTGCATGTTCACTTCGTTGAACGTGGTGAGGGACGCCGTTGCATGCTGGGCCTCCACCAGCCGCGCCGCGATCCGTTTGCGCAGCGTGGTCATTTGGACCCTGCGACCGCCTCCCAATGGGGGGACGGGGGCTGGTTTTGGCGCCGGCGGGCGCGGCGCCGATTCCGCGGCAGGCCGGGGCACCGCGGGGGCGGGGGTGGGGGGGGGGGGGGGCGCGGCAGGCCGGGGCACCGCGGGGGCCGGCGCGGGGGGCGCCGGCTCCGGAGCGCGCACTGCGGCTGGGGCAGCTTGTGCCGCGGGCGCCGTCTTCACCGCGGCGGCCCTGGGCGCAGCCTGCTTTGGCGCCGCAGGCAAAGGGGCCGCGGCGGCCGTCTTGTCCTCATCGTCCACTCCCCCTACTACCTGTCCGATGGTCACCTCCGCGCCTGCCTGCACGGAGATCGAAAGCGACCCGGTGGCAGGGGCGGGTACGGTCACGGTTGCCTTGTCGGTTTCAAGCTCGAACAGGTCGCTCCCTTCCTCCACATGGTCCCCTTCGGCCTTCAGCCACGAAGAGAGGATCCCCTGCGTGACCGATTCACCCACCGACGGCACCTTGATGTCCCGCTTCACGTTTTACTCCTCACTTTCCCTTGGAGCGGCCCGTCGTTCCCCGATTGCCGCGTGCACGACCTGGAGCTGCTCCCGCAGATGCCGCGAGTGGCTGCCGGTGGCCGGGCTCGCGCTTGCCGGCCGTCCGATGTAAGAGAGGGTCGCCTCCGGAAACTCCTCCGAGAACCTGTCCCTCATGAAGAACCAGGCGCCCCGATTGCGCGGCTCTTCCTGCACCCAGACCACGTCCGCCGCGGTCTTGTAGGCACGCAGAACGGCGGCCAGTTTTACCGAGGGAAACGGATACAACTGCTCCACCCGGACGATGGCCGTGGACAGGTCCTTGCGCTCTTCCCGGGCGGCCAGCAGGTCGTAGTAGATCTTGCCCGAGCAGAAAGCAAGACGCTTTGCCTTTTTCGGCTTCAGCGGGTCATCCAGCACCTCCTGGAAGTTTCCGTCTGAGAGCTCGTCCAGCTTTGAAACCGCGCGCGCGTTTCTCAGGAGGCTCTTGGGCGTCATCACGATCAACGGCTTGCGGAAGCTGCGCTTCACCTGGCGGCGCAGAAGATGGAAGTACTGCGCGGGGGTGGTGCAGTTGCACACCTGGATATTGTCCCGGGCGCAGAGCATCAGGAACCGCTCCATGTGAGCGCTGGAGTGCTCGGGTCCCTGTCCCTCGAAGCCGTGCGGGAGAAGGAGGACGATGCCGCTCACCGTTCCCCACTTTGCCTCCCCGCCCGCCACGTAGTTGTCGATGATGACCTGGCCGCCGTTGGAAAAGTCCCCGAACTGCGCTTCCCAGATTGCAAGCGCGCGCGGGCGGCCCAGGGTGAAGCCGTACTCGAACCCCAGCACCGAGTATTCCGACAGCGGACTGTCATAGACTGAAAACTGGACCTGGTCAGGGGCCAGGTTGGCCAGCGGCGTGTACGGGAGGGGGAGGAGGGACTCTGCGTCCCACCAGACCAGGTGACGCTGGGAGAAAGTTCCCCTGGCGGAATCCTGGCCGCTCAGGCGCATGGGGACTCCTTCCATGATGAGCGAGCCGAAGGCAAGAGACTCCGCAAAGGCCCAGTCCAGCGTGCCGTCCTTTGCAAGGCGCGCGCTCTTCTCCTCCAGGATCCTCTTGAGCTTTGGATGCACGCGAAAGCCGGGCGGCACAGTGGTGAGCCTGCCGATGAGCATGCGGAGCATATCCTCCGACGGTCCCGGGATCTTCTCTTCCCAGCTCCAGGCGTTGCCCGGTGCGGCGGGCTTTGCAACAGGAGCCGCGGGCGCGCGCGCTGCCTGCAGCGCAGCCTTCAGGGAGACGCGGAAATCCTTGCGAAGGTTCTCTTCCTGCTCTGCCGTGATGAGCCCGGCCTGCATGCAGCGCTCCGCATACATGATGGGCTGGCTCTTTTTCTTCTCTATGATCCGGTACATGAGGGGATGGGTGAAGGAAGGATCGTCTCCCTCGTTGTGGCCGTACTTGCGATAGCAGAAGATGTCCACCACCACGTCCCGGCCGAAGGTCTGGCGGAAGCGGAGCGCCAGCTCTATCGTATAGATCACCGCCTCAGGGTCATCTCCGTTCACGTGGAAGACCGGCACGGGCAGCATCTTTGCCACGTCCGTGGGAAAGAACGTGGAACGCGCGTCCCGGGAGGACGTGGTGAAACCGATCTGGTTGTTGATCACGATGTGCAGGGTGCCGCCGGTCTTGTATCCCTTGAGCGTTGCAAGGTTGAAAGTTTCAGCAACCACGCCCTGGCCGGAAAACGCTGCGTCCCCGTGCAGCACGATGGGCACGACCTTCCTGCGCTCATTGTCTCCCCGCTCGCGCTGGACCGCGCGCGCCATTCCCTGCACGACAGGGCCCACGGACTCCAGGTGGCTGGGATTTGCCACAAGGTTGATCTTCACCGTGCGGCCGTCCGGGGTCTCATGGTCCATCTGGTAGCCAAGGTGATAGCGGACGTCCCCGCTGCCGCCGTAGTCCTCGGGATCCTCGTAGCCTTCGAACTCGGCAAACACGTCCTCCAGGGGCTTTCCCAGGATCCTGTTGAGCACGGTCAACCTGCCCCTGTGCGTCATGCCCAGGATCAGCTCGCTGATGCCCATTCCCGGCGAGCTGTCCACCACGTGGTGCAGTGCGGGTATGACCACCTCCGCACCTTCCAGGGAGAAGCGCTTCTGGCCGATGAACGCCGTGTGCATGAAGTGCTCGAACTCCTCAGCGCGTGTCAGGTCCTCGAGGATGAGAAGCTTTTTTTCCTTGTCGTACACTGGCAGGTTGCGCGTGGACTCCATCTGCTGGATCAGCCACTTGCGCATCGGCTTGTTCTGGATGTGCAGGAACTCAACGGCGATGGTGGAGCAGTAGGTCTGCCGGAGGGCGCGGATAATCTCCGACAGCTTCATCCGCGACGGGGTCATGACCCGCCCCGCGGAGAACTCCTTGTCCAGGTCCTCCTCCGTGAGCCCGAACTCCGCCAGCGTGAGCTGCTCGTAGTTGTGCGCCGGCTCCGTGTAGTAGTTCTGCTGCTCCCCCTCCGCGGGGGCCAGCGGGTTCAAGTGCGCGTAGAGGTAGCCGACATCCCGATAGCTCCAGATCAGGCTGTCCACCCGGCTCTGCTTGTATACCATGTCCGACGAGACCAGGGGCGGCACACCGTTGCCTTCGATGCTCTGCAGGAGCACCTGCGCGCTCTCTTCCTCCCGGAAGACCTCGTCCCAGCTGGTGTCAACAGAACGCGAGTCCCGTTCCCACGCCTCGTGCAGCTCTTCCAGCCACGGAAGATTGACTGCAGAGAGCGCCGACCCGTCCTTGCTCATTATCGCGATCCTCCCACCTTGCGTTTCAACTTTGCCGCCAGCAGCGCGGGGATCTCATCAGGCCTCTCCGCCACAGGCACCTCTGCCGCCCGCAGCGCCTTGACCTTGGCGTCCGCCGTCCCCCGTCCGCCGGAAACGATTGCACCGGCATGCCCCATGCGTTTCTCCGGCGGGGCTGTGAGACCCGAGATGAACGCCGCCACCGGCTTCCGCATGCTGCCGTGTATGTATTCCGCGGCACGCTCCTCGTCTTCCCCGCCGATCTCTCCGATCAGGACAACTCCTGCCGTGCCCGGGTCCTCCTCGAAGAGTTTCAGCAGCTCGACAAAGCCCGTGCCTATCACGGGGTCTCCCCCCACGCCGATGCACGTGGACTGTCCCAGGCCGGCGCGCGTGAGCGCCCAGACCACCTCGTAGGTGAGCGTCCCGCTGCGGGAGATCACCCCGATATCCCCCTGGAGATGAATGCGGCCCGGCATGATTCCCACCTTGCAGGCACCCGGGCTGATAAGGCCGGGGCAGTTGGGGCCGATGAGCCGGCACCCGTGCGTGGCAAGATAGTGGGTGTTCTCAATCATCTCCAGCACGGGAATCCCTTCCGTGATGCAGATGACCAGGGGGATGCGCGCATCCGCAGCCTCGTGCAGGGCGGCGGTTGCGAACTTTGCCGGGACAAAGATCACCGTGCAGTCCGCCCCGGTCTTTTTCACTGCCTGGGCCACCGTGTCGAATACCGGGATGCCCTGCAGGTCCTGGCCGCCCTTGCCGGGGGTGACGCCGCCGACAACCTGGGACCCGTACTCCCGCATGGAAAGGGCGTGGAAGGAGCCGTCCCTCCCGGTAATCCCCTGCACAATGATGCGCGTGTCTTTGCCGATCAGGATGCTCATGTCTTAAGCCTTTCCCGCGCGCGCCACGACTGCCTTGACCGCTTCGGTCAGGTCGTCGTATGCCTCGATGCCGGCCGCTGAAAGGAGCTGCCGGCCCTCAGCCTCGTTCGTTCCGATCAGGCGGATCACCAGTGGAACGGGGATGCCGAGCTTCTCCCGCGCCATCAGGATGCCCCGCGCAATGTCGTCACAGCGGGTGATTCCGCCGAATATGTTGATCAGGACCGCGCGGATGTGATCCTTGCGGAGGATGATCCGCAGCGCGCTCAACACCTTTTCAGGGTTGGAGCTTCCGCCCACGTCCAGGAAATTGGCCGGGCTTGCGCCGAAGTACTTGATCAGGTCCATGGTGGCCATGGAAAGACCTGCCCCGTTGACTATGCAGCCAATGGTGCCGTCCAGGCTCACGTAGGAAAGCCCGTTGGCACGCGCCTCCAGCTCATCAGCCCCGTACTCCTCCGGGCTGCGCAGCACCTCCAGCTCGGGGTGCTTGTACAGCGCGCTGTCATCGAAGATCACCTTTGCGTCCGCGGCAACCAGGTGGCCTCCGGCCACCAGGGCGCACGGGTTGATCTCCACCAGCGAGCAGTCCTTTGCATAAAAGAGCTTGCACATTCCTTCCACGATGCTCCACGCCTGCCTGGCCAGGTCCGCGGAAGGAAATGCGCGCGCAAGGGAGTCGAAATGCTTTGCCCGGACAAGTCCCTCCTCCTGGTCCAGGGGGAACCGCACGATCTTCTCCGGCTCCTTGACCGCGACTTCCTCGATCTCCATGCCCCCCGAGGCGCTGGCGATACACTGCACCGCGCGGGCCGACCTGTCCACCGTGAGGCTGATGTAGTACTCCGCCTGGATGTCCACGGCTTTTGCCACCAGCACGCGCTGGACCTCGATGCCTTTGATCTTCATGCCGATGATGTCCCGCGCCAGGGCCACCGCCTCCTCGGGGTCATTCGCCATTTTCACCCCGCCGGCTTTGCCGCGGCCGCCCACCAGGACCTGGGCCTTCACCATCACGGGACACCCTATCCTGGCTGCGATCTTTCGCGCCTCATCCGGGTTTGCCGCAATTTCTCCCTGCGGCACAGGGATACCGAACTCACGGAGAAAACCTTTTGCCTGATACTCGTGAAGCTTCATACGCCGGCTTCCTTGCTCCTTGTGATTGTGCGCTTGAGCGCGT
Organism: uncultured Spirochaetaceae bacterium; assembly: GCA_964437385.1. Lineage (GTDB taxonomy): Bacteria > Spirochaetota > Spirochaetia > SZUA-6 > Fen-1364 > Fen-1364. Next base: position 97,255 of record CAYTGX010000002.1, read on the forward strand.
TGATGTTCTTTGTCACCTTGATCTCCCGCGGACAGACCCTCTGGCAGTTGAAGTGATTCTCACAGGCCCATGCTCCCTCCCGGGGGTCATCCAGCACCGCCAGCCTGTCTGACATACCCTTGTCCCTGCTGTCGAACACGAACCGTGCGGCCTGCACGAGGGCTGCCGGGCCGAGATAGCCGGAAACGCTTTCCAGTATCGGGCAGGAGGAGTAGCAGGCTCCGCAGAGGATGCACGCGGTGGCGTCATCAAAGGCACCACGCTCTGCCGCGCTCTGGATTCTTTCCTTTTCGTGGACCGGCTCGTTGTTGATGAGGAAGGGCTTCACTGCCCGGTACTTCCGGAAGAACGCGGCCTGGTCCACCATGAGGTCCTTCTGCACGGGCATGTATTTCAGGGGGGCCACCGTCACGACGGCTTTCTCCGTGCGCGCCACGTCCCGGACCAGGGTCTTGCACGCCAGGCGCTCCACGCCGCCTATGATCATGGCGTCAGAGCCGCACACGCCGTGCGCGCAGCTCCTGCGGAAAGACAGGCTCCCGTCCTGTTCATTCTGCACCTTCATCAGGGCATCCAGTATCCGGTCAGTCGGCTCCACCTCCACCGTATAGTCTTTGTCATGCGGTCTTTTGTCCTTCTCGGGGTTGAACCGCTTTATGCGAAGCACGATTTTCATTCGCGGGCCTCCCTAATACGGCGTACCGTTCTAATGTCCGACGCGGGCTGACGCCCGCAGGTCGACATTAGTAAACCCTCGGCTTGGGCTTCCACGTGGTGATGTCCACGGGCCGGGCCGCCAGCCTCACCGTGTCACCTTCCAGCCAGGCCAGGCTGTGCTTCAACCAGTGCTCGTCGTCACGCGCCTCGTGGTCATCCCGCGCGTGCGCGCCCCGGCTTTCCGTCCGGGCCCTGGCCGCCGCCGCGGTGAGCAAAGAGAGATCGAGCAGGTTCTGCAGCTCCAGGAGGCCCAGGATGTCTCCGTTGTATTTTCTTCCCGCATCCTGGGCGCGCACCTCGGTCCAGCTTGCGCGGAGCTGCCGCACTTTCTCCACGGCCTTCCCAAGGTCATGATCGTTTCTGAAAATGCCGACCTGCTCCATCATGACCGTTTCCATCTCGTCCCTGAGCGCCCCTCCATGCGGGCCCTTTGCCCCATCCGCGAGCCGCGCGACGTGGGCGCGCGCGGGCTGGTCAGCGCTTGCCGGCACAGGACCGATCTCCGCCTGTTTCACGAAGGCCGCGATGTGCCTGCCCGCGCGCCTGCCGAACACCACGATGTCCACGAGGCTGTTCGTGCCCAGCCTGTTCGCGCCGTGCACCGAGACGCACGCGCACTCACCCGCGGCGTACAGGCCCTCGTAGAACCCGCCCTCGCCGTCTGCAAGGACCCTGCCGTCCAGGTCCGTGGGGATGCCTCCCATGGCGTAGTGCGCCGTGGGCTGTATGGGAATGGGTTCATCCGCGGGGTCTATGCCAAGGTAGGTGCGGCTGAAGCCCGTGATGTCGGGGAGCTTTTTCTCCAGCACGTCCTTGCCGAGCTTCGTGGTGTCCAGCATGATGTAATCGTCGATCTTTCCGTCACCCCGCATGCCGTTGCCGGCCTTTATCTCAGTCAGGATGGCGCGGGAGATCATGTCCCGCGGCGCGAGGTCCAGGAGCTTGGGCGCATAGCGCTCCATGAAGCGCTCCCCCGTGCGGTTCCTGAGGATCCCCCCTTCACCGCGCACGGACTCCGTGATGAGGATGCCCATGCCGCGGATCCCTGTCGGATGGAACTGGAAAAACTCCATGTCTTCCATGGGGACCCCGCGCCGGGCCAGGACCGCGGGTCCGTCACCGGTATTGGCATGCGCGTTGGAGGTGATGCGGAACATCCGGCCGAAGCCGCCGGTGGCAAAGAGCACTGCCTTTGACTTGAAGGTGTGGATCTCTCCCGTGGCAAGCTCCAGGGCCACAACCCCCCGGCACTTTTTTCCTTCTATCAATACGTCAAGGACGTAGAACTCGTCGAAGAACTCCACGCCGTTCTTGATGCACTGCTGGTACAGGGTCTGGAGGATCATGTGGCCGGTGCGGTCCGCGGCGTAGCAGGAGCGCTTGACCGGCGCTTCTCCGAAGTTCCGCGTGTGCCCGCCGAATCTCCGTTGATCGATCCGTCCCTCCGGGGTCCGGTTGAAGGGGAGGCCCCTGTTTTCAAGGTCGTAGACCGCGCGCACGGCGTCCTCTGCCAGGAGGATTGCCGCGGACTGGTCCACCAGGTAGTCTCCGCCTTTCACCGTGTCAAAGGCATGCCACTCCGGCTTGTCCTCTTCCACGTTGCCCAGCGCGGCCCCGATGCCTCCCTGCGCCGCGCCTGTGTGGCTGCGCATGGGGTAGAGCTTGGAGAGCACCGCCGTGCGCGCGGCCGCGCTGGATTCAAGGGCCGCGTAGAGCCCCGCGCCGCCGGCACCGACGATTATCGACTCGTACTCGTGCACCATGCCTCTTCCTCCCCTACAGGCCTTCCAGGTCTTTCAGCCCCTTACGCACAGACTCCGCGGAGGCGTCCAGGGCTTTCCTCTCCGGCTCACTGAGGGGGAGATCCACGATCCGCTCCACCCCGTTCCTGCCCATGATCACGGGCACGCCGAGGAATATGTCCTTCAAGCCGTACTCCCCCCGCAGGAACGCGGAGGCGGGGAACAGGCGCTTCTCGTCCTTGATCACTGCCTCCACCATCTTTGCCACGGAGGCGCCCGGCGCGTAGAACGCGCTTCCCGTTTTCAGGAGGCTCACGATCTCCGCGCCGCCGCTGCGCGTACGTTTCACCAGCTCCTCTATGCTCGCCGGGTCCAGCAGCTCTCCGATGGGAATGCCTCCCACCGAGGTGTAGCTTGTCAGGGGCACCATGTCATCACCATGACCGCCAAGGACCATTGCCTGCACGTCCCCGGGCCACACGCCCAGCTTCTCCGCGATGAAGTACCTGAACCGCGTGGAGTCCAGGACGCCGGCCATTCCCACCACCTTGCGCAGCGCGAACCCCGTCTCCCGCAGGGCCACCATCGCAATGACGTCCAATGGATTGGTGACCACGATGACCACCGCGTTGGGGGCGCGGAGGGCGATCTCCGCCGACGCCTTGCGGGCAATTCCCACGTTGATCTTCAGCAGGTCCATCCGGTCCATGCCGGGCTTGCGGGCAATTCCTGCCGTGATCACCACCACGTCGCTTCCCTCGATCTCCGCGAAATCCGTGGTGCCGCGTATCCTCACCCCGTAGCCGCGCAGGGGCGCCGCGTGCAGGAAGTCCAGCGCCTTGGAGCGCGCCAGCCCGTCCACCACGTCCACCATGACGATGTCCGCCAAGTTCTTCTCCGCGATGTAGTAGACAGCCTTTGCGCCGACGTTGCCGGCGCCGATCACCGCTACTTTCATGCCGCGCCTCCCTTGACCGCCGCGGCCACTTTCCTGGCGGACTCCAGGAAGATGGACTTCTCTTTTGCCGTGAGCACTGGAACGATGACGCGCACAACCCCCTTCTCCCCGATGACCACGGGAAGGCTCAGCGCGGCATCCTCCACGCCGTATTCCCCCTGCAATTGTATGGATACAGGAAAGATCCTGTTGAGGTTCATGTGCACCGAGTCTGCCAGCTCCGCCACTGCCGCCGAAGGGGCATAATAGGAGCTGGAGCGCTTTGCCATTTCCACCACGAGGTCTCCGGCAGTGCGGGTTTCTTCTATAATAGACGCAATCCGGTCAGCGGAGAGGAGAAGGGGAAGGGGAACACCGGACACACTGCAGTAACGGGGCAGGCAGATCATGTCATCCGAGTGCCTGCCAATCACCATTGCGGAGACGATCTCCGTGGACACATTCAGCTCTCTGGCGATGAGGACTCGAAAGCGCGTGGAGTCCAGGATCCCCCCCAGACCGAGCACGCGCGTGCGCGGCATGCCTGACTTCAGCACAAAGAGGCACGTCAGGGAGTCCACCGGCTCGGTGGCTATGACCACCGTGCTCTCAGGGGCAAGGCGCGCAATCTGCGGCGCCAGGGTCCTGATCAATCCCGCGTTTGCCGTGAACAGGTCTTCCCGACGCATGCCCGGAGCCCGGATGGCCCCTGCGGCAACCACCACGAGCTGCGATCCTTTTATGTCTTCAATCGAGTCCGAGCCGGCAAGCGTGTTGCGGTAGCGGCGGATGGGAGCGGCTTCCATGATGTCCAGCATCTTGCCGCGGGAGAGACCCGGCTGGATGTCCACAAGCAGAACGTCCGTCACGCCTTTTTCCGCGATGAAAAAGCCGGCATTCGCCCCGACGTTGCCGCCGCCGATGATGCTTACCCGGGACATGTCGACCACCTTTCTGCGCGCAAAAGGCCGCGGTGCTTCATATGGTGCTCAAATATAGTATACACAAAGTCGCGAATGCGAGCGAGAAGATGCGCGCATGTTTTCCGCGATTCTGCGCACGAGTGTTTCGTTGACTCCACCGGAACCGCTGAGTATACTCTCTTTGCCATGGAGACTTCCGGACTGCACTCAGTCTTTTCTGTTGCCGGAATCAGAGTCACCAACACGCTCCTGGCAACCCTGGTCGTGGACATCGTCATTCTTCTCGTCGTATTCGCTGTTCGACGAAGGCTTAAGGCTGTACCGGGAACGCTGCAGGGACTCGTGGAGTCGGTGGTGGACTACCTTCACACCACCACTGAGCAGGTGGCAGGGTCACGCACGGCATTGATCTTCCCGTGGGTGGCCGTTTTTTTCATCTTCGTGGCCCTCTCCAATCTCATCGGGCTTCTGCCCGGGTACGGGACCATCGGCATCTATCATGAGACCGGCGCGTTCCTCCGTCACGGCCTTCCGGCCATGCCTTTTCTGCACGTCAGCACCGCGGACCTGAACCAGACGCTTGCCCTTGCCGTGGTGTCCGTGGTGGCCTCCAATGCGCTGGCCATCCGGGTCCTGGGCCTGGGCACCTATCTGAAGAGGTTCTTCGCACTCAATCCGCTCCTGCTCTTTGTCGGGCTGCTGGAGCTCCTGCAGGAGTTCACAAAGTTCATCACGTTTTCATTCCGTCTGTACGGCAACATCTCGGCAGGGGAAGCGGTGCTGGGGACCATGTCGGACCTGGTGGCCTTCGTCGTGCCGGTGCCGTTTCTCGGGTTCGAGATACTCGTGGCCGTCATTCAAGGGATGATTTTCGCTCTCCTCACCCTTGCATTCATGACCATACTCACCGAACCTCACCACAAGGAGGAAAAGAGCACATGAACTTCACACTGAGCGTTTCCGGCGGACTCATCGTGGCAATCGGAGGGTCCATGCCCGGCCTGGCAATCGGCCTGATCGGAATGAAAGCAATGGAGGCCATCGGGAGAAACCCCGAGGCATCGGGCCGGATCGTCCCCATCATGGTCCTTGCCATGGCATTTGCAGAGTCCATTGCCATCTACAGCCTGATCTTCGCGTTCCTCCGCTAACAGGCAGGTCCCCTCATGGGAACCCTAGGGAAGTTCGGCCTCGACCCGGTTCTCCTCGCGGCGCAGGTCGTCAATTTCCTCATCATTGCCTGGATCCTCAACCGGTTCCTTATCCGGCCCCTCATGGCAAACATGAAGGCCCGCCGGGAGAAGATCGCGCAGGGGCTGGAAGACGCGGAGAAAGCCCGCAGGGCCCTGGAAGATGCGGCAAAGGAACGGGACAAGGTCCTGCAGGACGCCTCTGCCGAGGCGTTTCGGCTGCTGCAGAACGCGCGGGACGAAGCGGAACGCCTGCGCGCGGCCGCGCTGGAGCGGGCGGGCACGGATGCGGAGCGCCTGGTCGTGGAGGCGCGCGCCGTCCTGGATCTGGAGCGGCAGGACATGGAGAAGGCCGTGCAGAGCCTTTCCCTCGAGCTTTCCGGAAAGATCCTGGAAAACGTCGTGGAAGGACTTTTCAGCGATGAGGAAAAGAGACGCATCGTGGCCAGGGGCATCGAGCGGATCGGAAGGATGGCCAGGTGACAAGCCCGTTCCTCAGGCTGGCCTTGACCGCGGACGGCGGTGTGAATGACGAGGTCGCCGCCATACTCCTGGACCAGCTCACGCGGCCCCAGCTCAAGCGGTTCCTCGTTGCGCTGCGGCAGGACCTGAAGCGCCGGCGCGTCTACGTCACCGTGGCCGGGACGCCGGACGCCTCCGTGGCACCGGCCGTGGGGGAGCAGTATCCGGGGCGGGATATCGGGGTGGAGCAGGACGAGACTCTCGGGGGCGGTGTGCGCATCAGTGCGGGTGACGATATCATGGACGCGAGCATCCGCGGGTACATAAGGGAAATCATTGGAGATCTCGAGGGCACATGAAAGCTGAAGAGCTGGTTCGACAGATAGAAGAGAAGCTTGGCTCGGTCACGGCCCGGCCCGCTGTTGCAAACGTGGGCAGGGTGGTGGGAGTGGCGGACGGGATCGTGAAGGCGGACGGGCTTTCCCGCGCGGGCTACGGCGAGCAGGTGGAGTTCGAGGACGGCAAGCACGGCCTTGTCATGAACCTGGATGAGGATTTTGCCTCCATCCTCGTGCTGTCGGAGGACACTGATATCCAGGAAGGGATGGAGGTCCGGGCAACGGGCACCCAGCTCTCCCTGAATGTCTCGGACGATCTCCTGGGCCGGGTCATAGACCCGTTCGGCGCCCCGCTTGACGGCAAGCCGCTCAGCATCACCAACGGCACGCTCATTCCGCTGGAGCGCATCGCCCCGGGGGTCACCAAGCGCGCACCCGTGGAGGTCCCGCTCAAGACAGGCATCAAGGTCGTGGACGCACTGACTCCCATCGGACGGGGCCAGCGCCAGTTGATCGTGGGAGACCGCAATACCGGCAAGACCGCGCTGTGCGTGGATACCATCATCAACCAGCGCTCGAAGGACCTGGGACTCTCACAGGTGGTGTGCATCTACTGCGCTATCGGGCAGAAGCGCGGAAGCATCGCCCGGACCGTGCAGAAGTTTCACGATGAGCGCGCAATGGGATACACCATCGTGGTGGCGGCCAGCGCATCCACGCCCGCCGCCATGCAGTACCTGGCGCCTTTTGCGGCCTGCGCCATCGGTGAGTACTTCATGGAGCGGGGCCAGGATGCGCTGGTGGTCTATGACGACCTGTCCCGTCACGCGTGGGCCTACCGGCAGATATCACTGCTGCTCAGCCGGCCTGCTGGGCGCGAGGCGTATCCCGGGGACATCTTCTACCTGCACTCACGCCTACTGGAGCGCGCGGCCCGGCTCTCCATGGCAAACGGCGGCGGGTCCCTCACCGCGCTTCCCATCATCCAGACCCAGGCAGCGGACATTTCCGCCTACATCCCGACCAACGTCATCTCCATCACGGACGGCCAGATCTACCTGGAGACGGACCTCTTCAACCAGGGAGTCCGTCCTGCAGTGAATGCCGGGCTTTCGGTTTCCCGCGTGGGAGGCAAGGCCCAGTCCAAGACTTTCAGGCAGGTGTCCGGCCTGCTCCGCCTGGAGCTCGCGCAGTTCCAGTCCCTGGCTGCTTTCTCCCAGTTCGGCTCTGATCTGGATGAGGCCACGCAGAGACGCATCACGCGCGGAAAACGCATTGTTGAAATCCTCAAGCAGCCGCAGTTCGCTCCCCTTGATGACCTCACGGAGACAGTGAGCATCCATGCGGCAGGAGCCGGGCTCCTGGACAACGTACCCGTGGAGCAGGTGGCCGAGTTTGAGAGACGTATCATGGATCATTTGCGCACCGGGCACGCCGAGATGTGCGCCACCCTGGCCACGGGCAAGCGGATGGAGGACGCGACGCTGGCAGAGCTGAATGCGGCCATCTCCGATCTTGCAAAGACCCTGCGGTAGCGGGAATGCCTGAGAACCTCCGCATCCTGAAGGGGCGGATCAGGACGGCGAAGAACATCGCCCAGCTCGCCAAGACCCTGGAGATGGTCTCCGTGTCCAAGATACGCCGCGCCAGGATCCTCGCGGATACGGTGCGCCCCTATGCGGGCCGGATCACCGTGCTCACCAACGCGGCCCTCCAGTCACTGGAGCCCGAACAGCGCACCCACCCGTACCTTGCGCGCCGCCCCGGTGGACGCCTCCTTCTTGCCATTGGCCCGGACAAGGGACTGTGCGGACCGCTGACAGGCAATCTGGTGCGCAAGCTTGCGGAATCCATGGACGACACTACTTCTCTCATCACCGTGGGAAAGCGGATGGAGGCGCCCGGTGCCCGGCTTGCCGGTAACCGGCTTCTTGCTTCGTTCCGCATGGGATCACGGCTTCCCGAATACTCGCTGGTGTTCGAGCTTGTGCGCGTCATTGACGGGCAGATACGTTCAGGCAAGGCTGCTTCCCTGGACGTGCTGTACGGCAGGTTCGTCTCCTTCTTCACACAGGTCCCGACAGTGGAGCCGGTGCTGCCCATCGGCGCCGCCTCACCCGGGGAGAAGAGCGAGCCGCTGGTATTCGAGCCCGGCGGCGCCGCCCTGCTGGACGCCCTGCTTCCTCACTTCCTGGAAGTCATGCTGTTCGACGCTGTTGTGCAGGCTTTCTGCGCGGAGAATGCCGCCCGCATGGTGGCCATGCAGAACGCAAAGTCGAATGCTCTCGACATAGCGGACACCTTCACGCTTCTGTACAACAAGACCAGGCAGGAGAGGATCACCAGCGAGATCCTCGACCTGGCCAACAAGGGGAAAAAGAAATGATTCCGCATGAAGAGAACGCGAAGGGAGAGGGGACGGTCATACGGGTGTCCGGCCCGGTGATCGACGTGGAGTTCTACGGTGAACGCCCCCAGGTCCACGAGGCGCTCCGGCTCCTCCGGGCCAACAAGGAACCCCTGGTGCTGGAAACCGAGTTCGTCCTGGAAAACGGCGAAGTCCGTACCCTGGCCATGGGCGCCGTGGAGGGAGTGCAGCGCGGCATGCGGGTGCGGCGCACAGGGGACTCAATCACCGTGCCTATCGGGGACAAGACGCTGGGCCGCATCTTCGACGTCCTGGGAAGGACCATCGACGACGGGCCCCAGCTGGACGGCGCCGATCAGCAGCGCGGTCCCATTCACAAGCAGCCGCCGTCCCTGGCGGACCAGAAGAGCAGGCCGGAGATGCTGGAGACCGGCATCAAGGTCATCGACCTTATCGCCCCGTTCACAAAGGGCGGGAAGATCGGGATCTTCGGAGGCGCGGGAGTCGGAAAGACCGTCATCGTCAAGGAGCTCATTCGCAATATCGCCATAGAGCACCGCGGCTACTCGGTGTTCGCAGGAGTGGGGGAGCGCTCCCGCGAGGGAACCGACCTCTGGCAGGAAATGGAAGAATCCAAGGTCCTGGACAAGACGGTGCTCGTGTTCGGCCAGATGAACGAGCCCCCCGGCAACAGGCTTCGGGTGGGCCTCACCGCGCTCACCATGGCCGAATATTTCCGCGATGAAAAGGGAGTGGACGTGCTTCTCTTCATCGACAACGTGTTCCGTTTTGCCCAGGCAGGCTCCGAGGTCTCCGCCCTTCTTGGCCGCATGCCTTCGGCCGTGGGCTACCAGCCCACGCTGGCTGAAGATATCGGAGGCCTGCAGGAGCGCATCACCTCCACCAAGGAAGGCTCCATCACCTCCGTGCAGGCAATCTATGTGCCCGCGGATGACTACACTGACCCGGCTCCCGTTGCGATATTCGGCCACCTGGATGCCACCATCACCCTGGAACGCTCCATCGCGGAGCAGGGATTGTACCCGGCAGTGGACCCGCTCACCTCGTCATCCCGGCTCCTGGACCCGAATGTCGTGGGCGCCGAGCACTACCGCATTGCACTGGAGGTGAAGCGGATCCTCCAGCGCTACAAGGACCTGCAGGATATCATCGCGATCCTTGGAATCGATGAGCTCTCTGACGAGGACAAGCTCCTGGTCTCACGCGCCCGCAAGATCCAGCGCTTTCTTACCCAGCCCCTGTTCGTGTCGGAGACTTTCAGCGGAAAGGAAGGACGCTACGTCAAGCTGGAGGACACGCTGAAAGGTTTTGCAGACCTGATTGCAGGCACGTACGACAGGTTCCCTGAAAGCGCCTTCTACAACGTCGGACCCATCGAGGAGGCCATAGCAAGTGGCTGATCACCTTTTCTCTTTCCGCGTGCTTTCCCCGCTCGGCACGGCCTTCGAAGGAATGGCAAAGTCCGCAACGCTTCCCACGCCGGACGGGGAGATCACGATCCTTGCGCATCACATGCCCCTTGTGGCCGTGCTGACGGACGGGGAGGTGCGCGTGGACACCGGGAAGAAGGTAGTATTCATCGCCGTGGCCGGCGGCTTCCTGGAAACAGGAAAGGCCGCCGTTCATGTGCCGGGCACAACGCAGGCGGTGGATGTTCCGGCTGCTCCGGGGGGCGTGCCCGCGGCTGGGGCGTGGGAGGCAACGGTACTCTCGGACTTTGCCGCAGAGTCAGACAGCATCGAGGTGGCGCGCGTGGAGGCGGCCAGGGCACGGGCCGAACAGCTTCTCTCAGAGAAGAAGGAACGCGGGGAGATCCTGCTTGTGGAGCGTGACCTGCAGAGGTCAATTCTCCAGCTGAAGGTGGTGGAAAAGAGAAGGCGGCGTCACCTGTAAGCGCGGTTCACGCGCCGCAGGCTTGACCAACGGCAGGCGCGCACGGATATTGAAAACAGAAACTACCAGAGTAAAGAGGGGGCAGAGCTTGAAGAATCAGGGCAGCACAAAGGACCTTTTCGACCTGTCACAGCCTGAGGTGGCGGATGCCATGCGGCTGCACCTCCTGGGAGACCGGGAAGGGGCAGGGGTGGCGTTCGCAAAGCTGTTGGTGAAGGATCCGAAGAACTACTTTTATCATTACCTCCTGGGAGAAGCCAAGTACGCAACCGGTGCCCTGGACGAAGCAGTAGGGCATTACGCCGCCGCCATCGAATTGAAGCCGGACTTCGGAATCGCCTTCTATAAAAAGGGCGTCTGCCTGTACCGCATGGGAGAGCTGGAAAAGAGCCTTGAAAGCTTTTCCGCTCTTTTGAAGATGAGGGGACAGGGCCACGCCATGGCCAGCTACTTCTACGGGCTGATCAGCCAGTTCCTCGGAAATGACGCGGAGGCCGAGGAGGGGTTCCGCATCCTTCGTGGAGCATCCCCTCAGTCCCTCATCGCCAACTACTACCTGGCCCAGCTCAAGCTCAAGCAGAACAAGCTGCCTGAAGCGCTGGAGCTCCTGGAGGAGCTGCTGCAGGCCACGCCGAACCTGGCGGAGGCGTACTACCTCAAAGGCATGGTGTACATGGGAATGCACAGGAACATGGACGCCGTGGGCAGCTTCAGGAAAACCCTGGAGCTGAACCCCAATGACAAACGGGCCCGGGGCAACCTCGAGATGCTCACAGAGGTCCCCGAGCCGTAGGGCAGTATGGCTGACAAAGAGAGTTTCCGGGTCGAGACGGACAGCATGGGGGACGTGAAGGTGCCTGCCGGCGCGTACTGGGGGGCCCAGACCCAGCGGGCAGTGGAGAACTTCTCCGTTTCAGACCTGCGCATTCCCGTTCCCCTCATACGCGCGCTGGGCCTGGTCAAGCAGGTGGCTGCAAAGGTGAACGGAGAGCTGGGCCTGCTGGAGCCGAAGATCGCGGACGCGGTGGGCCGTGCCGCGGCCGAGATGACGGTGGGAGAGTGGGACGCTCATTTTCCAATCGATGTCTTCCAGACCGGCTCCGGCACTTCCTGGAACATGAACGCGAACGAGGTGATTGCCAACAGGGCCAATGAGCTGCTCGGCGTTCCCCTCGGCTCCAAGAAGCCCGTGCATCCCAATGACCACGTGAACAGGGGGCAGTCCTCAAACGATGTGATCCCCACCGTCATCAATATTGCTGACAGGATCCAGCTTGACCGGTGCGCCTCTGCGCTGGACAGCCTGCGCAAGAGCCTGGCTCGGAAGGCCGTGGAGTTCGACAAGGTGCTCAAGATCGGCAGGACCCACTTACAGGACGCGGTGCCCATGACCCTGGGCCAGGAGTTTTCCGGCTACGCGCGCCAGGTTGAGAAGGCGCGGGAGCTCCTCCTGCGCTGCGCCCCCGGGCTGGAAGAGCTTGCCATCGGCGGCACGGCAATCGGCACAGGCATCAACACGCACCCTGACTTTGCGCGGCGTGTGACCGCAGGCGTGGCCACGCTGACGCGTCTGCCATTCCGAAGCGCCGCCAACCTGTTCGAGGCAATCGGGGCAAGGGACTCGCAGGTGGAGCTTGCGGGCGCCCTCAACTCCATCGCCGTGTGCCTCACAAAGATCGCCAATGACCTGCGCCTGCTTTCAAGCGGTCCCCGGACCGGTCTTGCGGAAATCTCCCTTCCTTCTCTCCAGCCGGGCAGCTCCATCATGCCGGGCAAGGTGAATCCTGTGATACTGGAGATGACAATCCAGGCTGCCGCGCGCGTCATGGGCTCCTGCCTCACGGTCAGCATTGCCGGGACCACCGGCCCGCTGGAGCTGAACATGATGCAGCCGCTCCTTGCCTGGGAAAGCCTGAGCTCGCTCGGCCTCATGGAAACAACGTGCCGGGCGTTTTCCGAGCGGTGCGTGGACGGGATCACCGCTGATGTGGCGCGCAGCAGGGAGTGGATCGAGCGGAGCCTTGCCCTGGTCACCCCGCTGGCGCTGAAGGTGGGCTATGACCGTGCGGCCAAGCTGGCCCAGAAGGCCCTTGCGGAAAACCGTACCATACGGGAAGTCGTGATCTCTGAAGGAATCCTCACCGCCGCGGAGGCAGACCGGATCCTGGACCCGGCCACCATGCTCGGGCCTCACGAGTGAGGGAGAAGGAAGGGAACGCTTCTGCGTGTCGTCATAGTCGGAAACGGAATTGCCGGTACCATGACGGCAGCCAGGCTCCGGGCGCTGGAGCCGGATGAAGGCACGCTCACGCTTGAGATCTACACGCGGGAGCCTGTCGAGTACTACTCCCGGATCAGGCTCCCCGAGATATTCTCCTCCCGTCTCAGCGCGGAAGACCTGGAGATCTACAAGCCGAGGTGGTACGAGCAGAAGCACATCACCGTCTTCAAGAACCAGGACGTGACACGGATCGATCCTGCCCGCAGGCAGGTCTACACAAAGAACGGGACGGCAATTCCCTACGATGAGCTCGTGCTTGCCACCGGGGCGGACAGCTACAAGCCGCCCATCAGGAACGTGGACCTGGACGGCGTGTTCACGATCAGGGAGTACGGGGATGCGGATGCCATTCGCCGCTATCTCACCACGGGCACGAAGCACGCCGTGGTAGTGGGCGGCGGGCTCCTGGGCCTGGAGGCTGCCCGGTTCCTGCAGGTGCCCGAGGTGCAGGATGTGACCATCGTGGAGATCATGCCCCGGTTGCTTCCCAAACAGCTCGATGAGGCCGGGTCCCGGATACTGCAGAGCGTCATCGAGGGCCCGCACTGCGTTGTGCGGCTGGGCGTGGAGGTGGCGGCCTTCCTGGGGGACACGAAGGTGCGAGGCCTGCAACTGGCGGACGGCCGCGAGCTTCCCTGCGAGACGGCCCTCATTTCCGCGGGCATCACCCCGCGAATCGGGCTTGCACGGGATGCGGGGCTGAAGGTCCGGCGAGGGGTGATCGTGGACGAGCACCTGCGCACCTCTGTTGAGCACGTCTGGGCAGCCGGAGATGTCGCCGAGTTCCAGGGCATTGTGTGGGGGATCATCCCTGCAGCCATGGACCACGCGCCGGTGGTGGCGGCGAACATATTGGGGAGGGAGCCCGTGGTCTACCGCCAGACCATTCCGCAGAACACCCTGAAGGTTGCGGGCATGAACGTCACCAGCATCGGCAAGGTTGTGTTCGAGACGGGCGAAGAGGCGCGCTTCCAGGTGATCGACAAGGCGGATGACGCAGCCAGGCGCTACGAAAAATACGTTCTGAGCAACGGCTCCCTGGTCGGCTGCATTCTCCTGGGCTCCCGCGATAATTTCGGCTTTGCCACCCAGCACATCGGCAAGCCTGTCACTGCCGAAGAGGTGAGAATCAGGCTGTGGTAGGCGCGGTTGCGTGCGGGCCGCGCGGGGCGGGGCGCGGCTGGTGCGGGGCCGGGCAAGGGCGCAGGCTTGCGACCGGAGCCGGGCGCCGAAGCCGCCAGTTGGCTGCGCTGGACTCTCACAAAGCTATATTCTGGCTGAAATGCGTCATTATTTTCTTTACGGCCAATACCCGCGGGTGTAAGATGGGCATGTTCCGATTTACCACGCATCGACTGCCCGTGCGGGCAGCGTGTTTCGGCAGCGCCCGCAGGGCTTCTAGTCTGACCCTTCAGGGCGGAGGGCTGGCGGACCTTTACGTCCCCTTGCGCCGGAGGGAGACCTTTGCGCCAGGTGTGGTGCTGAAGTGAACACGCCGGTTGACTGGACCCTGCTGGCAGACGGAACACTTGTCCCGATCATCATCGGGGCCAACCTTGCACTCATCGTCTACATCGCCCGGCTGGGCCATTCCATCCAGCAGCGGCAGACCACGCCGATCGGAACCCTGGTTCTTGGAAACTATGAAGACACGATCTTCGTGGGCATTGGCAACACGGGCATGGGGCCTATGAAAATCCGCAATCTCAAGGCCACATCCAGGGACGGTTCCGCTCACGCCGAGGGGACAATCAGCTCCTTTCTCAAGAGCGCCAGTGAAATAGAAGGCAGGATGGTCGATTCTGCCGAAAGACTCACGCTCCTGTCATTCGGCTTCGTTCCCGGAAGCAGGTTCGACGATGAGAGGAGAGCCAGGATCAGGGGCATTCTGAAAGACATTACGGTAGAATTGTGTTACACCGATGGAAAGGAGAAAGTGGAGTATACACTTACTCAAGACCTTTCATTATTCGGAAACAGGCGCCAGGCGCGCGCATAATCAGACAGGAGGGTAGAATGTCTTCAGAAATAACGACCATCAATCTGGGCGGCGTGAATTGTTACCTTGCAAGCGGTCCGCGCGGGTTCATCCTGATCGACACGGGCTTTTCGAGCAAGCGGGCCCTCCTTCTCAGGCAGCTTGAAGCGGCGGGCTGCACCTCAGGGATGCTCAGGCTCATCCTCATCACTCATGGAGACGCAGACCACGCCGGCAACGCGGCTTTTCTGCGCGCCAAGTACGGCGCAAAGATCGCCATGCACGCTGAAGACACAGGCATGGTGGAAAAGGGAGACATGAGTTGGAACCGGAAAGCAAAGCCGGACAAAATGTCCTTGATAATGAAGGTCATGAACGCCATGGTCGCCAAGCGGGCCAAGAAGGGAAGCTTTGAGAAGTTCACGCCCGACATGACGGTAGCCGACAACTTCGACCTCACCCCATTCGGGCTCGAAGCCACGGTGCTGCACCTCCCCGGTCATTCAAAGGGATCGATCGGCGTCCTTACGAAAGAAGGCGATCTCTTCTGCGGGGACCTCTTCTACAACATGCCTGGATTCAAATTCATCGATACCCTGGCAGACCACGATGACAGCATAAAGAAATTGAAGGGAATGACCGTGCGCGCGATCTACCCGGGCCACGGGAAAGCGCTCCCGCACGGGTACCTGCAGAGGCAGTAGGGTGGCGCGCCCGCGGCGGGGGGCGGGGCGCGGCCGACGGGCACAGGGCCGATGCCACTGGCAGCTGACGCGGGGGCGGGGCGCGGCGCGGCCGGCGGGCACGGGCCGATGCCACTGGCAGCTGACGCGGGGGGCGGGGCGCGGCGCCACTCGCTAACTCGCACGGCGCAGGCGTTATAGGCCTGCGAGCATATCTCAACGCTGCACGCAGTTGTGCGGCGACTGTGACAAACGACCCGTAAAGGTGTTATGCCGCCGGCGAAGGGCGCCACCTAACACGCGTGCAAAGGCGGTTAGTGGTCAAAACTCTATAATATGTATGTTA
>CAYTGX010000003.1:0-7021 GCA_964437385.1 uncultured Spirochaetaceae bacterium
AGCGCTCCTCCCGCCTCTTGAGGACGTAGTCCGGCAGTATCCCCAGGCTCACGTACCGTTGCCACACATCGGCGGGAAGGTACTTGCCATCCCCGATGATCGTGCGGCAGGACGGCCTGCCGCACTGGCATGCCATGGTGAAATCATCTTCATCCAGTGTGGTCGAATAGTCGAACAGGATCTCTTCCCCCGCGGCGATATCTCGAATTGCGTATAGATCCGCGATTGTCCCCTCGATCTTGAACCCCGCGTTCGGCTCGCATGAATGGTTGATGAAGTCGTCAAGACCGCCTGACGCCCCTATGTACTTGTCCGGGCCGATTTGCAGGGCAAGGGTTTTGGCCGTGGTTTCCGCGTGGCGCAGCAGGGGTCCTGTGAAGCGGATGATCCTCGTTGCCGCAGGTATCGGCTCCTCGGTGAAAACGCCGCGGCCGTGCGTGCCCTGTCTGACGGCGAGCTTCATGCAGTCGACCTCCCTTTCTTTCTGCTCGAGTTGCGGCACGAAATCCAGCCTAAAAATACTTGCTCCGGGGCTTTTCATGTAATAAAATGAGGCTTACAATATCGCCAGAGTGTGTTGCTATTATCTAAAAAATGTGAGATACTGAAAGTGGCTCCATTTTGAATAAGGCGGGAAGATGCAGGGGCGATGGCTTCGTGCGAAGTTAGGCAACTCCTTGATCAGCCGCTTTTTTCTCGCGGCTGCACTCACTTCTCTCACCCTTGTTCTTTTTGCGTGCCCGAATCCAACCTCAACGGACCTTGTCCTTTCCGTCGTTGGGACTGAACCTCCCAGCGGGGCAACAAAGGTAGATCCTGGTCAGGCGATAGTAGTCACTTTCAACAAGGACCTGGACCCTTCATGCCTTCGCCAATCGCCTGTTGCCGTTGCCCCCAGCAAAACGATTGCGGGTTCCGCTATCACTCTTACATTCTCCTACGATAGCCCAAATAGAAAGCTATCCATCGAGCCCCATCCATTCTTTGAAAGAAACTCGACTTACATCGTGAGTTTCATGACGAACCTGAAGGATTCCTCAGGTGGCACGCTTCCCAAGCAAGTTGACTTTGCATTCACCACGGGCGACAACCTCGCGGGCGATATCGAGATCAACGGAGGAAGTCCGTTTGTGACGACATCGGACACTACACAGGTGGCTCTGACACTGACGACAAATCGACAGGATGCCTCCAAGCTGACCGTACACATCGCCAATAGTGACTCAACGTCCTCCACCACGCCCTATGACGGGGCAGTTGGTGCGGCCCCAACAATGTGGTCCATAGACCCCGGTGAGGGCCTCAAGGAAGTTGTCTACCAATTCACGGACTCGATCACGAACGCGAAATCGGCAGTCCGGACGGCCACCATTATTCGGGACACAGTAGCGCCTACTCTTGTGCTTGGTCCGGCGGCCTCATATTTCAACAAGACAGAAGTCCCCATTCAACTATCGGCATCCGCGAATGACGCGAATGGATTCACCTGCTTGTGGAGCTCTTCACCTTCGAACGCCGTCTTCACACCGTCTGCTGCCGTATTGTCCCCAAAGATCACTCCTACAGGTTCTGACGGGCCTTACATCGTTACAGTGACAGTGACCGATCCCGCAGGGCATCAGACTTCCAATTCCCTTACTATCACCAAGGATACGGTTGCTCCCAGTGCGCCGACGAACGCCCCGACGGGCTACACGACCTTTCCGCAATCATATACTTACCCATATGATATGACTTGGTATTGGAGTGCCGGCACTTCTTCAAATCCCTACCAGACGCCAGATTCTTTCCTGATACTCTTGAACGGCAAGCCGCCGACTTCGGGTGTTCTTTCCCATCCACTGCCGTACTACAGCTACGGTAAAATCACAGCTTACAACTACGGCACCTACACACTCTCTGTCCGGCAGGTCGACGCCGCGGGCAATCAGTCAGATCCCTTGGACATGCCAATAACCGTGTCGCTCGTATTCCCTCCGAATGGAAGCACGAATATTTCGCGATTTGACGGACCCCAATGGGATGATTTCTCCAATAACACTGCGGGGCATAGCTGGAAGGTCCACCTGTGGGATACTGCTTATCCCAAGACTGACCTCGGCAAGGCGACCGGCAGTTTGCTCTTCCTGGTCCCGGATAATCCGCTAGGTCCGGGAGAGACCTACAACTGGTATGTCGAGTGGACCACGGCTGATGGGACCAAATACACCAGTCCTTCGGATGGTACGGTCTATAAGTTCACAGTCAGCCCTTGAATCATTTTTCGCTCATGACAGTTACACCGGTCCAGTCATCAGCCGGCGGACTCTTCATGCAACTTTCGCTTCTCTCCAGGAACCTCTTAGCGATCGTATCTCCCGGCATGAGGCCCAATACTTCGCGGAAGGTCTCGGCCGCGGCCCTGAAGTCCCTGTCGTAGTACGATTTGACCCCGGTCTCGTGAATCCTCCAGGCCTGTGCTTCAATCGGACTCAGCGAACGCCTGGGGGTGTAAATAAGAATCCCCTGTAATCGTCCCTTCACCGCAACTTTGTCGATAGCCCTGCATGGCAGTTTTCCTTCCAGGTCATTCACCAGGGGTTCGGAGACGATCATCTCTTCATGATAGACTTTCGTGAGCCCCTCCAGCCTGGAAGCCAGGTTCACCATGTCTCCGATGACCGTGTAGTCCATCTTCTGTTCCGAGCCGATATTCCCAACCGTGACCTCTCCATAGTTGATGCCGATCCCGATCTTGAATTGCGGCCGTCCCTTCTTGAGCTGACTCTCGTTGAAAAGCTTGAGGGCATCCAGCATGTCAAAGCCCGATGTCACGGCCTGGTAGGCTTCGTCCCCGTAGTGCACCGGAGCACCGAATGTGGCCATGATTGCGTCTCCGATATACTTGTCCACGATTCCCTTGTGCTCCATGATTATTTTCACCATCCGCCCGAAATACGCGTTCAGCGATTCCACAACTTCATTGGGCGGCAAACCTTCGGAAAGAGTCGTGAATCCGCGAATATCGGAGAAGAGGACGGCAAGCACCCGGTCCTGGCCCACGAGCATTGACTCCGGATTGGCGAAAAACTCGTCGATGACAGCCTTGGGCACGTACTTCTGGAAGATGTTCCTGATCTTCTGCTCGCGATGCTGGGCAACCACCGCTTTCAGGGCATAACCTTTTATCTGCCCGTAGGCCTTTTCCAGCTCCCCAGTCATGAGATTCAGGCTATGGCCAAGCTCACCGGTTTCATCGTGGTACAGTATCTCCACGCGCTTTGACAAATCGCTCGTGCTCATGATCTTCCGCATCACGGAGACCACCATGCGCAAGGGCTGTGTCATAATGAACGAAAAATAGAGCAGCAGCATGACGGCGACAGCGAGCGAAACCAGGAGAATCGCAGCAGTTTGTCCGAAGATCTGCGTGGTGATTGCATAGAAGGCGTCGCGCTTCTCACTTACAAGGAAATACCAGCCGAACGGCACAAACTCCTTTGCCTGCGCTACCCTCTCCACGCCGCCCGCTTTGAGCTGTGTCCACCCGGCAAAGCCATCTGCTTTCAGACGTGAAAGCTGGGCGGCTTCCTTGCCATTCAGGACAAGATCACCGGTCTTCTGGACAACATTTCCTTGCGCATCAACAGCAAAGATCAGCTCGGCCTCATCACGCACAAGAGAACGCGCATAGGATGCCACCGCAGCTTTTGCCGCATCCACGAAATCCTGGCGCCGGACCATATTATTCTGGACAAGCAGAGACCATTGGCTGTTCGCGTAGTTTTCAAGGTCATCCATCTTGAAGCGCAGGAAACTGGTGGCAATGCCGGTGATTCCGTTTCTGGCCGAAAGTGCGGCAACGTACCCTGTCACAAGCAGGGGCCCAACGATGAGGGGAAGAACCAGCAGCACCACTTTTGCGCGGATATTCATTGTCGGCTGACTGTACTATGAGGGTTCCGTGGGGTCAACGGAAGAGTCATCTGGTCGCCTTGCAGATACAACCCTTTGTACGCAATAATGCCCGTCAGGGGAACTATCGCCGTGAGGGGCCTGCTTCGAAAAGCGCTCACATTGCACGCAAAAGGGAAACTGGAAGATATCTCGAAGCCAGCCGTGGTGCCTCTTGAGGATCCGGAGGCGCAGGACGAATCCACGGGCATTTCCGTGGAGGAGAGGCGCCAGATAACCGACCAGATCGACCGACTCATGGCGGACAACAGGATCGAAGTTTCCCCGGAAAATCTTTCCTACGTGTCCAGGCGCAATGGCGCTCTCCTGCCGTTGTTCAGCAACATCGCGATTCTCGCGGCAGCGATTATTGCACTGCTTGTCATTTCCCAATTCCTCAACCACCAGGAAAGGTCTATCGCCACATCCGGCACTGCGATCCTCACCGCTGAAAGCAAGCTGATTGCCGCGCTGAAGCAGGAGGCGGACCGGCAGCTCCAGCAGAAAGACCGCGCGATCGTAGATGCCCAGGACAAGCTCACCGCCGTCAGCAGGGAAAAAGAACGGCTCCGCGGACAAGCTGACTCGATAATCCGCGCGAGAGAGGCGGAGCTCAAAGACGCGTACGACGGCAAGATTGCCGCGGAACGCGATCGCCTTGAAAAGCAGGACACGGCCGCAGTATCCGTCGAGCAGAAAATGAGGGCCTTCCAGGATTCCGAAAGACGGCAGCTCGAGCAGGAGCTTGCACGCTCACGGCAGCGCGCCGAAACGGACCTGGCCGCCAGGCAGCAGACCTTCGTCTCCGCCGAGACTCGATACCAGGGCGAGCTCGAAGCGGCGCGGCAGGAGCGCCTCCGACTGCAGGGTGAGTCACGGCAGAAGGAGGCGGAGCTCCAAAAAGAGATCGAAAAGGCCCAACAGGCGGAGGGCGAAGGGGCTCGAGTGGGTGCGGAGCTGGCGCGCCTCCGCGCCCAACAGGACCAGGAGAACCTGGTAAACGACCAGATCACTGCGGTCTATGCACAAGTGAATGTGTCCCTCCAGGCGGGCAAGTATGACCAGGCGCTCGACGCGCTTGCCTCTCTCAGGAAGATCCTCGGCAATGACTCTGTTGCTGCTCTCCCCGCTGTCCAACATAGACGCTCAGTGGAGACATTTCTTATCGGCTCTCTGGAAGAACTGGTGAAAGCCCGGCAGTCCGGCACATCCACCGAAATGGCTTCAGCAAAACAAGTCCCCCCGACAGTCGATCAAGTCTCCCAGAATCTGAGGAACGATGAGGCAACGTCAAGGCTACGCGAGGCGAATGTTTTCTACCAGGCGGGCAATTTCCAGGCTGCCATCGACCGCTACCAGCAAAGCGTGGGGCTTCTCCTCAATGACAAAGCCCTAGCCCGTCAGCTTACCGATTCTCTGACACACGCGGGCTACCGTGTACTTGCGGCAGATGAGCTTGCCCAGCTCAGCCGACTGAAAACAGCCGAGCAAAAACGGCAGGACGTCGTCACGCGTCTTCGGGATATCAGCGCCCAGTACAGGGCTTATGTCACCCTTGTGCCCAAGTCTTCTGCAAGTGATCCGGGCTCACCCGAATCTCTTGCAACACTCCTGCAGGCAAAGATCCTTCTTCGGCAGGTGCTGGATACCGAGCCCGTGCGTTCGCAGTATCCTGACCTCGCCGCGAAAACCGAGCGTTACGTCGACGCGGTCTCCACAAAAGCCAAAGACGACGGCCGCAAAGAGGGGCTCGATGTGCTGGATTCTCTCTTCAGCAAGCTGCAATCCGGCGACAAGGTTTCCGTGCAGAATCTGGCTCATAGGTCCGTAAGCGGCGAACAGGATCCGCTCCTCCGTCTGCTGGATCGGCTGCAGGCCATGCTTCAGTAGCAGTACAGCCCTCAATTGCCGGTAATGATCAAAGTGTAAGGAACGCTTCCGGCCAGCCAGCCGCCCGGGTTCTTCACATCGATCCAGCGCGGAGTCCCGGCCGCGTCCACATTCCATGTCAGAATAAGGCTTGTACCGTTCAAAGTCGATGTGGTAGGGGCAAGCTGCGTGACGCTGGGCAGGTTCTTGTAGAAGCTGAGGGTGACGCCCTGGCTGCTTGCCCAGCTCAGGTAAAGGCTCACGCTGGTTGCGGTTCCCGTATTGAACATGAAAACGTCATGGTTGTCAGAAGGCAAACCTGCGAGGCTCCTTGTCACGACAACGCTCATGCCTGGCTGCAAGGTCACGCCAAGGTTCTGTACCGCGACCAAGGCGGCAATGTCATCGTTGGGCTCAGTCTCATTGATGAATCCGACGGCCGCGGTGCTTCCCGACGCGACAACGTTGTTCACCAGGTTTGTATCCAGGTCGACAGGAACGGAAACCGAGACGACGAGCTGGTAGTTGCCGTAGTGTATGGGCCATTGGCCGCTGAAGGGAATGTTCGTCGATCCTGTCGCCACGAGCGGCGGTGTGGTCCCGGTAGCGACAAGCACGGCGGAGGAATCCACTGCCCCGCTTTCGGACGCATATGCAGCCCAGCTCACGTACTGGGTGCCTTTATCCGGGCCGCCGTTGGCAAGATGGAACGAGCCGGTCAGGGGCCCTTGTACCGGCGCTGTCGCCGCGCCCGTGTTCGTAACCGCTGAAACCGCGTAGTCGACGTGCGGGGCAACTACACCATATCCGGCGCTATTCCCAGTGTTGTTCCCTGGAACCGTGTCCTCCGGTGAGCTCACAGTCACCACCAGGACATATGTGCCCGTGGCTGTCGGCCAGGTTCCTGCAAAGGGAATAAACGCGGAAGTCGTCCCTGCATTCACGGGCCCGGCGAAAGATCCAGAGGCAACGTAGGTCACCAGGCTGGGAGTAAGGACCGGTGCCACATAAGCAGTCCAGGCGATTGGCTGCGTGGTGTTCGCGCTTCCAAGATTCTGAATCTTGAACTCGCCATTCAGCGGGCCTCCCGCCACCTGGCCGCCGGTGGGCAGAATCTGGGCCGCAGGAGGAGTGAGGTCGACATAAGTCGTGTTGTACACAGCACTGACCTGGATGTCGTTCGTCGTGTTGATATCATCTGCCGTGGATAGTTTCACTT
>CAYTGX010000003.1:7121-14602 GCA_964437385.1 uncultured Spirochaetaceae bacterium
GGCCGCCGGTGGACAGAATCTGGGAAGCAGGAGGAGTGAGGTCGACATAAGTCGTATTGTACACGCCGCTGACCTGGATGTCGTTCGTCGTGTTGATGTCTTCGGCTGCCGCCAATTGCACCTTCAAATAATAGGGGCCTGGTGCAGTCGGCCACGTGCCGCTGAAGTTGACCACCGTCGAGGCGGGGGCGGCTCCAAGGGGACCGTTGGTGCCTGCAGCGACTACGATGTCAAACGCGCTGATCGAAGCTGCGTTGTTGGAGGAGATGTAGGCGGTCCAGCGTACATTCTGGCCGCCAGGGTCTGTACCGTTGTTCTGCAGGGTGAAGCTCTCATTGAGGGGGCCGCCGGCCACCAGGGGGCCCGTGTGGCTCGGCGCTGTCGCGGAATAATCCACGCTTGGCGGCGAGATATGGATCCCTAGGGGCGGTATGGGACCAGCAATGTTGTTGCTGGAATTCAGGTCGTCATCCGCGGCAATCTGGAAGAACAGGTATTTCGTGGCCCCGCCCGGAACCGGTACGACGGGCCAGGTGGCTGTGGGCGGGATGGAGATAAGCACTGTGCCCCCGGGGCCCAGCCCTCCTGTCACATTGTTGCAGAGGATCTGCATCCCTGCCGAGTTGAATGTCGGGGAGTCGGAAACGTAGACCCACCAACTCAGCGGTCGAGATCCCGCCGCCACGCCATTGTTTATCACCGTGAAGCTGGATCCCGGGAGAACGGGCTGCCCGCCGCTGCCACCCGCAGGCGGGTTGAACAACTGGAATGCATAGTCCACGTTTGTTGCGGCTGCGACCACATTAATCGTCGCGGTCTTCGTGACGGGTGTGGGAGTAGCCGAGTCGGTAACCATCACCTTGTCGACTGCGGGTACGGTGAATCCCGACGTGTAGAGCCCCGTGCCCGAATTGAGAGTGGGATTGCCTGATCCGGAGAGCGTCTTGCTGAAAGTGTAAGGAGGTATTCCGCCGCTGGCTACGAACTGTATGATCCCGTTTGGACCCACGTTTACCGCGCTTGGATTGATGGTGAGCAGCCCCGTCGCGTTCACCGTCACCGCTGCGTCACTTGTCTTCTTGTTCTTGTCTGTGACGCGGATGATCACCGTGCCGCCACCATTGGAAGTGAACAGCCCCATGGAGCTGTTGATGCTTCCAGGCCCGGATACTATTGAAAAAGTGTAGGGAGGAGTGCCGCCGCTGGCGCTGAAGGTGAGACTGCTCAGGTCGGTGATGGTGGCTGCGGTCGGAGCAATGCTCAAGGTGGTTTTGGCTATCTGATCTCCAAGGGCGGCATAGAAAGAGCCCTCTTTGCAGGAAGCGAGTACCAGCGTGAGAAGGAGGAGTCCGAGAATCGACGTTCGCCGCACCCGAGTTTCCCTGGTTCTGCGCTTCATAATATGATGGTAGCCATGACAGTCGGAGAGACGCCCATGATCAGGTAGGGCATCTCAAAATATACCTCATAGTCGGCGGCCAAGCTTATGCCGAACCCCGGTGTGAACATGAACGACACGCCGATTCCGCTTTTCACAAAGCCCGTGAAATCGGTGAGGGTTCCCTGTGAGCCGGTTTTCAACACGAGCAGCACAGGGCCCCCGGAGACATGCGCAAACGCGAGCCATGGGGTCCCATCGCCAATCTCATATCGGACGTCCGGTCCGAGAGGTACCAGGAAGCTCGAAGCGGAATCCGAAGGGCCCGTGGCTGAGAAGAAGTTCACTCCCGTGTACAGTCCCACGGCAAAACGGCCCGCGGGAGTGATGAATCGAAGGCTCGCAAGCAACGAAGGGAAAATCCCGACGGAGAAGTAGTAGCTGGCAGGCCCGATCGGGATGAATGACGCGAAACTGGAGGAAAAGGAATAGTTCATCCTGGTGGGCACGATAGGGGCCGTGACAGGCACACGCCCTGCTTCCTCATTCGCGGGTGCCACCTTTGCCTGCGCGTCGGCCTGCGCCTGCAGTGCGGCCTGCCTCAGGCTGGCAAGCTGTTTCACCCTCTCCTGAACGGACGACAGAAGGTCGTCGAGTGCCTTGAAGATCACCGAGTCGAGCATGAGATCCAGGGGCCCTTTTTCCTCGCGTACAACGGGAGGACCCTTTTTCTGGAGATCGCGCCACTGCAGGGAAATCGACATCTGGGAACCGACCACGGAATATGTACAGCTCAGCGTGACGACAGCGCCGGCTTCCCGCGCCTGCGCCTCCAGATCCGCGGCGCTCGGCGTGCCGGGCCGGAAGCTCACGGCAAGCCCGCGGCTGATCAGCCTGTAGCGAACCGCGTCGGCAATGACTGTGTCGAACGACTCTGTGTCCGGCAGCAGCGGGTACGTGGCTACCACAATATCAGGCGGAAGCTCCTGCGGAGGGCCTGAATCCCCCCGTGAAGCAGGGGTAGGGATGAGAAAGAGGACTGTGCATACAAGCACAATGGCTGTGCGTCGCGCCCGCTCTGCCATCATGCCCTTGATGGAAACCGGATTCCGCAAGGTACTACTCTCGGTTGGCTTGCTGTGCAATCTGAAGCGAGCGCATATATTACTATTTTGGTTAGTTTCTGTCTCCCCTGCAAGCCCTATGAGCAAAACGGCTCATAGGGGTGGTGGCGGCGGCGCGGGGGGCCCTTCCGGGGTGAGGCGCAGGTGCATGGCGGCGACCCGCCGCGGCGTGGATGCGGGCAGGTTGACCAGCCCCGAAGGCTCAGGCCTTGACCTTGTGAAAAATCCTGGCGAACAGCATCAACTTCGGGAACCGGCTCTCCTGGCCCCGCACAAGGCGGCCGATGTTTGCGCGGTGAGTGTAGAAGATCAGCAGCGGCACGGGGATGGAAAACCAGAAAAGGAGCGATGATACATGGGCTACTCCGGCTGCATCCAGGAGGAAAACGACCACGGGAAACAACAAGGCAGCGCACAGTGAGGCGACGGAGACAATTCCAAAGGAGACCAGTGTAATTCCAAATATGCCGAGGCAGACGAGAAGTGCAACCGGATACAGGCCGATAAGCATTCCCGCTGCAGCGGCAACGCCCTTGCCGCCCTGAAAGCCTGCGAACACGGTCCATACGTGGCCCACGATGGCAGCGCAGCCCGCGGCGATCTGCATCAGCTCGTGTGGAATCACCGCCGGGACGGGGATCCTCGAAATAAGGAGGGTTGCAGCAAGCCCCTTGGCCACGTCAACGAGAGCCGTGGGCACGCCTCCCTTCCAGCCGAAAACGCGGAACGCGTTGGTACTCCCCGCGTTTCCCGAGCCATGCTCACGCGGATCTTTTCCAAAGAAGACCCTGCCGACGATGATGCTCGTGGGAAGAGAGCCAAGCAGGTACGAGCAAAAAACGACGAGGAGGACCCCGATCACCCCTTGCGCTCCGGCAGAATGTACCCCACGCCCACCGCTCCCTCGCCGATATGTGCGGCCAGGACCGAGGTCACCTCAGCCATGAACACCGGCCGCGCAAGGGTGAAACGTTCTGCAATCCGATCCCTGAACCAGAGGGCATCCTCTTCCGCGTTTGCATGGGCAATTCCGAACTCCATGGGAACGCGAGGATCGATCTCCCGCTCCATGATGCCCAGGATCCGCTTTCTGCCGCCTTTGACACCGAAGACCGTGGCCCCCTGCTCAGGCTTCCCCTGGGTCTCCACGTTGAGGCGGATTATCGGCTTGAGGTGGAGCAGGTTCGCCGCCAGGCCCTTCATCCTGCTTACCCGCCCGCCGCGGATAAGGTTGTCCAGGGTACGCACGGTAAAGTGGATGCGCACCCGGGGAATGAGCTGATTGATGAGGGCAACGACTTCCTCGCGGGTTGCCCCCCGCTCCACCGCCTCCGCGGCAGTGCGCACAAGAAGCCCGAGACCGATGGAAACAGTCTTCGTATCGATAACGTCGACGTTGTCTCCGGCCAGCTTCGCCCCTGCACGGGCAGAATCGTACGTGCCGCTGATTCCGCTTGACATGCAGAGTGACAGCACTGACTTGTAGTGTCTGCGCAGGAACTCATAGCGTCCTTTGAAATCAGCGGGAGACGGCTGAGACGTGGTCGGGTGGGATCTCCTGCTCTGTGCATCACGCTGAAGGGAAAAGAGAATCTCGGGCGTGATGGAAAGCTTGTCGAAGTAGCTCTTGCCTTCGAAGTCGAGGATGCAGGGAACGATGTGGAGGTTGTGCGTGTCGATCACGTCCGCGGGAAGGTCGCAGGCCGAGTCCACGGCAATGGCCACGTCAGGGTGGGCCGTGTGCGCGGCGCGGTATTGCGCCCTCATGTCCTCCACCCGATGGGAGGCGATGTCCCCGTGCCGCACGACGTTCTGGAACACCAGCCCGGGAAAGTTCGAGTGGATGTGGATCTTGGCCCGGGCGGCCGAGCCTGCCACGATCAGATCGTGACCCATGACGGACAATTCCGTTCTTATCCGGCCGACGTCGATGTCGGAGCCCTCAAGAACGAACTGCGTGCAATAGCGGAAATCGGGGTTTTCCACCGCTTCCCCGGGGATCTCATTCTCTTCGATCACTTCTTCAGGGGCCTGCGCGTCAAGCTCCCCGATCCGGCCGGCGGTGATGAACCGGGTGATGCCCGCCAGCATGTGCACGAGCCCCTGCGCCCCCGCGTCCACAACGCCGGCAAGGGTCAGCACTGACAGTGTTTCCCTGGTGCGCAAAAGAGACCTGGCCGCGCTTCGGTACGCATGCTGGAGCAGCTCCACGAAGTCATCCGTCCGGGAGCTCCACTCGTAGACCGTGTTCCCCCAGTCCCGCAGGACCGTGAGGATCGTACCTTCGCGGGGCTCCGAGACCGCATCCCAGGGGTAGGCAACCGCTTTGTGCACACCCAGGCCGAACGTGCGTGTGGTCAGTTTCACCTTGTCGGCCATCTCCTGCGCCAGCCCGTGAAAGAACTGCGCAAGGATCGTGCCACTGCAGCCGCGCGCGCCGGAGAGGGCCAGGTCCGCAACCGACCTGAGCATCCTGTCTATGGCGCGCTCCCTGCTGGGGGCGATGCCGTTCACGATGTATCCGAGCGTGCCGGCCATGTTGCTTCCCGTATCCCCATCCGCCACGGGAAACACATTGATGGAGTTGATGCGTTCTCTATTGTCGATGAGTTGTCGGGCGCCTGCTATCAGGGCTCGTCGGAACCTGAGCCCGTTCAGGTAGCGGATCCGCGGGGCCGCGGCTGCTGTCACAGTACAAAGCTCACGAGGGCCATGGAGAAAGTCAAGCGGAATCTCCTGGCCGTGCCCGCATCCGGGGCCCTGCGCGACGCGCGCGCGGCGGCCAGATGCCGATCCATGTATATCTCACTCATACACTGCCTTGTTTCTCCCTTTCTTTTTTGCGGCCAAGAAGCCGGTCATCGGCCGGTGCCAGATGGCTGGCCCCGACATACAACGCAATTGATGCCATGACGATCAGCGGGCAGGAGACAGTATTCATGCGCGGCACGCCATCGAGCTATCTGAAAGCCTCAGTTCCCCTTCAGTATTTGCAGATTCCGGTCCGGCGGGACGCGCTGCCGCAGCCACGCTATCACACTTTTCATCCCGCCTCCAGTAGGCCGGTAAGGCCGCCCCGACGCTCCCCGCAGAGAGGCCTATCGCTCCAACATGGCCTCCAGCCTCGCTTTGACGGCAGGCCAGTCCCCGGCAACGATGCTGAAGTATACAGAATGACGGATCCGGCCCTGCTCGGTGATGACGTGGTTGCGGAAAACCCCTTCCTGCAGGGCCCCGATGCGCAGGATGGCCGCGCGCGAGCGCACATTCAGGGAGTCCGTTTTCAGCTCGATGCGGATGCTCTTCAGCTCCTCGAAGGCGTGCCGGAGCATCAGGTATTTCGCTTCCGTGTTCACCCTGCTGCGCTGCCACTGCTTTCCCAGCCAGGTAGCGCCGATCTCCATCCGGCGGTTGCCGCGGTCAATCTCCAGGAACCGGGTTGTTCCGACGACCCGATCTGCGGCGCCCGCAGCCTGCAGGATCGTCACAAAGGGAATTGCCTTCCCCGCTGTGCGGGCAGCAAGCGCACTCCCCACGTAGCGCGCCATATCCTCGCGGGTTTCCATGGCCGTGGTCATGAACCGTGTAATGCCAGGATCGAACCCGATCTCGCAGAGGGCATCGATATGCTTCTCCTGCAGCGGCTCGAGCCTCACCGCTTTTCCGCGGAGGGTCGGCAGCATCTCATCAGGCCGGGGCCGTGGATCCCGCTCGGTGAATATCACCGGGCGGCCATCCGGATCCGTGTGGGGCCAGTCCATGTGGTACAATATACTGACGCCTGATACGGCGGGGAGCATCGTCATGGAAACCTCGAACATCGACTGGTATCGAACTCCGGTGGGAAGGGAAGCGCTCAAGGAGTTCACGCGGAAAAGCGATCTGAAGGGCTGGCTGCAGGCCGGCAGCTTCCTTCTCATCTTTGTGCTGACTACCGCAGGGGCGTTCTACTTCTTCAAGACGCGGCAATGGGTGGCCATGGCCGTGCTGTGCTATTTTCACTCGCTTTTCCAGGGCATGGTCGGCATGTCAGCGGCGGTGCACGAGCTGAGCCACGGCACCGTGTTCGTGAACAAGAGAGTCAACGAGTTCTTCTACACGCTCTTTTGTTTCCTCACATGGAACAACCCGGTGCACTTCCGCGCCAGCCACATGCTCCACCATCAGCTCACTGTCCATCGCGGCAGGGACAAGGAGGTCATCCAGGTGCCTGTTGCGGAGAAGCTGAACTGGGTGAACCTCGTGAGCTGGCTCACATTCGACTTCAAATGGTTCGCGCTGCTCATGCGGGTCAACATTCTTCACGCCCTGGGACGGGGCGAGGTGGACTACTTCTCCTGGGATCCCCTCTTCCCGGAGGGCGATCCCCGCAGGGCCGCGATGTGCGCGTGGGCCAGGCTCGTGCTCGGAGGCTACCTCGTGCTGATCGCGGTATTCATAGTCTTCCAACTCTGGGTGATGATCTATCTCCTTGTGTTCGGCAGCTTCTTCGTGAGGATCCTGGCCAACCTGACAGGGGCCATCCAGCACACCGGGCTGAGTGAGAACGTGCCGGACTGGCGCCTGGTGTGTCACACCGTCACGGTCAATCCGCTGATCGGCTACCTGTACTGGCACATGAACTATCACACCGAGCATCACATGTACGCCGCCGTGCCGTGCTTCAACCTGGCCAGATTCCACCGTGCAGTGGCGGGGGATATGCAGAATCCCCAGCAGAGCTTTACTGCCTGCCTGAAGCTGCTCTACCAGATCAAGAAAAAACAGAAGGAAGATCCGAGCTATGTCTATGTCCCCGAGTTTCCTGCAACGGCTGCCGCGCCGAGGTGGAAATAGATCCAGGGCACCTCGACCACGACGTTCGGAAAGCTCACCCACAACAACGAGGTATTTCTCCAGGCCCGGTACAGCTTCTAGCCCGGATATCTCGCACCTTTTTCCCGCTCGCAGGGGCTGGCTTCAGGCTCGCTTTCGTCCAT
>CAYTGX010000003.1:14702-34242 GCA_964437385.1 uncultured Spirochaetaceae bacterium
ACTCGCTCGCCCTCGGCATCCGTAGGGCGGCAGGCGCGCTTGCGCGCCGGGAGCCCCTGCCTTCAGGTAGGCGCGCCGCCTGTCTGGATGTTCACCACGGTGGGGATTGTGCGCAGGCTCTTCATCACCCGGCCGAAATCTTCCCGATTGTCCAGTTCCACGGTGAAGAATCCACGGAGCACTTCGTGGTTGCTCTCTTCCAGCTTGCCCTCGATCAAGTGGCCGCCGAACTTCTTCAGCGCGCCCTCGATCTCGGAGAACAGGTTGGACGTCAGGCGCGCCGTGACCTGGAACCTGCGGGTGGATTTGGGTGAAACAGTCTCCCACTCCACGTCCATGCTGCGCTCGGCAAAGTCCTTGATGGAGGCGATGCTGGGGCAGCCGATCCTGTGCACGGTGATGCCCCTGCCGCGCGAGATGTAGCCCACGATCGAGTCCCCCGTGGACGGCGTGCAGCACTGGGCAATGCGGATCATGATGTTGCGTTCCTGGCCGATCCTGATGGACACCTTGGAGGGATCGCGGATCTGCGTCTCCGTCTCTGCGGGCTCCCCTTCCTTGGGCTTCTGATAGACGAGCGCGCGGGGAACTTCCTCTTTCTTCCTGGCCACGATGTTGCGGTCGAAGATCAGCCCCGGGTCGTTCAGCGCCAGCCAGTGCTTGACCTTGGAGCGCGCCTTGGATGTTTTCACGTAGCGCAGCCAGTCAAGGTGCGGGTGCGCGGTCTGGGAGGTCATCACCTCCACGACCTGCGTGTTCTTCAGGGGCTCCTTCAGCGGAATGATGGCCCCGTCCGCTTTTGCCCCGGTGCACTTGTCCCCGATGTCGGTATGAATGTGGTAGGCAAAGTCGATCGCGGTGGAGCCGTTGGGAAGCTCGACCACGTCTCCCTTCGGAGTGAAGACATAGATGGAGTCCCGCAGGAGCTCCTTGCGAATCTCGTCCAGAAAGTCCCCTGAAGCCGCGCCCGCCCCCTGCCACTCGCGCAGCTTGTTGATGACGGAGAGCTCCTTTGTCTTTTCCTCCTCCTTGAGCGCCCCGCTCTTGTACAGCCAGTGCGCCGCTATCCCGTTCTCCGCGGTCTGGTGCATCCCCTGCGTGCGGATCTGGATCTCGATGATCTTCCCCGCGTAGCCCATGACGGTGGTGTGCAGGCTCTGGTAGCGGTTGGACTTGGGCATGGCGATGTAGTCTTTGAACCTGCCTTCGATGGGCATCCACAGCTTGTGCACCAGGCCGAGCAGCTCGTAGCACTGGCTGGTGGACTCGACGAGCACCCGCAGTCCGAGAAGATCGAAGATCTCTTCCAGCGGCTTCCCGCGCCGCCGCATCTTCAGGTAGATGGAATAGAAGTGCTTGGCGCGCGTCTCGATCTCGATGGGGATCCCGGCCGCGACCGCCTCCTTCGTGATGGCCACCTTCACGCGCTCCAGGTAGCTGGCGCGCTCGATCTTGCGGTCCGCCACGAATTGCCGGATCTGCTCATACACGGCGGGCTGAATGTGCTTGAG
Organism: uncultured Spirochaetaceae bacterium; assembly: GCA_964437385.1. Taxonomy (GTDB): domain Bacteria; phylum Spirochaetota; class Spirochaetia; order SZUA-6; family Fen-1364; genus Fen-1364. The sequence continues at coordinate 16,214 of CAYTGX010000003.1, forward strand.
GCTGAGATCCTCCAGCTCATCCTTGATGCGGGAGATCCCCAGCCGGCCTGCCAGCGGGGCATAGATGTCCAGGGTTTCCATGGCAATGCGCTTGCGGTCCTCCTCCTCCAGGTAGTGGAGGGTGCGCATGTTGTGCAGCTTGTCGGCCAGCTTGATGAGGATGACGCGCACGTCCTTCACCATGGCAAAGAGCATCTTGCGGATGGTCTCGGCGTGCTGCAGGGACCGGGATCTTCCGCGGAGCACGGAGATCTTCGTGACCCCCTGGACCAGGCTCTCCACCTCCCGGCCGAACTCCTTGCGCAGCGCCGCCTTGCTGGTCTCGGTGTCTTCCAGCACATCGTGCAGGAGGGCTGCAATGACACCCTGGGCGTCCATGTGGATGTCCACGAGAATGGAGGCGACGCTCAGCGGGTGAATGAAGAACGGGTCCCCCGACGCGCGCTTCTGCTCTCCGTGCAGGCGTCGGGACCAATCCGCGGCGGAGAGTATCTTGTCCCGCTCCTCCAGCGTGTAGACGGCGAGCTTTTCCTTGAAATAGGTGAGAAGCTCCGCAACCTCGTTCGCGGCAATCGCGGCGGGAATCTCTCCGCGCTCAGGGGCGAGCCCCGGCCCGGCATGATCAGGCCCAGCCTTAGGTGTACTCGCCGAAGCAGTGTACTCATGCATGAGGATAGCTCCGCGTGGCGGGGTCCAGCCTTCCGGCCAGGACCCTGTCGCTGCCTGCCAGATCTTTTTCCACGTCGATGATGTGAAAGCCTGCCTGGTCCATCAGCGCGTACAGCTTGTTGAACTGCGGCGGCGCCGCCTCGAGGACCAGCCAGCCGCCGGGCACGAGCTTTCCCGGCGCAGAGCGGATGAGCTTCTCCGCAAGGACTGTCCCGTCCGCGCCCCCGCGAAGGGCCAGCTCCGGCTCGGGCCAGCCGAGCTTGCGCATCTCCGCCACCTCGTCATCGCGCAGGTACGGAGGATTGGAGGCAATCACCTCGAAGGGCCCCGGCACCCCTTCCAGCAGGTCCGAGCGGAATGAGGGAAGCCCGCGGCCGAGGAGGCGCTCGGCGTTGACCCCGGCAACCTCGAGCGCGGGCGGGGAAATATCCGAGGCGCTCACCTCCAGCAGGGGCACTGTCTTCTGCAGCGCAATGCCGATGCATCCCGAGCCGGTGCACGCGTCATGCACACGGCGCAGCCGCGGGTCTCCGCGCACGAGCTGGAGCACTTTCTCCACCAGCACCTCGGTGTCGGGGCGCGGCACCAGCACGCGCTCGTCCACGAAAAACTCCAGGCCGTAGAACTCCTTGACCTGGCGGATGTAGGAGACCGGGGTGCCCGCGCAGCGTTTGTCCACCAGGGCGCGGTAGCGCTCCTCGTCCTCCGCGCTCACCGAATCCGGCAGGGATGCAAGAAGGTGCTCCTTGTCCGTTTCCAGCGCGTGCGCAAGGAGCACGAGGGCGTCCAGGAGCGGCGTGTCCAATTCAGCGAAGAAAAGCGTGTCATAGCCCTGCGTGAGCAGGGAGCGAACGGTCATGTGCTCTCCGATGTCAGGGCCGTCTCCTGCGCGTGCAGGCGGAGCGCGTCGATGAACTCGGTGAGCTCCCCTTTCATCACCGCATCCAGCTTGTACAAGGTCAGATTGATGCGATGGTCCGTTGCCCTGTTCTGCGGGAAATTGTACGTGCGGATCTTCTCCGCCCTGTCCCCGGACCCGATCTGGCTCTTGCGCGCCTGGGCGCGCTCGGCGTGCTTGCGCTCCTCTTCCGCCTCGTACAGGCGCGCCCTGAGGATCCGCAGCGCCTTGGCCTTGTTCTTGTGCTGGCTCTTCTCGTCCTGGCAGTGCACCACGATGCCCGAGGGAAGGTGCGTAATGCGCACTGCGGAGTCCGTGGTATTCACGCTCTGTCCGCCGGGACCGCCCGAGCGCATCACGTCGATGCGCAGCTCGTTCTGGTTGATCTCGATCTCCGTCTCCTCCACTTCGGGGAGCACGGCCACGGAAGCCGTGGAGGTGTGGATCCTGCCGCCCGCCTCGGTCACGGGCACCCGCTGGACCCTGTGCACGCCGCTTTCGTAGCGCAGCCGCGCGTACACGCCTTTGCCGGTGATGGAAGAAATGATCTCTTTGAAGCCTCCGATGCCGGTGGGGCTCGAAGAAAGGATTTCTATCTTCCACTTCAGCGAGTCGACGTAGTAGCTGTACATGCGGAAGAGGTCGGCGGCAAAAAGGGCCGCTTCATCCCCTCCTGTCCCCGCCCTGATCTCGATGATGGCGTTCTTGTCATCCAGGGGATCTTTCGGGACCAGGAGCACCTTCAGCTTTTCCATGGAAGCAGTCTTGCGGCTTTCCAATGCCGCAAGCTCCTCCCGGGCCATCTCCTTGAGCTCGTTGTCCTCCGCGCTTTCAGCCAGGTCCCGGTTGGACGCGATCTCCGCCTCTATTGCGTTGTACCTGCCGAACTCCTCCACGAGGTCGCTGAGGGAGGCGAGCTCCTGGCGCAGCTCCCGGTAGCGATTCATATCGCGGATGACCTCAGGATCCGAGATGAGCGCCTGCAGCTCCTCGTAGCGTTTCCTGCTTCTTTCGAGCTTGTCGATCACGTGGGTAGTATCCTTTCAGGCGCCCAGAATCTGCCTGATCTCCTCTGTCCGCCCCCGGGCGATCTCCCGGGTGCGCGCCTCCAGCCGGAGGCGGAGAACAGGCTCTGTGTTGCTCGGCCGCACATTGAACCAGAAGTCATCGAACTCGATGGAGACGCCGTCCAGCCGGTCTATCCTGCCCCCGGCGAACCTGGTCTCTATGGCCTGCATGGCTTTCTGCTTGTCCGCGACTTCCACGTTGATCTCGGGAGACTGCGCATAACGGCTGCGCAGCGGCTCCACCAGCTCGGAAAGCCTGCGGCCGCTGGAACCCAGCAGGCGCAGAACCACCGCCAGTGCGTAGGCGGCGGATTCCGTGTAGTAGGTATCGCTCACTTTGAAGTACACGTGCCCGGAGGTCTCCGCGCCGAACACCGCCTTCGTGGCAACCATCTGGTCATACAGGAAGGTGTAGCCCACCCGGGAAACAACCGGCTTTCCGCCCAGCTCGTGTATCCGCTCGGGAAGAACGCGTGAGGAGATCAGGTCATACACGATCGCGGCCCCCGGATGGCGCGCAAGAAGCTCCTGGGAAACAAGACAGGAGAGAAAATAGTTCTCGATGCCGCGTCCCTTCTCGTCCACGAAAAGAATCCTGTCTCCGTCGCCGTCAAGGATCACGCCGAACGCAGCTCCGCGCTGAACCACCGCGGCCGCCGCCTCCTTCCTGGACTCTTCCTTCAGCGGGTTGGGGTCATGATGCGGGAAGTTGCCGTCCGGCTCTTCGTTCAGAAGCAGTGCGTCCACGCCCATGACGTCGATGAGCCGGCGGAAAACCGCACCGGAGGATCCGTTGGAGATGTCGATCACGATCCCGCCGCCGGGCTTTTTCGGGCTGCCCGTGGCGGCAATGAAATCCACGTACTGCGCGAGCCCGTCAATTTCCATGAATGGATGCGAAGGTACAGGAGACGGCGCGCTGATGCCCTGCATGAGCTCTTCCACTTCCTTCAATCCCTTGTCATAGCTCAGCGATCCACCGGTGGCGTCGAAGACCTTGAACCCGTGGTATTCCTTCGGGTTGTGCGACGCGGTGACCATGATGGCCGCGTCCAGCCCTTCATCCATCTGCGTGTAGTGCAGGAGGGGCGTGCTGGCCAGCCCGATACCGGTGACTTTTGCCCCCTCGTCGATGAGGCCTGCCGCAACGGCCGTGTAGAGCTCGGGAGAGCGCAGGCGCGCGTCGTGGCCAAGGAGCCATGTCGTTGCCTTCATGTGCCGTACCAGCGCCCTGCCGACCCTGTAAGCGAACACATCGTCTATGCCATGGCCCCACACGCCTCGTATGTCATAGGTTTTGAATACGCTCATACTGATATGATAACATGGAAGAAAACGAGGTGGGAAGACGGTCGCGTGGGCCTCCTTTCGTACATCCATGTACTCGTCGGCCCTCGCCATCCATGGCTACGCCTCTGTTGACATCGCATGTGCGGCCCTGTACCTTAGTTCCGGTCTTCTCGCCACGTACAGACACATTTCAAAGTGGAAGGAAGAGATGGGACCGACGCTCATCGGGCTGCTCCAGGAATCTGTCGTCAAGTTCGCATCTCTTGCTGCTCTCAAGTCCCCAGGCCCCAACGGTGCTTTCCAGACAGTCACGTTCGCGGAGCTTTACAATGCGGTCAAGGAGCTCGGCACCGGGCTGATCTCCATCGGGCTGCAGCCCCGCATGCACGTGGCCATGCTCGCGGAGAACAATTCGCGCTGGCTGATCGCCGACCTGGCAATCCTCGGGTGCGCGGCCGTCGACGTGCCCATCAGCACCCGGATGACTGACCGGGAACTGGAATACGTCGTCGCCCACGCGGACTGCGATTGCGCCGTGGTGGAAGACGGCGCGGCCCTGCACCGCCTCCTGGCTCTGCGCACGCGGCTGCCGCGGCTGCGCAAGGTGATCGTGATCGAGTTTTCCGGCTCGAAGCCCCAGGCGGGCACCGGGGAAGAACGCGTCATGATCTACACGTGGGACGAGGTGCTGAAAAAGGGCAGGACCCGGATTGCCCGGGGTGAGCGGCAGTTCGAGCTTCGAGGCGCCAGCGTCACCCCCGCGGACACGGCAACGCTTCTCTACACGTCGGGCACCACCGGCCGGCCCAAGGGCGTGATGCTTTCCCACGGCAGCATCATGCACAACGTGACCAGCGTGCACGCCAGCCTCAGCCCCGAGCCGGGCACCACGTGGCTTTCCGTGCTGCCGGTCTGGCATTCATTCGAAAGAACGGTGGAGTACTGCAGCCTTTCCTTCGGGAGCACCATCGCGTACTCGCAGCCCCTGGATTGGCGGATTTTCGACGACCTGCGCGCGCTCCGCCCCAACTACCTCGTCGTGGTTCCCGCCCTTCTTGAGTCCCTGGAGAAAAGCATCATCAAGAAGCTCAATGTCCTGGATGATCTCTTCATCAGGTTCGAGAAATTCTACCAGGTCTTCTCCGGTTTCATCCTGGGCCGCTATCCGAGGTTTCGGCGGGAGGAGAGGCTCCTGGAGATACTGGCCGCCCTTCCTCCCCTTCTCCTTCTCACGCCGATCAAGGCGGCTTCACAGCTCGTGCTTCGCCGCAAGGTGCAGAATCTCATGGGGGGAAAGCTCCAGGCAATCATCTGCGGCGGCGGCGCGCTGCCGGCCTATCTCGACCGGTTCTTCAATGCAATCGGCGTGAACATCCTGGAGGGATACGGCCTTACGGAGGCCTCCCCCATCGTGAGCATGCGCGCGGAAAAGTCTCCTGTCCTGGGCACCGTGGGCAGGCCGCTCCCCTCAACCGAGATCAGGATAATGGGAGAGGCCGGGGATTCTCTGCCGCCGGGGCGCAAGGGAATCGTTCACATCAAGGGTCCCCAGATCATGCTGGGCTATTACAAGGACCCCGCGGCCACGCGCCAGATCCTTTCCCCTGACGGCTGGCTGAACACCGGTGACACCGGCATCCTCACCGTGGACGGCAACCTCGTCATCACCGGACGGAGGAAGCACGCAATCGTCATGAGCTCGGGAGAGCGGGTGGAGCCTGAGCCCATCGAGATGGTGATCCAGGAGTCCCCGTACGTGCAGGCCGCAGTTGTCGTAGGTGAGAGCCGGGATTCCCTGGGCCTGCTCATCGCGCCCAACATGGACTCGCTGAAGAGCCTCGCGGAGTCGCGCAAGATCCCGTGGACGGACCAGAAAGACCTTGTGGGAAACCCCGCCGTGTACCGGTTCTACCAGGAAGAGGTGCAGTCCCGGCTCGTGAACAACGGGATTTATTTCCCCGGCGGCAAGGCGGCAAAGATCGCCCTTCTGCCCTCGGACTTCGAGGTCGGGCGGGAGCTCACGCGGACGCTCAGCAAACGGCGCGAGGTGATCGTGGAGCTCTACGGCGGGGTCATTGAGCGGCTTTATCGCTCCTGAGCCCTTCGATACCTTCCCTCAGCGCCCCGATCCTGGAATCCACTTCTTCCCAGCGCGCCATTGACTGCGCGTGCCGCTCATGGTTTTCCTCGTGTCTTTTTCGAAGCTCCTTCATACGCCCGCCGTTTTCGTACGCCTCCGGCAGGGCCATTGACTCTTCAATCTCCCTGCGCGCCGCCTCCAGCGCTTCGAGCTGCTGGATCAGAAGCCCTTCCTCCCGCTCCAGGGCGCGGAGCTCGCTCTTGAGTCTTTTTTCTTCCTGGCGTTCTTTCTGCGTCGCCGTTGCGGCCTTTGATTCGGCCGCGGCGGGCGCGGCGGCCGCCCCCTGCGCATCGGCCTCCTGCGCCGTGCGGCGAAGGTAGTAGTCGTAGTCCCCCGGCAGGTAGCGGGCGCCGCCCCCTTTCACCTCCAGCACCGCGGTGGCGAGATGGGCGATGAAATGCCTGTCGTGGGACACGAAGATCACGGTTCCCGGAAAATCGTGCAGCGCGCCGAGCAGGACGTCCTTTGAGGCGAGGTCCAGGTGGTTGGTCGGCTCGTCCAGGATCAGGAGATTGGCAGGTCTCAGGAGGAGCATGAGGAGGGCGAGCCTGCTCTTCTCTCCGCCGCTCAACACGGACACGCTTTTGAACACGTCATCCCCGCGGAAGAGAAACGCGCCCAGCAGGGTCCGCAGCTCGGGCATGAGGGAGGTGGGGGCGCCCTCCTCCAGCTCCTCGATGACCTGGCGATTGCTCACCCATGCGTCGGCGTTCTCCTGGGAGTAGAATGCCGGCACGATGCCGGTGCCCCATTTCAGCGCACCGGTGTCGGGCTGCTCGCGGCCCGAGATGAGGCGCAGCAGGGTGGACTTGCCGGCGCCGTTCACACCGACCACCACCAGCTTGTCCCCGCGGGAGACTTCCACGCCCACACCGTCGAACACATGTTTGTCGCCATAGCATTTCGACAGCCCCTCCGCGGACAGGACGAGCCTTCCGGAGGGCGGCGGAGGGGGAAAGTGGAAGTGGATGGCCTTCACCACCGGGGGGACTTCGATGCGGACGAGCTTTTCCAGCATCGTGATCCTGCTCTGCACCAGGCGCGCCTTGGAGGAGTTGTAGCGGAATCGGCGGATGAATGCCTCGACGTGGGCAATTTCCTCCTGCTGGGCGCGCCAGCGCTCCATGATTGCCTCCAGCTCCTTCGAGCGCACCTCCTCGTAGTGCGTGTAGTTCCCCGAGAAGACCGACACCCCCGCCATGTAGATCTCCGCCACGGCGTTCACCACCACGTCCAGGAAATAGCGGTCATGGGAGACCAGGAGCATTCCGCCCCCGAAGCCGGCCAGGAACTCTTCCATCCAGGTGCGGGCCTCGATGTCCAGGTAGTTGGTGGGCTCGTCCAGGAGCAGGATGTCGGGGGCTTCCAGGATGGCGCGCGCCAGGGCGATCCTCATCTGCCAGCCGGCTGAAAATGAGGGGCAGGGCGCGTCGAAATCCCCCGGAGAAAAACCAAGACCGCGCAGCACCCGGTGGATCGCCTCCGCGCGCGCATAGTAGCCGCCGGCCTCCAGCCGCTGTTGAAGCTCATGATGCTTCCACAGCAGCGTGGTGCCCTCGGGGGACTCGGCGGAGAGCGCCCCCAGGCGCTGCTCCAGCGCGGTCATTTCCTCCACGAGCTTTTTCCCCCTTGAGAAGGCCTTCTCCGCCTCCTCCCGCAGGGTGCAGTCGGCGTGCACGACCCCTGACTGGGGAACGTAGGAAACCCTCGTATCCTTTTCCGCCGTCACGGTGCCGGTGTCCGGGAAAGCAAGACCGGCCATGATGCGCATGAGGGTGGTCTTGCCGCTGCCGTTGGGACCCACCAGGGCAGTACGGGATCCGCTTGCCACCGTGAGATTCACGGAGTCGAGAAGCTTCCTGTCCCCGAAAGAGACGGAGACAGCTGAGAGGCTGACAAGAGGCATCGGGCTCTTCTACGGTGACTGGCTGAAGAACATCACGACCGGTGAAATGCCCATGCGGCTGACAACCAGGCCCTGGATCCCGCCCCTTGCAACGGGTGTGAAGCGGAGCCCCCCGGCCACTGCCTTGTACAGGAAGGCGACCCCGGAAGCCACTGGATCCCGGTTTGCCGTTCCCCCGTTTGCCCCGGTGTCGAAAATAAAGGAGATCACGCCGTCATAGTCGGCCGACAGCTCCTTGGACACGTGCAGCGGAAAGTCGACGGCCCCTTTTCCTTTCGCGTTCGAGTCGATCAAAGAGGGCACCAGCCGGGCATACCCGTCCCAGCTGAAGCGCATTCCGTCCTGGAGCTTGATCGTCCCATAAGCGCTGCTGGCAAGTGTTGCCCCTTTTTTCATCAGCCCGCTGAACAGGTCCGCCCGGCGGTTCTGCTCCGCTGTAATCACTTCCGGCACGTCGTCCTTCATGACGGCGTACAGGCCGGTCACTGGCTGGTCTTTGTAGCGATAGGAAACGTTTATCCGCTCCTCGTCCAGGACGGTGATGCGCAGGTCGGTTCCCGTGAAGGTGTACGTGGTGGGCCCGAGCTTCTGCACGTCGGTGTAGTGGAACTCGAAAGTGGAGAGCGGCAGGACCAGCTTCATGAGCTTTTCGGCGGGATCCGGGAACAGCCCCACGTCGTCGCGGAACAGGGTGAGGTCGATGGCTCCCTTTGCCAGCATCTCGCGAAACCAGTCCGGCCTCCACGTGGTTCCCATGATCCTGTCCAGCGTCTCGTCCTGGCTGAGTATCCTTTTTGCCTCCGCGGTGGGATCCCCCGGCACTGAAAACTCCTTCAAGAAATGCCCGAAGCACCACCCGGTGAATCCATCCTCGGTCGCCACCTCGTACCAGTAGTCCGTGTACGGCTTGATCGTGACCTGCTCCGCTGACCTGCTCACCACTTTGACAAGCTGCTGCCAGCGCAGCTTGTAGACCACCTTGCCGTCCTGCATCGGTGTCTCCCGGATCGGCAGGGGCGGCGGATCCTGCTTCATTACGACTGCCCAGTTTGCGAGGTTGTCGGCATAGGTGCGGGCAAACGCATCCGCTTCCGCCTTCTTTCTGAAAAGGCGCACCCGGCCCATGGGGTATTCGCGCGGGCTCTGCTCTCCCGGCACCTTCACCAGGTACGCCGAGTCTATGGGTGCTTCCCGGACGATGGGCACAACCGTGCCTGTCTGCGGGGATCCGTTCAGGTCTCCCCACAGCACGACGCCATACCCGACTGCCCGAGCGCCGCAGGCGGCGAAAAGAGTGGTCGCAAGGACGAGGAGAGCGCCGGCCAGGGTTCTGTGCAGCATGACGGGTATACTGGGACCGCGGGGGCTTTTTTTCAAGTACGTCCCCGTCTTGGTAGTGTCCTTCAGGACACTACCCCGCACTTGCCGCCCGCAGAAAAAAGCCGTATACACCACACAGGAGGAACCCGATGAATGCCCAGGAGACGCTGCGGAAGAAGATAGCGGAGAAGCGGGACCAGATCATCGAGCTGCAGAGAGCCCTTACTGCGGTGCCCGCTCTGGGGCCTCAAAACGGGGGTGACGGCGAATGGGACAAGGCCCAGGTGCTCGTGTCATGGCTCGGCAAGCTCGGTCTCGGCCCCTGTGAGTTCCATCCTTCCCCTGATCCGCGGGTGGCCAGGGGGGAACGGCCCAACGTCGTGGTCACCATTCCCGGGCGCACATCGGACAGCACGTTCTGGATCATGTCCCACCTCGACATCGTGCCGCCGGGGGAGCTGGGCCTCTGGGAATCCGACCCGTACACGCTCGTTGTGGACGGTGACCGGCTGATCGGCAGGGGCGTGGAGGACAACCAGCAGGGCCTGGTTGCGTCGGTATTCGCCGCCACGTGCGTCCAGGAGCTGGGGCTCACCCCTGCACGCACCGTGAAGCTGCTCTTTGTGGCGGACGAGGAAACCGGGTCCCAGCTCGGCGTGCAGTACCTGGCGGCAAAAGGCGGTCTCTTTCGCACGCAGGACCGGGCGCTCGTCCCGGACGGCGGCTCCCCGGACGGCTCGCGCATAGAAATTGCGGAGAAGAGCATTCTCTGGCTGCGCTTCAAGGTGCGCGGAAAGCAGTGTCACGCATCCACCCCGCAGAAAGGGATAAACGCCTTCGAGGCAGGATCCCACCTGGTCGTGCGCCTGGGCGCTCTGGCGGATCTTTTCCCGGCCACGGACGCCCTCTTCGAGCCGCCGGTTTCCACGTTCACTCCCACAAAGAAGGAGGCGAACGTGCCCAATATCAACACTCTTCCCGGTGAGGACGTGTTCCACCTGGACTGCCGCGTGCTGCCGCGGGAGAACCTCGATGAGGTCATGCGGGCGGTGCGGGAGATCACGGGCGGCATCGAAAGGGATTTCGCCGTCACCGTGGAGATACAGGAGATCCAGAAGGAGTCCTCGCCCCCCACGCCGGCGGACGCCCCGCTGGTCGCCTCCCTGAAACGGGTCATCAGCTCAGTGTACGGGGTGGAGGGAGTCACGGTGGGCATTGGGGGCGGCACGGTGGGCGCCTTCCTTCGAAAGAAGGGCATTCCCACCGTAGTGTGGAGCAGGCTGGAGGAGGCCGCTCATCAGCCGAACGAGTACTGCCTGCTCAGCAACCTGATGGGAGACGCACTGGTGATGGCGATGATGATGCTGGCCGAGTAGCGGCCGGTCGACATCGCGCTGCGCCCCTCGGGGCTCTCGGCGTCTGCTTCGCAGCCGCAAATGTCGCCAGGAGCGGAAGGCGCGCCGGGAGCCCTTGCCTACGGGCTCGCTTTCGTCCGTCCATGGACTCGCTCGCCCTCGGCCTCCGTAGGGCGGCAGGCGCGATAGCGCGCCGAGAGCCCCTGCCTACGGGCTCGCTTTCGTCCGTCCAACTCCGCGGGGTACCGCGGAAGGGACTCGCTCGCCCTCGGCCTCCGTAGGGCGGCAGGCGCGCTTGCGCGCCGGGAGTCCCTGCCTATGGCAGGCTGTTGTAGACGATGACGACTCTCCCCTGCTGAAGAAGGGAGATATTTTCCGGCAGCGCAAGGAGCTGCCGGACCCCGTCAGTGGAGATCACGATGTCCGTTGCTTTGTCCCCGAAAACCCCGCGCGCGGCCAGGCGCAGCGGCAGCACACCGGCACGCAGGGAAACCACCGGATCATCCAGCCCCTGCGCGTAACCGATCATGCCCCACCGGGCCAGCGCCTGAGGGCTGCACATCCCCTTCTCCAGCACGAGGTTCATCTGCTCATCCCAGAGGCGCGGGAACAGCGCGGGCCGAGCGGCCATCATGTGCGTAGTGCCGGACTCCGGCAGGAATCCGCTGGCCGAGATGAGAACCCCGGTGAACTTCCTCGTGGTGACGTATCCGAGCCGGCGCCGAATCGGGGTCTGCTGGGAAGGGTACAGCGGAGAGGCAAGCCCCTGCGGGCCGAAGAGGGAAAGGGAATAGCGCACGATAAGCGATGAGAAATCCGGTGAGAGGAAAACCTCGTCCTTGAGCCCCCCGAGGGAAAGCTGACCCACGCGCGCAAAGAGATCCGGGTCAGCGCCGAGCATATCCCCGAACGTGTGGGAGGAGTCCACAGTCACATTTGCAATGGCCCGCACCAGGAAATCGGACAGCCTCGACTGGATCTCCGTTTCCGCGTCCCCTTTTGCCCGCACAATCGACGGCGTGGACGGATCCAGCGCATGCGTGATTTCAACGTGAATGGCCCCTGCCGCCCAGTCCACCCGGCTGGTAACGGCGAATCCCGGCTCGGTGACTATCGAGGTGCCGGCTGCGGCAAAGCCGGCACAGGCGGCGCACAGGAAGAGGATGACGGAAGGAACGAGGACTTTTTTCATCCTGAGCTCCGTGCGGGGGCAATCGGCACCAGCACCTTGGCCCCGATGCGCAGAACGCGGGGAGCCAGGTTAGGGTTGAACTCCTGGATCAGGTCCATGTCCACGCGGTACTTCCGGGCGATCCCCGAGAGAGTATCCCCCTGCGCCACGAGGTGCACGCGGAAGTCCATGAGGGGCATATCGGATTCCGCGAGGGCCTTTTCCACCGGCTGGCTGTACTCCTGCGGAACCTTGAGCTCGTACTTGTATGATGCAGGAGGGGTCAGGAGGAAGTTGAGCTCGGCGTTGCCGGCGGTCAGCACCTCAAGCGGAACCCCTGATTTCGCGGAAAGGATGCGAAGGTCGACGCACCGGTCCAGCGGGATGCGCGACCAGGCAGGAGAGGTGTCCCAGCCCACCTCCAGGCCGTAGCGGCCCGGATAGCTGAGAATGCGCGTCAAGGCGAGGAACTGGGGAACGAATGCCGATGTTTCACGCGGCAGCACGCCCTTTCTCCTCAGCGCCCAGTAGTCATTCCCGGGATACCTCCGCACGATTGCGGAGAGCTTTCCCACGCCGCAATTGTATGCGGCGAGAGCCATGTACCAGTCCCCGAAAATGCGATAGTTCTCCGCCAGCTTGTCCAGCGAAGCCTCCGTGGCTTTCCAGAAATCCCTCCGCTCGTCCACCCACTGGTCCATGCGCAGCCCGTACGGGGACGCCGTGTTGCGCATGAGCTGCCAGAGCCCCGCGGCCCCTCTCGGTGAGGTGGCCCGGGCCTGGAAGCCGGACTCCACGGCGGGAAGGTAGCGAAGCTCAGGCGGCAATCCCCGCTCGGCTATTGCCCCGGTGATGATTGCCCGGTAGCGCAGGCTTCGGTCCAGAACCGCCTGCAGCCAGTCGGCATGTCCCGCGCGCAGGCCGTCCACGAACCTGTCAATGACATCTTCGTCAGGAAAGGTGAAAGAGTACAACTCAGCCCCGACATGCCCCTGCGCCGGCGGCAGGGGCCCGGCGTCCGTGGAGGCTGGCTCCAACGCGGCAACCGGCCCGGGAGCCGACGAAGGCGCCGACAACGGCGCGGCGGACGGCGGGGGCGCCTCAGCAGTCGACGCGGACGGCGCGGACAGTCCCCAGTCCGCCGGGTACGCGAGTACGCGTTCCGTGCGCACGCGGTACGGCGAATCGACCGCGGCCCCTGCCCACGCGGAACAGCAGGCTGCGACAAGGGCGATGCCGAGGGAGGTCAGAGCTTTTCGCCGAAGTAGATTCCAGCCCATTCCCATTGCCCGTTGATTTCAGGATTGGCGGGGAAATCGACCCTGCGGAAGTACAGGTACCAGGTCGGCGGACGAAAGTTCCATCCGGTGGTCTTCAGGGTGGCCTCGTTTTCGTTTGCAGCGATATCGAGCTGGGGATCGATCTTCACGTTCGAGCTGGCAAGATAGTTTGTGACGTTGTAATTGACGTTGTCCGTGTCCACCAGGGGCTGCTGGTCCCATGGCTCCTGGAAGAAGTTCACCTGTGCCTGGTACTTCCTCAGCTTCGAGCTGTTTTTCGTAAGAATCGCATCCTTGACCCCATCCACAAGGTCATTCAGGTCGGGCATCGTCCAATTCTTGTCCGGATAATAATAGAAGGAAACTTTCTCCATGGCTTCTCGGAGCGTCCGTGAATCACTGGAAATCTGGGCCTGCGACGAACCGATGTACTTCTGGTAGGCCTGGATTGCCTGCTCCCACTCGCCCACCTCCTCGTAGCTCTTCGCCATGTAGTACCAGTTGGTGCCGGGGCTCTGCTCCGGGAAGCGCGAGAACAGCTCCTTGTAGTACCCGATCTTGTCCTCGGGGTTTGTTTCCAGGCTGAGCAGCTCCCGCAGGCACTGAAGATGGATGGACGTGCCCTTCACAAGGAGGTCCCCATAGTTGGAAAGTATCCTGCGGTAATAGTGAATGGCGAAGGGAACGGCCTTCATGTCGCGGTATGCGTCTGCCGCCAGGAGAAGGTAGAACCCGTTGTAGATATCCGCGGGATTCTTTTCCACGTGCGTCGTGAGAAAAAGGATCTCGCGGTCGATCCTCCCGGTATTTGCGAGGCCCACGGCAATCTGCGTGATGAGCACGAACCTGTTTTCCTGGTCTTTTTCACGGTTGAAGAGCCGGAAAAGCTCCCGCAATTCCTGGTTCTGCTCCAATGGGCCGATGTAATAGCGCGTGTCGGAGGGTGCGCAGCCGGCGCACATCACCGCGACTGCGGCAGCAAGCATCAGAAGAGCGAAGAAACGTCTTATCATTGCCGTACCGCGAGAGTAGCAGGAACACGCATGGTTGGCAACATCGCGCGAAGGGCTCCAGGAAAAGGGTTGTGTTGGCAAGGCAGACGGGTTCTGTTATTATTCAACAGGCACTCAATGGCTGCAAAAATCACAAAGACTTCGACAGGACTTTCAGTTCCCCATTCCCCCCTGATCCCCTTTATTGAAGGGGACGGCACCGGGCCGGACATCTGGCGCGCCGCGCGCCGCGTGTTCGACGAGGCGGTGAGCCGCGCATACGGCCGCTCCCGCGCAATCGAATGGGTGCAGGTGCTGGCCGGGGAAAGGGCCTTCAAGGAGAAGGGTGACTGGCTGCCGTCGGAAACCGAAGAAGCGTTCCGCTCCCACCTCGTGGGAATCAAGGGTCCGCTCACCACGCCGGTGGGCGGAGGCATTCGCAGCCTGAACGTGGCCCTGCGCCAGAAGCTGGACCTGTACGTGTGCCTCAGACCGGTACGCTGGTTCCCTGGTGTCCCCTCCCCTGTCCTGCACCCCGAGATGGTGGATATGGTCGTGTTCCGGGAGAACACGGAAGACGTATATGCAGGATTCGAGCTCAAGGAGGGCACCGCGGAGGCGCGGGACCTCATAACCCTGCTCAGGCAGAAATACGGATGGCAGATCCGTGAAGACTCCGGGATAGGCATCAAGCCGGTGAGCCGCACCGGTTCCGAGCGCCTGGTGCGCGCGGCCCTCCAGTACGCGGTCTCCCATGCACGGAAAAGCGTGACCCTGGTGCACAAGGGCAATATCCAGAAGTTCACCGAGGGAGCATTTCGCGAGTGGGGCTACGATCTGGCACGGCGCGAGTTTGCCGACTCGGTCTTCATACCGGCGGAAGGCAGCGAGCCGGTTCCCACGCCGGCCGGCAAAGTGCTCGTCAAGGACGCCATCGCCGACAACTTCCTCCAGCAGATCCTCAGCCGCCCCTCGGAGTTCGACGTGGTGGCCACGACAAATCTCAACGGAGACTACATCTCGGACGCGTTGGCCGCACAGGTGGGCGGCATCGGCATTGCGCCGGGAGCGAACATCAACTACGTCACCGGGCATGCACTTTTCGAGGCAACCCATGGCACGGCGCCGAAATACGCCGGCAAGGACATGGCAAACCCTTCCTCGGTGATCCTTTCGGGGGTGATGATGCTGGATTACATCGGATGGGGAGAGGCGGCTGCCCTCATCCAGAACGCCCTTACCCGAACCATCGCCGCCAAAACGGTCACCTACGACTTCGCGCGGCTCATGGAAGGGGCGACAAAGGTCTCCACGTCCGAGTTTGCCAGCCGCATTGTGGAGAATCTCGGCGCATGAGCACGCGTCACAGCCCGCGCTATCCCAACAAGCTCCTCATATGGGGCGTGACGGTCCTGCTGGTGGGCAGCGTGCTTCTCCTGTGGAACTTCAGATACCTGCCCCAGCCGGGAGAGTTCTGGCCGGTTCCGGTCATCTTCGTCGGGCTGGTCTTCCTCTACATGGCGTGGCCCCGGGGCAACTCGGACCGATGGATCATTCCCGGCATGGTGTTGACCCTCGGGGGAATCGTCTTTCTGCTCATGAACACCGTGCTGAGCGGACAGAGCCTTGCGCGCATATGGCCGGTTTTCATGCTGGTGACCGGGATCTCCCTGGTGCCCTACGGCCTCAGGAAGCGCGGATCCGCGCGGACGGCCATCGTGGTCCCCGGCATTTTCATCTCCTGCCTCGCGCTGCTTCTCCTTCCGTTCGCCCTGCGCCGGGCCGGCGGAGGCCTCATGGCCTTCGTACAGCAATGGTGGCCAATGCTGCTTATTATCGTGGGACTTGCACTGATCGTTTCATTTTTCGCCACTCGTCGGCCGAGTAATAAGGTATGAGCAAACGGCTCATCCTCATTGTTTCTCTCTCCATGATTTTCCTCTCCTCGGCAGGCATTGTCGGTTTCCTGAGCGCGCAGGACGGGGTGGGCCCGGTTGCGCCTCCGAAGACCACTGTTGACAAGGCGCCCCTGGAGACCCGCTACGCCCCTGACAGGATCTACCGGGCAGGTCCCGGAATAGTCTGGCGCGTGTCCCGGGACCTGGGCGTCATGCTCTCCACGGATGACGGAGAGACCTGGGCGGCACGCAACCAGGGGCTGCCCACCCGCGCGGTCTACCCGTTCACGGCCGACAAGCCCCCGATCATCACCTGCCTGGCGGTGGATCCGTACAACCGGGACAGGGTCGGAGTGTCCACGCTGGACACGCTGTTCCTTTCTGAAGACGCGGGCCTTACCTGGGAGAAGGTCCCCCTGAAAGACCCCCTGCGGGCAAACGACCAGATCACCTGTATTGCCTTGTCTCCCGGCAGCGCCAACGGTCTGGCAGTCGGAACCTCGTTTCACGGTTTCTTCGAGAGCGCCGACCGCGGAAAGACCTGGACCTCCCTGTCCGAACAGCTCGTCCCCCTGCAGCTGGGAGGAGGAAACTACGAAGAAATCGCCTCCCTGGCATACGATCCCGAGGAGCCTGACCTGATATGGTTCAATCTCGGCTTCGGCAAGGGACTGTACACGTACCGCAAGGGCGCGCGGAGCGTGGACCGGGTGGTCCTGCCTCCGGGACCGGATTCCTTGCCGGTGCGGGACATCTATTTCCGCCGCCAGTCGGTACAGGCAGGGTGGTTCCTTGAAACGCGCACGGCCACCGCCCGATGGGCCCTTTCACACGCCGGCGGCACGTGGAAAATGATCGAAAAGATCCAGGAGGAAGTCGCAATCCCGGCGGACAAGGCGAAGAGGCTCGCGGCCGCGGCAAACAAATACGGCACATACGTGTCGTCATTCTCCGCGGGCGGCGCCCGCATGCCGGGCCTGCTCGAGTTTGCCGAGAAACAGGGCCTGAACAGCATCATCGTGGATTTCAAGGATGACGAAGGCTATCTCACATATGACACGGCACTTCCTGAGCCGATCCGCATCGGGGCTGTGCGCCACCGCATCAAAATCGCTGATATCGTGCAGACCGCCCACTCCCGGGGGCTCTACCTGATCGGGCGGATCGTCGTGTTTCGCGACAAGCAGCTCTACAATGCGGACAACTTCGCGCACGCTGCGTGGGACAGAACGGCGAAGGGGCCGTGGCGCTATCTCAAGAAGAGCGTGGACGAAGAGACGGGAGAAGAATCCTTCTTTCAGGGAGAGTACTGGGTGGACCCGTACTCCGAATACGTGTGGGACTACAACATCGCCATTGCAAAGGAACTGCAGGACAAGGGCGTGGACGAGGTGCAGTTCGACTATATCCGCTTCCCCTCGGACGGGGACCTGGGAAGCATCACCTGGCGCTTCCGCAGGGAGGGGATGGGAAAGCTGGAGGCGCTGGAGTCTTTTCTGGCCAAGGCGCGGGAGTCCCTGACCATGCCCATCTCCACCGACGTCTACGGCTACTGCGGATGGGCGCGGATCTCCAACTGGGTTGCGCAGAACATCGAGATGTTCTCCCGCTACGTGGATGTCGTGCAGCCGATGTTCTACCCCTCCCATTTCCCGCGGGACTTCCTGGGTTCCATGCAGTACCTGCCGCGGGCAAAGTACATCTACCAGGAAGGCACGAAGCGCGCGGCCTACATGGTGGAGGGACGGAGCATCATCCGCCCCTACGTCCAGGCATTCCGCATCGGCGGAGAGCTCGCATTCGACCAAGCCGTATACTCCGCCTACCTGGTGAACCAGGTGCAGGGCACCCTGCAGGGAGCCGGATCGGGCTTCACGCTGTGGAACGCTTCCAATGACTACTACATGGTCACGGTGCCGCTGGGTCCGATCATCCAGGCCGCAGTGAGTGACAACCAGAATGTCACCAGGAGTGACCGCGTTGCCGGCAGCGACGGCCAAAATGTCGCCAGGAGCGACGGCAGTGTCGCGGGCAGCGACAGAG
>CAYTGX010000003.1:34342-38377 GCA_964437385.1 uncultured Spirochaetaceae bacterium
AGCGACGGCCAAAATGTCGCCAGGAGCGACGGCAGTGTCGCGGGCAGCGACAGAGTTGTCGCCAGGAGTGATCTGGCAAACAGCCGCGAGGGTACGAGGTGAAGCGATCGCTCCTGGCCATGAGCCTGCCCGTTGTCCTGGCAGCGCTCGTGCTGGCAGCCTGCGCCACGACCTCGGGACCCAGACCCGGCACGCCGGAGAAAAAAGCCGCAATGCTGGCCCAGGCGCTTCGGCTCATAGAGATCGCGTCCCCTGCCGCCCTGACCGAAGCGGCGGGAGCTCTTACCTCCCAGGAAGTTGCGGGGATGCCGAATACAGTGGAGCTCACGTCGCTGGGGGACGCGCTTTTCAAGCAGCTCTACCCTGAACTGAACGATCCATTCCCCACGGGCCCGCCCGCGACGGCCAACGGCGAGACGAATGCGAGCGACTTCTTTGCAAAAATCGTCCCGGCCATTACGCTCATTTTCTCCGTCGGACCCCTGGACGCGGCTCATGCGGCTGATCTGGAGGCCGGCCTGACCGCTGCGGACGGGTTGAACCCGGCGTCGGTGCTCCCGCCTTTCCTGAGGGGACTGCTGCTGCAAAGAGAAGGTGGAGCCGGTGCGGCCGCCGCGCGCTCTCAATTCGAGGAGTGCCTCCGCCGCGCCCCTTCCTTCTATCCTGCCGCTGGCAGAATCATCGATTCCAGCATTGCTGCGGGAACAGCCGCGCACGAGATGCCGCTGCTTGAGCAGCTCGCCTCGACCCTTCCCACTGCTCCCCTGCGATTCTCCGCGCGGGCGCGTGCGGAGCTGGCTGCCGGCCAGCCCCAGCGGGCCGCGGACACCGCGGCGCAGGGCCAGCTTGCCGCGCCGGAAGATGCCGGTTTCATCCTCCTGCGGGCGCAGGCGTTCGAGGCCCTTGGCAACTGGTACCAGTCCCTCTGGCTCCTGGACACAATCCTGAGGCTGCACCCCGACAACGCACCGGCCTCCTTCATGAAGGCCCGGCTTCTCTATGACAGGCAGCACGACAGCGAGGCGGCAATCGGCGTCCTTCTGGACGCAGAGAGGCGCTTTCCCTCGGACGCCTCGTTTCCCGAGCTGCGTGGACGTATCCTCCTTGAGACGGCGCGCGTTGATGAGGGAGTGGCGGCTCTTACCCGTGCCCTCTCAATAGAGCCGGGAAGGATTCCCACGCTGACGCTCCTGTTGAAGCAGGCCGTGCAGACGCACAGCTGGACAACGGCATCCGCCCTGCTTGCGCAGATTCCGGAGCAGGTCCGCACGCCGGAGCACCTGCGGCTCGGGTGGCAGATCGCATCCGGCATGGGAGATTACTCTCTTGCCGTCACATACGCGCAGGCCCTTGCGCGCGTCACGCCCGGCGCGGAGCCACTGGTCCTCGAAGCCAGGTCCATGCTGGCTGCCGGGCGCGGCGCCGACGCCATGCAGGTGGCGACACAGGCCCTGGCCGTGGCGGACACGCCTGTGCTCCGCGGCGAGCTGTACGTGATCAGGTCCTCCGCAGGCTCCGCCGACCCGCTCCACGATCTGCGCTCCGCGCTCCTGGAGGACCCGGACAACGTGGACGCGCTGATCGCCATGTCGGATGTGATGGCCAGGCAGCAGGACTACAGGAAGGCCATGGAGTACGCCAAGCGCGCCGCAGGGCTCTCCCCGGAAAACCCCGGCCTCAGGCAGAAAGCGGCGGACCTGCAACGGCTGGCAGCCTCCGCCCAGTAGAGCCCTGTCAACGCGCGTCCGCGCGCGCGGCGGGACGCGCCCCTTCTCCGCGGGAAAAAACAAGCATGGAAGCCGCGCCGACCATGAGAAGCGCCGCAATCATGAGAAAGATTCCGCCCAGCGGAAGTACACCGGTGGAGTAGATGAATGTTCCGATCGAAGGGCCGATCAACCCCCTGATACCGAAACAGGTTGTGTTGAACCCGATATACATCGAAAAATTGGACCTGTCGGCAAGGGCGATAATGCAGAAAATAGGGACAAGGTCCCATCCGGCGTTCACGATACCGGAGAGTATGCTCATGGGCAGGAGCTGGGCGCTGGTGCGGGCCAGCCCGAGGGCCGCAAACCGCAGCGCAAAGAGAAACACGACCGCGGCAAGCACGGTAAAACTGTTGAACCGCCTCAGCGCCTTTGACCACATGTAGTAGCCGGCAATGCTGGCCATGGACACGACGGTTCCCAGGAGGAAGCTCGCCTCGCCGTACCCCAGGTGCAGGTAGTCGACGAGCCAGATCGGTTCCAGCGGGACCGCGAGCTTGTCAGGGGTTGCGCCGAGAAAGAGTATCCCCATGAACAGAATGAACGGGCCGTTTCGCATGACGGCTCGAAACGCGCCGACGAAAGACTCGGGGGCTCTGGACAGGACGGCGGGTTCGCGGCGGACTCGTATCCGCGCAAAAATGAGGGCGGACATCATGCCGAACACCGAGGCAGCCAGGAAGAGCCATCGTACCATCGCCTCGTCGACATCGAGGAGGATTCCTGCGCATGCGGACATGACGGTCGACACCGCCATGATGACGATTCGTATGTTGCCCATGAGCCGCCCGCGGTGGGCGTCGCTGTAGTTCGTCCGCATGATGCTCGAGTACGCAGGCCCTCCGAGGTTGATCAGGAGATTGAACACGGACACGATGACAAGGTAGAAAACCGGGGTCTGCGCAAAAGCGAGAAGCCCGATCAGCGCGCGGGCAAGCAGGGAAGGCCACAGGACAAACGGCATCTTGGCCCGCCTGTCAGCAAGGTGCCCGAACAGGACCCCGAAGAGCGCGCCCACGAACTGCATCGTCACCATCGCGGTAATGCCTGCCGGGCTCATCCCGATTCTCCGCGCGACAATGGAGACCAGCGGGAGTGCCAGGCCGGCAAACGCGCCGTAGCACACCCCGGCCGACAGGTCCTTCGCAAACGTGATGCGGTCCGTAAGGGGAAGCCGTGCAAAATAGGATTTCAGCATTGGAGGGTACGTGCTAGGCCGGGTTCACGCCTGCCATCCGTGTTCCATGAGCCAGTCCACAGATTCGCACACTGCCTCCATCGAGGTGTAGCGCGGCACATAGTGAATAAGGCGGGCCGCTTTCTCGATACTGCAATTGGGGCTGTGCGCGATATGGTCCCAGGTGGCCTCCGCATCCCTCGGTGTGACCGTTTTCCGCCACTCTTCCCAGGCCAGGTACGAGAGGTCCGCTTCGTGTCCAAACCACCGGGACAATCCCTCCGCATAGCCGCGGAGGGTCAGGGCGGCCGGAGAAACAGCATGGAAGCTTTCCCCGATTGCGGCGGACCTGCTCTGCATGGCGCGGCAGAAGGCCTGGGCAACGTCATCCGCGTGCACGTGGTGCACCGTCTCCAGGCCGAGATTGGCCAGAATCAGTTTTTTCCCTTCCGCCAGGGACCTGAAAACATCCGGGTTGAAGTTGCCTGTCGGATTCAGGGGAACCCAGCCGGGACCGACGATATGGCCGGGATGCAGGATCGTGGCGGGAAAGCCGGTTCGATGCGACACTTCCAGGAGCCACGATTCGATGGCTGCCTTGCGGATGCCGTAGTCCCCGAAAGGCTTTCTCGGTCCCGCTTCGACGGCAGGCACGATTTCGCTGTGGCCGTGTACCCAGATGGTGCCGCAGAAGAGGAAATGACCAACCTGACCGTGCAGCTTCTCCACGAGGTGACGGGCGCTCTCCAGGGTAAAACAGATCAGGTCGACGACCACGTCAGGCTTCAATGCGGCGATCCTGGCCCCGAAGGTCCCCGTCACTTCCTCCTGCCCGCGATCGATCTGCTGCTGTTCCACGAATTTCCAGATGCCGGAATTCCTGTATGGCTTCCGCGCTCCGCGGCTCAGGCACACTACGGCGTGGCCTTCCTGTATCAGCCGAGGAATGAGGTATGTGCCGATATGCCCGGTTCCGCCGATGACAACGATCTTCATGGTAGGCTCAGAATATTCTATAAACCGTCTCTCATCAATCGCCCGGGTCGCGGTTCATCGACGTACCCGGCGGATTCGGCATCGACGTACCCG
>CAYTGX010000003.1:38477-88147 GCA_964437385.1 uncultured Spirochaetaceae bacterium
CATCGACGTACCCGGCGGATTCGGCATCGACGTACCCGACGGATTCGGCCCCTGCGCGAACAGGTACGTCACGCAATCGCGAACGACCATCCGAAACCGGTTGCGCCCCTGGCGCAGCTCGCGCGTAAAGTCTTTGGGGCATTCGTCAAGGCAACTCCCCCCGCCTGAAACGTGGCGGGCAAAGCAGCCCAGGCTGTAGAAAAGAGGCGGCCTGAAATCAGGATCGATGACGACAATCGGCACTGCGCTGCATCGCATGCCCGTCGCTTCTTCTTTCTTCCCTTCGATCCATGCGTATGCAAAGAGGAGCCGGGGCACGCGCTCCCTGACGAACGAGAGCGCACGGCAATTTGCGACATACAGATAGAAGTCCGCGAAAAAGGAAATGTTCCGCTGCGGGCCCAGCGCAGAGGCAATGGCAATATGCGAAAGGTTGTTGAGTCCGACGGCGAACCGGGCCTCCGGGTGTCCTGCAGAAAGCCCCCGGAGAGCTTCGGTCCAGCGGCCGTCATCCAGAAGAACGGGCGGGAGGGGCAGCCAGCGATAGCCCGCATGCAGGAAGAGTCCCTGCAGATCGATCTGGTCCGGATCTGCACTGACGAATGGGAGATCGGCACTGTCACCGCTCTTCCGGCGCGGCGCCAGAGCCTCTCGATGAGCCAGCAGGGCAAGATCGCCTGCGCCAATTGCACTTTCGGCATCCGGCGGAGTCGCGGGCTCCGTGAGAGCTGCCGTGGACTGCAACGCAGACTTGAACGCTTCGTCCAGAAACGCGTAGAGCTCGTTCTTGACCTTCTTCAGCTCGGAAGGCGGAACAAATACCTCGTCATCGGCAAGCCCCGTGTCGTTCGCCAATGACAGGTCTCCCGGCCGGAAAATGGAGTCCCCGGATTCTTCCAGCAACCGCGCAAGTATTTCGACAAACGGCCTTTTCCGGGAGGCTGTGTCAATCGTGACCGCTTTTTCAAAAACAGGATACCGTGCGGCGCACACGGAAAGAACTCCGGACCTTGGGCCGCTTCGCCCGGTGACATTCGACAAAGCGACGTGCATATCCAGGGGAACCCTGTAGAGCGGAAAGCCCGCTTCCTTCGGCATGGGAAGATCGAGGAATCTGGATGACAGGTGCCGTATCTCATCCCCAGGCCGCGGCAGCGTCTGCCGTGTTTCGGCCAACGCCGCAGGCACCTCCACGCTCACGACCTCCCCTGCCCTGGCGAACTTCGTCTCATGACCGGTCTTCGTGATGCGGGATACGGAAAAGATCACCGGCTCTCGAGATCCCTTCGGGAAGAAGCCAAGGCCGTCGCGCAAAGAGAGGTCCGCATTGAGGCGAAGCTGTATTTCTCCGGCGCGTGCGCTTTCCACTGTTCCCATCAAGGAGCCCCTGTGCCCGGGGTATCGCTGATCGATAAGGTTCCGGCCTGCCTGACTGTGCAGCCAGCCCGAGGTCTTCTCCCGGGCAAAGCTGAGGTCGGCCCTGCGAACCAGCTCGGCGTATTCCTTCTCCGGCAAGTCTGCCCCACGGTCGAGGATCTCGCGGTACAACCTCGTCACGTTGTACGCATACTCGGGCGACTTCATGCGCCCTTCGATCTTGAGGGCGTCGATCCCGATTTCCGCCAGCTCGAGCACGTCACGACCCAGGAACAGGTCGCGCATGCCGAAGAAGTGACCGTAGCCAGGGATGGCGAGGGAGGCCGAGCCAGGGATGGCGAAAGGCCGACCAGCGTCGCCGTCATGGAACAGGCTGCGGCAGATCTGCGCGCAGTCCCCGCGGTTGGCCGACCTTCCTGTGAGCACGGACGACGCGAGACACGCCCCGGAGAAACTGTAGCAGAGCGCCCCATGGATGAACACCTCGAGCTCTATGCCGGGGTGCCGCTGCCGCAGTGCGCGGATGCGATCCAAGGTAAGCTCCCGGGAGAGGATGACCCGCTGGATGCCCAGCTCCTCTGCCATGCGCAGTCCCGTGTCGTTGTGCACTGCCATCTGCGTCGATGCATGGATGGGGAGGCCGGGGAACTCCTTCCGCAGCAGGTCATGCGCGCCCAGGTCCTGGACAATAACGCCGTCCACGGCAAGCGCTGCCAGCCAGGTGAATGTCTCGAAAAGCCGGTCGAGCTCAGTCTCCCGCACAACCGTGTTGACCGCCACGTACACCTTTTTCCCTTTGTCCGCCGCGAGCTGACGGATCCTCCTCAGCTGATCCAGTGAAAAG
Source organism: uncultured Spirochaetaceae bacterium (assembly GCA_964437385.1). Classification (GTDB taxonomy): domain Bacteria; phylum Spirochaetota; class Spirochaetia; order SZUA-6; family Fen-1364; genus Fen-1364. The sequence continues at coordinate 40,699 of CAYTGX010000003.1, forward strand.
TTCTGCGCCGCTTTGCGGGCGGAGAACTCTTTCAGACCGAGGTACACGCCGTCCGCGCCTGCCGCAAAAGCGGCATGCGCGCCAAGGAAGCTGCCGCCAGGGGCGAGAAGCTCGGGCTTCTTCACTTTCCCGCTCTCCGCGACAGCTTCGCCACGGCCTCGATATGGGATGTCTGCGGATAGAAGTCGAAGAGCCGCAGGCCAACCAGATCGAATGCGCTGTCGCAAAGCTGGCCGAGATCCCGGGCAAGAGTGACGGGGTTGCAGGACACGTACACCAGCCGCTCGACAGCCGTGCGGCAGAGCCAGGCGCGTACGTCGGGTCCCAGGCCGGGGCGCGGGGGATCGACAACCGCCGCGTCAAAGGGTCCCCGCGCGGCACCAGAGGTGATCCACTCCTCCACGCTCATGGGGAAGAACTCGTGCGCGGGGCCGACAACATTGCGGCGTGCATAAGAAAGGCTCATCGCGCTCGACTCCACGCAGATGATGCGGGAAAAATGAGCAGAGAGGAAGGATCCGAAAAGACCGACGCCGCAGTAAAGATCCGCGGCAGCGTTTCCCGCAAGGCCCTCCAGGGCCCAGGGAACCATCGTGTCCAGGACCGCGAGATTGGACTGGAAGAAGCATCCTACGGAAAACCGGATCTCCCGCCCGCAGACGCGCGCAGCGAGATCGCGGTCGTCATCGATTCCTTCCGCGGCTACGCCGTCACCGCTGCTGAACACGGTGAACCGATCAAGACTTTCCGGCACGCGCACCGAGCCGTCGAACACCCCATTGAGTGGCCGCATGACGATGGGACACGAATCCACGGGGACGATTCGATTGCTTCCGCCGCCCATGTAGCCGAGCCGGCCGTCGCCGTCCCGATGGACCTGCGCCCGGGAGCGCGATCCCAGCGGAGCCGAAGGCTCGATCTCGATGGCATCCCGCGCAATCCGCCCCGTGCGCAGCAGTGCCTCGCGCACGATGCTCACCTTTTGCGCGAGCTGTTCCTCGTAGCTGATGTGCAGCCAGTCGCAGCCGCCGCACACACCCGCCAGACGGCAGGGCGGGGACACGCGGTGCGGCGACGGCTCGAGCACTTCCAGGAGGACGGCCCGGTCGAAATCCTTCTTCTGTTGCACCACGCGGACGCGCACTTTTTCCCCGGCCAGGACACCGGGAACAAAGACAGCTTTTCCCGCGGCGTATCCGAGCCCCTCCCCGCCTGCGACGAGCTTGACGATCAAGAGATCGCTCACGGAAAGAAGTGTCCCTCCACCATCATGCACAGGCAGTGGTAGACCGGCAGGTGGAGCTCCTGCACCTCGAAAGTCCGGCGTGCCGGGACATTGATGAGAATGTCGCAGAGAGACGCCAGCCTGCCGCCCTCTTTGCCGGTCATTCCTATGGTTTTCATCCCGACCGCCCTGGCCACGGAGAACGCTGCCCGTACGTTGAGGGCCTCTCCGGAGGTGCTGAGGCCCAGAAGAACATCGCCAGGCTTGCCATAGCCGTTTGCCGCCTGCGCAAAGGCCAGCTCGGGGCTCACGTCATTGCCGAAGGCCGTGGACAATGCCGCGCCCGCGGCAAGGTTGATGACGGGAAAGGATCCCTGGAGCTTCTCCGCAAGGGTCGAGCCGAGCTCGGGATTGGCCGCGCGCAGCCGGTCGCGAAACTCCTCCGGCAGCGGACGAAGGCTCAGGAAACCCTTCATCAGCTCACCGGTGATGTGCTCGGCATCCGCGGCGCTGCCCCCATTGCCGCACACTAGCAGTTTGCCGCCCTGGGAAAAGCATTCGACCAGGACCCTGTACGCGGCTTGTATTTCGTCGCGACAGACTGCCAGGCTCGGATATCGTGTCACCAGTTCGTCCAGGTGGTTCATCGCTCTTCTCTTTCCCACGTGCCAGCCCCCATGGCCGCCGACAGGCACGCGTAGTCTCCGATTGTCTCGCCAAGAACGGCGGGAACTACCTCGCACACGTGGGCGGCGGGCGCCAGGGCCTCCCGCGCAATCTCCTCGTTCATCGACGGCTCGATGAATCGACGGCAGCGGGCGTAAATGCTGCCGATGACGATCCTCTGCGGATTGAGGAGGTCGATGATCATTGCGAGGGCCCTGCCGAGGAACCAGCCGCTCCGGGCGAAGATTTCCAGGGCCAGGGGGTCTCCCGCCTCCGCTGCCCTGCCCACAGTCTCGGCGCTGATGCCGGCAAGCCCTTCCCTTTCCGGACAGAACGATGCCGTCTGCCCCGCGGCCAGCCGCTTTTCTGCCTCGCTTCTGGCCAGGCGCGCAATCCCGCCGCCGCTGCAGTACCCCTCGAAGGATCCTTTCTTGCCGTAGCCCTCGGGCCCCTCGGCAGCGAGCCTGATGTGCCCCACCTCCCCTGCAAGGCCGTTGGTTCCTTCGTAGAGCCTGCCGTCCAGGACGAGCCCCGCCCCCATCCCCGTGCCGAAAGTCAGGAAGACCATGTTGCGGGTCCCGCGCCCCGCACCAAAACGCCATTCGGCCAGGGCACATGCATTTGCATCGTTCTGCAGGTATGCCCTGCCCCCCAGCGCACGCTCCAACTCTTCGGTGATCGGAACGTCGGCCCAGCCGGGCAGGTTCGGCGGGGATTGAATAAGCCCTGCCGTGCTGTCCAGCGGTCCCCCGCAGCTTATGCCTATGCCGGCTACGGACCCTGCCTCGTGCTTCCTCAGAAGCTGGCGGGCCGTGTGGACGACCCGGGCCACGGTATCCCGCCAGCTCAGGACTCCCGGCTCGGTGAGAAACACTTCACGATCGATTATATCAAGCGTGTCGTTCCGGGGCCTCCCCAGGACGACGGCGGTTTTCGTTCCCCCGATGTCCACGCCCACAAGGACTCCCACTGCCCCTCCCGTGCGGACCCCGAGTGTAGCACCGCGCTTGCCGCCTGAACAAGAACAATCCGCAGGCGTACGTTCGGAAAAGCTACATTTCTGTAGCATCTGGCCCGTTTTTCCTACATTCAGGTACCAGGGCAGGCAATTCGAAATCAGGGCTCATTATGTAATATATTACAGACTATAGAATTAGAAAACTCTCCCATACTGGCATGATACTTGCTAAACAGGGGGTGGGGAGTAATATCCCCTACCCCTCCTGTGGCGTTCGGCCGAAGCCCAGGGGGGGAAATAAAACTAAGGAGGATTACATGAGTATCGGCAAGACACCGAAGGAGATTGTGTCGTTCATTGCGACGGAAAAGGTTGAGGTCGTGGACCTGCGGTTCATGGACTTCCCCGGCCTGTGGCAGCACTTCTCCATTCCCGCCCGCGAGCTGACAGAGGAGGTGTTCGAGAAGGGCCTGGGCTTCGACGGCTCGAGCATCCGCGGATGGCAGGCCATCAACGAGTCGGACATGCTCGTGAAGCCCGTTGCGGACACCGCGTTCATCGACCCCTTCCTTGCGGCCAAAACGCTGGCCGTGATCTGCAACATCTGCGACCCGATTACGGGAGAGGACTACACGAGGGACCCGCGCAATATCGCCCGCAAGGCCGAGGCGTTCCTGAAGGGAACCGGCCTGGCCGACATTCCCTACTTCGGTCCCGAATGCGAGTTCTTCATTTTCGACGATATCCGCTACGACCAGAACGAGCACGAAGGCTACTACCACATCGACTCGGCGGAAGGCCGCTGGAACACGGGCCGGCAGGAGAACCCCAACCTCGGCTACAAGATCCGCTACAAGGAAGGCTACTTCCCCGTCCCGCCCAACGACACGCTGCAGGACATCAGGAGTGAGATGATGCTCACCCTTGAGTCCATCGACATCCCCATCGAGGCGCAGCACCACGAGGTGGCCACGGGCGGTCAGTGCGAGATCGACATGCGCTTCAACAACCTCGTCACCATGGCGGACAACGTGCTGAAGTACAAGTACGTCTGCAAAAACACCGCCAAGAAGCACGGCAAGGTCGTGACCTTCATGCCCAAGCCGCTGTTCGGTGACAACGGAAGCGGCATGCACGTGCACGTTTCCCTGTGGAAAGGCAGCAAGAACCTTTTCGCCGGTGACGGCTACGCGGGACTTTCCCAGATGGCTCTCCACGCAATCGGTGGACTGCTGAAGCACGCGCCGTCGATCCTCGCCTTCGCGACCCCGACGACAAACAGCTTCAAGCGCCTGGTCCCCGGGTTCGAGGCGCCTGTCAACCTCGCCTACTCCAGGAGGAACAGGAGCGCGGCGGTCCGAATCCCGATGTACTCCCCGTCTCCCAAGGCAAAGAGACTCGAGTTCCGCTGTCCCGACCCGAGCAGCAACCCCTACCTCACCTTTTCCGCAATGCTCATGGCGGCGATTGACGGTATTCAGAACAAGATCGACCCGGGCCAGCCGCTGGACAAAGACATCTACGACCTGCCGCCTGAGGAGCTGGCCGCGGTACCCAAGACCCCGGGATCCCTGCGTGAGGTGCTGAAGGCCCTTCAGAACGACCACGAGTACCTGTTGAAAGGCGACGTGTTCACGTCAGACGTGATCGAGACTTGGATCGACTACAAGATGAAGAACGAGGTGCTCGCCATGGACCTCCGGCCGCACCCGTGGGAGTACATGCTCTATTTCGATATATAAGTTAGGGTCCTCCTGCCTCCTCGGGGCCCTCACGCGAGGGCCCCACTTTTTGTCACTGACCCCCATGACGGTCATCGCGCATTTGCCCTCAATGACGTATTGCACGGCCACGTCCCAGCTCAGGGCCGCATGATCGGTGTCAGTCCACTAAGGTCAGAAAGTTGTTGACAATCAATATGGTTATGATACCGTTTGCACAACCGGTTGTGCAAACGGTGTCATAAGGAGATAACACCTGTGAATCGAAGACAAATTTCAGAGGACGCATTAACTCAAGGCCAGGGAATCCTTCGACTCGCGCCTAACTGGGTCCCCAGAGTATTTTGTGTACCCGGCAGGCGAATAAAGCTGCATCCCGATGATTACTATGCCCTCGGCATCGAGCGTGGAGGGTTCGACGAGCGCTGGCTGTCGTCTACGACCAAGGCCGACAACGGCCCGAAAACTGCCGCGGATGAAGGATTGAGCTTCGTTGTGTTCGAGGATCACGGAGACGTGAAAAAGATCCTGCTGCGCGAAGCAGTAGAGGAACTCAAGGAGGCGCTGATCGGCGCGCGCATCTGGAAATCGTTCAGCGGCTGGCCGATGTATTCCAAGTTTTTCGACAACAAAGGGCCCTTGCCCCATCACATCCACCATCGCGACAAGCACGCGAAGCTTGTCGGCACAATAGGGAAGCCTGAAGCCTACTATTTTCCTATCCAGCTGAACAATCACGGAGGGGATTTCCCCTATACCTTCTTCGGCTTCAACCCCGGTACCTCGAAAGAAGAAGTAAGACAGGCCCTTGTCAATTTTACAAAAGGCGACAACAAGATCACCAACCTCTCGAGATGCTATCGGCTGGAGCCGGGAACGGGGTGGGACGTTCCTCCCGGCATCCTCCATGCGCCAGGGAGCGTGTGCACGTATGAGCCGCAGCGCGCGTCCGACGTGTACGCGCAGTACCAGTCCCTCGTGAATGATCAGCTCATTGCAGAATCCGGGCTATGGAAGGATATGCCGAAGAACAAGATCGGCGATTTCGACTATTTGATGGAAGTCATTGATTGGGATCTGAACATCGACCCGCAATTCTTTGAGAAGCACTTCATGAAACCCCGCCCTGCAGGAGACACGGAATCGATGTCGCGGGAGGGATTCTCGGAGAACTGGATATGCTACAAATCCTCCGCATTCAGCGCGAAAGAGTTGACGGTTATGCCGGGACGCTCCGTCACGATCAGGGATGGGGCGGCATATGGGCTGATAGTCCTCCAGGGCCATGGAACGATGGGCCCGTGGGAGGTCGAATCCCCTGCCATCATACGCTACGGCCAGCTGACCTATGATGAGTTTTTCGTCAGTGAGTCGGCAGCGCGTAATGGAATCAAGATCTCCAATCCATCGAAAGCCGATCCCCTGGTCATGCTCAAGCACTTTGGTCCAGAAAACCCGGATCTGAAGATCCCGGACTGACGAGAATGGCGTCGATCAGAGAAGTAGCGAAAAGAGCAGGCGTTTCGATCTCTACCGTATCGCGCGTGCTCAGCAAGAAGATCCCGGTAGATGAAGATACTCAGGAGATTGTGAGGAAGGCGGTCCGGGACCTGAAGTACAAGCCGGATCTCATCGCGTCCAGCATGAGAAGCAAAAGCGCGAAGTCCATCGGGTTGCTCGTTCCTAGAATCTCGGACCCGTTTTTCACCGCCTTGATCGACCACGTGGACCAATGCGTGATCAGCCGCGGGTACAACCTGCTGCTCTTCAATACTCACTCCGATCCCGCGTTCGAGGAGCAGGTACTCGACAACCTGCTGCGGCGGCATGTCGACGGGATCATTTTCTCCCTTGTATCCGATGAGAGCAGCGCGATGGAGCTTTTGACGGGTGTTGACGTGCCCGTCGTCATGCTCGATCGCGTGCGCGAGGACGCGAAGCTCATGAACCTCGTCCTCGACAACCGCAAAGCCGGTGCAATCGCCGCCGAGCACCTCGTGAGCCTCGGGCACCGGCGGATCGCCTGCCTGACAGGGCCCCAGAAGATTCATTTGTGCATGGACAGGCTGTCCGGTTTCGCCGAGACCCTCGCACACGACGGATGGGAACTCGACACCGCGAGGATTTTCCAGGGTGATTTTACGTTCACTTCAGGAATGAACGCAGTGCAGGACATTTTGCGCGTGAACGGCGGGGTGACGGCGGTATGGGCGCAAAACGATCTGATGGCGGCGGGTCTGCAGTCAGGCCTTGTGCGGGCAGGAGTGAAAGTGCCGGAAGAGATGTCCGTCATGGGGATGGATGATCTCCTCATACCCGAAATCGTGCTTCCCACCCTGACCACCGTGGCCCAGCCGGTCAAGGAAATGGCCGAGCAGGCCGTCGACATGATCTTCAAGACGAAGGACAAGGTAGGCATCAGGCGCAAGGTTCTCCTGCATCCACGGCTGGTAATACGGGAATCGACGGCAAGAATCAAAACGGTATAGGGGGTCATTCGATGGCAAATGCGGAATGGTACAAGAAATGCTATCGGCGCAACCTTGTCGATATGCACATCGAGAACACGGATCCGAGCTTTCTTTCGCTCTTCGACGCAAAGACCTATGTGGCAATGCTGAAGAAGGCTCACGTGCAGGGAGCGATGGTGTATGCGAATTCCCATGTCGGGTACTGCTATTGGCCGACGCCCGTGGGGAAAATGCACGACGGGATCAAAGGAAAGGACATACTCGGTGAGGTCATCGGGCTGTGTCGCAAGGAGGGGATGAACGTCATCATCTACTACACCCTCGTCTATGACAACTGGGCGTACGATCACGATCCCTCCTGGAGGGTCATCGACGTCGACGGGAAAGCCTCGCGGGAGAAGAAGGTCCGCGCGATGCTCAACAGCGGGCGCTATGGTGTGTGCTGCCCGAACTCTCCGGGCTATCAGGAATATGTTCGTGCGCAGTTGACGGACCTTTCGAAACGCTACGACTTTCAGGGCGTATTTCTGGACATGACGTTCTGGCCCACAGTGTGCTTCTGCCCTTCGTGCAGGGAAAGGTACGCGCGCGAGGTCGGGGGGACAATGCCCTCCACGATTGACTGGAACGACGCACGGTGGGTTGTCTTCCAGGCAAAGCGGGAGCAATGGCTGTCCGAGTTTGCGCACTTTGCCACGGGTGTGCTGAAGAAAGCAAAACCTGACGTCACGGTAGATCACCAATTCTCCACATCTCTTCACAGCTGGGTCCGCGGGAGCACCGATGCCATTGCGGACGCAAGCGACTATTGCGGAGGAGATTTCTACGGAGGTTTCTTTCAACAATCCTTCATCTGCAAACTCTTCTACAACCTTACCCGCAACTATCCATTTGAGTACCACACCTCCCGGTGCTATCCCAACCTTCAGGACCATACCACCATGAAAACCCGGGAAATGCTGGAGATGCACGCGAGCATCACCCTCGCGCATGACGGCGCCTTCCTGTTCATCGACGCCATCGATCCGGTAGGCACGCTGAATCCGAAGGTGTACGAAAGCCTCGGGGACGTATTCGCAAAGACGAAAGTATTTGATCCCTACATCGGGGGGGATTTCTGCCAGGACGTCGGGGTGTATTTCAGCCTGACTTCGAAAATGGACTTCGCGGACAACGGGAAAAGCGCACTGTATGAATCGGAGACCATGCCCCATCTCAGTGCCGCTTTCGGTGCGGCGCGGAATCTGAAGGCGGCCCACATCCCCTTCGGGGTCATCAGCAAGAGAAACCTGAAAGACGCGGCGTCCTTCAAAGCCATCGTCCTTGCTGACGTCCTTTTCCTCGACGAGGAGGAGAAAAAGGCGCTGGAGGAGTATGTGAGGCAAGGGGGGAGCTTGTATGTGAGCGGCTCGCGCGCGGGACGGCTGCTTTCCGAGATGCTCGGGATCACGTTCCAGGGAGAGACCGACGAGCTTCTGTCATATATCGCGCCGACCGACGCAGGATCGGAGATGCTTCCGGGGATCGAAAGGAAATATCCCCTCACGGTATTCGGGCGCCAGGCCCTTGTGAAGGGTGCCCCCTCCGCCGAGGTTCTCGCCACAATCACTCTGCCCTATACGGACCCCTATGACACGACCCGATTCGTATCAATCCATTCAGACCCGCCGGGCAGGCCGACCAATTCCCCGGCAGTAATCCTTCACACCTATGGAAAAGGGCGCGTCATCTGGGTGGCGCATCCAATCGAGAAGGCCGAGCAGCCGCCGCACAAACGCTGCTTCCAGGCAATGATCCGCAATCTCATTGTCGGCGAGCTCACATTCGAAGTCGATGCGCCGCCCGCCGTGGAAGTCACCGCTTTCCACCAGCCGCGGGAGAGGCGCTACATCCTTCATTTCGTGAACATGCAGGAAGAGCTCCCTGCGGTTTCCGCGGGCGGGATGAAGGCGAGGCTGAGGCTGGAGGGACGGAAATGCACACGCGCCGTCGTCCTGCCTGAGAACAAGAGCATTCCTCATCGAATGATGAAAGGCACGGTGGAGGTTGATGTTCCTGCCGTGGATATCTACCGAATGATCGCGATCGAGTATGCATGAGCGGAATGGCGGGGAGGGCGCACAGCAGCATGAAATCAGCAGCGGGCGGAAACCGTGCGTTCATACTCCTGGCCAGAACCCTTCTGATCATATTCAGTATCACCTCCCTCTACCCGTTTTTCTGGATGGTCACCAGCGCCTTCAAGGACAACAAGCAGATCTTTCTCACCCCGGCAGGACTGCCCGCCACCATCAATTTCAGCGTGTTCCCTGAGGCCTGGAAAAACGCGGGTCTCGGGAGGGCATTTCTCAACAGTATCATTTCCACGACGGTTATCGTCGCGATCGTTGTCGTGACCGCCTCGCTTGCCGCGTATGCTCTGGCGCGGATGCGGTTTCGAGGGCAACGGCTGATCCTCGCTCTTTTCGTAAGCGGGCAAATCGTCTCCGCACAGATCGTGCTCGTTCCGCTTTTCACCCTTTTCGTACGGCTGCAATTGCTCGACAACCTCGCATCCCTCATCTTTTCATGTATCGCGTTCGGGATCCCGCTCTCCGTGTTCCTCTTCTGGACCTTCTTCATTGAGATACCACGGGAAGTCGAGGAATCGACAAAGATCGATGGCTGCCCGAGTTTTCTCTTTTACCTGCTCATCCTTGTTCCCCTGTCAGGGCCGATTTTCGCCAGTGTGACGATCTTCCAGTCTCTCTTCAGCTGGAACGAGTATCTGTTTGCGCTCACGTTTCTGAGGCAGGCGAACGTGCGGACAATTCCAATACAAATGCAGGTGTTCTTCGCCCAGTACACAACCGACTGGGCAAAGCTGTTTGCCGCCCTCGCAATGACGGTGGTCCCCGTCGTTGCGATCTACCTGGCAATGCAGAGAGCCTTCATCAAGGGCCTCACCGCCGGTGCGGTGAAGGGATAAGGGAGAGTCATCGAGATGCGGCTTGTGAAGGTGGAACCGTATCTGTACGTGCTTCCTGCAGGGCTCATCCTTCTTGTCTTTGTGGGGTACCCGGTCGTGCAGTCATTCCTCGTTGCATTGTATGACTGGGACGGCCTCGGCAGGCCGGTTTTTACGGGGTTCGCAAACCTCCGCAAACTGCTCGTCGATCCGGTTTTTTGGAAATCCCTCAAGAACACGGCGATCTGGGTCGTGATGTCGGGAGTCCTTCTCTCGATCGGCGGCCTCTTTCTGGCGTTCCTCGTGGAGTACGGCGCATCTGCCAGACTGCTGTCCGGAATTTCCCGGACGGTCCTTTTCATCCCCATGATGATGTCCCTCGTTTCCATCGGACTCCTGTGGGCCCTGATATTCAATCCAATGCTCGGCCTGCTTACCAATCTTCTGGCGGCGATCGGCCTTGCGAGCAAAGTCAATCCGCTCAACCTTCTCGGCAATCCGAAAGCGGCGCTGTACTTTGCGTTCATACCCGCCATCTGGCAATGGTCGGGGTTCGGGATGGTCGTGTTTTCTGCCGCTCTCCAGGGAATTCCGCAGGAACTCTATGACGCGTCTTCCATTGATGGTGCCACCTACGCCCGGCAGATGCGACACATCACCCTTCCGCTCCTCTATCCCGCGGTCGTGATCGTCTCCACCGTGAATATAATCGGGGCTTTCAAAGCATTCGATCTCATCTACGTCATGACCGCGGGCGGGCCGGGAGACGCAACACTCGTTTCCTCGATCCTGATCTTCCGGGAAGCTTTCGTTGTGCACCATTTCGGGTACGCATCGGCGATTGCCGTCGTACTTTTCATCATCACCATCATCATCACCGCTCTTATGCTGAGGTACCGGAACGCTGTGCAAAAGACGTAGGAAAGAGTGGTGCTCAACGAACGGCCATACCGGAGGGGAAGGAGGTGATCTGGGGCACCAGGACGGATTCCCTTGAGAAGGAGGGTCCGGAGAAGGACAGGCTGCCTGCGCGGATGTCGTGCGGGCAGGATTCCATGGATGGCATGCCATCAAGGAGGGTAGAAATGAAGAGAAGAAATGGACTGAGAACGCTCATGGTCGTGGTCCTTGTGCTCTGCTGCGCCGCTCTCTCATTCGCGTCGGGCGGAAACGAGGGAGCCGGCTCAACTCAAGGCAAGACAGAGGTGAATTTCTGGGCCTATAAGCTCGGTGATCAGGTGAAAGCGAGCATGGCCCTGTTCGAATCAAAGTACCCCAAGTACAAGCTCAACTTGACGGAATACGAGTCCGAGGACTTGAAGACCCAGGTCAGGGTGGCCGTCGCGGGGGGGAAGGCGCCGGATGTATTTTTCTCAAACGAGGGATTCACTTTCTGGGAATATGTGGATCGTGGATCTGCCATGGATATCACGGCTGTGGCAAAACAGCGCAACTGGCTCGAGAGGGGGTACCCCGAGTATCTCGCGGCGGATACTGACAAGAATGGCAGGCTGTGGGGCATGCCGTGGTCCGGCATCCATCTGTGGCAGGTGCTGTATACCAATGAGGACTTCTTCAAAAAGAACAATCTGCCGTACCCCACGACAGTGGATGACATGGTTGCGCTGGCTCCGAAAATCAAGGCAGCGGGAATGCAGCCTATTTCCTGGGGAAACAAGGATGGCTGGCCGGCGATCCTCATGATCGGCGACTACATGATGCAGCAATCGGACCCGAGCATTGTCGACAAGCTGAACAAGGGCACCATCAAGTGGACGGAAAGCGACGTTGCGAGGAAAGCCATCGATGCAATGGGAAAACTGGGAAAGGGCGGAGCATTCGTACCGGGCTATAACGCGCAGAACCATGAGGCAGGCATCATGGGCTGGGTGGGCGGCAAAGCGGCATTCCTGTACAATGGCACCTGGTGGCCGAGCGTGAATAATGGCACCACCAACACGGGATTCAAGATCGGCACCATCACCCTCCCCCTGATTTCAGCGGACACGACACTGAAGGGGACTCAGTTCTGGGCAAGCACGCACGTGATCATCAACTCCAAGACAAAGGTCAAGGACGCCGCAATTGACCTCCTGGACTACTTCACCAGTTTCGACGTGCAGAAAGCGGCCGCACAGGACGGCAGGTGCTTTGTCGTTCATCCCGGTGTGAATAAGGTCGTGGACCTCGACCCCATTTTCAAGACCGAGCCGTTCTCAAAGCAGTTCAATCTGCCCAAGATGGGATATTTCGACCACGCATTCCCGATCCCTGTTATTGAAGTCATGAAGGTTCAGCTTGCCCAGGTCATGGCAGGTGAGGTGACGGTTGACCAGGCGCTTGCGACGATAGAATCTGCGCACGCCGCAGAAAGAGGCAAATGATCCGCTGAGCGCGCGGAGGATCACCATCAGGCATGCGGCTCATCCTGAATGAAGGGTCGCATGCCCTCTCTGACCTGTTTCGTTCCCTTCACCACGCCTCCCCGACGGCCTCCTGCGCAAGCTTCGCCCAGAGATCGAAGCGCTCCGAATGATTCTCGCATGTGTGGGTATCCTTCAGGATCATTTCCAGATGACAGCCATGCTCCTTGGCCGCGCGCACCGCGTGCGCGAGGTAGGCCTGGATGGCCTTTTCGTCGAATCTGCCTACCAGGTGCGCGGGGTTCGGCTTCCAGGAGAAAATGCACGCCCCGCCGAGTTTCGCGGCGCACGCATCAACATCCGCCCAGGGTGAGATCGAGATGCGCCAGATATTGGGGATTCTCAAGACATCGTCCAGCTTTCGGGTGAGGTCTTCGCAGCACCCATAACCATTCCTGGCGAATGGGGCAAGGAGCGTTTTCTCGTATTCCATTGCAAACTCGCGGTGCATCCCCGGGCTGACCAACGCCAGCTCCTGGGCTTCTGCGGAGGCCCACATGTCGCGTGGCCGAACGTGCCTGCCGTCGAAATCCGCGGCCGGCAGCTTCGCGGTCCACCCCTTGCCGCCGGAGGAATGGTACGTGTCATTGTTGTTCAGGGAAAGCAGGTCCTGCTCCTCCAGTTGGCGGATAATTCCGCGATGCCCTTCGGTGATGAAGGCCATGGCGTCATGCAGCATCTGAGCCTGATCGCACATGTCCATCATGGTCTCCTCCAGGCCCCGCCAGGAAGTATAGAGGCTCATCAGGTGCACGCTCACGTGAGCCTGTCCGACCTGGACCACATCAAGGATATCCCCGACTGCATCCTGCGCAATCAGCAGCCGGCGCTTCGATTCTTTCTCATCGTGCGTGACCGCGGGCATGCGAAGCCGTTCCAGGTCGGCGGGGGCAAAAATGACCGGTTTGAACTTCCTGGCGCCGAGAGCGTCGGAGCTGTACGTCCACTCTGCCTGAATGCCCCAGCCGCCAATCTCGATCGCTTTGGGCACTTCCCAGCGCGCCTCGATAATGGACGCATCATCGAAATGCTCATACCTGTACAACCGCATGCGCAGCTCCCATTCCATCGCCCGCGCTTCCTGTCCCTGACTCTGCAGCAGGCTGTCGGGAAGCAATTCGCGCCATCCGCCCTCGGGAGAAAGCCACACGATGGGCAGGCACGGCTCCAGATCGTTGTGAAGGGTCCAGTGACGTCTGCGCTCCGCCATGCGCGGATCAGAGGATGCCTCTTTGACACGACAGGCAAGATCCCGCAGCACGCGTCTTTCCCGTTCGGGGAACGCTTCTGGTCTCGATTCAGGCATGCGGACAGACTATAGCGGAAGCAGGAACCAGTTCCAGCAGCACGAGCCTTGGCAATCCGTGACGGTGCACGTATGCTTCCCCCATGCCGGCCGTCACCGTACCCCAGCTTTCAGCCTTGCTGCCCGCCGTGGATCCCCGGCTCATCGCGGAGCATGTCTCGCGGCTGGACGCGCACTATTTCGAGAGATTCGACAAGGAGGCGATTGCGCGCCACCTGGAGGGGCTGGCCTCGATCTCTCCGCTCCGGCCTGCGGTGCTGCAGATGGAACGGCTCCCAGGGGGGGAGCATGCCTGCACGGTGCTGGCTTTCGATCATCCGGGGGCGTTCTCACTGATCACGGGAGTTCTCTCTTCGCTCGGGTTCGACATAAGGTCCGGTGACATCTTCACGTGGAGCCCGGCCAGGCCGGAGGCGCCGTGGTCCCTGGAGCTCCGCCGGAGACGGATCATAGACCGATTCACCGGCACCGTTGCCGAAGGCGACTGGAGTGAGGATTGGGAACCGGCCCTTGCCGCCCGCCTGGTGGAGGTGTTCGGCGGCCTGGAACGGGGCGGGGAGGCGGCAGTCGCTTCACGGCGCACGGTGAACGAGCTTGCCGCCCGCAGGCTCGGGCGGATCAGGTTTGCCCACGAGGCGGTGCTGTACCCGGTGCAGATCGAGGTGGATGCCTCTCCGGCGGGCCGAACACGGATGCGCGTGATTTCCCAGGATACGCCGTTCTTCCTCTTCACATTCTCCACGGCGCTCACCCTTCAGGAGGTGTCGATCGAGCACGTCACGATCCGCACCGAAACGGAAAAGATCCAGGACGAGTTCGAGTTCGTCGATGCGGGAGGCCATGCAATCACCGATCCCTCCCGCATCGACCGGATCAAGCTGTCCGTCCTCCTGACAAAGCAGTTCACCTCGTTCCTGGAGAGCGCGCCGGATCCCCTGGCCGCGCTGCTGCGCTTCGAGAAGCTTACCCGGGACGTGATCGCAATGCCGCAGCAGGGCCGCTGGGTCGAGCTGCTCTCCGACCAGGGCGTGCTGCGGGATCTTGCCCAGCTCCTGGGGGCAAGCACGTTCCTCTGGGAGGACTTCGTCCGCCTGCAGTACGAGGAGCTCCTGCCCATGCTGGCGCCCCACGTGAGCGGCGGCGGTTTCTGCGAGCCCCTCGAGCTCCTGCCGGACCGCCTGGAGCTGGCCCTGGCCGGGGCTGAGGACACGGAGGAGTTTGCCCGCCGGCTGAACGAGTTCAAGGACCGCGAGATCTATCTCTTCGACCTGGACCACATCCTCACGCCGGGATCGGACTTTCTCACGCTGAGCAGGAGGCTTGCTGCCCTGGCAGAACTGGTGGTGGACGCGGCCGCCACCCATGCGTGGCGCACGCTCCGCGGCAGGTTCGGAGAGCCACGCACGGTGGCCGGCCTGCCGGTCCGCTGCGCAATCATGGGCCTGGGCAAGCTCGGGGGCGTGGCCCTGGGGTACGCATCGGACATTGAGCTCCTCTTTGTCTACAGCGACAGCGGGTCCACCTTCGGGCCCGAGCGACTGGACAACTCCGAGTTCTTCGACAGGCTGGTGCGCGAGGTTCTCCAGCTCGTTCATGCAAAAAGGGAAGGAATATTCCACATCGACCTGCGCCTGCGGCCCTACGGAGCTGCCGGACCGCTGGGATGCAGCCTGGAGAGCTTCTGCACGTACTACGCCAACGGCGGCCCCGCGCACTCGTACGAGAGACTCTCCCTGGTGCGGCTGCGGGCGGTGGGCGGGGACAGGGGCCTGGGCAGCCAGGTGGAGCGCCTGCGGGACGAGATGGTCTACTCCGCGCAGAGCATTGACCTGGCAGAGCTGCGGGCGCTGCGGGCGCGCCAGGTGGAGGAAAAGACCAGGATCGAGCCGGCGCCGACCTCCCCCGCTGCTGTGCTTTCCGCGGTCCCCGGGGCAGCAGCCGGCCCGGTCCGTGCCAACGCCAAGTTCAGCGCCGGAGCCCTGGTGGACCTCGAGTACGCCGTGCAGATCCTGCAGGTCACGCACGGCGCAATGGAGAAAAGACTGCGCACGCCCCGGATCCACGAGGCGCTGGACGCCCTTGCCTCCATCGGCCTCGTCGAGCACACGGAAGCCGCAGAGCTGGTGGCCGCCTACCACTTCTTCCGCCATCTCATCAACGGCCTGAGGATGCTGAGGGGCTCCGCGCAGGACCTTTTCCTTCCGGCCGCTGACTCCGATGAGTACCTGCACCTGGCCCGGCGCATGGGCTATGCCCCGGGGCCGGACGCCACACCTGTGCAGAGGCTGCACCTCGATTTCGAAACGCACTCGGCCGAGGTGCGCGCCTTTGTGGAGAGGCACTTCGGCAGGGACAGCCTGCCCGGCGCGCCCGTGGTCAACGCCGCGGACCTGATCCTCTCCGACGCCATTCCCCTGGAGCTTGCCCACAAGGCGCTCTCCGACCGGGGGTTCTCCGATCCGGCGCGCGCGCTGCTCAACCTCAGGCACATCGGGGGCGAAACGGAGAGGAGGACCCTTTTTGCCCGGCTGGCGATCCTTGCCTGCGATGTTCTTTCCCGGAGACCGGACCCTGACATGGCGCTCAACAACTGGGAGAGGTTCCTCCACGGGCTGCCGGAACCGCAGGCCCATCTCCACCAGATGCTGTCCCAGCCCATGCGGCTGGAGATCCTGTTGAGCATCTTTTCCACGAGCCAGTTCCTTGCGGACGCCCTGGTGCGAGACCCTGAGCTGCTGGATTACATCGGGCGGTCCGAGATCATCAGCGTGCCGCGCTCCAGCGCCGATATCGCGGAGGAGCTCCAGGGGATCTCGGACCGCACGCCCGACCGCGCGCTGTGGCAGGATGCCCTGCGGAGGTTCCGCCGCAGGGAGATCCTCCGCATCGGTGCGCGTGACATCTGCCTGGGAACCCCCACTCAGCGGATCATGGAAGAGCTTTCCGACCTCGCGGACGGCGTGATCTCCGTCGCCGTGTCCCGGATCCGCGCGCAGGCGGACGACAAGCGGGGCACTGCGGGCCACGGATTCTGCGTGATTGCATTCGGCAAGCTCGGCGGCCGCGAGCTCAACTACAGCTCGGACATCGACCTGCTGGGCATCTGCGATGCGGGTGAGGACCAGGACACCGTGGAGGCAGCCTCCGGTCTCATGGAGGCTCTTGGCACGGACCTCTCATCCCACACCACGGAAGGATATGCCTACCGCGTGGACCTCCGCTTGCGGCCCTACGGCAGCTCGGGTCAGCTCGTCTTTCCGCGCGACGCATTGGAAAAATACTACTCGCATGCTGCTGCCCTGTGGGAGCTGCAGGCGCTGTTGAAGGCGAGGCCCGTTGCCGGTGACCTCGCCGTGGGGCGCGCGTTTCTCGATTCAGTCCGGGGCCTTCTCACCGCGCCCCATGCGCACGGGGAGGTCGCCGCCTCCATCGACAGGCTGCGCAGGGAGGCTTTGAAGAGCCTTTCCCGCAGCGTGCTCTCCACGACTGACGTGAAGACCGGCCTGGGTGGATTGCGTGACGTGGAGTTCCTTGCCCAGGGGCTGCAGCTCACCCACGCCCACGAGAGGCCCGAGCTTCTTTGCGGCGGTACATTGCCGGCGCTCAAGGCTCTCGAAGCGGCGGGAATACTCCCCGCGGATACCGTGGAACATCTCTCAGACGACTACCTGTTCCTTCGACGCGTCGAGCATTTCCTTCAGATCTACGAAGACAGGCAGACGCACAACCTTCCGCGGGATCCCGTGCAGCTTCGGGCTCTTGCGCGGCGCATGCTGGGAAGCGGCGCCACCGCGGAGCAGCTCCTGGCAAAGCTTTCAAAGAGATTCGAGAGGGTCCAGGCGGCATACCAGCGCTTCCTGCAGGGAACCCTTGACCGGGGCACCTGAGGCTCGCGGCCGGCTCTTCAGGCCGGCGGCGGCAGTGCGCGCCTCAAGCCAGCAGGCCCACTCTTTCCTCTACCCTGCGGATGATTTCTTCGCTCATGACAAGCTCCCGCATCGTCTCGATATCGCGGGACAGCTCCCTGTCCCGGTCCAGAACGGGAATCTTTTCCCTGCAGGCCTTGTGTGCCGCCTCCGTGCCCTTGCCGGGACGGCCTTTTGTCAGGAGATCCATTGCCTGGCAGGCGCACAGAAGCTCGATGGCGATCACCGATTCCGCGTTCTGGATGACGGACCTGCACTTGCGCGCGGAGATGGTGCCCATGCTCACGTGATCCTCCTTGTTTGCGGAGGTGGGGATGGAGTCCACGGAGGCAGGGTGGGAAAGGACCTTGTTCTCGGAAACCAGCGCAGCCGCCGTGTACTGGGCGATCATGAAACCCGAGTTCAGCCCCGAGTCATTGACAAGGAAGGCAGGCAGGCCGCTCAGCTGCGGATTGACCAGCCGCTCGATCCTGCGCTCGGAGATGCTCGCAAACTCCGCCGCTGCCATGCAGAGGTAGTCCGCCGCAAGGGCCAGCGGCTGCCCGTGGAAGTTGCCCCCCAGCAAAAAGTCCCCCGTGTCGGCGAATATGAGCGGGTTGGTGGTGGCGGAATCCAGCTCGATCTCTACGACGCGGCGCACGTGGCTCACTGCGTCCCTGCTCGCTCCATGCACCTGGGGTGAGCAGCGCAGGGTATACGCGTCCTGGATCCTGCCGCAGTCCTTGTGGGAAGACATGATCACGCTGTCCTGGGTGATGCGGTACATGTTGTCCGCGGCAGAGAGCTGGCCCGGGTGGGGCCGGACACGGTGGATGCGCGGGTCGAACTCCACGTTGGTGCCCATGAGGACTTCCAGGCTCATGGAGCACGCGATGTCGGCCGTCTTTGCAAGCCGTACCGCGTCATGCACGGCAAGCCCCGTGATTCCCGCCATGACCTGCGTGCCATTGATGAGAGCAAGCCCTTCACCGGATTCCAGGTGCACCGCGGCAAGGCCCGCGGCGGCAAGCGCCTCCCGCCCTCCCATGCGCGCGCCGTGAAAGAACGCCTCGCCTCTGCCGATCAGCACGAGGGCCAGGTGCGCCATGGGTGCGAGGTCCCCGCTCGCGCCGACTGACCCCTTTTCGGGAACAACCGGAACCACATCGGAGTTCAAAAGATCGACAAGGGCCTGCACGGTCTCCACGCGAAGCCCCGCATGTCCCTTGGACAGGTCCTGCACCCGCACGGCCATCGTGGCCCGCACGACCTCTTTGGGCAGCGGATCCCCGACGCCCGCGGAGTGACTCATGAGGATGTTTTCCTGCAGCGCCCGTGTCTGCTCGGGGGCAATGGCCACATCGCACAGCGCACCGAAGCCTGTCGTGACCCCATACACGGCCCTGCCCTGCCTGACCCACGTTTCAACAAGACTGCGGGCGGCCTTCATGCGCTCCCGGGCTGAAGCGGAAAGCTCGACCTTCGCCCCCGCGCGCGCAATCGCAGTTAGGGCCTCGACGGTCAGGGGGCCGTTGCCGATGACAAGAGTGTTCATGTGCGGCTCCGTTCGTTCAGACCTTTTTCGACCATGGCATCTACCTGCCCTACTGTTTTCATAATTCCCTCGAGAAGCCCCGCGGCATTGCGCCCGAGCTCTTCCCTCACCTTCGCGTCCCGGACGGAAGGAAGATTGACCCGGACATTCCATTCAGCAGCCACAGCACCGGCTCGGATCATCTGTGCCGCGGACCCCGCATCCGTCAGGCAGCCCGGGTTTCCCATTTCGGCGCACAACCCCGCCAGGTCCGCCAGCGGCGCAAGATATTCAAGTGTCTCCAGGGGAACGCGCGCGGACCTGAGCGTGCCCTCCTGGATTGCGCGCTCGCGCGCCGCCTTCTGGTCTTCGGTCCCGCGCGGAAGCTTTCGCGCTGTCATCACGGAATTGAATGCCTGTGCGTCTTCCTCGATCAGCTCCCGGAGCCTTGACCCGAGACTTGCCGCGCGGACCTGCGCTTCCTCCATGACAACCCATGCATCCTTGTATGTTTCCCGGCCCAGGGTCAGCCGGCACACCATTTCGCACAGTGATGCGGCGATTGCCCCGGCAAGCGCTGCCGCGCTGCCCCCTCCCGGCGCGGGGGAGTCCGAGCCCAGCTCGGCCAGGAATGCTTCAACCGTCATCTCCGAAAGCTTCATGCGCGTTTCCTTTCATCCGGTAGACCGGCTCGTGGCGGCCACACCCGTGTGCCCGCCCTGAAGACCTCGGCCACCGGGGAGATCCCTGCCCTGAATGCCAGTATGGCAGGGGTCTCTCCATCCAGGAGGAGGAAG
Source organism: uncultured Spirochaetaceae bacterium (assembly GCA_964437385.1). Lineage (GTDB taxonomy): Bacteria > Spirochaetota > Spirochaetia > SZUA-6 > Fen-1364 > Fen-1364. The sequence goes on from CAYTGX010000003.1 coordinate 60,652, forward strand.
TCGGCGGACTTGCCGGGCGCAAGGCTGCCGCACTCTCCGCCCATGCCGATTGCGTACGCGGCATTCAAGGTGGCCGCGGCAAGCGCTTCTGCAACCGAAAGCCGCATCTGCATCACGGCAAGACCGAAAGCGAAGGGCATTGATTCAGTGCAGGAAGAACCGGGGTTGCAGTCCGTGGCGATTGCCACGGGCAGGTCCATGTCGATCATGGCCCGGCCCCGGGCAAATGGTTTGCGCATGCTGTAGGCGGTTGCGGGAAGGAGCACGGCCACGACACCCGCAGCCGCCATGGCGCGAAGCCCCTGGTCGGATGCTGCCAGGAGATGCTCAGCGGAGACCGCATGAAGCTCGGCGGCGAGCGCAGCGCCGCCCGTGTCATGGAGCTCATCCGCGTGGATCTTGAGATGCATCCCGGCCCCCCGCGCAGATTCCAGGATCCGCCGCGCCTGGCCGACGCTGAACACTCCCTGCTCGCAGAATACATCGCAGAACCTGGCAAGACCCTGGCGCGCAATCGCGGGGATCATTTCCCCGGTGAGCAGGTCCACGTAGTCGTCGGCGCGGCCGCGCATTTCCGCGGGCACCGCATGCGCGCCAAGAAAGGACGGCACAACGGAGAGCGGCGTCTCCCGGCCGACCCTGTTGATGACGCGGAGCTGTTTGAGCTCCGCCTCCGTGGAAAGACCGTACCCGCTCTTGATCTCCAGGGTTGTCGTGCCCAGGCTCATGGCGGAAAGGGTCCGATCCCGGGTAACATTGAAAAGCTCCTCTTCAGAGGCTGCGCGGACCGACTGGACGGAGGCAAGGATCCCTCCTCCCGCTTTCAGGATTTCCAGGTATTCGGCCCCATCCAGGCGGGCAAGAAATTCCTTCTCCCGGGGATGCACAAAACAGAGGTGCGTGTGGGGATCCACGAAGCCGGGGACCATGCATCTGCCGCCGCAGTCGATCTCCTGCGGCGCCGAAAGACGGCCGGCCGGGTCAGGACCGCTGCCGGCCAGGCGCGCGAGGACTTCGGACTCCTCCCCGATTGCTTCAATACGGCCGTCCTTGCAGAAAAGGGCGCCATGGTCCCAGATCGCGACCTTTCCCTGGCTGACGCCGGCCAAGGCCCGGCCTTCATCCACGGGCGTGTAGATGCGGGCATTGCGGAAGAGCAGGGACGGCATGATCAGCGACCGCCCGTCAGGTCCAGGAGCCGAAGATCGAGGACCTGGGAGTTTTGGAATCCTGCGAGCTGAAGTGCGTGAGAGGCCGCGGCAAGAAGCGCATCCGCGGGCACCAGTCCAAAGATCTCGGTTTCCGCAACGGAGACTCCCCTCTGTGACGCCTCCCTGCGGACCAGGTCCAGCACCACGTGCAGCGGGTTCACGGTGTAGTCCGTCACGTTGATGCTCACCTGGACCATGCCCCGCTCTTTCAGGTCCACTCCCACGGCCTTGACGTGAGAGAGCCCGCCGCCGGAAGCGCGGATGGTCTTTGCAATGGCGCGTGCCACGGCCATGTCCGTGCTGTGCAGGTTGATATTGAAGGCGACGAGAAACGGGCGCGCGCCGACGGCGGTTGCTCCCGCGCTCGGATGCAGGCGCGGAGCCCCGACATCGGGGGCGCGATCGGGACTGACGATCTCTTTCACGAGCGCCTCGAACTGCCCCTTGCGCACCACCTCCAGGTTTCTGCGCTCCGGCCGCAGGGCGGCGGACTCATACAGGTACACAGGAACGCCGGTTTCCCGCGCAAACCGGGCAGCGAAACCCCTGGCCAGGGCAACGCATTCTTCCATAGTAATACCCCGAAGGGGAACAAACGGGACAACGTCCACCGCACCGATGCGGGGATGCGCCCCGGTATGGCCGCGGAGGTCTATGGACGATAGTGCCGCGCGCGCGGATTCCATCAACGCGTCCTGCAGCGGTGCCGGCTCTCCGACCAGGCTCACGACCAGCCGGTTGTGATCCCGGTCCGCCCGCCAGTCCAGGAGGTGCACTCCTTCCCTGCCGCGAAACGGGGCGACGATCGCCTCGATGACCTGGTTTCTGCGGCCCTCGCTGTAGTTGGGAACACACTCGACGAGCTGCCTCACGCGCGGCCGCCGGGAGGTGCCATGGGAATCCTGACGCCGCGGTCGCGGGCCGCTTCAATGGCCTCGGGGTACCCGGCGTCTGCATGCCGAAGAATACCGGTGGCAGGGTCGTTCCTGAGCACCGTGGTCACCCGCAGCTCTCCTTCGTCGGTCCCGTCTGCCAGCGTGACCTGGCCCGCGTGAAGCGAGTAGCCGATGCCCACTCCGCCGCCGTGATGGAACGAGGTCCAGCTCGCGCCGGATGCCACGTTGACCATGAGATTCAGGAGCGGCCAGTCCGCCACCGCGTCGGAGCCGTCCCGCATGGACTCGGTCTCCCGATTGGGCGATGCAACCGACCCTGCGTCAAGGTGGTCCCTTCCAATCACGATCGGGGCTTTGACCCTTCCCGCCCGCACGAGGTCGTTGAAGATTTTCCCCGCCCGGTCCCGCTCACCATAACCCAGCCAGCAGATCCGGGCCGGCAGGCCCATGTGCTTCACCCGCGCGCCTGCCATGCGCAGCCAGCGCACCATCCGTGTCTTGTGCGGGAACGCGGCGAGCAGCGCCTCGTCGGTTGCCTCGATATCCTTCGGGTCCCCGGAGAGCGCCGCCCAGCGGAAAGGTCCTTCGCCCTCGCAGAAAAGGGGACGGATGTAGGCCGGTACGAACCCCGGGTAGTCGAAAGCGTCTGCCAGGCCGCTCTTCAAGGCCTGTCCGCGCAGGTTGTTTCCATAGTCGAAGGCCACGGCGCCCCGGGCCTTCATATCGAGAATGGCCTTGCAGTGCCGTCCCATGGACTGCAGGGCCGCGGCCGCGTAGCGTTTCGGATCGGACGCGCGCAGGGCGATAGCCGCCGCGTAGGCCATTCCATGGGGCACGTAGCCGCCCAGCTCGTCGTGCGCGCTGGTCTGGTCCGTCACCACGTCGGGAATGAAGCCTCTCTCCACCATGAGCGGCAGGATCTCCGCCGCGTTTCCCTCCAATCCGATCGAGACTGCTTTTTTTGCCGCCGCGGCCTGCCTGGCCAGGGACATGACCGTCTCGAGGTTGTCCGCCGCCAGGTCGAGGTACCCGGTGTCCAGCCTTCGGCGGATGCGCCGCGGATCGACCTCCACGCATATCATCACGCCATCGTTCATGGTCACTGCCAGCGGCTGCGCGCCCCCCATGCCCCCAAGACCCGCGCTCACGACGATCTTTCCGGCCAGGCCCGCGCCGAAATGCTTTTCCGCCAAAGCGGCGAAGGTTTCGAAAGTGCCCTGCAGGATTCCCTGGGTGCCGATGTAGATCCAGGAGCCTGCCGTCATCTGCCCGTACATCATCAGGCCTTTTGCTTCGAGCTCGTGGAAGTGCTCCCAGGTGGCCCAGCGCGGCACGAGATTGGAGTTGGCAATCAGCACACGGGGAGAAAGACGATGGGTGCGCAGGATGCCGACCGGTTTTCCCGACTGCACCAGGAGCGACTCATCATCTTCGAGGTCGAGAAGAGATCCCACAAGGGCGTCGAAACAGGGCCAGTTGCGCGCCGCCCTGCCGGTGCCGCCATAGACGATCAGCTCGTCGGGATTCTCCGCGTTTTCCGGATCGAGGTTGTTGCAGAGCATCCGCAGGGCCGCCTCCTGGTGCCAGCCCCTGCAGTGAAGCTCCGTCCCGCGCGGCGCGCGCACGGCGCGGGGCTTTCCACAGCCGATCCGCAGCTCCGCGAGCAGTTTTTCCCTGGAAGATCCACCCATGACGCCTCCGGGTCGCAAGTATAGCGTGGAACAGCCGTGCGCGCGAGCGAATACGGCGGGCAGGAAGAGTGTGCCGCGGGCGCCTGAGGTCCTGCGCGGACCTGCGTGGCGCCTGTCCCGACTGTTTTTCGACGTCCTCGCCGGGGAGTCAACGAAATTGCGCGGAGGCAGGCCCGGACTTGACGCGAGACAGCGTGCGGTCTAATTTTGCCTTACCAAGAGGAAATCCCGTGAACACCATCATCCCCATGAAAGAAAAGACCCTGCCGGCAAATTGTATCGTGTACAAGCATTCGACCACCTGCGGCGTCTCCGCCTCCGCGGCAAAGGAGGTGCGGGCCATGGAAACCGAGCTTCCCATTTACTGGATCAATGTGCGCGAGCAGCGCGACCTTTCTAACTGGGTGGCGGAGACCTACGACGTTACTCACGAATCACCCCAGCTCATCCTCATCCATGACGGGAAGCCGGAGAAGGTCTGGAGCCACTACGAAGTGAACAGGTCCAACGTCAGTTGATCTCCCTGCCCGGGGCCGGCGCGCGGAGGACGAACGGGTTGAAGTACCTGTAACCCTGTTCCGTGCCTGTGTAAAAATAAAAAAGCTTGGCAACGACCTACTCTCTCACCCCTTGGGCGGGAGCTGGCTCCGCAGGAGACAGCGGGAGCCCGTAGCGCGGCAGCCCGGTCGCTCCTGGCGACATTCTGTTTGCGGAGCAAACCGCGAGAGCGGTCAAGCGGCAGTACCATCGGCGCGGCGTGGACTTTGTCAGCAGGCGCGTCCGGTTGTTATCTTGTCTCAGGAGTCCGGATAGGGGAAGCCGGTGGAAGATCTGCGCACATAAGGAGAATCCAGGTGGAGGATGTGATGTTTTGTACCCTTGAAAAGGATGAAAAAACCTATCGGTATCTGCAGATGGTAATCGCATACATTCGAGAAGACAGAGTTGAAAGCCTTCAAAAAATGGACAACATGCTGCAAACGCGCGAGATAAGAAACCACCTCTATCTGAATCGGCTGCCGGAAAACGACAGAGAAGAGATGGTGAACTGGATATACCGGCACGGGAGAGGATTTCGAGTTTATCTCAATACGATAAAAGTCGCCGCCATGATGTGGAGTTGGGCGGAGGAGATCAAAGAACTGTCCTGGGAAGACTTTTGCAGATTGGTGGCTCGACTCAACGCCGCGAAAGCGTGCCTGGACGCGATACACGATTGAGTGTTTCCGCGCGCGGGCCGCTGCCAAATAAGGAGGGGGAGCGTGTCATGGACACCGCTGGGGCCGCGTTTTGTGTTCGCTCCGCTGAATCAGAGCTTCCACCGGATATCGCGCCGAAACCGCCCACGCCCGTTATCGAGCGTCCTCGTGCGCGGTCTGGATTGCCGTCCGGATATTATCCCACGGGGTATCGGCCGGCACGGTGCAGTCAGCGCCGAGTATGTAGCGATCAGGCGCATCACGGAGGGCTTTCCGCACTGCTGCCTGGATGGACTCCCGGGTGCCGTTTGCTATCACGCCTTTGCGCTCCAGGCCGCCCATGAAAGGCCGCTTGAACATCCGCGACACCTCCCGCGCGCTGATTTCCCCGCCTGTCATCTGCAGGCTCGCATTGACGACGTGGCCCGGGTAGCTGGAATAGGAAGAGATGTCCGAGTACGGCAGGTGGTAGTCGCAGACATGCAGGATATTGAAGCGGCACCGCGCGTTGATTTCCGTCATGACCGCCAGGTCAAAGGGGCGGACACATTCTGCAAAGGCCTTCGGATCGGAGAACCTGCCGCTCTCCCCGCCCTGCGTGGAGGAGTAGAACCCGTCCAGGCCGAGTCGGACGCATTCCTTCACAAAGCCGAGCAGGCCTTCCGTGATGACCCCGATGCCGCGCTTGAACGCCTCGGGGTCATCCTGCGCATGACGCACGACGGTCTCCGCGCCCGCCGTCTGGCAGGCAAGCATGAACGGCGAGTACAGGGTCAGAAGAACCAGGGCCTCCCGGCCGGCGGCTTTCACCAGGCCTTCCACGACTTTCAGGGGAGCCTCGTAGAACTTCCGGTCATAGAGAGGCACCTTGTCCCAGTCCCCGGGCCGGGAGATTTCCAAGCGGGGGAACGGGCGCTCGAACTGGATCTTTACGAAGTCCATTCCGGTGAAGCGGAAGTACTCGAGGTGCTTGTCGATGGCGGCCTGGCCCGTGTGGAAGGCGGGATCGAAATGCAGGAAGAACGCCGCAGGCACGGTCTTCTGCGTGTATGAATCGCCGAGAAGTGACAACAGAAGGTCACGCTTGTTCATGGCCCGTCCTTTCGCGCGGTCAAAAACCGCGCAGAGCAGATGCTGAGGGCGTCACGCGCCCCTATCCTTTCACTGCCCCAAGCGTCAGCCCGGACACCTGGTAGCGCTGCATGATGACGTACACGCAGATAAGCGGCGCCACCGCAATGGTGGTTCCCGCCATGATCACGGGCCACGGGGTTGAAAGTCCTTCGCTCACGGGCAGTATCGAGATCGACACCATGAGCGTATACATGTCTTTCGACCGCATGAGAAGGAGCGGCCACATGAAATCATTCCAGCGGGCGATAAAGGCAATGGTCGCCCAGGCCGCCAGCGCCGGCAGGACCACGGGGAGTACCAGCCGGCCGTAGATGCGAAGCTCGCTGCACCCGTCAATGCGTGCCTGCTCCATGATTTCCGTGGGGAAGCTCGCGATATACTGCCTCATATAGAAGATACCGATTGCCGTTGCCGCACGGGGAACGATCAGCGCCCAGTACGTATTGATCCATCCAAGGCGCTTCATGATCAGGAATGTCGGCACGATGCCGGCTTCCGGCGGGATAAGCATCGTGGCGAGCAGGAAAAGAAACAAGGCGTCTCTGCCCGGGAAGCTGTACTTGGCAAAAGCGAACCCGGCCAGGGAGCAGAGGAAAACGGTGATGATGGTGCCGGAAACCGCGACGATGAAACTGTTCAGGGTGTTGCGTGCCAGCGGCAGGAGGCCCGCCACCCGGGCGTAATTGGCGGCGCTTGGCGAGCGGGGAATCATCGAGCCCAGCCCGCCGATGGCCTCCGTCACGGGCTTGATCGACGTGCCGATCATCCACAGGAGGGGGAACACGGACAGCACGCACCAGGCGATCAGCACGACGTGGGTGACTGCGCGGGATGCCCCGCCCCGGGCGTTCATGCTGTTTTTTCCTCCACGACACTCCCACGGTTTCGGAATGCAATGACCTGGGCCGCAGAGACAACAAGAAGGATGAGCGTCAGCACATACGCGATGGACGAGGCGTACCCGAGCTTGAAAGCGGTGAAGCCGCTCTCGTAGAGATACTGGACTATGGACAGTGACGAGGATCCCGGCCCGCCCCCCGTCAGGATGTAGGGCTCGGTGAATATCCGGAAGGAGTCGATGGTCAGGGCGATAAAGCAGAAGAAGAGCACGGGGGACAGGCCAGGAAGCGTCACGTGGAGAAGCTTCTGAAGGCGGCCGGCGCCGTCAACCGTTGCCGCCTGGTAGAGCTCGGGGCTGATCGTCTGCAGCCCGGATATCATGATCAACATGTACCACGGGGTATCACGCCATATGCTCAACACCATGACAGGGACCTTGGAGAGCCCGGTACTGTTCAGCCATGGAAGAACTGGCAGGCGAAGGGCTTCGAGGATTCCGTTGATCAGGCCGCTGTTGTAATCGAATACCATTCTGAACACGAGCCCGACGGCAACCGTGGCGGTGACGTTCGGCAGGAAAAGAACGAGCCGGTAGGCATGCCTGCCGCCCAGGCGCCGGTCATTCAGCAGGCTGGCCATGAGAAGGCTCAAGGCCAGGATGAAAACGACGTTTGCGGCCCAGTAGACGGCGGTGTTGCCGATAGCATCGAGGAACCGCTGGTCTCTCAGGAGCAGCGCATAGTTCCGCAGTCCCACCGCCTTCATCGGCCGAAGACCGTCCCACTCGTTGAATGTCAGGATGAATGACCACACGAGCGGGAACGCGCCGAACACGAGGAACAGCAGGTAGAAGGGGGCGATGAAGGCGTATGCATGACGCATCTTCCAGATGCGCCGCATGGTCTGGTGCGGAGTCACGTTCCCTCCTCGGGGACAGAGAGCGGTGTTCCGTGAGGCCGAGGGCCCGCGGAACACCGCACGTGAACGACTGCGGCCGCCTACTTCTTGTCCGGATTCGCCGGCGCCGTGCCGATCTTGTCGCGCAGCACCTGCCCCATGTTCGCGATAGCCTGGTCCATCGTCTGGGCATTGGCCACGAACTTCTCGAGCTCGGCGGAGATGAGCGTGTCGGCCTCCGCGTCCGCCGTGGTCACGCGCATGTTGAGGGAGACGTTCCGCAGGCCGAGACCCTCCATCTGCTTGAAGGACTGTCCGCCGTAGTACGGATCCGGCTGTTTCCAGAACGGCTCGTCCAGCATCGCGCGGGAGAGCGGGTTCTGCACCGGGCCGTTCTTTGCGAGCACGGCGAGCGTATATGCCTGGCGGGCCGGACTGTTGAAATTGTAGTCGTACCAGATCCGCTTGTAGAGCTCGGCATACGGGGCATTGGGCTTGTTCGTAATGGCCACGATGTCCACTACCGGGGCGCCGCCGAGATTCAATCCCTTGAAAACCGGCGCGGACATCACGCGCCACTTGCCTTCCATGTCCTTGTCATTCGCCTTGAGGAACTCGTCGTAAAACGCACCGATATAGAACGTGGCCACCTTCCCCTGCCGGGTGGCCTCGTAGAGGGGCGGCTGGAGGATGCCGGAGTTGAGCAGGAGGCCTTCCTTGTGCAGCGATTCGAAGAAATGAAGGGCCTTCAACGCCCCCGGATCCTTGTCGATCACGACGCTGCCGTCATCCCCCCAGATATTCGCGCCTGCCTGCGGCAGGAGACCGCGCCGTCCCCAGTAACGCCAGGTCCGGCTTGCCGGGTCTTCATAGGAAAGGAATACCTGTCCATTGCTTGCCGATTTCAGTTTGCGCCCCACGCTCAGGTAACCCTCGAACGTCGCCATCTCCTTCGGGTCGATGCCGTACCTGTCGAAGATTTCCTTGTTGTAGAAGAGGAGCTGCGGCCGGAGAGAGCGCGGCAGGGCCCAGAGCCTGCCCTTGTAATACGCCTGGTCATAGGCGCCCGGGACGAACTTGTCCTTGAACGGCTGGAGGTACGCGGTGACGTCCAGCAGCACTCCGGCCTCGGACATTGCCTGCATGCTGACGGGAAACGTGGAAATCACGTCTGCCAGGTCATTCAAGGTTCCCGAGGCAACGGCAAGCATTGTTTTCTGCCGGACCTCCTCCTCCCCGCTGGTGGCCACCACCTCTGCCGTAACGCCCTCCACCTCCGCGGGGTTGCGCGCAAAGTAGTCGTCAAGCTGCATCTGCAGGAATTGAGGCTGACCGAAAGCCCAGATCACCATCTTTCCCGGTGGTGCTTTGTACGGCTTGCTGGAGGCCGACTGGCCGCTGACAGTACCTACGCACAAGACAAGAAACACGCTGGCAATTGAAATAAGCGAGCTCACGCGAGCCCTGGTATGAGTCATGAGACACCTTCCTTTCGCGATACGCGACCCGGCTTCAGGATATGACACAACAGCCCCTGAGGCAAGCTTGTCCGGGCCGTGACGGACCGATATCCTGTTTCCCATGCACAGGGACGGAGCAGTCCTTCGGCTCGCCGCAACCGACGTGGCAAATCACCTTGCCTGCCGGCACCTGACCCAGCTGGACCGTGCCGTTGCAGAGGGCCTTCGCAAGGCTCCTGCCTGGCGGGACCCGGGGCTCGCGCTTCTGCAGGAGAGGGGCCTTCGTCACGAGCAGGCATATGTCGAGGCTCTTCGCGCCAATGGCCTGCGTGTGGTCGAACTCGGGGGTGACAAGGGGTCCATTGACCGCACCCTGGCGGCGATGCGCGCCGGGGCGGATGCGATTGTGCAGGCCAGCCTTGGCCAGGACCAGTGGATCGGCCGCGCGGATGTGCTCCTCAAGGTCCCTGAACCCAGTGACCTGGGCAACTGGTCCTACGAGGTCGTGGACACCAAGCTGGCCCAGGAAACGCGCGGCGGGACTGTGCTCCAGCTCTGCCTGTACTCCGACCTTGTCGCATCAGCGCAGGGACGGGCCCCATCCCTGATGCACGTGGTGCGGCCAGGCCAGGGATTTCCCCGCGAAAGCTTTCGCTACGAGGATTTTGCCGCCTACTATCGCTTTGTCCGGCGCCGACTGGAAGAGGCGGTCGCTGCCCCGCCTTCCCAATCCACCTATCCGGACCCTGTCGCGCACTGCGACATCTGTCGGTGGGCACGGGAGTGCGATGCACGAAGGCACGCAGATGACAATCTCTGCCTCGTCGCGGGAATCCGCCCCCTGCACATCGGCGAGCTCGAGCGGCAGGGTATCCACACGCTGGAGCAGTTCGCCGAAGAGCCGGCGCCGCTCCGCCAGAAGCCGGTACGTGGGAACGTGGAGGCATTTGCCAGGGCCCACGGCCAGGCGCGTATCCAGCTGGCCGGCAGGCGGACCGGCCTGCCCTGCTATGAGCTCCTGGCCCCGCAGCCGGGCTGCGGTCTGGCCCTTCTGCCCGAGCCGTCGGCAGGAGACGTCTTCTTCGACATCGAGTCGGATTCCTTTGCCGGGGATGGGGGCATGGAGTACCTGCTCGGCGCGGCGTTCGCCGGGGAAGACGGGACACCGCTGTACAGAACATTCTGGGCGTTCGACCGGCTGGAAGAACGGAAAGCCATCGAAGGCTTCATCGATTTCGTCATGGAGCGGTGGCAGGCGCATCCTGGAATGCGCGTCTACCACTATTCACCGTATGAACCGGCGGCGGTGAAGCGGCTTGTCGGACGCTATGGGACGCGCGAGGCCGAGGTGGACCGGCTCCTGCGCGCCGAGCGCTTCGTGGATCTGCTCTCCGTGACGCGTCACGGGCTGCGGGTGAGCGTGGAGAGCTACTCGCTCAAGTCCCTCGAGGCGTCATTCGGGTTTACTCGCGCCATGAACCTGCCCGAGGCAGGGGCGGCGCTTCGCCGCATCGCCTGGGCACTGGAGCTGGCCGGCCCGTCGGAGATTTCCGCCGAGGACCGCGCCGCCGTGGAGGCGTACAATCGCGATGACTGCTTGTCCACGGCGGCCCTCCGTGCCTGGCTGGAAGAGCGGCGCGCAGAGTCGGCTTCCCATGGGGCGGTCATTGCCCGGCCCGAAGAGAAAAACGGAGATGCAAGCGACAGCGTGGAGGAAAGAGCGGCGGATGTGCAGGCGGTCTACACACGGCTGACCGCGGGACTTCCGGATGACCAGGAGACATGGGGGCCGGCTGAACGGGCGCGGTGGCTTCTCGCACATCAGCTCGAGTATTTCCGTCGTGAAGACAAATGCGCATGGTGGGAGTTTTACCGGATACACGCCCTGGGGCAGGAAGAGCTCATCGAGGAACGGAAGGCGATTGCGGGGCTGAAATTCATGGGGATGGTCGGTGGCTCGGCAAAGGCGCCCATCCACCGATACAGCTTTCCAGAACAGGAGGCCGCCTTTGCCCCGGGTGATGAGCTGCACGAGATCGGCGCCGGCACCGTGGGCAAGGTCAGTGCCCTCGATCTTTCGGCCCGCACGCTCGACGTGGCAAAGTATTCCAGGGCGGCCGATCTTCACCCCTCGGCAGTCATGGTGAATGACCGTGTCAACCCGCAGCCGGTGAACGGCGCCCTTTTGCAGTATGCGCGGTCCATCGCTCTGCGCGGCGTGGACAGTCCGGGGCCTTACCGCGCGGCACGGGACCTGCTGCTGCGGAACAACCCGCGGCTGCGTACTCCCACGAAGGCCCTGCGCAAACCGGGAGAGGACATCGTCCAGGCCGCGGTCAGGCTCGCGACCGGCTTGGACAATGGCGTCCTGCCCATCCAGGGACCGCCGGGCACCGGCAAGACGTATACAGGGGCGCGCATGATCGTGTCCCTGGCACGCCAGGGAAAGCGGATCGGTGTGACCGCGGTCAGCCACAAGGTCATTGTCAATCTTCTGAAAGAGGTCCTGCAGGCCGCTCGCAACGAAGGAGCGCCTCTCCAGGCAATCCACAAGGACAGCAAAACGGGCGCAGAGTCGATCGAAGGGCTCGAAGAGGTCACGGACAACGCCAAGGCTCGCGCGGGGCTTGCTGCCGGCAAAATAACCGGAGGCACGACCTGGTTCTGGGCCCGGGAAGAAATGATCGAATCACTGGACTACCTGTTCATCGACGAGGCGGGCCAGATGTCCCTGGCCCATGCGCTGGCAGCAGGGCGCGCCGCGCGCAACCTTGTTCTCCTCGGTGACCCGCAGCAGCTCGAACAGCCGCAGCGAGGTGCGCACCCCGAAGGCGCGGAAGTAGCGGCGCTGGTCCATGTCCTGGGCGGCCGTAAGACAATGCCGGATGAGGCCGGTCTTTTCCTTGATGAGTCATGGCGACTGCACCCCCGCATCTGCACGTACACGTCCGAGATTTTCTACGAGGGACGGCTGCGCTCCCGCGAGGGGCTCGAGGGACAGGCGCTGAGCGGCGCCACACCGTTTGAAGGAAGCGGTCTTTTCTACGTGCCGGTAGAGCACGTTGGCAATCAGAACAGCTCCCCGGAGGAAGGAGAGACTGTTGCGCGCATAGTCGAGCAGCTGCTCGGCCGCGGGTCGTGGACGGACGCCCAAGGCGTGATCCGAAGGCTCCAACCGACTGACATCCTCGTCGTTGCCCCCTACAATGCCCAGGTGGCCGCTCTCAGCAGCCGCCTGCCCGGCATGCGTGTGGGCACGGTGGACAGGTTCCAGGGACAACAGGCGCCTGTCGTCATCTACTCCATGACAAGCTCATCAGCGGAGGACGCCCCGCGCGGCATGGGCTTTCTCTACAACCCCAATCGCCTGAACGTGGCCACCAGCCGCGCACAGTGCGCCTGTATCCTCGTTGCCGCCCCTCGCCTCTTCGAGCCGGAATGCAGCTCCCCCGAGCAGATGCGTTCGGCCAATGCCCTTTGCCGCTACCGTGAACTGGCCGCCATAGTGGACATCTGATGCGGCGCGGAGCCTGGAGGTTCCACCTATTGGTCGATGCTTTCCGTGTGTTCGATGGATACGATAATCAGCGACACTGCAACGAAGAGCATCGCGGCCCAGACCTCAAGCCTTGCCTTTATGGATAGTTTCACCTGCTCAGAGCGGCGCGGTTCTTTCCCGCAGCGCCCGTCCGCTGACCGCGCGCCTCTGAGAAAGTCAAAGCGGTGGATCGGGCCGTTCGCCCCTCGAAGTTCATCTCTTCCGCGAAAATCTTCTGCATGGCCGGTGTCAGCCGGTTGTGCACCGCATCCGAGATGCTCAGGTTTTTTGGTTTTGTCCCCTTTTTTTCCAGGTGGGCCGCGTAGTTGATGACCTCGGAAACGATTTTGCCCGTGTCGGTGAAGAACTTCAGCGGGCCGAAATCCAGGGCAATCCTGAGGAAGATCTCGTCCTTGATCGGCTTGCTCGGCTGCATGTTGAACACTGACAGGCCGGAGAGGATATCCAGGCAGCAGCTCACTGCGCGGAAGACGTTTTCCTCGCCGCGAAAGGCCAGGATGCCGCCGTCACCTGCCCAGCTCCAGATCCTGCCTTCCCACGCGTCGAGCTTTGCTCTCAGGAACTCCCACAACTGGTAGTATACCTTCTCCATGACATTCGATTTGTATTTCTTCACCAGCTCGCTGTTCTGGCAGATGTCGATCGAGGCGATTGCTACCGGGTACTCCCGGCCGTCCCGGAGCGCGCCCCAGCTCACCAGGGTGCGGTGGTCATCCACGTCTATGAACTTGCGATGGGCGAAGTCGTAGTACTGCCCCGAGCGCGTCAGCCGATAAAGCATGTTTTCAATCCCCGGGAGAGCCACCATACGGCCGTTCATCATCGACCCGTCGAGCTCGATGACGAAGACGAAGAGTTCCTTCAACCGCCCCTTGGCCTCCGCCTGTTCGATCAGTATCTTCGCAGCGTTCAGCGGCGAGATGCTGACCTTTTCCGCGATGCCGGCAGCGGTGTGGAGGTTGTAGGCGCGGTCCTTGAACAGGTACCCGCCGATGGCCTCCATGTCCTTGAAAGTGATATTCTTGGCCATCAGCTCAGTGAGGTCTTTTATGATCGTCGCATCGAACATACCGCACAGCATAGACCAGGAAAACGGCCGCCGTCAACGCGCCGCGGTACTCCGCGGATTTGGCGCGCGGCAGAAGTTGGTCACAGAATGGTAACGACGCCCGTTCCCGCCCCGTTGTTTCGCGATCCGGTATATGACGGGGCTGCCGATCCCACTCTTATATGGAACATTCATGAGCGCTCCTGGTGGATGCTCTATACGAACCGAAGGGCAACAGTCGAGTGCGAGGGGTATGCCTGGGTGCACGGAACCGATATCGGCATCGCCTCTTCGCGCAACGCAGCGGTATGGCTGTACCGCGGCACGATCCGTGGCCTGGAGTTCGAGCCTGGCCGCAACACCTTCTGGGCGCCGGAAGTTCTCCTCCATAAAGGCGTCTATCACATGTTCGTCAGTTACGTGCGCGGCGTCCCCACGACATGGGATTTTGACAGGGACATCTATCACTATACGAGCAGGAACCTCTGGGACTGGACGCCGGAGGGCCGGATCGACCTGTCATCTCATCGGGTCATTGACGCCTGCGTGCACGAGCTCCCTGGCGGGCGCTGGCGCATGTGGTACAAGGACGAGTCTGCGAGCTCTCACACCTTTGCGGCGGACAGCGCGGATCTGTCCCGCTGGGAGGTTCGCGGGCCCGTGATCGCGGACTGCGCCCATGAGGGTCCGAATGTGTTCTTCTGGAAGGGCGCATACTGGATGATCACAGATCCGTGGCAGGGGCTCGCCGTCTACCGCTCGGACGACGCTGAAAACTGGTCCCGCCAGGAGAATATCCTGGACACGCCGGGAACGCGAAGAGACGACGGGAACATCGGCAACCATGCTGACGTCCTTGTGCAGGGTGACCGCGCGTTCATCTTCTACTTCGTTCATCCGGGAATGCAACGGGCAGCGGACGGGGGAATGCCGGAGTCCATGCCGTATGCATCGCGCCGATCCTCGATCCAGGCCGCAGAGCTGGAGCTGCAGGGCGGCGTTCTGCGGTGCAACCGGGATTCGCCGGTCTCCCTGGACTTGAAATCTCCGTTCTCCTGACCGCTCCCAGCCTTTCAGACGGGGCGGGGCGAAGCCATTTGATGCCGGTCATTGTTTTTACTACATTCGTGAACATGGCAGCCGCGCAAACACATCGTACGATCGACGCGGTCTGGAGGATGGAGTCCGCCAGGATCATCGGTTGTCTTGCACGGATGGTGCGGGACGTGGGGCTGGCTGAGGAGCTTGCGCAGGACGCCCTGGTCGTTGCACTGGAGAAGTGGCCGGTGTCGGGTGTTCCGGACAAACCGGGAGCGTGGCTCATGGCCGTCGCCAAGCGCCGCGCCATCGACTGGCTGCGCCGGAGCAGGAGACTGGAGCGCAAGCATGAAGAGCTCGGCCGCGCGCTCGAACTCCAGAAGGAGACGGCCGGGCCGGATTTCGACGCCGCAATCGCGAATGCCGACGACAACCCTGTCGAAGACGATGTGCTCCGGCTCATGTTCACAGCCTGTCACCCGCTGCTCTCATCCGAGGCCCGGGTTGCCCTTACGCTGCGCCTGCTCGGAGGTCTGAAAACAGAAGAGATCGCCCGCGCGTTCCTGGTGCCCGAGCCGACCATCGCCCAGCGAATCGTGCGGGCGAAGCGCACCCTTTCCGACGCACATGTCCCCTTCGAGGTCCCGCGCGCGGACGAGCTCCCCTCCCGCCTGTCCTCGGTGCTCGAGGTCATCTACCTCGTGTTCAACGAGGGCTACTCTGCCACGCAGGGGGATGACTGGATGCGGCCTGCTCTCTGCGAGGATGCGCTCCGTCTAGGCCGCATCCTCGCCGAGCTGGCTCCGCGGGAGCCGGAAGTTCACGGCCTTGCGGCCCTGATGGAGATCCAGGCGTCGCGATTTTCGGCGCGCGTGGGCCCGGCCGGGGAAGCCATCCTGCTCCTGGACCAGGACCGCGCCCGCTGGGACCGGCTCCTGATCCATCGCGGTCTTGCCGCCCTGGAGCGCGCCGCGGCGCCGGGCGGCACATATGGCCCGTATGGGCTCCAGGCCGCCATTGCCGCCTGTCATGCCCGGGCGCGCACGGCGGCAGAGACGGATTGGGCGCGTATCGCGGCACTCTACGACGCGCTTGCCCGGCTTACGCAGTCGCCGATTGTCGAGCTGAATCGCGCGGTTGCACTGGCCATGGCGTTCGGTCCCGCGGCGGGCCTGCAGGTCGTGGATACGCTGACCTCGGAGCCATCGCTCAAGACATACCACCTCCTGCCCGGCGTTCGGGGAGACCTTCTCTTCAAGCTGGGAAGATTCGAAGAGGCCCGCGCGGAGTTCGAGCGTGCGGCTTCCCTCACGCGCAACACGCGTGAGCGCGAGATGCTCCTTTCGCGCGTCCGGGCCTGCTCGCAGGAAGCCGGCGTGCACGGCGCTGCGTAGCACGCCGGGATACGACTGGCCTTTCCTGGTGGCCATCGGACTTGCGCTTTTGATTGCGAGCATTCCGGCTGCTCCCCACGATTTCACTGGGAACGGAATCCGCCTGCAGCAACCTCATGCTCGTATGTGCGCTGGTCGTCGTTCTGGGAGGCGTGGTGTACCTGCGCAGCTATCGCCGCTCCTGACCATGATGCAGACGGACAGCATCTCTGGTAGTATCCCCGACTGGAATGTGCGGGCGCTGCCGCACGAACGATCCGCCGCGGGAGGACAAATGCGAACGCACGGAGATACCGTGCAGGGAGTGGAGGGTCACGGTGAAGCAAGAGTCACGACGATGAAAGTGAGCACGCCGCCCGCCTGGGTCCTGTGGTTGGGGTGGATCATCTGGCTGCCCTTTCTGGTTCCCGAAACGCTCGCTTTCGCGCGCACGCGGCCGCCCGTGCCGCTGCTCGCAGTGACTCTCCTCCTGCTTGCTTCCTTTGTCGGCATGTACGTCGGCGCAGCCTGGCGGAGCGCCGGTGAGCTCACACGGACGGCGGGAGGGGATCGCGAGGCATCGCGAATGCGCTGGCTCGCCGCGACGCTTCTGCTCGCATTGAGCGTGGCCGTGGGGTTCCTTTCAGGAAGCCTCAATTCCGAGATCTCGAGTCCCTTCATCTACACCAGCGCTTTCATCGCAGGCTCATTCCGGCCCGTCCGCGCCATCCAGGCCAATGCCGTGGTCCTCCTGGCGGCCCTGGCGACGGGGTGGATCGTTCACGTTCCTGATCTGGGACAGATCCTCTTCGTCATTTGCGTTGTCAGTTTCGTCACCATAAGCTGGGCGCACGCCGTGCGGACAACCCACCTGCTCCGCGCGGCGCAGGCGGAGATCTCCCAGCTTGCCGTTGCCTCCGAGCGCCTTCGGATTGCCCGCGACCTTCACGACCTGCTGGGCCACCGGCTCTCCCTCGTCGCCATCAAGAGCGAGTTGGCCCGCCGCCTGGTTTCCACGGCGCCGGACCGGGCATCCCGGGAAATCGCCGATATCGAGCAGGCCGCCCGGTCAATGCTCCAGGATGTCCGTGAAGCAGTTTCCCGCTATCGCGCTCCGGATCTTGCCGGCGAGCTTCGCGCGGCAGAGGAGATCCTGTCCGCGTCGGGGATCACGCTGGTACGCGACGGTGATGACAGCGTGCCGGGCACATTGTCACCGCGGCTCAATGAGACGGCTGCGTGGGCCGTCCGTGAAGGCGTGACGAATGTCGTCCGCCACAGCAGGGCCCGGACCTGCACGATCAGGATGAGCATGCAGGAGCAGGACATTGTCCTGGATATCGTCGACGATGGATCTCCGTCCCCGGGAGAGGCATCACAAGGCGGGCGCACAGGACACGGCATCGCCGGGCTCAAGGAGAGAACGCGGGAGGTCGGCGGCCGTTGCGAGGCCGGGCCACGGGAGGCCGGAGGTTTCAAGCTGACCATTTCCCTGCCGCAGGAGAAGGCCACGTGATCCGCGTGCTCCTGGCGGAAGACCAGGCCATGGTGCGGGGCGCCCTTGCCGCCCTGCTCTGCCTGGAGCCGGACATCGAGATCGTTGCCGAGGTCGGCCGCGGAGACCAGGTAATGGAGGCAGCCATGGCTCACCACCCGGATGTCGCGCTCCTGGACATCGAGATGCCCGGGCAGAATGGGCTTGAGGCAGCAGCGTTGCTCCACGAGAGACTGCCGAGCTGCCGCGTCCTCATGCTCACCACCTTTGGCCGGCCCGGCTATCTCAAGCGCGCCATGGCCAACGGTGCTGTCGGCTTCCTGACAAAGGAGGCGCCGGTGGCCCAGTTGACCGAGGCCATCAGGCGGACGATGCGCGGGGAGCGCGTGATAGACCCCCAGCTCGCAATGGATGCGCTGAGCGAAGGAGAAAGCCCCCTCACCCCGCGCGAAAGGGATGTGCTGGAAGCCGCCGGTCAGGGCTCCAGCATTGCCGGCATTGCGTCAGCGCTGTTTCTCTCTGAGGGAACCGTGCGCAACTATCTCTCGAGCGCCATTCAGAAGCTCGACGCGGGAAACCGGATCGAGGCATTTCAGATTGCGCGCGAAAAAGGGTGGCTGTAGCCACAAGAAGGGGATGGCTGTAGCCACAAGAGATCGGTGGCTGTAGCCACAAGAGATCGGTGGCTGTAGCCACAAGAGATCGGTGGCTGCAGCCACAAGAAAAGGATGGCTATAATTGTGAAGCATCGTATTGAAAGGCCCCTTGCTATCGCAATGTGGGACTTTTCCTGGCTCGAGCGTCGATGGCCTGGTGCAGGTTACGAGGACTGGGACCAGGCGCTGGATGAGCTTGCTGCCCGAGGCTATGACGCCGTGCGCATCGACGCCTACCCGCACCTGCTCTCTGCCGCCCCGGAAAAGGTCTGGGAGCTCCTGCCGGTCTGGAATCAGTCGGCGTGGGGCGCGCAGTCGAAGGTAAAGGTGCGGGTCGGCCCGGAGCTGCGGCAGTTCATCGGCAAGTGCCGTGACCGCCGGATCCTGGTCGGCCTCTCCACGTGGAACCGCCTGGAGGCCTCCGGCCTGCGCAACGGGATCCGGACGCCCGGCGACCACGCGCGGGTCTGGAAGGACACGCTGGGCTACCTCGACCAGGCGGGGCTGCTGGACGCCTTGCTGTACGTGGATTTCAGCAACGAGTTTCCGGCGCCGTTCTGGACGCCCTATTTCTACGGCGGCAATGAGAACGCTGCGGCCAGCGAGGAAAAATCGCGCGCATCGCCGGAAATATCCGCGTGGATGCGGGAGTCCATCGGGGAGGTGACGCGCCTGTATCCGGATCTCGACTGCACGTATTCATTCTGCACGCAGTACCGTGACTGGAAGAAGCAGGATGTCTCCATGCTCGATTTTCTCGAGCCGCACATCTGGATGTCACATCCCGAGACGAGTGATTGGAACGCCCGTGTCGGCTACGACTTCGAGAAGTTCGACCCGGTGGGATTCGAGCACATCGTCGAGAACGGGTACCGGGTCTACCGGGACGGCAAGTCGAAGTACGATGACGCGCTGCGCGGGGAAATCGACAACGTGGCCGCCTGGTCGCGCGCTTCGGGGAAGCCGCTTGTCACAACGGAATGCTGGTCGGTTGTCGACTACAAGGATTGGCCGGGCCTGGACTGGGGGTGGGTCAAAGATCTGACGGCCATGGGGGCCGCGCATGCCGCGGCGCAGGGGCGCTGGGTGGCAATCGCCACTTCCAACTTCTGCGGACCCCAGTTTGTCGGCATGTGGCGGGACATCGCCTGGCATCGGCTCCTGACGGATCTCATCAAGTCGTCTCCGATAGATGCTGACCTGAAGGACTCTACTTCTTCCCGGTCGTGATGGTGAGCACGTTTCCCGGGAAAATGGCATCAGGATCGCGGATGTCATTGCGCGCGGTCATGCCGCGGAGAAAGTCCTTCCACCCGGTATCCAGCGCTCCTTCGCTCTGGAGAGAGCGATAGATCTTCCACAGGCTGTCGCCCTTTTGCACGGTGCGGGATGTGGAAGCCGGACCTGGCCGACTGTCCGGCTGCCCGATCGGCGCGACTGCCGGAGAAGGGGGCTGGGTTCGGGGACCCTGCCAATCCGGCAGCCGGTGATCCGCCACGATCACCGCAATGAGGAGGGCGGCGGCCAGGCCAAACGGAGCGGCCAGCCGAAGCCGGACCGCTGCATCAGCGCGGCTGTACCCGGAGGGCGCTGGCGGCGAGGCAGAGGCGGCCGCGGCGGGTCTGCCGCTGCTCATCTGCGGCACGGGCTTGCTGCTACGGCCGGACACGCCGACGCCGCGGCGAGCAGCTCCAGCCCCCTTCTTTGCCCCGCCGCGCAGCCGCGTCCCTGCGGCGGTGCCTGCATACGTCCCACCGCCGGCGGTTCCTGCGGCGCGTGCCACAGGGGTCCCGATGCTCACGTCCGCAGCGGCTCGTGCGCCGGTGCCCGGCGCAGTCTTCGGGCCTGCAGGCCCGCCCGGTTTGCGCGCCGTTTCTGCCGCCGTTTCCTGGGCGCCGTCCGCGAAGTACTTGTCGAGGAAGAAGGATGCGGACTCGCGCGCCGTCCTGTCCTTCCGTCTTGCCCGCAATGCAGGCGCTCCCAAGGCCTCCGCGTAGCGTGCGCTCCGTTCGACATTTTTCCATGCCTCGGCGATTTCGTTCTCCTCTGCCGGAGAAATGCCGCGCGTGGTGTGTGGAATCTTCAGCGCGGGAAAACAGATCCTGAGGATCAGAAGGATGAGATGGACGTTTTCATTGCTCAGGTCCTCCCGAAGGGAGAGGAGGTAAAGGTAAAGAAGCATATCCGGCGTCATGGACCGGGTCAGCCGATCAGAGAGCTCGACGCTCCGCTGTACGAGCAGTCTTCTTTCCAGATACGTGTACTGGGTGAGATCATACAGCATATTGTCCGGCACGGGAGCGGTTCCGCTGAACATGAACCGCACAGCGAGCTCGAACTGGGAAAGGCTTATCCCGCCCGGCAGGCTTATTGAAAGAAACTGCACGATCCGGTGGGCAGGCATGGCGCCCATGTGCATAACGCAGGCCGCACGGAGGGAGGTTTCCGCGGTGAGGGCGCCTGCCTCTCGAAGCAGGCGGGAGAATTGTCGGAGCCCGACCGCTGCGCGCTCGGGTGTGAGAAGACGTGAAATACGGTCCAGGGTGTCTGCGGGATCTGCCCCGCGGCCGCTCAGGAGGGTATCGAAGAGGACATTGAGCCGATTTGAAGCACCGGTCTCGCGTGACATCTCATGCGCGTTTCAACAGACTTTACTTTCCGGCCCTGTTTTTGTCAAGAAAGCCGCAGAATACCTGTTCAGGGAGCCGTTCACCGGCGGCGCAGCGTAATGATTATGCCCTTCGAGGCCGAGAATAACAAAGAAGGACCGATGCGGGGAAACAGAGTGCTCACCAAAATCACACGGTACAAGACTGAAGGGAAAAAGCGCTCGACCGCCCTTGGGTACCGCAAAAGGATACGCTATGCGCTCCTGGCACTGACCCGGACCGTCATTCTTTGCGCGACCCCTGAGCAGGTGGACGCCGCGGCCGCACTGGCCCAGCTCATCAGCGCCCAAGGCATGACGAACAACAATTACCTGCTGTTCCTCACGCTCCTGGAAACGAACAACCCGTTTGTGATCGATGTGCTCGTCGGATCCCGCAACCCGTTCCTCCTTTTCGCACCGATCAAGCCGAACTGGTTCCTGCTCAGGGAGACCTTCCGGGTGCTTGCGAAATACACAGGCAACGAATTGTCGGAGAAGGCCCTGCTGGCCCTCATGGGCGTGGTGCAGAACGCATACAAGACGTCAAAGGACGGCTACAAGATCTACCCGCTCACGATGTCGGACGTGTACAGCATCGGCAAGCACATCGACAAAGGGAGGGATCAGCTGGAGGCGCGCAATCGGCTGCTCCTGGACATCCTTTTGGATATCTACTCCATCGCCATCGACAGCGAGGACAAGAGCACGGTCCGGGTGGGCATCAAGGCGAACGACATCCGCATGGCCTACTTCGACCACACCAAGAAGATGGTCGACTCCCTCCCTGACGTCCTCCTTGTACAGGAGCCGGCCCGCGCGCCGACAGGTCCGCGCAGCTTTCTCTGGAGCGAAAGGCCAGCCGCCGTGACGCAGGCGACGCAGGCGAAGCAGGCGAAGCAGGCGAAGCAGGCGAAGGGTCCCTCACGCCCGGCGCAACGCCGTTCGACGAATAAAAAACCGACACGCAGGCGACGATAAGAGATGATCGTCAAAAACCTTGATTTGCGCGGAAATTTGCATAGGATTAAGAATACTTATGGGAAATTCTTTTGATAGGCAGTATCTTCTGTCATATGTCACCAATAGAGCGCCCGGCAGGGTGCGGACGCGGGGAATGAAATGCTCCAATTTCCAATATTGAAATTCTGGAGCGAGGAAGAGTTGTTCGACCTGCAGGTGCAGGCCGTGTCGCGTTTCCTGAAGTGCGACACCCCTCAGGCAGTCGAGGCCTCCATGGAATATGCGCGCCACCTGAACGAGCAGGGGCTCGACGCCGACAACTACCCCCTTTTCCTCGAGATACTCCGCAATGAGAACGGTCATGTCATAGAAGCCCTGATCGGGAAGGACAAGGCCTTCGACACCTTCACCCGTGTGCAGCCCAATCCCTATATCATCGAGTTCTGTTTCGACGTTCTGCGCACGTACCTGCCCGGCGGGGTCAACGACCTGACCCTCGAGCTGATCTTCGGCATCCTCTACCGCGCCTACCACAGTGCCCGTGAAGGATATGCCCTGCACCGCCTGACCATCGAGGACGTGAACGCGGTGGGCAAGTTCCTGGACAAGTCCAAACCGCAGACGGAGCCCATTAATCGGTTCATTCTCGACATCCTGGCCGACATGGCGGAGCATCGCTCGATCAACAACGAGGATCCCGCGGTGGACAAGAACTCCTCCCATGCCACGGCCATCCGCAACGCATTTTTCGACAAGCGGCGCTCCATGACGAGCGTCATGCCCGCGGAGATTCTTACGCGGGGGAATTACCTGGAATCGACAATTCATCCTAGGAAACTCAAGAAATTCGCTGAGCCAAAAAAAACGGGGAGATAGGAGGAGACAGCATGTCCCAATTGGACGAGTTCAACAAGGAGGTGTGGTCAGAGCAGTCGATTTTCCGGATCGAGAACCACATCATCAACAACATCTTCGCGTGCCGGACCACGGACGCGGTGGAAGCGGCGATCACGTATTCGTCGTTCCTGCGCAAGAGCGGATTGACGAACGAGAATTACCCGCTCTTCCTCAAGCTCCTGGAAATGGAGAATCATTTCGTCATTGATTCGCTGCTGGGCACGACGGACCCGTTCCTGTTCCTGACGCCCATCCAGCCCACCAAGCACCTGGTGTCCACGTGCTTCCGGCTTCTGACCAACTGGCACCCGGGGGGCATCTATCCCAAGACGCTCGCCATCGTGCTGGGCGCTATGCAGGCCGCGTACAGCTACGCCAAGGACGGCTACAAGATCCACACGGTCACGATCAATGACGTGAACAACCTGGGCAAGCACCTGAACAAGGAAAAAGGCCAGGACGAATCGGTCAACAGGGCCATCCTGGACATCCTGGACCGCCTCGCCTCTCTGGAGGGCCAGGGGGACGCGGAGATGGAGCTGCTCGCGCGGCAGTGCAACGTGATCCGCGGCAACTACTTCGACAAGAGACGCAAGATGGAGGATGCCATTCCGCAGGTCCTCCTCGTCAAGTCCGACTACCTCGTGAAAGAGGTTCTGCCGGGCACTGTGTTCCAGGACTAGGGAGGAACGAAATGGTCATCCTTGACAGAACCAAGAATTACACGGCAACGGACATCGCTGCCATCGAGAACCTGATGCTGAACGGCATCCTTGCATGCCGCACGCCGGAGGCTGTGGAATCCGCCATCACGTACGCCCACTTCCTGAACAAGACCGGGCTGACCGGGGAGAACTACCCCCTGTTCATCAAGGTGCTGGAAATCGGAAACCACTGGGTCATCGACGCCCTCATCGGCACGCGCGACCCGTTCCTTTTCTTCAGCTCCATCCAGCCCAACACCCAGCTTCTCACCGCATCATTCAACCTGCTGGCAGAGAGGCACCCGGGAGGGTTGTACGCAAAATCCCTCTCCGTGGTCCTGGGAATCCTGCAGGCCGCGTACACTGTCCCGATAGACGGCTTCAAGATCTACCCCGTGAGCGTCTCGGACCTCAACGCGCTGGGCAAGCACCTTGACGAGGAAGCAGGCCAGGAGGACTCACTGAACCGCTGCATCCTGGACATCCTGGAAAAGGTCGCTGAGCTCGAGGGGCTGGATGCCACCAACCGCCACATGGAAGAAGTGGCAATCCACTCCAATGAGATCCGTAACTTCTTCTTCGACAGCACGAAGCACCTGAACGAGGTCATCCCGCCTGTCCTGCTGGCACGGATGAGCTACAAGGACTTCGAGGTCGCGCCCCGCGGAACCGTGGAGTTCACCAAGTCGCGGCTCGCCCAGGAGGACAAGGTCGCCAAGGAGCAGATCAACATCCGCGTCTCCTCGCGCGGGCAGTCCACCAGCAAGGAGCCGGCGGCGCCTGCCGCAGCGGCAAAAAAGGCTTCCGAGGGCAGCGGTTCCTCGCGCAAGAAATCGTCCTGAAGAACGCAAGCCGCGGGGGGCTCGCTCCCCGCGGCGCGCATGACGCAACGTCGTAAGGCAAGGCGGGCTCGATGGATATCCAGAAAATAAGGGACGAGGTCAGGGTCGGCCACATCACCCAGGAAGCGGTCGATTTCCTGAAGTTCCGCGCAATCACGGAAGTCCTTGACGCAAAGACGACCCCGGCCGCCGACGCCCTGTGGGCGTATGCGAGCTTTCTGAACAGGCTCGGCATCACGAGCGACAACTACCCGCTCTACATCGAGATGCTGGCCAGCAACAATCGCTTCGCCATAGAGGCACTCCTGGATGGACACGTACCGGAGACATACCTCGAATGCGTGGTCCCCAACCCGTTCATCGTGAAGGCATGTTTCGAGACGTTCGGCCAGCTCAAGAGCAACGAGATCTACGAAAAGTCCCTGCGCGTGTTCCTGGGATTCCTCTTCAGGGTCTATTCCTCTCCGGAGGAGGGCTACCAGCTCTTCCCCGTGACCACCGAGCACGTGAACAGCCTGGGCAAATTCCTCGATGAAAGCCAGGACCAGGACTGGCCGCTGAACAGGGCAATCCTCGACGTGCTGGGCTGTTTCTCAGACCTGGACCGGCCGCAGGAGCCGAATGTGGACAAGCGCAACCTTGCCACGCAGGCGGGAAGGATCCGGTCCGACTTCTTCGACAACACGCGCCGCTTGAGCCAGTCCATCACCGAAGTGATCCTCGAAAAGGCAAAATCACCGAGCTTCGGAATCCCGCCGGACCACACGTACGAATAGGGCTCGGCGCCCTTCACACCCGGCCGCGGCCTCGCTCCCCTTGCGCGAGCCTGCGCAGTTTGCTACTTCTCCTTGTAAATGCTCGTGAACGTGTTCCCCATGTCGCGGTACTTGTCCTTTTCAGAAGAGCGGGCGACTTTCGGGAACTGGCTGCTGAAGTAGGTGCGGACATATTCGATGCGCTTCAGGAGGTTGTCCGTCACAGTCTTTGCCTGTGCAGCGTGACGGGGCTGGAACCGGAGGCACTCCTTGCAGAGCTCCAACAGCATTTTGCGTCCCACCTTCGCAAATGCGTCAAAACGCATGCCGAAGAACTCCATGTCGTAGCCGTGAAAGTGCTCAGCTTTCAGGGGAGTCAGGTAGCGCGTTTTTTCCATCCTCTCCCACCCGAACTTTCCTGCCCGGCCCTTGATCTTGGTGCCGGGGAAAAGAAGATCGACGTTGGAAAAGTCGATGGCAATGACCACCTGGTCACCGCGTGAATTGTAGCGAATCATGTAGTTGTTGGGGTTCCTGTCCTCGTCGCAGTAGATCCAGCGGTTCACGAGGTCCAGCAGGAGCTGCTCCTTCAACTGCGGGATCTCGGTGTAGTTTGCCCCCGTGAGCTGCTCCGCCTTGGTGATGATCTTGCTCGCCTTGAACAGCTTTCCCCCTATCCGCGTGACCACCGCGGGAGCGGAGACCGACCGGGTGAAGAAGTCCAGGAAGAAGCAGATGGAGCCCATGGCAGCTCCCAGAGAG
The DNA here is from genome assembly GCA_964437385.1 of uncultured Spirochaetaceae bacterium. Taxonomy (GTDB): domain Bacteria; phylum Spirochaetota; class Spirochaetia; order SZUA-6; family Fen-1364; genus Fen-1364. The sequence continues at coordinate 86,719 of CAYTGX010000003.1, forward strand.
TCTTCTCCGGCAATCTCCTTGACGATCCAGGAGGCGTGCGGGCCGTCCCGCTCGCGGGCGCCGGTATAGTCACGGACCTCGGCAAAGAAAGGGATCTTGATGCCGGGGTCCAGAGAGAGGAAATCATCGACAAGAAACCGCTCCCGCAGCTCGGGATAGCTGCGGTCCGCACAGAGGAGGCTGATGAGCTCCTTGTCATGCAGGAAAGCGGGGATATCGGTATAGTCGAAATGCTTCATTGCACGTGCTCCCACCCGGGCCGAGCCGCTAGTGATAATCGTCGAGCACGAACCGCCGCGGCACAAGCCCCAGGTCCGCGTACTTCACCGTGTAGGTGAACGAGCTCTTCACGGAGAGGTAGGGGCATTTCGTCTCGAGTGTGGCATACAGGATGACGTGGTGGGGGGTGCCCAGCGGGTCGATCCAGATGGAATCCTCCTCTCCCCACTTCCACATGGGGTTGTGGCCGACGAAAATGGGGATCTCCGGCGGGCAGCCCAGCAGCCTCCGCGTTTCCTCCAGGTCCTCGGGACCGTATTCCTTGAGGCTCGGCGTGGAGCGCGTTTCGTTCAGGCGGTTCCAGGTGACCTGCCAGACGAGATTCGTGAAGTGGCGCACGTTGATCAGCTCGGTGCGTGTCGAGCCCCCCCGGACCGGTCCTGCATGCACGGCCAGAAAATAACGATGGATGACGAACAGGGGCAGGGCGTCGAAAAGCTCCTGCATGGCCTCGACGTACTGCTTTCCCCGCGCCTTCAGCAGCGCGTCGCGGTAGATGAGCCCCTGCTGGATGCCCATCTTGGAAAGCTCCGGCTGGAACGAGTCGTGGTTGCCCAGGATGTAGATGACATTCTGCGGATACTCGTTGATCAGGCCGATGATGATGTCCATGATCTCGATCGAGGACTCCATCTCGTACACGAAGCCGCTCCTGTCGTTGTGCACAGCGTCTCCGAGGAAGAGGAGCACGGCCTTGTCATGCTGGATCTTCGACATGTTGTCCCCGTCATTGAGGATGGCGCGGAGATTCTTGTGGTTGCCGTGCAGGTCCCCGATGATGATGAACTCCCGCTTCTCGCGCGCCGGGAACTCGATGAGCCCTCCCGGCGTGCCGTCCGTGGATAGCGGGCGCAGCGCGGGGTCGAACGCGAGCACGTTTTTCACGGCGCTTCGCAGCAGCTTCAGATGATCAGCGCGACTTGTACTCGCACTCGCCGCCCGAAGGGCGGCATCCGCACGCGGGCCCGACTGTTTTTTCACTTGCCATCGCCCTCCACGCTCCTCGTCCTCGGTGCAGGGCTCTCTCCCATATTGGTCTCCCCCGCGAGCCACCATGGTGGTGTGGACGCGCAGGAGTGTCAACGGGACGACGGGGGGGCGCCTGACGTGCATCCCTGCACTCGGCGCCCCTCGACATCCTGTCTACGGG
>CAYTGX010000003.1:88247-99298 GCA_964437385.1 uncultured Spirochaetaceae bacterium
GGGGCGCCTGACGTGCATCCCTGCACTCGGCGCCCCTCGACATCCTGTCTACGGGACGCCTGACGTGCATCCAACTCCGCGGCGTACCGCGGAAGGCACTCCGGCCGGACCCTCTTGACTAATTCGGAAGCGAAATATTATCTTATCGAATATTGCTGTTTCGAATATCACCCTTTCCAGAGACTGAGCAGGAAGCGAGCGACAAATGAGCAAGCAGGCACGCGCCCAGCCGGGTGTCCGTATATCCGCGCCTTTCCGGGCGGCCGGCCATGGCGAAGAGGTGGCTGAGAGGCCGATGTCCCATTGGATCGCACCGGTCCTTGTTGCGCTCATCGGCGCTTTCATGTCCATCCTGGACTCCAGCATCGTGAACGTGGCTGTCCCGACTATCATGAACGTGTTCAACGTCGGAACTTCCGATGTGCAGTGGGTGAGCACGATTTACATGCTCGCACTCGGCGTGGTCGTTCCCTTCTCGGGATGGCTGGGAGACAGAATCGGCTTCAAGCGCCTGTACATCTTGTCCATGGGCGCCTTCGTCGTGGGCTCGATGTTCTGCAGCCTCTCGTGGAATCTGAACTCGCTCGTAGTCGCCCGGGTCATACAGGCCGTGGGCGGAGGAATGATCATGCCGACGACCATGGCGATGATCTTCCGCATGGTCCCCAAATCCCAGGTAGGGAGCGCAATGGGTATTCTTGGCATCGCTCTCATGGTGGCCCCCGCAATCGGCCCGACCCTGGGCGGCTACCTGGTCGAGTACGTCGACTGGCGGTGGATTTTCACGATCAACCTGCCAGTGGGAGTAATCGGCATTCTCCTGGCCCTCTTCGTGCTGCCGGAGTTCCAGTCGAAGCACCCGGGACGGCTGGACGTCGCCGGTGGCGTCACTTCCGCAGCTGCGCTGTTCTGCCTCCTGCTTGCCCTCACCAAGGGCGCCGACTGGGGATGGAATGCGGAGCAAACAGTCCTTCTCTTCGTCGTGAGCTTCTTCGCCTTCGTGCTGTTCATCTACCTGGAGCTGACCGCGGAAAACCCGCTGCTCGAACTGCGCGTATTCAAATACAGGTCCTTCACCATGGCGAACCTCATGGTCTTCGTGACGAATATGGTCATGTTCTCCGGGATTTTCTTCCTGCCGCTGTTCCTGCAGACCTTCCGGGGCATGGGGGCCATGGAGACGGGTCTCCTGATGATGCCCGGTGCGCTCATATCGGGGCTCATCATGCCCATCCAGGGAAGGCTCTTCGACAAGATCGGCCCCCGGCCACTCGCGATTGCAGGCATTCTCATGCTGATCTTCGTCTCCTGGCTTTTCCACTATCTCAACCTCGCTACTGCCACGTTGACGATCATTCTGTGGACGATGCTGCGCGGGTTCGTCATGCCCCTTGCGAACATGCCCGCGCAGACCGCCGCCCTGGTGGAGATCCCCACCCAGCTCGTCGGCCGGGCCTCGGCCCTCACGAACATCATCGGGAGGGTGGCCGGCTCCTTCGGGATCGCCGTGCTCACCTCGGTGCTCACCACACGGCAGGTGCTCCACGGACAATGGCTCGCGTGGACCGTCAACCCGGGAAACCCCGCGGCCATGAATGCCCTTGCTCATGCGGGCTCCCTGATGGGGGGAGGCGCGAAGGGCCGCGGCATGGCGCTCGCATTTCTCCAGGGGATGGCCGCCAAGACAGGGTTCGTGAACGCCATCGACGACGTCTTCCTCATTACCGCTGTCGTGACGGTCGTCGCTGTCATCCCTGCCTTCTTTCTGAAGAAAGGCAAGGCGCGCGGGGCCGCGGTAGCCGAATAGCAGACCTTGACTATTTCGGAAGCGAATATTATTTTATCGAATATTGCTGTTTCGAATATCGTTTCGTACGGAGGCTCGCATGAATGAGATCGGCCTGGTCGAACTCTTTTGGAATATCAACAGAAAAATCGGGAAGCGCCTTACGCCGTTTGCGCAGAAGGAAGGATTGTCGATCACCGAGATGGCGGTGCTCTGGAAAGCCCATCACACCGGGGCGTGCCGCGCGACTGTAATCGCCGACATGCTCGGCGTCCCACCGAGCACGCTCACCGGGATGTACGATCGGCTGGTGGAGGGCGGCTGGCTCGAACGTGACCGGGATCCCGACGACCGGCGGGCGGTGGTGATGAAGGGCACGGAGAAGCTCGGCGAGCTGGTCCGCAATCTCAAGCATGCCAGCTCCAGATCCCTTGAGAAGGCCTTTCACGGCCTGCCGCAGAATACTCGAGAGCGGCTGGGCAGCGACCTGGCAGCGGTCCTGGAGTGCCTCGAGCAGGAAGAGAGCGACAAATGAGTGAACGGGTACGCGCCAAGCCGGGCGCCCCGAAATCCGCGCCTTTCCAGGCGGCCGGCCATGGCGAAGAGGTGGCTGAGAGGCCCATGTCCCACTGGATCACACCGGTCCTTGTCGCACTGATCGGCGCTTTCATGTCCATCCTGGACACGAGCATCGTGAACGTGGCCATCCCCACCATGATGAACGTGTTCAACGTGGGGGCCTCGGAGGTGCAGTGGGTGAGCACTATTTACATGCTCGCACTCGGCGTCGTCATCCCTTTCTCGGGCTGGCTTGGAGACCGGATGGGATTCAAGCGCCTGTACATCGTTTCCATGGGCGCCTTTGTCGTGGGCTCGATGCTCTGCAGTTTCTCGTGGAACCTGAACTCGCTCGTAGTCGCCCGGGTCATCCAGGCCGTGGGCGGTGGAATGATCATGCCGACAACCATGGCCATGATATTCCGCATGGTGCCCAAGACGCAGTTCGGGAGCGCCATGGGAATTTTCGGCATCGCGCTTCTGGTGGCCCCTGCCATCGGCCCGACCCTGGGCGGCTACCTGGTGGAGTACGTCGACTGGCGGTGGATCTTCACGATCAACCTGCCGGTTGGGGTGCTCGGCATTCTGCTCGCCTTCTTCTTCCTGCCGGAGTTCCAGTCGAAGCACCCGGGGCGGCTGGATATCGCTGGCGGCGTCACCTCCGCCGTGGCGCTGTTCTGCCTTTTGCTTGCCCTTACCAAGGGCTCCGACTGGGGATGGGACGCGGAGCCGACCGTCCTGCTGTTCGTCGTGAGCTTCTTCGCCTTCGTGCTGTTCATCTACCTCGAGCTCACCGCGGCGAATCCGCTCCTTGACCTGCGGGTGTTCAAATACCGGTCCTTCACCATGGCAAATCTCATCGTCATTGTCACGAACATCGTCATGTTTTCCGCGCTCTTCTTCCTGCCGCTGTTCCTGCAGACCTTCCGGGGCCTGGGTGCCATGGAGACGGGGCTCCTGATGATGCCCGGCGCGCTGGTCTCGGCAGTGATGATGCCTGTTGTCGGCAGGCTCTTTGACAAGATCGGCCCACGGCTCCTCGCGCTGACCGGGATGTTTCTGATGGTCTTCATTTCCTGGCTTTTCCACTACCTGAACCTCGCCACCGCCACCGGGACGATCATTGCATGGACAATGCTCCGCGGGCTCGTCATGCCCCTGGCAATGATGCCGGCCCAGACCGCGGCCATGGTGGAGATCCCCACCGAGCTCGTCGGCCGTGCCTCCGCGATCACGAACATCATCCAGAGGGTGTCCGGTTCCTTCGGGATCGCGCTGCTCACCTCGGTGCTCACTACACGGCAGGTGCTCCATGGACAATGGCTCGCGTGGACCGTCAACCCGGGGAACCCCGCGGCCATGAATGCCCTGTCCCACGCGGGGGCACTGATGGGGGGAGGCGTAAAAGGCCGCGGCATGGCGCTCGCATTTCTCCAGGGGATGGCGATCAAGACAGGGTTCGTGAACGCCATCGACGACGTGTTCCTCATCACCGCATTCATCACCGTCATCGCAATCATCCCCGCTCTCTTCCTGAAGAAGGGCAAGACGGGCACTGCGCGTGCGGCGGCTGTGGCCGAATAGAACCGGGCGTACATACATCAAAGGAAAGGAACATTCATGTCACGAAGAAACATCATCATCATCGTCCTTGCCATCGCCGTCCTGGCCGTTGCAGGCATTGTGGGCTTCTACGCGTACCATGGGGCTCGCTACGTCGCAACGGATGACGCCCGTGTGGCGGCGGACGTCGTCTCCGTGAGCCCCGAGATCGTCGGCAAACTGCTGGAGTGGCGGGTCAGGGAAGGGGACATGGTCGCCAAGGATGACGTGCTGGGAAGGCAGGACCTGGGCTCGGCACTCACCTCGGGCGCACTGAACCCGCAGGCCATGGGTTCGGTGGCAGGGGTTGTCGCGGAGAAGGCGGTCCTGAAAGCGCCCATAGGGGGCCAGGTGATCCTCTCCACCGGCGTCGTCGGTGAGCTTGCCGCTCCGGGGATGTCCCTGGCGATGATCGCGGATACGGACAATCTCTATTTCAGCGCGAACATCAAGGAAGGGGACATCACGCGCGTGAAGGTGGGCGAGCCGGTAGACGTGGAGGTGGATGCATTCCACGGAAAAACCTTCCACGGGCGGGTGCAGACCATCGGTCGCGCAACCTCGTCGACGTTCTCCCTCATGCCCGCGCAGAACAGCGGAGGCAACTATACGAAGGTCATCCAGGTGATCCCTATCAAAGTGAGCATCCTGGACCAGGGAGACGCACGGCTCATGGTCGGCATGAATGCGGCCGTCAGGATTTCCGTCAATGAAACGAACAAAGGAGTGAAAGAGTGAAAGCTCGAACAGTACAGAGGGGAGCCCTCGCCATGGCCGCGGTCCTGGCGGTGGGCCTCATGGGCTGCGCGCCGAAATACGCGCCGCGCATCAGCGTGAAGACGGCCCCTGCGCATGCGGGCCGGATCGTGAGACATGTCGAGTTCTCGGGAGTCCTCGTGCCGAACCATACGGTGAACATATTCGCCAAGATGGCCGGGCAGGCCACAACGGTCACCGAAGACGTCGGGGACAAGGTGAAGGCCGGCCAGCTCCTGGTCCAGATCGATACCAAGGAGCTCAACGCGCAGCTCGCTGTGGCCGAAGCGGCTGCCGAGGGCGTCGGGGACCAGGGCGTACAGGTGAAGAACGGAGTGGAAACGGCCCGGTTGAATCTGGAAATGGCCCAGCGTACGTACGAACGGACAAAGACGCTCCTGGATACCAAGGTGGTCACCCAGAGCCAGCTCGATGACGCCCAGACCAAGCTGGATCTCGCAAAGACCGCGTATGAAAACTCCAACCGCCAGTACCAGACTATTACCGGCTCAGGTCTTGCCCAGGCGCGCGCACAGGTAAACTTCATCAAGGTGCAGATCTCCAACAGCACGATCACGAGCCCCATCAGCGGGATCGTGACCAACCGCAACATCAATCCCGGGGAGATCACGTCGACCACCTCGCCGCTGTTCTCCGTTGCGGACGTGGCCACGTTGAAGCTCCAGGGCAACGTGTCCCAGGAAGACGTGGTGCGCATCATGGTGGGCGGCAAGGTGAATGTCGTAGTGGATGCACTTTCCGCGAACAGCTACTCGGGACGCGTGGAGCAGGTCGGACCCATCGCGGCCTCGACCGGGCAGTACTTCCCTGTCGTGGTGAGCCTGAAGAACGACGGAAGACTCCTTGCCGGCATGACGGCCAAAGCGTCCTTCACCTGGAACGGCTCCGATGGGGTCCTCATTCCCCTCAGCGCGGTGCGGGACAACCAGGACGGGCGCGCCAGCGTCTTCGTGGTTGCAGAGGGCAAGGTGCAGGCGAGAACGGTCGATCTGGGTCCCCGAAATGACTCCGAGGTCCAGGTGATTTCAGGGCTTGCCGTCTCGGATTCCGTGGCGATTTCGAACGTCAGTGCGCTCGCGGACGGGATGGAGGTGGCCCAATGATCGGGAGCTCGAAGCTCGCTCTCAGGGCACGGATCGTCCCGACAGCCGGCGTGATCATCTTCATGTTTGTGGCACTCGGCCTCTCCGCCCAGTCCACTGTTGACGGCTCTTCCACCGCCGCCGGCGCCTCCGCGGTGACCCTCACCGTGGAGCAGGCGGTGGCGCGCGCGAAAACGAATCAGCCGCTGATCCGCCAGGCTCTGGACGCGGTGGAAGCCGCGCGGGCCCGGGTGGGAGAGGCACAGAGCGCCTACTTCCCCATGGTGAGTGGGACCGCATCGTACAATCGACTTTCGGACGAGAGCTTTGCCATCGCCTCTGTGCTGCCTCCCTCCCTGGCGTCGCAGGTCCCCGCCGCGTACAAGGGTCTCCTCGAAGCCCCGTTCTCCCTGGTTCCCCTCAACAACTGGGACTTCAATGTCGGCTTCAACCAGGTGATCACCCAGTTCGGAAGGAGGGAGATGCAGGTCAGGCTTGCGCGGAGCGGGCTTGCTTCGGCGCGCATCGGGGTGGACCAGGTCACGACGGCGATTTCCTACCAGACGGTCCAGGTGTTCTACACCGTGCTCTTCCTCCAGGGGCAGGACAAGGCGCTGGGCGAGCAGTATGAGAACCTCCAGCAGCACCTGCAGGTCATCAAAGTGAGGGAAGATACCGGCTCAGCGACACGGCTTGAGGACCTGAGCACGCAGGTCCGAATGGCAACGCTCCAGAGCCAGCGAACGGACGTGGAGAGCCAGTTTCAGAAGCAGAAGATCGCGCTTTGCCAGCTCACAGGGCTGGACCCCTCTTCCGACATCGTGTTGAGCGGCGATTTCCTGCCCGGCACAGCGCCTGGCGACGATGCGTCCCTGGTCAATTCCGCGCTGCAGAAAAGGACAGACGTGCGCCAGGCGGTCGAGGCAGAGGACGCTGCAGGCCTCAACCGGCGCCTGGCATCCCTCTCGCACTGGCCAACCGTCTCGGCCCACGCCTCCGTGGGATACAAGAATGGCGGCCTCCCCGACATAAATGTCCCGGTTTTCAACTGGGTGGCCGGCGTGCAGGTGAACGTTCCCATCTTCCAGGGATTCCTCCAGGAGCGCAATCAGGAAGAGGCCCGCAAGAAGCTGGAAGGCGCCAAGGAGAACACTTCCGCCGCGAGGTTGAACGCGACAACCCAGGTCCTCCAGGCGGCGCAGGACGTGCGGGCGGCTCGGCAGCAGGTTCAGATATCTGCGGGTGCGCTGGACCAGGCGCGCCAGATGGTGGACGTTGCAAAGGTGCAATACGACATCGGCGTCATCAGCAACCTGGAGTACCTGGATGCGCAGACCGCGCTGGAAACCGCGAACCTCTCAAACCTGGCCGCCATGTACAAGGAAGTGCTGAGTGAGTACGCGCTCCGCCAGGCAGTCGGGGAGACGCTGCCGGAATAGGAGCCAGGTCAGGGAGGGCAATCATGAACAAGCTCCTGGCTGTCGGCGCCTTCTTCACGCTGGCCCTTTCCGGGCTCCAGGCTCAATCCGACTACCTGGAGCGACTGGTCGAGTGAAAAACGCGCCGAAGAGCATGCGAATGAAGCGCAGAAGTTCAAAGCGGCGAGCGACCTGGTCGAAAGGAACTTTTTCTACGAGGGGATCGTCTCAATCCCGCCCATTTCGGACCGGGCCGAGGGGCGCCAGCTCTGCCAGTTCGTGATCTCGAAGCTCCAGAATGTCTCCGGCCTGACACTGAGCCAGCAGAACGATCTGAAGAACGTTCGGGAGACCCTCGCAGGTCTCGGCCAATAGTGGCAGCGCGGGCTGGGCCTTTCAGCCCAGGGCCGCCCCCAGCCGGCGGATAGCGCCGGGATCCGTGACGCTGAGAGCGAACTCCGGCGGCCGCAGCTCTCCCCCCATGTGACAGCGCTCGTTCCGGAAGCGCATCCGTCCATCCGTCGAGGAGATCACGGCGGCATGCACTTCCGTCGCACCCGTCCGCTGCAGGACCTTTGCCGCGTTGCGTTCGGTGATTCCCCCGCCGGGCATGACGATGATCCTGCCGGCCGCGCGCGCAATGAGATCCGCGATCAGGTCTGCCCCTTCGAATGCGGTGGCCTCCTGCCCGGAGGTGAGGACGCGCTCGATCCCCAGCGCAGCCAGGGCCTCCAGCGCGGCAAAGGGGTCACGGGTCATGTCAAAGGCGCGGTGGAAGGTGACTGCCATGGGCCGGGCGCGGCGAACCAGCTCTCCTGTCCGCGCGGTGTCCACCGTGCCATCCTCCCTGAGGATCCCCACCACTACGCCGTCTGCCCCTGCTTCTTTCGCGAACTCCACGTCCATTGCCATGGCCCGCATCTCGTTTTCCGAATAGCAGAAGTCCCCGCCCCGGGGCCGGATAATGACGTGCAGGCCGATGGTCAGGCGCTCCCTAGCCAGCCGGATGACGCCGGCGCTCGGCGTGCAACCTCCTTCCAGCAGGTCCGCGCACAGCTCCACCCTGTCCGCTCCACCTTCCTGCGCGGCTGCTGCCGCATCCACAGAATCCACGCATGCCTCGAAGATGATCGGCCTGCCCATCCATTGCTCCTTTCCGCATCATCCCTCGAACACCTCGCGCAGGACCCGGGTCAGGTCTTTCATCATGTACGGCTTGGGCAGCACGGCGCGAAAACCGTACTCGCGGTAGTTTGCCAGGATGGGATCGTTCGAGTAGCCGGAAGAAACGACGACCCGCGCGCGCGGATCCAGTGCCAGCAGGCCGGCCATCGCCTCCCTGCCCCCCATGCCCCCGGCTATGGTCAGGTCCAGGATGACAAGATCATAGGGGGTGCCATCCTGCCGGGCCGTTTCGAAAAGCTCCAGGGCAGCCGCTCCGTCACGGGCTCCGGTTGCGGGGAATCCGAGCACCTTGAGCATCTGAATGACGATTGTGCGCACTTTCTCTTCGTCATCCATGACCAGGACCTTCCTGCCCCTGATCGAGGATTCGAGGGTCTCCTGGGCTTCCCGCGACACCTCTCCGTCTTTTGATGCGGGCAGATATATGACGAATGTGCTTCCCTCGCCGGGCACGGACGAAACCTCGATGTGTCCCTGGTGGTTCCTGACGATCGAATACGAGGTCGCGAGCCCCAGGCCGCTGCCGGCCTGCTTTGTGGTGAAGTACGGGTCGAAGATCTTCTTGAGGAGCTTGTCCGGGATGCCGATTCCCTCGTCCCGGATAGCGATCCTGACATAAGGCCCTGGCGGGAGCGGATGGGCGCTCTCCGGTTCCACCGCGGTGTTGTTCATGCTCACCGTGATACCGCCCCCCGATGGCATGGCTTGGACCGCGTTTATCACGATGTTCCGGATGACCTGCCCGACCTGCCCCTCGTCCACTTCGGCAGGCCAGAGATCATCCGCCACCTCGACACTAACAAACGCTGCCGAGCCGCGCGCGGCAAAAACGGCGGCTTCCCGCACGACCCTGTCCACGCGCGTGAGCCTCTTGACGGGAGCCCCGCCCCTGGCAAATGTGAGGAGCTGCCGCGTCAGGTCCCTGGCCCGCAGGGTGGCGCGTTCCGCCTCATCCAGTCTCTGGTGCAGCTCGGAATCCCGCGGCACCTCGAGCCCTGCCAGGGAGAGATTCCCCAGGACCCCGGTCAGGATGTTGTTGAAGTCGTGGGCAATCCCACCGGCCAGCAGGGAGATGGATTCCAGCTTGTCGGCAGTCTGAAGCCTCTCTTCCATTTTTTCCCTGAGGGTGACGTCACGGAAAATGAGCACGGTGCCGATGGCCCTGCTCTCCATGTCATGGATCAGGGAGCCGTTGATCTCCACGATATGCTCTCTCCCGTCACGGGAAAGGAGGAGCACGCCATGTGAGGATGCGGCGCCCAATCCCGACGCCAGTGCCACGGCCTCCGGATCCTCACATGGTTTTCCAGTCTCCCGGTCCGCTATCGGGAGGACTTCCACCAGCCCGCGGCCCAGGGCGCTTCCCTCCTCCCAGCCGGTGAGGTCCTCCGCAGCCTTGTTTATCAGGAGGACCTTCTTGTCCTGGTCAGTGGCGATCACCCCGTCCCCCATGCTCTCCAGGGTGACGGCGAGGCGCTCATTCTGTTCGGCCAGCTCCTCCTCCATGCGTTTGCGTTCACTGATGTCCCGCGTGATTGCGAGGTTGTGTTTCACGCCGTCGATCTCGATTATCCGGGCGGACATCAAGCCGACGATGGTCGACCCGTCCTTCCTGCGGAAAGAAGCCTCGAATCCGACTGCTTCGCCGCGCTCCTCGAGGATGCGCAGCAACCGGGTACGATCCTCCTGACGCGCCCAGATGCCCAGGTCTCCCTGTACGGACGAGCGCCCCAGCACTTCCTCAGCCTCGTAGCCGAGGATGGCGGTAAAGCCCTGGTTGACGTCGACATAGAGCCCGTCCTCCAGCCGGTTGATGGTCACCGCGTCCGGGCTCCTGTGGAAGGCCTGGGAGAACTTCTCCTCAGAAACTTTCAAGGCACGCTGCGTCTGCCTCCGCTCGGTGATGTCATGAAGGATGCTGAGGAGAAGCGGCTGTCCTTCCATCTCGATGGGGCTGGAATACACTTCCACCTGCCTGATCTCCCCGTTTGCCAGGCGATGGGGAAAAACAAAATACGCGTGGCGCTGTTGTCCCACAGCGGTCATCACTCTCCTGACCTCGTCGGGGGGCAGTTGATTGATGTCGAATATTTTCATTCCCAGAAGGGTGTCCCGCGGATATCCGTAAAACTTCACTGCCGCGTCATTCGCGTCCGTGATGGCGCCGTCCGAGGGAGAAACGAGGAGCAGCATGGCGGTATGGTGCGCGAACAATCCGCGAAAGCCTGGCGGTGTAAGGCTTCCGAGGAGCGCGCGGAGGGCAAATTGGAGAACAGCGTCCTGCGACTCTTTTATGATGCAGCCCAGGCAATGAATCGGGACAGTCCATTCCAGCGCGTCCCGTTCGGACAGGGACATGATGAATACCACGGGCAGGGAGTGTTCGTTTCGAAGGTACGGCGCGAGGGCAGACCCCGTCTTCCCTTCGCGGACGTCCACCATGAGCAGGTCAAAAGCGCCGTCTGTCCGGGTCAGGTTGAGTGCCACTTCCCCGGTAGGTGCGTGCGTGACCGCGCAGCCCTCGCCTGCGAGCAGACCGCCGATTCTCGCCGCCGTTGCCGCATCTTCTTCGACCAATAAGACCCGCATGGCCCAACTCCGGAGAATAGACCGCTTTTCCGCGCGAAAGTCAACGAAGTCCAC
>CAYTGX010000003.1:99398-107619 GCA_964437385.1 uncultured Spirochaetaceae bacterium
CTGCGCAGGCCCGCGGATTTTCTATTGCGGCCGCAGGCTCACGTCGAACTCAGGATCCAGTGCCTGGATGGTGTCATAGAGAACCTGGATCACGTATTTCGTGTTGTGGATGCCGCGGCTCCTGTCGTCGCTGATCATCCGGTAGTTGTAGAATGCAGCCACCTCGACGAGAGGGCGCACGGCGTCAGACCTCACAAAATTGAAGCTCCCGTCCGGCTTGTAGAACGGCGGGTTCAGTTTCTGCAAAAGGCCGGTTCCGCTCTTGTTGACGAATCGATCGAGCAGCCCCTGGACCTCCACCTGGAACGGCTCCTTTTTCCCGTTGTGGTCATAGTCTTCCTGCGCCATGATGTTGAATACGTTCTTTCCCGGGACCTGGGCGGCATCCCTGTGGCAGGAGATGCACGCGGAGACATTCAGCGTATTCACTTCGTGCACATCGCCCTCAATCATGAAACTGTGGCCGCCGATCTCCATGCTGAGGCCGGCCCTTCCTGTGGGCAGGCTCATGTGGCAGCTGATGCACCCGTCATTCATGATGTCCTTGTGCGCCGAGCTGCCGTACGTCTTCCCGGGGAACTCGTAGGCGTTGGTCCCCATCGTGATGTCCGCCTGTGGTCCGTGATGAGAGCCCCAGAAAGGGAATATCTTGTTAGCCGGCATCGGAGCGACCGCCTTTGACGCGTCCGCGGTGGCCTTGTGGCAGCTTGCGCAGAGGTTGCCGTGCCCGACGTCAAATACCTTCCCGTTCTCCAGTCTTACCGGGGCTATTGTGCGGAGGCTGAAATCGCCTTTCTCGTGCGGCATGTGGCAGGTGAAACAGCCAGGCTGAGAGGGTTCCGCAACGAAATCCTTGGGGTCGGGTTCACCTTTCTGCGTGAATGCAATGAATCCCTCGTTCGTGTGGCATTTCTGACAGCCGGTGCCGTTCGCGTAGGGCGCGTCCCCGATCAGCTTATGACCCGAATGCTCATACCGGGCCTTTGCGCCGAGGACCGCGTACTTCGTATTCGAGCTCGAGTGGCAGTCCGTGCACGAGGCAGTGCTGTCGAAGCCGCCATTCCTGCTTTCTCCGGTTCCCGAGGCGCGGACGCCGGGTGGGAACGCGGCAACTGAAAGCAGCATGAGGAGGACGGCCAGTTTCTTCATCGCCGATGTTCTCATGGCAGTGCCGCCTGCCCGTTCCCATTCCCGTTTGTTTCGGACTTGATCGTCTTGAACGTAACGGTAAGGCCATGGAGCTGCTGGGCCATCCCGGCGAGCTGCTCAGCCGAAGCGGAGATCTCCTCCGCAGAGGAGGCAGCCTGCTGGGTGAGCTCGTTGACGTTCTCCACCGCAGTGGATACCTGGCGGGCACTGGAGGTCTGTTCGGACGTGGCCGACGATATCTCGCCGCTCATCCCGCTGACGCTCTCCAGGACCCTCGTCACCTCGTTGACCGCCGTGACCTGTTGTTTCATGGATGCGGAAAGCGTGGTCGTCATCTCGCTGGTCATTCGTGCAGCCTCGGTGATCTGCTCCATGGAGAGTTTGGACCCCGTGGCCTTTTCCACTCCCTTTTTGACGTTCGTGACGCTCTCTTCAATGAGGAACTCGATCTCTTTTGCGGAAGACGAGCTGCGCTCGGCCAGCTTGCTCACCTCGTCGGCAACCACGGCGAATCCCCGCCCGTACTCACCCGCGCGCGCCGCCTCGATTGACGCGTTGAGGGCCAGCAGGTTGGTCTGGTTTGCGATGTCGGAAATCACGCTCACGATGCCCGCGATCTTCGCGGAGCTCTTGGAGATGAGCGTGATGGCCTCCACCACCTGGTCGGCAGCCTGCGCTCCCTGCTGCGACCTCTCCAGGGACTGCTGGGCGAGGTTCGAAATCTGCTGAAGGCTGACCGAGACCTCTTCCACCGATCTCTGCACCTGTGCCATGGACCCGGCGCCCTCCGCGAAGGCGGCCGCCTGCGCGCTGGCATGGGTGGAAACCTGGTCGATGGAGGAAGTGAGCTCCTCGATGGCGGCGCTCGTCTCCTCCAGCATCGAGGCCTGGCTCTCCGCGCCGCTGGCCAGGTTGGAAGTGGATGCGGAGATCTCCTCGCTGCTCGTGGCAACCTGCGCCGCGTTGTCCTGCATGGTCGTCACCATCTCTCGCAGCTTTGTGGACATGGCCTGGAGGTCCCGGGCCAGGAGCCCGACTTCGTCTCCCTGGTTGATGTCAAGTTGATGGGTCAGGTCGCCCTGGGCAATTGCTCTGGAGAAATCGACCGCCTTTCTCACGGGCACGGTGATTCCCCGCGCAATGAAGAACCCGATTGCTCCCGCGGCCAGCACGGCGGCACCCAGCGCAATGAAGATGAGACGGATTGCAAGGGCCGAAGAGGTCTGCTGTGTCGCAATGAGCTCGCGCTCCAGGTCCTTGGAAAGGGAGATGATGCTGTCTGCGGTCTTCGTCATTTCGATGGCGCCCTTGGATTCCTTGTCGAAGTAGCCCTTGTAGCTGTTCATCGCTGCGTTGTAGGCATCAAGGGCGCCCTGCACCGCGCGGCCGGCCTCGGCCGTTCGCGCGTTTGCCGTCAGGCGCGCAACATCGGCGCCGAACGTGGCCAGTGCCGCCTGGTAGCTCTCCCACCCGGCAGCCAGCTTGTCCTTGAGAAAAGTGAGGGCGGCGATGTGCAGCCGCGAAAAACCGACGCGAAGAATCTCGTTTCGATCTGCGGCCTCCCCGATACCGCGCACCGCCTCCTTCCAGTCGGATGCATACCGGGCCTCATTCCCGCGGTCCGCCCAGTACGCGAGGTAGTCCAGGCGGAAGGCGTTCGTGGCATCGAGGATTTTCTGGAGCCGTTCACGCTGCGCGGTGGAGAGCGCGCCGGCCCTGAGCTTGGTCACCATGGCCGTGATGGCAGTCACCTGTTCGCTCACGTCCTTGAGATTGCCCGAACCGCCCTGCAGCCCGTACGCCCCTTCCTGCTCCCGGGCCTGGAGAATGTCGATTATTCGCTGCATCATGTCCTGGGCGCCGCCGTTTCCCATTACTGCTTCGGCGTTCTCTACCACGTTCGCGACGTGCCTGTTCTGCACCAATGCAATAAGAGAGATGGCAACCATGAGGACGATGGGGATGGAGAAGCCTATGGCTATCTTCTGCCATATCTTCATTCCGTGGAACATGTTGACCCTCCTGTGCGGTCCTCTCAGGCACGAACCTGGTATTTCAGCCTCGGACACGAGGCAGTTATGTTAATGGGTTGACTCAGCGGATAATTCAATTCTATCACACTATTTAATTCTCGGCACGCCTGTTGAGGAAATATTTATAAGATTATGATGTAATAAACTTAATCGGCTTTGCCAGCGAAAAACTCAGGCCGCCATGCCAGCGTCCAGCCGATCTACCTGCCGGAGCAGCGGGAAAACAAAGACCCAGATAAGGACCACGGCGAGGGTCCCCACGCCTCCGAGCACGACCGCAGGGACGGTTCCAAGAGCGGCAGCCGTGACTCCGGACTCGAATTCACCGAGCTGGTTGGACGCACCGATGAAGACAGAGCTGACCGCGCTCACTCGACCTCTTTTCTCGTCCGGCGTATTGATCTGCACGAGGGTCTGCCGTATCACCACGCTCACCATGTCCGCGGCGCCCAGGCCCGCCAGGGCAGCCAGGGACAGCGGGAAGGACCGGGACAGGCCAAAAACGATTGTCATGACGCCAAAAAGCGCGACGCAGGAGAACATTCTGGCTCCGGCGCGCCGCACCAGGGGCCGGTGCGCAAGTCCGAAGGCCACAACCGCCGCGCCCGCCGCGGGCGCGCTCCGCAGAAGGCCCAATCCCCAGGGACCGACGTGCAGAATATCGCGCGCGTAGATGGGAAGGAGTGCCGTGGCTCCACCGAAGAGCACCGCAAACAGGTCCAGTGAAATTGCGCCCAGGATCTGCGGACGGGAGAAGACGAAGTGAAGCCCGGTCAGCAGCCCCTCGAATCCCGGCTTTGCCGCGGCTGCCACGCGCAGCCGCGTCCGCATCAGGGAAACCAGGACAACGGAGCTCGCGTAGAAAACCGCCGACACCGCATAGACGCACGCAGGGCCGAAAGCGTACAGCACACCCCCGATCGCAGGGCCGGCGATCGTTGCAATCTGGAACGTGCTTGAGTTCCATGCCACGGCCCGGGGGAAGTCTTCTTTCGGGACGAGGAAGGGAACGAGGGACTGGCTGGCGGGGCCCATGAACGCCTGCCCGACGCCGATCAGGGCCACGACTGGGAAGATCCAGCCTGCGCGGGCGCCGGGGACCAGGGAAATGAGAAGAAGCAGGAGCGCGACCACGATCTCCAGGGAAAAGCCAAGGAGCAGGATCGTGCGTCTTTCGAATCGGTCCGCGGCGAGCCCTCCTGGCAGGGCCAGGAGCAGCGCGGGAAGGAACTGGGCCAGCCCCACCATGCCGAGGGCAAACGCGCTGCCCGTCAATTCATAGACATGCCACCCGACCGCCACGCCGAGCATCAGGGAGGAAAGAGACGCAAGCGCACGCGCAGCCAGGAACGCGCGGAAGTCGTGATTGCGAAACAACGAGAAGCCGCTGGCGGTGTCCTGTTCCATGCTTGAGAACGTATCGAAAGGACGGATGACCGTATAGCGTCCCTGAGGACTTCAGACGCGCAACCACACGGCCATTTCACCGTTTGGCTCGCGATTGCCCCACTGGTGGTGTTGCCTCGGCGCCCGGCTCGATGTACTCGGCGGATTTCGCATCGACGTATTGCGCGGTATGTTGCGGCCGCACTCCGGCAGGGCAGCGAAACTGATGTTCATCAAGTCGCAATGTGCGCTGCCGCACGGAAGGCGTCCGGTATGAACCTTACTCTCAGCATTGAAACATCCGACCCTGTCGATTCCGGTATCGCTCTGCATTTCCACACCCTGGACGCCCGAATCCACGGTCGTTGCAAGAGGGGGTCACTATGGAACGCTTCTTCAACCCTGACGTGCCCCACGCGCACGCGGAAGCTCTCATTAACCCTGTTGCGCGCAACGTGTTGCGTGAAATTCATTCCATGCGTGGTGTGCTTGGCAGGTTTGCGAACGCAATTGATTTCGCGATCCTTGAAAAAAGTACGGTGATGTCCCTGGCAAGGATCGAGCAGCTGATTGTTGACGGAAAAATCGACCCTCTGGCGAAGATCCGGCACTCGATGGAGAGCCGGTACCTCCCGCACGTGAATGGGGAGCTGCGTATCGGGGTCTTTCCCACGGCGGCCAACCCCTTTCACTGGGCGCATTTGCTCGGCGGGCTCATTGCCATGGAGCGATTTCTCCTGGACAAGGTCATCTTTGTAATTGCCGGACGGGATTCCCGCAAGCCGGAGATGGCCACGGAAAAAGTCCGTCACTTCATGGCGAAGTCGGTGATAGACCTTTTTTATCCCCTGTTCGAATACTCCTCATTTGCGCTCGGAACCGCGACAACAGGGGAAGAAAATCTCTTCAAGATTCTCGGGATGAATCCTGGTCAGGCCATTCACGCGTTCTATATTGCAGGGGGTGACCATTATCATCGGTTCAGCCCCGTCACCGGGAACCCCGACACGATTGAGAGACTCGAAGCGGGAATGACCTCACGACTCTGCGGGTTCGACGGGCTGCTCCATCGCGTGTCAGTCGTTTTTCTTCACCGTGAGAGCGAAGAGGCACACATCCCGACATTCCTCGACGTGCGCCGCGTGGAGAAACTCCCCGTCCAGACATCCTCCACGGAGATCCGCCGTGCGCTCGAGGATCGCCGCCACCTGGCCAGGCTCTGCGCCCTCCCATTTGCCGCGCTGGTCTCGATCTGCGTCAGCAGCCTCTATAACGCACAGGCATGCAAGGAGCTCCTGGAAAGGACCCCCCCCTCCTCCGCCACGCCATAGACGCGCTGACTGGACACCGCACGCGCGTCGAACTAAGCTGTACGCACCATGGCACTCATACTCAATGTTCACACAACCGCGATCCTCGTCATCGACATGCAGAACGCCTTCCTGGATCCGAGAGGGTCAATCGCAAGGATGGGCATTCCCATTGGGAGGGCGGCCGCATTGATCGAGCCGCTCGCAGCCGCCCTGGGCAGGCTGCGGAAAAGCGGGGCAAGAATCGTTCACAACCGCATGGCGCTCCGCCCGGGCTACGCAGACGCCGGTATCCTCCAGCGGGCGTTCCCGCGGCTGAAGGAGCTCGGACATTGCGTCAAGGGAACATGGGACTTTGAGAACGTTCAAGGCTTCGCACCGGGACCGGACGAATACGTCATAGACAAGATCCGCTTCGACGGCTTCCATGGAACCGAAATGGAGAGCCTCCTCCGCTGCATGGGAATAGACACGCTTATATTCACGGGAATTGCCACGAACATCTGCGTGGAGAGCACCGTGAGGGCGGCGTTCACCAGGGATTTCCGCTGCATAGTTCCCCGTCAAACCACCGCCTCGTTCACTCCGGAGATGGAGGCGGGTTCAATGGGCAATTTCGTTTTCGGCTTTGCCGAGGTCGTCAATATAGACGAGGTCTACGCGGCACTGGGCTGCTGACCGGAGTCTCCCGGGCTGATCGGCGCCCCGGCCCGGTCATTCACGCCGGCCGAATCCACTATGCTGATCACGCAGAGGTGAGCCATGAACAAAATCGCGGAGGGCGTCGGCTGGTACCTCGTGTTCCTGTTTTCGCTCGTGGCGCACGAGGCCGCCCACGCCTTCACAGCCTGGCGAATGGGAGATCCGACAGCGCGAAAAGGCGGACAGGTCACGCTGAACCCCCTTCCTCATATCAGGCGTGAGCCCATCGGAACGGTTGTTGTCCCCATTGTTTCCTACATAATCGGGGGTTGGATGATAGGATGGGCCAGCGCTCCCTACGACCCCGAGTGGGCCCGACAGAACCCCCGGAAAGCCGCGCTCATGTCGTTCGCCGGTCCGGCAGCAAACCTGCTGCTCGTTTTGATCGCGGCGATAGTGATCCGGATCGGCGTGAGCGCGGACTTTCTCGCTTCGCCGCAAACCCTGTATTTCGGCCACATCGTCGAGTCTGTCAGGCCGGGAGCCCTGGACGCGGTGGCTTTTCTCGTGAGCGTCGTCTTTTGCTTGAACCTTCTTCTCTTTTTCTTCAACCTGATGCCGATTCCGCCGCTCGACGGCTCGGGCGTCTACATGCTTTTCAGCGGCGAAACCGGGGAGCGGATCAACAGGTTTCTTCGAAACCCGTTCATATCCTTTGCGGGAATCCTGGCAGCATGGCGGCTGCTTGGCCTGCTCTTCCCTCGCTTCCAGGATCTGGCCATAAAGCTCCTCTACCCCGGGGTGACGTACAGGTAGGCAATCTCCTACAGGCGATCCACGGGCAGCAATTCGACCTTTGCCACCGAGCGCTCGAGCAGCATCAAGGTATCCTTCAGGACCCGCTGGCACCCCGGGCTCCACGCGTGGGCGTAGTTCTGCTGAACGCGCTGAGCCTCTTCGATAGCCTCTTCCAATAGCCGCTGGAGCTCGGCAAGCTCATGATCCATTCCGGTTCTCTACCTCCGCAGAATGCCCTTGAAGACGACCTCGAGAAGCGAGTCAAGGTCTTTTTCGATTTCTGACGAGGTCGTAGAGAGCGAGAAGGGATACTCGAAGGCCCTGAATGCCGTGACGATGACAACGGCGGTCGTGTGAACGTGCGGGATGGAGAACCGCCCTTCGGCAACCCCCTGCTCGAGGATTCTCGAAATGATGCGGATCTCGTCCTGGTCGAACATCTGGTGGATTCTCAACAAGAAGTCGTAGCGCTCCGGAGTCGCTTCGATGAACTCCATGTGCTGATTCAGTTTCCTTCGGAACATCTCGGTACGGGTCAGGATGTACGCCCGAAACTTCGCCTCCGGAGACGGCTCCGCATCGATAGCGCGGAGGAATTCATCGCGAAGTTCTTCAACTTCGGTCTTGAAGACCTCCAGGAAGATGTCTTCTTTGTTCGAGAAATAGTGATAGAGCGAGCTCTTCCCCATGTGGAGGGCTTTCGCGATATCGCCCATTGTGGTCTTTTCGAACCCGAACTGCCTGATCACGCCGGCAGCCGCCTGAACCACCGACGTCTTCTGTTCCTCGTAGGTCTTATCGCGCATCCCTGTCCTTCGTCTATTCGACCAAAAGTGGCTAATAGTCGAACGGACTAAACATAGACCCAATTGCCCCGTCCGTCAAGCGGAGTCGGCGCCAATT
>CAYTGX010000004.1:0-29369 GCA_964437385.1 uncultured Spirochaetaceae bacterium
TCCTTCCTGTCCATGATCGCACCATTGATACCCATAGTGCCTTGCTTCCCTGTTGTTGCCAGATAGTACTCCATGGGCATTTGCGTCTTCTGTATGTCCCAATCGAACACACTCTTGTAGAATTGGATTGCGCGACTTGTGTCATCCGCAGGAATCTCGAAATGCACGACTCTCGACATAGTGTCCTCCTCCAACAAGGAAAAATAGCAATGTTCATGGCGGGAGACAAGTTTGCGCGTGCTGCACGCGCGTGCAACAGGCGCTCGGCGGATGCGGCTCGCTCGACTCTGCTTCTCAGGCAGCAGGAAACCGGATACTATCCGGCCGAGCCCCGACACACCATGGGGCCCGAAGAGCGACATCGCCGGAGGAACAGAGAATGGAGAAGCGCGCAAAGGCATTCAGCACTGTGAATGAATATGTCATGGAGTTTCCGAAAGATGTACAAAGGATTCTCGGGCAGATCAGGCACACCATTCAGAAAGCAGTTCCGGGTGCGACGGAGAAGATCAGCTACCAGATGCCTGCCTATTCGCTGAACGGGAAGACCGTCTATTTCGCAGCCCATGCGCATCATATTGGCCTTTACCCGGGGGCTGGAGCGATAGCAGCTTTCAAGAACGAGTTGTCGGGCTATAAGAGTGCAAAGGGCTCTGTGCAGTTTCCACTTGACACACCAATGCCATTCGATCTAATCGAGAGAATGGTCATCTACCGGATCAAAGACCGGCTGACCCCGCGGTCTTGAAAAAGGAGCCCCAATGCCGCATCCACTCGTTCTCCAGCTCAGGTTCACAAGGTCCGAGTTCAAGAGAGCCGCTTCAAAGCTTTCCGAAGCGGACGCCCGCCGCAGAGTGATGCCAATGAACAGTATCAGCTGGACCATCGGTCATCTGGCCTGGCAGGAGCAGCGTTATTTTATCGATTTCCCGACAGGAGAAATGTTGATTCCGGAAATCCAGGAGAAGTATGCCTATGGCGCACCTCACAGCACGCCGCCGCTCAAGGAGATGTTGTCTGCGTGGAGGAAGATTACCAAAGCGGCGGACAAATGGCTTGACGGACTGACAACGAAGGATCTCCAGCAGATGGTGACTGTGAACGGCAAAGTAACAACTCGAATGTACGGCAACCTGCTGCAGAGAGTAATCTATCACTACTGGTACCACGTGGGAGAGAACATGGCGGTTCGAAAACTACTCGGACACAAGGGACTGGGATACTTTGTCGGGAACATCGATGGAAAGGCGCCCTATACTCCAGAGTAGGCCGTGAAGGAAACAGGCACGACCTCCTGCAGGTCAGGGACTCTTGAATCGCCTTGCCTCGATGACATTCTGGCCGGTGCTTTCCGCCTCCAGCACTTTGCCCTGGCGGATCACGTTGTCTGCAACAATGAGAGAACCGACATGAGTCAATTTCATAGCATGGCAGAAGTACCGGTCGCACGATGCCTTGTCCACATCGATGAAGACCATATGCCTGTCTTGAACTATCGAATCACAAACGCCTCCGCAGCACAGGCGAGTCTGGCGCGACTGCCGAGTTTGCAGGTACGAAGCGTTTTGCCCTTGCACTGCGGGCAATTCCGAATGGAAGACTTCACTGCAGGGGTGCAAATGTGAACAAGAAGCGGCTGGAAGCCTTTACAGATGGTGTGTATGCGATCGTCATCACGCTGCTCATTCTCGACTTCAGGATACCAGACGTACAAGCGGCGGCCCTTGGTTCAGCCCTGGTAAGGATGCTGCCACAGGTCGGCACATACGTCCTGAGCTTTTTCATCGTTGGTTTGTACTGGCTTGCACATCACAGGGCGGCCAGCCAGATCAGGCAGATTGACGGCACTTTCTTATGGTTGAATCTGATCTGGCTGCTGTTTGTCAGTGTCATGCCTTTCCCCACTTCGCTTCTGGGGCGCTACCCGCTTCAACCCATCCCCATAGCCATCTATGGAATCGATCTGATTCTGGCAAATGTCACGGGCTTCATCATCACTCTCTATATGAAAGGACATCCCGAGCTGTGTGTGAGTGCCGTGAGTTCAGAAGCCGTGCGCGCTTTGATACCCGTCTATGCCGTCACGAACGGCATCTATGCAGCGGCAATCGCACTTGCGTGGATCTTCCCCTGGGCGAGCTATTTTCTCTATGCGCTCGTCCTTGCCTGGTTGATGGTGCGATACGCCCGGCTGAACAATCCGTTCAGACCCAAGAGCGGCTGAGCTGCAGCGCGCGCGCCCGCCCGGCATGTCACCTGCCGTGTGATGAACTACGGCTTTTTCTTCCGGGTTGGCTTGGGTTTGAGAGTACCGATATACTCGTAGCTCAGCTCAAAGTATGTCTTGAGTTCGTTTGTTTTTCTCAGCAACCGGTCAGGAACTGTGACAAACTCCTTCTGGACGATGCCGTAGGCTTCAAATAGTTTTGTCTTGTATTGAGTGCCATGTCACCTGACGCGTTCAGATAGCTGAACATGTGCCCGTTTCGGGAAGTGTAGGGGACGGAAGCGCCCTTGCGTTCGACGTTTCGGTTGGTTGCAACGAGCTTCTCATAGAACTCCAGCTTATCCACCGGGATATTGTTGGCTTTTGGCGCAGCCACAGTGTCCTCCTTGCATCGCTGCGCGTCAGCGATTGTTCTCTTTCACATTTCTCTCCATGATATCACAGGGGGAAGAATGCTGCCCGACTACGACCTTTTATTCGCTGACCAGGCTGAAAAGTACGATCGGTTTATCGCCGCGGAAGACTATGAAGGCAACCTTCTACAGGCTTTGAGGCGAATAGGCCGTCTCAACAGGGAGCAGGCTGTGGCGGATCTGGGAACCGGCACGGGCCGGATTGCATTCCTCGTGGCTCCGATTGTGCGCCACGTGTATGGAATAGAGCCAGTGGGAGGAATGCGGAGTCTTGCAGAATCGAAAAAGCAGAAACTCGGCGTCAAGAACGTCGACTTTCTACCCGGAGAGCACCGGGACATACCGCTGCCGGATCACAGCATTGATCTTATTACAGAAGGGTGGGCGTTCCTTCATGCATTCTCCTGTACATATCCGGAATGGCGAACGGAGTTCGACGCCATTGCACGGGAGACGAAACGGATACTGAGGCCCGGAGGGGCGGTCATTTACGTAGAAACAATGGGATCTCTTCACCTTTGGGATGAACCACCCGCCAGGACTGCTCTGCTGTACGACTACTTTGAAAAGGAACTTGGGCTCAGCAAGACTGTCATCAGGACAGACTACAAATTCGCCAGCATTGAGGATGCGGTTGATCTGGGAACCTTCTTTTTTGGTGACGAGGTCGGCGGAGAAATACGGCAGATCGGCGAAGCCACAGTTCCGGAGGCAACGGCACTCTGGCACGGCCGAATAGAGCGATGGAGGAAGCGATGAACGAAGATCTTCAGTACCCGATCGGAAAGCTCGCATTCGTGAACCCGACCCCTGCGCTTCGACAGCAGTTGATAGGCCAGTATCGGGATGCCCCGGGGCATTTGAAGAAGGCTGTCTCCGGCTTGACCGAAGAACAGCTGCGGAGCGCCTACCCTCCGGGGGGGTGGACGATTGCCCAGGTTGTTCATCACATCGCAGAGATGGATACCAGCGCGTACACGCGCCTGAAATTTGCGCTGACGGAAGACCTCCCCACGGTAGGGGCCGCATCGCAGGCGCTCTGGGCGGAGCTGCCGGACGCAAAATCGACTTCTCTAGCGGGTTCGATTGCGTTGTTTGAAGCTGTGCGAATGCGCTGGGTCGAGGCCTGGGAATCCTTGAAAGAGGAAGATTACGGGAAACAATGGAACCACCCTCGCATGGGAGTCCTTACCGTTGATCATCTCCTGCAGCAATACGCCTGGCACGCACGCCACCACACCGCTCATATTACTTCCCACAGACGCAGGATGGGCTGGTAGCGGCGGGAGAAGCACAATGGAAGAAGCACTGACTGGTCCCGCATACAGGATCAGTACATCACGGCTGACAATTCGCTGCTGGGATCCGCGCGATGCTCCGCGTCTCAAAGAAGCAGTCGACAGGAACGTGGATCATCTCAGACCATGGATGCCGTGGGCAGCGAGGGAGCCCGCGTCTCTTGACACCAGGGTAGCATGGCTTCGCAAGTGCCGGGGCGAGTTCGATCTTGGAATAGATTTCGTGTATGGAATCTTCGATCCGGAAGAAAAGGAAGTGGTAGGCGGAACGGGATTGCACACACGGCAGGGAAGCGATATGCGCGAAATCGGGTACTGGATCCAGGAAAAGCACGCACGGAAAGGATTCGCAACCGAGGTCTCTGCGGCGCTGACGAAAGTTGCCTTCCTGGTGGACAAGGTGAAGCGGGTTGAAATACGCTGCGCAATCGAGAACGCAAAAAGCGCGGGAATACCAAAGAAACTGGGTTTTGTATTCGAAGGGACTTTGAGAAAAAAAGCGCCGGATGCGGACGGAACGATGCGGGACATGATGATTTGGGCAATCCTGATCGATGAATTTTCACACAGCGTTGCCGCGAATGCAGACGCGCGCGCGTTTGATGCGATTGGGAGACGCATCATGTAGCAGATCCACAGACCCTTTTGCAATAAGCGTCGTTGAAATCGTCAAGACTGCCGGAGATGGCGAACTACGGCGCATGACGTTTGTCCATGGCAACTCTCACGCCCTTTGTGCAGCCGGGAATGACGGTCTTCGAGCCGGGTCCCGGAATGGGCTTCTTTACCCTGGAAATGGCGCGCTTGGCAGGCCGACACGGGCGGATAATCGCCGTTGATATTCAGCCGAAGATGCTGAGCGCCCTCGGCCGCAGGGCCGGAAGGAAGGGTCTGAGCGATCGAATCGAGTTCCGACTGGCGGATGGGACCGGGATGGGAATCAGGGGCTTGTCCGGAAAAGTGGACTTCGTACTGGCAGGTCGAGTCTCTCTGCCTTGCGGGTCAAGAAGCAGCGCGCGACTGCGCGTCTGCAAAGCGAGGCGCAGTCTCTGCAGCGGCGGCGCACGCGGACAATTGACAAATGATGCAAAGATGCGATTATTATCATCGTCATACTCAAGCAGGCGCTTGGACCGGAGCGGCGATTCAGGGTTGGGCGCTACGGAAAGGAACACTCGGTGAAGGCAGCCCTGGTTCTACTGCTCCTTGCGATATTCCCTGCAGTGCTTCTGTGCGCCGTTAGTGAAGACTCGTTCAATCGGACATATGCCTCCTCAATCGCACCTTATATCAAGGACAGTGCCGTCGCAGGGGAAATTCGAATGGACGACGGCGCTACACTGGGCTATCAAAGCATCAAGAATCCCAGAGAAAAGGGAATCGTGGTGCTTTTAGGAGGTCACTCTGAGTCCTACGTCAAATACGCGGAGCTGTTCTATGACCTGCGCGACCTGGGGATAACATTCTATGCTCTTGATTTGAGGGGACAAGGGTTCTCGACCCGCATGCTCCCGGACCGGGAGAAGGACTTCATCCCTGCGTATGACAGGTACCTCGTGGATCTCGCGTCGTTCATGAAATCCGTGGTTCACCCGCGGCCGAATGAGAAAGTGCTGCTTCTTGGACACTCTCTTGGCGGAGCCGTTGCAGCGGCGTACGCGGAACGAAATCCAGGCGACATCAACGGCCTCATCCTTTCCTCACCGTACCTGGGATCGAAAACAGGGGCGCCTGTTCTGCTCCTGCTCAGGGCGCTGGACATCCTGGGCCGGGGCAAGGAGTATGTGCCGGGCGGAGGGCCCTTCAGATTCGTTCCTTTTGAACAGAATGTCGAGACCCACAGCAATGTCCGGCATGCCCGGAAAATGCAGGACTACAAAGATCATCCGGAAATTCGCCTCGGATATCCGACGAATCATTGGATGGTGGAGACGGAACGAATGGGCAGAAACGTTGTAAAGAACGCAAAGTTGATTTCGTGTCCGCTCCTTGTTTTTCAGGCTGAGGATGATCGGTACGCTGACAGCAGCGCGCAGGACGGGTTCTGCGCCGCAATTCCGCGCTTGAAAAAGATCCTGTTTCTGGGCGCCTATCACGAAGTTCTGATGGAAAGCGATTCGATCAGAGATCTTGCGCTTGCTGCAATACGCAGTTTCGTCCAGCGCAACTTCTGATCTGGCGGGGCCTGTCGATGCTGGAATTGTCGTCCGTCTCCGTATTTCTTCTCGCCGCGCTCGGGCTGCTGCTGATACCAGGTCCCGCGGTTCTCTATATCGTGACACGGAGCGTTGCGCACGGCAGAAAAGCCGGGCTGGCGTCGGTACTGGGGATCGAGCTTGCAACTCTCTGCCACGCGGGGGCGGCCGCGTTCGGCCTGTCTGCAATCCTCCTCGCGTCCTCGCTGGCATTCAGCCTGGTCAAATACCTCGGCGCAGGCTACCTGGTATACCTGGGCATCAGAACGATCCTTTCAAAATCAGCCTCCCTGGCGAGGGACGATTCGCCGGCCCCAAGTCTTTCACAGATGTTTCGCAAGGGGTTTTTCGTCAACCTGTTGAACCCCAAAACAGCGCTGTTCTTCTACGCCTTTCTCCCGCAATTCGTGAATCCGGCCCGTGGTTCTTCGATTCTGCAGATCCTTCTCCTGGGCGCGCTCTTCGTGCTCCTGGCTACCATAACGGACAGCATATATGCGCTGATTTCCTCCGGCGTTGGCAGAATGATCACGCAAAGGACAGGTTTCCCGCGAATCCAGAAATATGTCACCGGTGGGATCTACATCTCTCTTGGAGTCGCCGCCGCGGTGGCAGGCTCCGGAAGGAAGTAGGTTGACCGGGGGCCGAATGACGTGACGGCCCGCCGCCGCGGCCGGACTCGCGACTAGGGGGAGGCAGAAGATGAAGGCATTGGTGGTTTTTTGATTCAACCTGAGGCAACACGGAAAAAATAGCACAAGCCGTTGCGGTCGGAATCGGGGGAGGGACTCAGGCGCTTCGGGTAGGCGCCGCGAGGCGAAGCGATTCGACGTCATAGATCTCCTGGCGCCCTGAAGCAGCGGGACGGAAACTGCAGGCGGCAACATTCGATGCCAGACTGATGACGAGAGGGCTGGCAATCCCGACGGATCAGTACTTCAAGTACGACATATCTATCATCGGGCCGAGCATGTTTCTCTGTAGGTCCAGCCCATGATCAGGCAGAGAGCAGGATGGACTGCTCGACGTCAATTGCGCAGCGGGACGCGCGGAGTTGCAAAGCCGGGGGCATCCGATATAATTAGTAGCTGAAGGGGAAAAGAGAAGTGTTGATGGAAATCTCCAATCTCATCACTCCTGAAGTCTACGAAGTGATATACCGCATGGGGCACATGGACGAGCTGGTCATCGCGGATGCCAACTACAGTGCGTCTGCACTGAGCGGCAGGGTTGTATTTTCCCATGCGCAGGAGAATCATGCCCTGCTGGCGGAACTTCTCAAGTACTTCCCGCTGGACGACGATGAGGAGTTTCCAATAAACGTAATGACTCCGGACCATGGATACGTTCATGAGCCGCAGATCTGGAACGACTACCAGAATGTGCTCGCGCGCACGTACAATTCGAAGAAAGTGCTGCTCAACAAAATTTCGCGACAGGAGTTCTATCTGAGAACCAGGAGCGCATACGCCACCATCCAGACTTCCGATCCACGGCTGTATGCGGACATCATCCTCAAGAAAGGCGTCGTCCTGGAATGAGAACGCGTCTGTCACGGCACAATTCGGGCGAGAGTGGGTTATACTTGCAGTCAAGGAGAAGATCGATGCACAAAGGAATCATATTCGTCACCATCCTGGTCGTCCTGCTGGGAGCGTGTGCAAGTGGAAAGGATACTGGCCAATCCGCGGCCCAGAAGCAGCCGCAGGAAACCATCACCAGCAGCGCCGGCCAGAATGACGAGTCTGCCGTGAAAGCCCGCGAAGTCCAGGATGGACAGATCATGGATTTGTCCAAGGTCGACGCGTCCGAGGAAACGAATTGGATGAATCCGAAGAATCCGCCGGAATTGAAGCGCAAGTATCAAAAGGGCTCCTTCAGCGTCGTGCTTCCGGACGACCTGTATCCGGTCAAGACGAACGTTTCCCCCTCTTCGGGGCTGTTCAAGTTTCAAAACGCGGATGCGTTTATGTACGTTTTCTCTCCACGGGGGGTGGAGGCAAGCGCTTTCCTCGATATCAATCTCAATACCCTGAGCCTGAACCAGCCGAAAGGATATCACGATATGACGATTGATTTGAAGGGAAATACCCTGAAGATGTCCTACAGGTACGATGGCTCACCGGACGGGTACATTCGATATGCGGACATTCAAAAGTCGTATCAGCCCCCCGGAATGAGGGTCTCCGTACTTCTTGTCAAAGACTCTTCTGTCTACTCCAACCTGCAGCGCACGTATCAGAGTGTGCTCGGAACTCTCAAGCCGGAGAACAACTGACGTTGACGGCCGGGGGGACGTGCCGCCGTGGAGCGGTCTGCATTCCCTCCGCAGGTATCCGGCAGAAGAGGAAGACGAACGTCTTACGCAAGAGCAGGCTGGAAGCGTTCAGTGACGGCGTCATTGCCATATTGATCACAATAATGGTGCTCGAGCTGAAAGTGCCCCGCGGCACGGGTCTTGAAGATCTCGCCGCGCGTGTGCCTTTCTTCCTGACGTCAAGGGCAAGGTGTCACTTGTTCTCTATCTCATTGCACTACCGATGGCATTTGTCCTACAATGGGTGTCCGAAGCCATCTACGTGTTTGTCGCCTTGGTGTGGTTTGTTTCCGACAGGAGAATCGAATCAAAGTTGACGGAGAAGAGGAATGAAGAAACGTCTATTCACTGACGCGAACATCACCCCCACGGAAGCCCTTCTTCGAAAGCAATTGGGCCCGGCCATGGACTACTATGCGAACATTCTCGCGAAGTCCGGCGACTATCGAAAACAGTGGCAGTTCAGCCGCGGCAATGGCTGGATTCTCAAGGTCGACGACATGCGCAAGGCCTTGTTCTACTTGATACCATTTGACGGCGGCATTGAAGTCAGTCTCACGGTGCGGGACGGCGAAAGGGCGAGTTTCCTCAAAAGCGAAGAGCTGGAAGAGCTCTTTCCCCAACTCGAGTCCGCCACGAAATACTCGGAAGGCTATGCTCTCCGATTCGGCATAGAGAACCCCGCAGAGTGCAGATCTGTTTCGAAGTTCCTCGCTGCTTTGATGCAGATAAGGCCGGTGTCTCGACCGCTCACGCGCGCCAGGTAGGATATCCCCTTGCCTGCCAGGAGGATAGAAACCCGGGCCTCCCGCACCGCAGACATGACCTGCGGATGCCGTGCAATTTCCTATAGGAGCGGCCCGAACGAATTGAAAAAAGCATATTTCGTGAATGAAGAAGGCTGCGTCACAGCGCAGGTCAAAGGAGCACAGAGCATCGTGAAGGCGCATCGGAAGTAAGAACTATGGCCCTGCAGACGGGCCGCAGACTGCGAGGGCCGGCGCGCGCGGACCCTGCTTTTACTCACATACTTGCATTGCGAAATCGCATGAATATAGTAGTGGGAAAGAGGTGGTCCATCTGCGGAGGAATGCTCCGACCCGGGAAGGCGTCGATAGAACACACCCATGCAAATGATTCTGGAAACGGTCATGACGATTCTTTCCGTTGTGGAGAAGCTCATTCCAGTCATCTCCCTCGCCCTCATTCTTGTCACGTACCTCACACTCAGGGAAGTCTCCCGGCAGAGGAAGGAAGCATACAGGCCGCGCCTCTTTGTGGCAAAACAGGGGTACTTTCTGCAGAAAAACCCGAATGGTACGCCGTGCTTCCTCAAGAACGACAATAAGAAACTGCATGATCTCCACGCGAAGCCGTACGAGCTCGAGCTTGCCAATATTGGATTGGGAGCCGCCCACACCATCAGGGTGAGCTGGAAGTACGACAAATCCAGAATCATCAAGGAGATGACCGAGCTTGGCCGGCAATCCGGTCGACTGCACAATATCAGCAACGGGCACTTTCAATACATGTTCAACGTCAATGACGGCGAGCATGGCTACCGGTTCAGGATCGCCCGCCCCTCGGAGGTCAGCAGCGAGATTCCCTTCTTGAAGGCCGGGGCCGTGACGAAGTTCGTTTTGCCGGATACCGTCAGGCACATCCTCACTTTCTATCCCTATCTCAAGCTCTTGAGCCTGGAGTTCCCCCATCGCATTGAAATCGCCAACCGGGACGTCTCCATCCGGGTTGCCTACCAGGACATCGCGGGACAGGAGCACCGGCAATTGTTTCAACTGGTTGTCAGCGGCTCCGCACTCGGAAAAGAGGATCAGAACGGCAACTACGGCACGGGTGCGCTGATGTTCCAGATGCAGAAAGAAACGGACGATTGAAGCGGCCTGGACGGCGAGAACCATGATGAGCATCCGTCAGGCAGGAGGGGGCGGGGGGAGGAGCTTCGTGGCTGTTCGACAATGGGTACCCGCTCTCAGCCTGGTTCTTCTTGTTTCATGCGGCTCCCTGGGCTTTGCGCAGGCCGCTCCAGGCCCGGTCAGCGATCCGCCCCTGGAATCCATGTCCCCCAGGTGGAGGCAGGCGATTGTCGACACGGGAGCTGATGCGGCGTATCTGACGGAAACGGAAAGGCAGGTCGTTCTCGAACTCAACAAGGCGCGCACAGATCCGGCCGAATATGCGAAAAGGTATCTCGTTCCGCTCCGACAGTACTTCCGCGGGAGGCTTTTCCGGGTGCCCGGAGAAACAGCCATCTCCACCAACGAAGGGATCGTGCCTCTCGATGAATGCATTACGGAGCTGCAGCAGACAAGGCCCCTGGCGCCGCTCGAACCCCGGAAAGGCCTGAGCCTGGCTGCGCGAGACCATGCAAAGGACCAGGGAAAGACGGGCGCAACCGGGCATACCGGGAAGGATGGGTCCACGGCGGTCTCCAGGATCAATCGATACGGCACATGGGACCGCACGGCCGGGGAGAACATCGACTATGGAAACGGCACTGCGCGAATGATCGTCGTTTCACTTCTTGTCGACGATGGTGTGCCCTCACGCGGTCACCGGCGCAACCTGCTGGACAAGGCATTCACGCTCATAGGGGTGGCCGTCGGGCCCCACCCGGTGTACCGGCACATGTGCGTCATGGATTTCGCGGGCGCGTACAGATAGGCGGCGCTCACCACAGCCTCGGGAGCGCCCGGCCGGACTCCATCAAGGATTTCAGGCTCGAAAGGACTTTGGGCCAGCCTTGCGTGATGCCCTTCAGCATATCGGAACCGGCCTCAAGCTGGTCATGCGTCACCGTCAACCGCACCACCGTGCCGACCGGTTCGAGCTCGAATGTGACCCTCGTGTGCTTCTCCTTGCGCGCTTCGTCGGCGGGAAACGCCCAGGTCAGGACGAGCCGCCGGGGCGGGGAGCTTTCGATCACCTTTCCGACCAGCTGGACGGCGCCGTCCTTCCCGTCCCGGCGATGCTCCCATCGGGACCCGGGCTGCCAGTCGGACACGTTCACGTGCTGCCAATACTGAGTCGTCATCTCGGCGTCGATCAGCGCATTCCAGATCTTTTCGGGAGTCGCCGCGATGTATGTGACGTACACGAACCGGGGCTTATCCATGAGGGTCTCCTTCCGACCTTTTCTTGAGATCACGCAGCATAGCGAGGTGCTGACGCTCGTATTTTTCGATCCAGCGTTCGTATATTTCATGGATGGGGACGGGGTTGAGATAATGCAGCTTTTCGCGCCCTCTTTTCACCGTGACAATGAGGTTGGCGTCTTCAAGCCGCGTGAGATGTTGAGTGACCGCCTGGCGCGTCATGTCCAGGTATGAGCAGAGCTCTCCGAGCGTCTGGCCGTTTTGCGCGCGCAAAGCATCCAGCAGGCGCCTCCTCGTGCGGTCGGCGAGGGCCTTGAACACATCATCAATGTTCACGGGAGTCAGTATATGCAAGAAAAAACTTGCATGTAAAGAATGCCTTCACAAAATACCGTTCAGGAAGGAAGGAGCGCACGATGAACCTCGCGGAGCTGGCGGATTTTCTGGTTGAAGCCAAGGCCAATACGTATGCGGCGCAAATGACAAGAACGAAGTGTACCGTCTGTTCTTCCACGGAGGACAGGTGCTTTAGCGCATCGAAGAGGAGACGCATATGACCGACCGCGCGCACGGGAGCTTTGAGGTCACGCTCATCCCCCAGCCGTACGAGGACATGCCCGCAGAAGCGATGATGGGCCGGATGTCCATCGACAAGCATTTCAGCGGAGACCTGGAAGGGACGAGCAAGGGGCAGATGCTGACCGCAGGCAGCATTGTGAAAGGATCAGCGGGGTACGTGGCGATCGAAAGATTCACCGGAAACCTTCGAGACCGCAGCGGGACTTTTGTGCTCCAGCACAGCGCCACGATGATACGCGGCGCGCCCCAGATGAGCGTGACCGTGGTTCCGGATTCAGGGACCGGCCAATTGACGGGCATTTCAGGGAGCATGACGATTATTATCACGGGCGCGCACCATTCATACGCGTTTGAATACGCGCTTGAGGAGTCCACATGAGAGATGCGGGAAACTGCGGGGGAGGGGCGGGGATGAGGCGGTTGGCAATACTTCTGACGGTGGCGCTGCTCATTTCGTGCCGGGAAAAGGCAGCCAGAAGCGCGGTGCCCGGCGAGTCCGATCCCGCCGCTGCATCCTTGATATTTGTATCGATGCAGCAGGTGAAGGACATCCGTGTCGGCCGGATCCACAACCGTATCATGGGCCTGGAAGGGGAAATCCCGAACGGTCCTGTTTCCGCGGACACTGTGACGCTGGGCGCTTTGAAGCAGTCCCTTGAAGTGAAGCTGACAGGGGAGACACGAATCGGCGAAGGGGTGAGAATCACAGCCGCAGGCAGCGACGGCATCGAGTATTCGACAAATGTCGAACGCGATGCCATATCTGTTGCCGGCCACGACGAAACGGTTTTTGGATACTATTTCAGCGTTCCATTCGAGAACAAACCCTGGAGTCATTCAGTCAACTGGCGTCTGAAAGTGTATACCGGAAAGACCCTTCTCCTGGAAAAAGAGCTCGCCATCCCCCTGAAAGACTTCATCATGTACGCGAAAGCGACGGATAATCCTTTCGACGTCATCGATAGCACTCATCTCGCCAGGGGGCAGACATACAAACTCTTCTACCCGAACCTTCATTCCGATCTCCTGATGGTGTACTACACGAGCGACTATTCCCTCTACGTGCCGATCTACACAGGCCAGGCGGGTCCGCTGCGTGACCCGCATTCCACGCCCGAAATCACGATCAGCGCACAGGCGCGGCGGGGGTCGTACTTTTTCACTCACAAGGCACGTTCGGCGGTCTCCCGGGACGACGAAAACCTTCCTGTCTTCGGTTTTCGGGTGATCGAATAAGAAATCGCGCGGAATCCGCCGAGCACGTCGGAGACCAATCCGGGTTGACATTTGCGCGCTCAGATATGACATTGCACCGTGGAGGGTGTGCCGCATTGAGGAGAGTCATTACAGCGTTTTTTCTGGTCTTTCTTGCGTACAGTGCATTCGCATCGGACTTCCGCAAGACGTCGTGGTTGATGAGCAGGGAGCAGGTCCAGGCTTCGGAAGACGGCACGCTTGTCACGGAGAGGAACATTGCCGGCCAGCAGGAAGTAGTCTATCGTGCACGATTCGAAGGATACGAGGGATCTGTCACGTACGTGCTGGAGAACGACAAGCTGCTCGCGGCAACCTACAATTATCAGAAGGATGACACGCGCCAGGTCTACAGCCATATGAAGGAAAGCCTGACGCGCCAGTTCGGGGCACCGTCACTCCAGACGGACAGTCTTGCGGTCTGGCGCTCGGAACGCACGGAGGTGGCCCTCGCCTACCGCGCCGAGAAGACCTGCTACGTCGCGTTCTGGGAAAAGGCCTACTTCGCGCGGATCAACAACCTGACCGCCGCTCAATAAAGCCGGGCCTGGTCCCTACCTTCTTTTCAGATTTTCGAGAATCCTGCGATAAATGAGGGTGAAGCGGTCTATGCGGCGGAGCTTCGCGCGCGAATCCGCGCTCCAGACGCTGTCCGGATGGTCCTCCACGACCCGTGAGAAATATCCATAGGCCGCTTGCAGGAATTCCAGGCTGCCGGCAATGTCTTCCGCGGCCGTGTAGCGCCGCGTGAAGTGGGGCACGCGCCCTGCGGCGATCTTCCTGTTTATCTCGGCGATTCCATGAATGGCAAGAGAGAAGTTGATGAACCCCTGCTTATAGTACGCATAGGAAGGATCGCGATGCGCAGTAAGGCCGGGACCAGAGGCGGGCGGAGAGCGGCTCTCCCGGCTGGCAGAGGTGCGAGCCGGTGGATGTTCCTCCCGCATGGTGAGGGCGCTCATGAGCGCCATATAGGCCTCTGTAAGCGTGATGGTCGTGAGCTCCTGCAGGGCCTTTTTATCACTGGGAAACCTGTCGGGGTGATTCTCCATGACAAGCCTTCGGTA
Organism: uncultured Spirochaetaceae bacterium; assembly: GCA_964437385.1. Lineage (GTDB taxonomy): Bacteria > Spirochaetota > Spirochaetia > SZUA-6 > Fen-1364 > Fen-1364. Next base: position 14,464 of record CAYTGX010000004.1, read on the forward strand.
GGCCTGCCTTATCTGTTCCTGTGTGGCGGTCGCCGTCACGCCCAGTATTTCCCTGAAATGCTGCTCGCTCATAAAGACGCCCCCGGACCCTTATCGGACTCAGCGCGCTCCGCTCTCCTTGTAATCGTGGCGACGTTGGTTTCCCTTGACGATGCTGTTCTTGATCGCCAGAAGCTCGATCTTGATCCCCCGGGTGGTCTTCTTCTCCTGCACCGCCCGGTCATGAAAGTACGTGTTGAGACTCCCCAGACGGCGGTGGATGAGGAGAAGCTCATTCAGCTGCTTGTCCACAAAGGCGGCGAGCTGCCCCTCATTGGTGCTCGCCAGCCTTCGGAGCGCGGGGCCCTTGCCCGAGGAGAGCGTGGCCATGAGGCTCGACTTCTTCTTCACCTCTTCGAGCAGCTTGGGAAAATCGATGACTTCCGTCTTGAGAGCAGGAACCCCGGGCTCCGCATACTCCACCTTGTAAGCGCGTTCGACGGTGTGCGGAGCGGCTTTCCTGCCCAGAAGGCGTCTCAACCAGCCGCCTGCCGATCCTCGATTCTCCAGGAGGAGCAGGCGCTCGTTTTCCTCGAGGATGGCAAGCGCAGTCGCGAGCTCCTCGTGCGGCCGTGAAAGGATCCGCACCGCTTCCAGCAGGACAGGTTTTCCTTCCGGCAGGGCGGTCGTCTTCACCTCTTCGGCCTCGACCACTGCAAGAGACGCGAGGACTTTCTCTTTCATGCCAGGGCCGTCGCCGGAGAGCTCTTCCTCCAGGACTTCATCAGCGAGCGCCGGATACCAGGGCTTGCCCGGCACCCACTGTGCGAAGCCCCGCCGTATGGCGCGCAGCGCCTCTTCCTTCCGTACGCGCGCGTCCGGCGTTCCAAGGGGAACCTGGACCAGCGCCTTGCGCCGCAATTCCGCTTTCCATGTTTCGCGGTGGTACGCGATCAATTCCGCGACCATCGCGCGGATCTGGTGAATGGTTTTTACAGCCTGGATGTCACAGTCCTTGAGGATCTGGGAGGCCATCGAGTCGGTGCCCATGCGCACCTTCATGAATACCCGGGCGAATGCGCGCGTGGTGGGGCTCGTGGAGCCTTCGCCGAAATCCAGCCAATTGATGAACGTCACGAGGGCCGAGATCTTCTTGAGCCGGACGAGGGTGAGCGAGTTGAGGTCAAAGCCGGCTTCCTCGGTCAGGAACCTAAGCTGGCGCCTGAAAGCTGCCAGGCGGTAGCTCACCTCGTCGGTGTTCTCGAAATCAGGGAGTGGATCATCCTTGGGAATGACGATTTCCGTGAAAGCCTGCTCATAGTTGTACGGATCCTCCCTGAGCAGGCCCTTGCGGATGAGCATGGCCATGGCGCCGTCGAAGAGCGACTGATAGGAGATGATGGCGTCCTTCAACCGTTGTGTCTGTGTTTCCAACAGCCATTGTGAACGCTTCTCCAGCGCAGCTTCGAGCTGCCCCAGATAATCCGCAGATCCTTCCATCGCAACAGATTATAAGGTAAAGTCGGCGCGGACGCAACGCAGGACGGTCGGACGGGACGCGGGAACTCTTTGCCATTTCAGGGAACGGGCGATGGGGACAGCAGGGGTTTTCAACAGGGAAAAGCTCGTCATTGCGATTCTCATTTCGGCCGCCGGCAGGAAGGACGAGCTGGTCTCCCATCTTGCCGACCTGTGGGGTCCTGTGGATTTCGCCTCTGATCCTTTCACATTCACTTTCACACACTACTATGACGCGGAAATGGGCCCGCCGATCGATCGGTTCTTCATTTCGTTTGAACGGCTCGTCGATCCCACATGCCTTGCGCGGACCAAGGTGGAGACGAACAGCATCGAGGATATGTTTCGTGAGAAGGGAAGCCGCAAAGTCAATCTTGACCCCGGGCTGTTGTCCCTTCCGCGGTTCGTCCTTGCCACCACAAAGGAGAATGCCCACCGCATCCCCCTGGCGGACGGCATCTACGCAGAGATCACCCTCCTCTACGGGAGAGGCAGCTTCCAGCCGCTCCCGTGGACTTATCCCGACTTCCGGTCAGAGCCCACCCTGTCGATCCTGAACAAGATCCGCGCACGCTACAAGTCGCAGACAAGGGCGTAGAGGGCGACCTCTCAAGCTTCTCACGCAAGCAAGGGGACCCGGGACCCGTATTCCGGCATGTGACGCTTTTCAGGATTCTGGCCCCGTGTGCCGGCGCCCTTTGCCTGCTTTCGTGCGGCGCTTTCGGGCCCCTGGCGCATGTCGACGTGCTCATCCCGACCCCGCCCGCACACTGGATCCGTGCTTTTCCCGATCTCCAGTTCCGCCTGGTCTTTCCGGATTCCGCTGGACGGGAACAAGCCGTCAGGGTGACAGACCCGGGGAAGCGCGTTGCCATTGACTGCCCAAAGACTGGCAACACCCCGATTCTTGCATACCCTGTCAGCGCAAAGGACCCGCAGGGAGAGACAGGGCAGGCAGGGATGCTCCGTCCTGCCGGGGGAATGTATCCGGGCTCACTGGATGAATCGAGCCCGCGGCCGACCCTCGCTCTGGACTGGCGGGACGGTGCAGCGGCCACTGTACTGCTCCGGCTTCTTTCCATAGGGCGGGATACTTCTCTGCTCAACGCGGCGCGCCTTGCCCGGTACTTTCGGGACGTAGAGGATCCGTGGAATCTGGACTTGAAGCTGATCGAAGAGAAACTGGCGGCAGGAAAGTTCACCGCGTATGATATCGATAAGCTGCCGTGCCGAAATGTGGACGTGAACGCCGGCACAGGCGAATGGTTCCTGGAGAGTCCATTCTCAACCGTCACTAGCTCGACCGGGGAAGGGGCCCTCAGCCTGGCCGGCGTGAGCCTGGGAATGCACGGGTTGTTCTCCATGGACGGCCGATTGAAGATGATCAACGTGGGCAGGACTGAAACGGCCGTACGTCCAATTCGCTGAGGCGTCGACGCACCCGAAGGATTCGCATCGACGTACCCGGCGGATTCCGCCGCCTGTGAAGGCCCGTGTCCGCAGCCAGGCAAGGGCTGAGGCAAAAAAACGTCGGCGCTTCCGCCGACGTCACGACCTTCAAGTCTGACTCCCCGCGGGCGGGACTACTTCCACACGGTGAAGAGAAACCCTTCGGCTACATAAATGACAAGGAAATAGAAGAATCCGATTACCCAGAGCGCGGTCGGTCTTCCTTCGAACACCCCCGCAGTGAGCGTGGCCGACGCGCCGACGCCTATCCACACCACGGCCCCTGCAAGCAGGCCCATCCACCAGGTGTGTGTGCCGAATGCGATGATAATGAGATCAAGAACCAGACAGGAGACAAAGGCGCCGATGAGCGGCAGCAGGAACGAAACCGCTGACATCTTCATGTCAGTCCGCTTCTTCCCCGTCTTTTCCATGGCTGCCAGCCAGGGTTTTCCCAGTATGGGCCCGTACCAGAGGAAACCAAGGATCATGTTGAACACCGTGCCCACGATGACCGCAAGCCAGTTCACCTGTGCAAACTGCATTGAATCCTCCTGGCTTCATAACGTAGCAAAACCCGCTGCGGAGAAAAAGGAAAATCGACGCCCGGCCCGGCCCCTCTGCGCCGAGCTAATCCATGCGGATGATCTTCGCCATGGTCAGCACCTGCGGCCCTTTTTCCGTCATCAACACGTCGTTTTCCCATCGCACCCCGCCGTGTGCGGGGTCATAAAGCCCTGGTTCGACAGTGAAGACCATGCCGGGGAGGAGCGCTCCGTGGTCCCTGGTGTCGTCCAGGTTTCGCACAAGCGGCGCTTCATGCACGTCAAGGCCGATTCCATGGCCCAGCGCATGCGGCATTTTCCAGCCCGCGCTGTCAAAAAGGGCATCGACGGCCGCGGCAGGAGCGCGCGGTGCGGCATGGGGCTCTGCCGCCTTAAGCGCTGCATCGTACGCCTTGGACACGAGCCCCACCATCTGTTCCTGTTCTGGGCTGAGTTTCCCGCGCGCTACGGTGATGGTAACGTCGCTCGAGTAGCCGTCCACCTTGACGCCGAAGTCGAGGATGGACAGGCCCGGCGCGGCAAACGGCCCATTCGAGAAAGCCGGGAAAGGGTGGATGGCCCAGCTGCGCGCGGGTCCCGCAGCAAGGGTTTCGAAACCCATGCCTTCCGCGCCCAGAGAGAGGGCCTCCCTTTCGAGGAACTGGGCAATATCCACCTCACGCAGCCGGTCTGCGCCACCGGGGGCCGCGAGCAGGTTTTCCACTTTCTCCACGACGGCGTTCGTTATCTCCGCGGCCTTCAGGAGAGCCGTGATCTCTGAGATGTCCTTGATCGTCCTCCACCTGCCGATGACTGACTCGAAACCGTCTTCCCGGATAATGATCTCCATTCCCGGCAGGTCGGAGACCAGCTCCTGGCGGCGCAGGTGGGAGGTCCGCTGCGCGCACTCCACCTTCCCGGCTGCGTCGGCCGCCGCCGTGCTCCTCAGACCTTCCGATTCCAGCACGCCGATAACCGCATGGCGGAAAGAGCGTTTGAATTCCGCGTAGGGAATCACCTGGTCCACCGTGCTCCTCTGGTCGGCCATGTGCACGTCCCAGGGCACCAGCACGGTTTTGCCTTTGGCGAACACGAAGAGCACGGCGTCCATGGGATGGCCGCACAGCCAGCGCAGCGTGCTGGTCCGCTGGTTTTCGAAATCGTCCACGATGCATGCGCCCACACCCGCCTGCGCAAGCCAGGCCGCCAGGCGGGCCTGCCGCTGACGAAAAACGGAGCCGGCAGCATCAGAGAGCGGCAACGATATTCACCAGCTTGTTGGGAACGACGATTACCTTTCTGATCTCCTTGCCTGCAAGGAGATCCTTGATCCTCTCGTGACCAAGAGCGCGTTCCCGCAGACCGTCATCAGATGTCCCTGCCGGCATGTTCTCCCTGGCCCTGTTCTTTCCATTGATCTGAAACACGATCTCCACCTGTTCTTCGACGGTGAAAGATTCATCCCATTGCGGCCACGGGTGCCGGGCCAGAGAGGGCGCGTTTCCGAGTTGGACCCAGAGCTCTTCCGCCATGTGCGGCGCATACGGGGACAGCAGGAGGACGAACGGCTCCCAGAGCGCCCGCGGCATCCTTTCCAGTCCCGCCACTTCGTTGAGGAAAATCATCATCTGGGCGATGGCGGTATTGAACTCCAGCCTCGCCGTGTCATGCGACACCTTCTTGATGGTCTTGTGCAGCACGCGCATGAGCGGCTCAGCAGGCGCATCATCCGTGAGCGGCAGCTCACCGGCGCGCCAGATCCTTTCCAGGAATCGCCGGGCTCCGGCGATCCCGCGGGTGGACCATGGCTTGGACACTTCAAGCGGTCCCATGAACATCTCGTAGACGCGCATGGTGTCCGCCCCGTACTCATGCACGATGTCGTCGGGATTGATCACGTTTCCCATGCTCTTGGACATCTTCACGCCGCCCTCGCCGAGGATCATGCCCTGGTTGATCAGGCGCATGAACGGCTCAGAGGTGTTCACCAGTCCTTCGTCAAAGAGGAACTTGTGCCAGAAGCGCGCATAGAGCAGATGGAGGACCGCGTGCTCCGCCCCTCCGACGTACAGGTCCACCGGCATCCAGTAGTCGATCTTCTCCCGGGCGGCGAAAACCTTGTCATTCCCCGGGTCCAGGAACCGCAGGTAGTACCAGCAGGAACCCGCCCACTGCGGCATGGTGTTGGTCTCCCGCTTCGCCGGGCCTCCGCATTTCGGACATGTCGTATTCACCCAGTCCGGGATAGAGGCCAGGGGGCTCTCCCCCGTGCTGCTGGGGATGACGGTCTTCACTTCGGGAAGAGTCAACGGGAGCTTGTCATAGGGGACGGGGACCGTGCCGTCTCGGGGGCAATGCACCAGCGGAATGGGCTCCCCCCAGTAGCGCTGACGGGAGAAGATCCAGTCCCGCAGCTTGTAGTTGACCGCGTGTTTCCCGATGCCCTCTTTCTCGAGCCACGCGATGATCCTGGTCAGGAACTCAGCGGTGGCCAGACCGTTGAACTCCCCCGAGTTTACCGCGATGCCCGGCGCATGATCAGCCGCGGCCATCTCTGACACCGTGCCGTCCTTTGAGACCACCTGCACAATGGGAAGCCCGAACTTCTTTGCAAACTCGAAATCCCTCTCGTCATGCGCCGGCACCGCCATGATGGCGCCGGTGCCATAGGAGATGAGGATGTAATCTGAAATCCAGACCGGGATCTTCTGCCCGTTGACGGGGTTGAGCGCATACGCACCGGTGAAAACCCCCGTTTTCTCCTTGGCCAGCTCGGTGCGTTCCAGGTCCGACTTCATTGCAGCGGCCGTGATGTAGCGGTCTACCGCGTCCTTCTGCGCGGCGGTCGTGATCTTTGCCACGAGCGGGTGCTCGGGTGCAAGCACCATGTAGGTGGCGCCGAACAGCGTATCCGGGCGCGTGGTGTACACCTCGATCGGGTCTCCGCCTTTTTCCAGCTCGAACCGGACATTTGCCCCTTCACTCCTGCCGATCCAGTTGGTCTGCATGAGCTTCAAGGATTCCGACCAGTCCAGCAGATCCAGGTCTGCCAGGAGCCGCTCCGCGTACGCGGTGATCCGGAGGATCCACTGGCGAAGATTGCGCCGCGTGACCGGGGTGCCGCACCTGTCGCACAGGCCGTCCTTGACTTCCTCATTGGCCAGGCCGGTCAGGCAGGAAGGACACCAGTTAATGGGAACCTCGGCTTCGTACGCCAGTCCCTTCTCCCACAGCCTCAGGAAAATCCATTGGGTCCACCGGTAGTACTCAGGGTCGCAGGAAGACAGACGCCTGTCCCAGTCGTATGAGAATCCCAGTGATTTGATCTGGGTGGTGAAGCGGGCAATATTCTGCTCGGTGGAGACCCGGGGATGGGTACCCGTCTTGATGGCGTAGTTCTCAGCCGGCAGACCGAAAGAGTCGAAGCCCATCGGATGGAGAACCTCGTATCCCTTCATGCGAAGATAGCGGCAGTAGATATCCGTGGCAAAGTAGCCTTCCGGGTGTCCTACGTGGAGCCCCGCGGCGGACGGGTAGGGGAACATGTCCAGCACGTACCTGCGCTTTTCCCGCGGGACGTCGGGGTTCTCCGTCGTGCGGAAGGTCTTGTGCTCTTCCCAATAGGACTGCCACTTCTGTTCTATGTCAGTGAAAGGATATCCGGCCATGGCGGGATGATAATCATGCGGCGAACCGGGGTCAACACTGCGCGGCCGGGCCAGCAGGTGAGCGGAGAAGAAAAAAGGAGGAGGCGTGCGGCCTCCTCCGGGATCAGGTCATCATTTGGGCGAGTAGGTCGGGTATTTCACTTCCGGATCATAGTCCCCTTCCCGCTTTTCCCCGCTGGCGCTGGGAATGACGAATCGCTGTCCGGGCGCGATCAGGTTCGGGTTGCCCGGTTTGCCCAGGAGAGACTTGTTTGCATCGTAGAGCAGTCTCCACTTCCAGGGATCATTGTAGACGAACGGGAATCCCGCAATCCTCCAGAAGCAGTCCCTCTTCGAAATGACGAGCTGTACCGTATAGTATTGCGGGAGAGGTGTCGGCTCGGCAGCGGGAGGCGGAGGGGGAGGCGGCGCCTTGACGACAACCGGCGCTATGTTCACAAGGGCTGCGAGCGCGTCCTTCGAAAGCCCGATGCTTTTGTCGTAGTCTTTGGCGTCGAGTGCATCCTTGGCGCCACCCGCAGCGGTTACCGCAGTGTCGTACGCGTCCTTAAAGTTCATGTCCGCCTTGATCGATTTTGCGTACGCAATACGGTCATTTGCCTGCCCCAGCCATCCGTTTGCCCTGTAGAACATCAGCGAGGTCGCTACGTATTCATCCGACTTGGCTAAGTTTTCCTCTGCCTGCGCAGCCAGGCTTGCCGCCAGATCGTAGTCTCCCGCCTGCATGGCCTGGTCGCCTTTCGCGAGGTCGTCCTTTGCCTGGTTGTAGAACTCGTTGTCCAGGAGGGATTGGGCCGAGAGCGCGACGGCTGAGATGCCCAGGAGGAGCGCGACCGACGCGGCAATGAGTATTGATTTCTTCATTCTTGTAACCTCCCTACTGGCCGCTCGTCGTCGGCGCGAAACCCTCGTCCTTCAGCGCCTTGTCTGCGTCCGCGGCCTTCTGCTCTGAAGCCATCTTTATCTGTTCCGAGCTGGCGAGGGCTTTCTCCGCATCGTCCTTTTTCTGCTGCGCCACGGCCGTTACGGCATCGAACGCGTCCCGGGCCTTCATAAAGTCGGCTGCGGCGTTTTCGATGTCTCCGGCGTCTTTTTCCTTCATAGCATGCTGGTACACGTCATTGGCTTCCGCGTACTGATCCTTGACCGCGACTGAAGCCTTCAGGTCGTCCGCGGCCTTCTTGGACGCATCAGCCTGCCCCTGCAGCTTGGCGAGGTAGAGAGCGCCGCCCTTGGAGATGACGGAGTTGAACTCGTCGATGGCCCTGGTCAGGGACTCCTTTGCGGCCGCGTTGTCGTTGCCGTACGCGTCCTGTCCGGCCTTCAGATCCTTGGTCGCAGCGGCATAGTCGTCGGCATCGTACTCACCGAGGCCGTACTTGTCCGCCTTTTGCTGCAGGCTCTTCGCCTGCGCCAGCTCTGCATCAGGGGCGGCCACCGCAGGCTTTTCCGGTTGCGGGGCCTCCGGCGGCTTTGCGGGAGGCGTGCTCGCGCAGGAAACGGCAAGCAAAAGCGCTGCGAGCAGCGCTGCCCACGGAACTATCCTTCTCATATTGCACTCCTCTCTCGAACGCCTGTTCTACTGCTAAATATACTACTTTGAGGCTTGAATTTTGTCCACGTTGTCCGGACCGCCGAAACGTATTCGCCGAAATGCGTGCGGCGCTGTATACTGCCGCCGTGAGCGAGGTCCTGTACACCTGCGTCGCGGCTGCGACCTTCGGCCTTGAGTCAGTGGTGCGTGTCGAGCTGGAGAACCTGGGAATCCGGGGCGCGCGCGCAGCGGACAGGCGCGTGTTCTTTGAGGGTTCCGCGCGGGACATCGCCCGGAGCAATCTCGGGCTGCGGACGGCCGACCGCGTGATGATCCAGCTTGCCGAGTACGCGGCTCCTGATTTCGACGCGCTGTACGAGGGAGTCCGCGCGGTGCCGTGGAAGGACCTCCTGGGCGCGCGCGCCGCAGTGGACGTGGCTGCCCGCAGCGTGAAATCCAGGCTGACAGCAACTCCCTCCATCCAGTCGGTGGTCAAACGGGCAGTCATCGATGCCCTGCGCGGCAGGGGCGGCACACGCGGCGCGGAGCGGCCGTCGGACCGGATGGAGGAAACCGGCACCCGTTATGATGTCGAGGTTGCGCTTCATTCAGACCGCGCGTCCATCTGCCTGGATACCACGGGGCCCGGTCTTCACAAGCGCGGCTACCGCATTGCGGCAGGAGAGGCGCCCCTGCGCGAGAATCTGGCCGCCGCCCTGGTGCTGCTCTCCCGGTGGGAGAGCCCCCGTCCGTTCGTGGATCCCTTCTGCGGATCCGGAACTATCCCTATCGAAGCAGCCCTCGTGGCGGCCAATATCGCGCCCGGTATCGGCAGATCCTTTGCCGCGGAGGCGTGGCCCTTTATTTCCGCGGCGGCCTGGAAAGAAGCGCGGGATCAGGCGCACGCAGAAGAGGAGCCGCGCGCGCCGGCAGGGATCGCAGGCTCCGATCGTGACGGGAGGATGATCGAAGTTGCTTCGGAGAATGCGCGTGCGGCAGGGGTCAGCCAGATGGTCCGGTTTCGAAAGGCGCGGTTCGAAGAGCTCGCTCCGGAAGGTGACTTTGGATGCATGGTGTGCAACCCGCCGTATGGCGTGCGACAGGGGGAGCAGAGCGAAGTGGACGGGCTGTATCGCGCCATGGGCACGCTCTTTCGCGGCCTGCCGACATGGTCTCTGTTCGCCCTTTCCGCACGGGAGGACTTCCAGAAATTTTTCGGCGCACGGGCTTCCCGCAACCGAAAGCTCTACAACGGGAATGTCCGCTGCTGGTACTACCAGTACTTCGGCCCGCTGCCGTAAGCGCGCCGCGGTATTCCGCGGATTTGGGGCGCCGCGGTATTCCGCGGATTTGGGGGCGCCGCGGTATTCCGCGGATTCAGCCTCAGGTCTTCTTACGCATCCGGCACACGAAGAATCCCTCTTTCTCGGAGTCGGGAAAGATCCGCAGAGCCATGGCGAGGCAGGGAAGCAGGCCGCGCGTCATGCCGGCATACGCGCCCGGTATCTGCATGGGCACTTTTTCCACTTCCAGTGGAAAACTCTCCACCGCCCACTGCACCAGCCGCTCGTTTTCCTCCAGGTTCAGGGTGCAGGTGGAATAGACCAGGACACCGCCGGGCTTCAGCGCGCGCGTGCCGCTCGCAATGAGCTTTTTCTGCAGCCGCACGCTTTCGGTGACACCCTTTCTTGACCAGCCGCGTGACGTGGCGGGCTCGAACACGATGAATCGGCCCTCACCAGAACAGGGAACATCGAGAAGCACCCTGTCAAAGCTTTCCGGTGAGAGCTCCCCGAGCTTTTCGCCCCAGCCCAGTCTGACCTCCACGATGCTGCATCCCTGCAGCCGCACATTGTAGGCGAGCCGCTCCAGGCGTATTGCATCAGCGTCGTTGGCGAGGATCGAGCCGCTGTTTGCCATGAGCGCTGCCATCTGCGTGGTCTTGCTGCCCGGCGCCGCCGCAAGGTCCAGCACGCGCTCACCGGGCCGCGGACCGAGGGCCAGGGCTGGAACCATGCTGGAGAGATTCTGAAGGTAGATCCGTCCCTCCGCGTATGCGGGCCACGCCTGGACATCCCGTTCGCGCAGCTCGGCGAGCACGAAAGCGTCGCTGTACCAGGGCACCCGGCGGTACTTCACCGCGTTGTCGCGGAAGAACCGCATGAGTGCCTCGGCCGAGCCGCGCAGGGTGTTGGCGCGGAGCGTGGTGCACCGCCTCCCCCCCATGCCTCTGAGTATGGCTTCCGCCACGGGCTGGGGAAATGTCGCGTCAAGGATTTCGAGGAACTCTCCGGGAAGGCGCCGCCGCGCCTCCCCTACTGATGCCCGATGTGCCACTCTGCCACTCTACCACAGCGGGCCTTGACGTACCGCGCCTCCCTCCGCTACTTTTCTCCCGGCAAATCCCGATGCTCGCCCGCATTTCCGCGCACGCTGCGCCTTGGATGGCCTGGCTGAAGGACGTCGCGAAGCCTGCCCGGATTGCCGGAAAGCTGGCGCGGGCGGTTCTCTTCCTTGTCCTCCTGGGCCATGCGGCGCTCATACTCCTTATCCTCATTGCCAGCCTGGCGCTCCTGCGATGGAATCCACCGGTGACCGCGCTCATGCTTTACCGCGGCGTCACTGTCCACCAGAAGACCCAGGCGCTACGGTTCGTGCCCCTGCGCCAGATCCCGCGCGTCGTGCGCACAATGGTGATCCGGCTGGAGGACTACAAGTTCTACCATCATGCAGGAGTCGACCTGGGCGCCATCCGCGATGCATGGATCATCAACCGGTCCATCAAACGGACCGCAGTCGGCGGCAGCACCATCCCGATGCAGCTTGCAAGAAATCTCTTCCTCACCCCGCGCAAGACCTACTTCAGGAAATACCTCGAGGCGCTCATCGCGCTCGAGATGGATCTCATCCTCCCCAAGGACAGGATCCTCGAGCTGTACTTGAACTGCATTGAATGGGGCAGGGGAGTCTTCGGTATCGGCGCTGCTGCCGCGTACCACTACGATTCAGGAGTGGGCAACCTGGGACTCGACGAAATGCGCCGTCTTGTCACCATCATCACCAATCCCCTGCGCTACAACGTGACGACATTTGAAAAGAGCCACCAGATGGCGGCGCGCTACGCGTACCTGGTCAGCCGGTTCCCGGATCCCGCGTTGACGTACCCGGCGAATCCTTCCGCCGAGCCGTTGGAGCCCGGCCCCGTGGCGCCGATACCCGACGCGCCCGAGAGGGAGACCTCTCCGGCGCGTGCCGCTCCCTCTCCCCTCGAGTCTGCCGACCGGTAGGCACGTCTGGGCGGCGTCAAATCCGCCTCACTGCGCGGTGTACCGTGCAAGGTACGTCGGTCGCCTTACTTTCTGTCGATTTCTTTCCTGTGAGTGTCGCACAGCCTGTAGAGAGCGCCGGTGAGAGGATTCTTCCGCGTAACCTTTGCCCCGCAGCGGACGCACAAACCCTCGTCCCGTCTCTTCCGATACAGGAGCGCAGATCTCTCTGTGCCTGAAGACTTGTAGCGGCTCACCTGCACACGGTATCCCTTGTACAGCCAGGTCCCGATGGCCTTCTCGTTGCCGGTCTTCAAGTCAGAAAAAACGCGTTTCAGCGCCTCTGGCGCGATTTTCCTCGGTTCCATGATGTGCCCTCCCTGCGACTTTTGTGTATGAAAAAAAGATAGCATCGGTCCCGGGAGAAGGCAAGCGAATGCGGTGTGCGGCGGCAACTCTCCGTTTGGTTTCCAAATGAGCGGTTCTCATTGTGCCCCGCGGCGGTGGGCGCCTGACAACCTCTATGCAGGCTCCAGCGTGTGGGTTCCGATGTCGAGGAGCTTGTCGCCGCGGATATAGTCGTGGACGAAGAACTCCCCCGCAACTTTCATTGTCTTCTTGAATGTATAGGGTCGGTACTGGCCGTGCGCGAAGCCGATGCGCATTTCCGCGCGGAAGCTGTCCGATTCTCCCATCTCCACCTGCGGCCAGAAACTGAAGTAGCCGCGGGTCTGCTCATTCGTCATGTAGGGATTGCGCCAGCCCGGCTCCGCGGGCACCGAGACCTTGTCATTGACCCACAGCGTCGCCTCGGCGGAGATGACGGGCTTTCCGTCACCGGCGTCCACCACACGGCCGAAGATATGCGGCATGTTGTAGTAGTACGTGAGATGAGGCACACCGTCTTCCTTGGCAGCGGAGGGTGCTGCACGTCCCGTTCTGAGCGGCTCGATGTCATGGCGTCTCTTTGCCACCACCTCCACGGCCCTGTTGACCAGGGTGATCAGCTCGATCACGTTGATCAACTTCTCACCGTCATCCCCATTGCCGTCGGCCGGCTGCACCACTTCGCGGGTGAAGCCGCGCTCGCTCGTGATGTACTTCGGCGGGATCCTGTTCAGCGCGTAGGCGGCGACGTCGAGGATGAACGACCGTGTGAGGTGAATGTCCTTCCTGTCTTTCAGGACGATCTTCACCGTGTCGAGGACAAGGTCCTCGTTATAGTTTTTCAGGCGCATTGCGACCCCTTTTGTCCTTCCAACCTACATTGTATCACGTTCCTGATCCGTGTACAGATCTTTTTGCAGATTTTGGATCTCCTCGTCCCGGCCGTCCCGATGGGCGGCAGGCGTTCCGGAGGAACGCCGGGAGCCCGAGTTGCCCGCCGGCCATCCCCGGCGTATACTTCGCCGAACATGGAAACACGCGCACCCTCCCGCATTCGTGCCCTGATCTACGATTTCGACGACACGATAGTGGAGAGCGAACGGATCAATGATCGGCTCTTCTCCGAGTTCCTTCGCCGCGAGCATGATATCGATCTGAGCCGGGAAGAGCTCGACTACCTGTACGGCTTTTCCTGGAGCGGCGTATTCGAGTGGCTTGGAGAGCATCGGGGCCTGCGCCCCTCCCGGGAGGAGGTTTGGGACCACTTCCTCGACATAAAACGGGAGTTCCTCCGCGGAACGAACCTGCGGGCAGCCACAGGGCTGGATCGGATGCTCGCTTTGCCCGTGCCGCAAGCAATCGTGAGCGGATCTACCCGTGAAGAGGTTCGGATGATGATGGAAAACATCCGCCTGCCCGCAGATTCAGTGGACTTCATCCTCTGTGACGAAGACGTGGGCGCGGGGAAGCCCGACCCGGAAGGCTTTCTTCGCGCCGTGGCCCGCATGGGGGTATCGGCAGCGGAGACCCTGGTATTCGAAGACTCGCCCGCGGGCATAGAAGCAGCGCGGCAGGGCGGTCTTGCGGTGGCGTTCGTCGCTGAGCTGGCTTCACGTGACAATGCTTCTTTTGCCGACATGCGCTTCGAGAGTTTCGTCGACGCCTGGCAGTGGGTGAAAACCCGGGTACAGGAGTCCTAGCGGCGTGAACCCCGGGGAGAACCTTCCCGACAGGTATGAGGTCATTCGCGAGCTCGGCCGCGGGGGGGCAGGGATCACCTATCTGGCCCGGGACTCCCTCCTGGGGCGCGAGGTGGTTGTAAAGCTCCTTCACTTCGGGCTCCTGGGAAACTGGAAAGCAGTCGAGCTCTTCGAGAGAGAGGCCGCGGTTCTCAAGGGTCTGCATCACGAACGTATCCCTGCCTGCATCGACTTCTTCTCCACCGACCGGGACGGGGTGCCCCAGTTCGTCCTCGTACGCGACTATGTGAACGGTGTCAGCCTGCAGGGACGGGTGGAGGCGGGGTGGCGGGGGACGGAGGCGGAGATCTGCGACATCGGGGTCAGGCTCGTACGGATCATCGCCCACATCCATTCAGTGCGTCCGCCGGTCATCCACCGCGACATAAATCCGCGCAATATCATTCTCCGTGAGGACGCCGAGGTGTTTCTCGTGGACTTCGGCGGCGTGCAGGACGCCATACGGTTGTCCGCCGAAGCAACCTCGACCATTGTCGGTACTCCCGGCTACACCCCCATGGAGCAATTCGTGGGCCGCGCGACTGTCCGCTCGGACCTCTACGCCGCGGCTGCCACGCTCCTTTTTCTCCTCACGCACAAGAACCCCGCAGATCTGCCCCTCAAGGACATGAAGATCGATTTTCCCTCGGTCATCCAGATCTCTTCCCCTGGGCTCTCGCGTGTGCTCTCCAACTGGCTGGAGCCTGACGAGAGCAAGCGCACCCTCGGCGAGCAGGATGCCGCTGCGCTGCTGGAAGGGACGGGGTATCGCGCCGACGTACACGGCGGATTGGGCGTCGACGTACACGGCGGATTGGGCG
>CAYTGX010000004.1:29469-38385 GCA_964437385.1 uncultured Spirochaetaceae bacterium
TATCGCGCCGACGTACACGGCGGATTGGGCGTCGACGTACACGGCGGATTGGGCGCCACTCCATCGGGGGAGGCCCGGCGAGCGGCCATCTCCGATCGACCGCCGTATGGCTCGCGTATATCGAGGGAAGTCAGCAACGGGATCGTCACATTCCTCATGCCGGCAGGGGGCCGAGGCCGTGGCATCCCCATGTTCGGCTCTCTCTGGTTCTTCTGGGTGATGTTCGGCGGTTTCTGGACTTCCTCCAGGGTCACGCTCGGACGCCCGCTTGGTGTCACCCTCATGGCCCTTCCCCTTATCGCCATGGGAATCAGCATGCTCTTCTGGACGTTCAACAGGGTGTTCGGAAGGCTGCGGATCGAGATCGGCCGCGACGGACTGACGCACACGCGGCGGTTGTTTTTCTTCTCACGGCGGAGAAGCGTTCCGCTTTCGGACGTGGGTGAGTGCAGGCTGGAGGAGGCCCGGTTCGCGGGCGCCCGTTCCCGTCATGACTGGAGCCGCGGGTACGGTTTCGGGCCGCGCATGCGTTTCCATGATCGTGAAATGATGGCATCCTCCCGCAGGCTCAGCCTCGACATCGGCGCCCGTACGCTGCGCTTCGGAGAGACCCTTTCTCCAAGGGAACGCGAGTGGGTGCGGGAATCGATCAACGACGCGCTGGCCAGGGCGCGGGCCCAGGAGTGACGAGCGGCAGGCACACACGCGCGCCTCGGCACTGAACGGGGACGCTTCCCGCCTGTGTCGGTGTTCCATTTTGCGGGCCGTAGCAACCGCGGAAGGGGTATACCTTGACAGCCCGAAATACAGTCGCAATCATTCAGGAAACAAAGGAGAATGGATGAACATGGTGCCACTCGTCGACGGAATCTTCTGGGGAGTGCTCCTCATCGTCGTGGGAGTGTGGTTTCTCGTCCGCCGGTACGTTCCATTCCACATACCGCTTTTCCGGGTCATTATCGCGGTGATTTTCGTCTATATCGGGATTCGCGTCCTTGTGCGCGGCCCCGTCATTCATGACAGGAACACGATGGTGTTTTCTGAATCCTCCCTTCAGTGGTCACCAGCGCATGGCCGCCACTACAACGTGCTCTTCAGCAGCGGCACCGTGGACCTGACCGGTGTCGAGCTCGCCGGCAGCACGGTCCGCACGGAAGTGAATGTCGTGTTCGGAAGCGGCACTCTCCGTCTGAACCCGGCAAAGCCGGCCAGGGTGAACATGTCGTCCGCCTTCGGTACGGTGGAGGCACCCGGGGGCCGCTCCATCGCCTTCGGGGACGCCGTGTACACCACGCCGTCCTACAAGGACGGCGCTCCTGCGCTGGAAGTCCATGCCACTGCGGTATTCGGGAGGCTTACAATCCTTCCCTGACCCGCGCGCCCTTGTCCGACTGCGCGCCGAATGCGTACATTCCCTTCGGAGGCTTAGATGAACCAAACCACCTCTGGCCGGCAGGAGCTGGCGACATTCGGCGGCGGCTGTTTCTGGTGCACGGAAGCGGTGCTCCAGCGTATCGATGGCGTGCTGTCGGTGAAGTCGGGCTACGCGGGAGGAACGAAGCCGGATCCCACCTATGAAGAGGTGTGCACCGGGGAGACCGGCCACGCGGAGGTGATCCAGGTGGCATACGATCCCGTGAAGATCACCTACGAGCAGATACTGGACATATTCTGGCAGGCGCATGATCCTACGACGCTCAACCGCCAAGGGGCGGACACAGGAACGCAGTACCGCTCCATAATTCTCTACGCCGATGAGACGCAGAAAGCGGCTGCTGAAAAATCGAAGAAGAAGGCACAGTCGAAATACCGCGATCCCATCGTGACGGAGATCGAGCCGCTGGAGAAACTCTGGCCGGCAGAGGACTACCACCAGAATTACTACAATGGCCACAAGTTCGAAGGATACTGCCGGATGGTCATTTCGCCGAAGCTGAAGAAGCTGCACCTGGACTGAACCGTCCCGCGGCGAATGCACGGCAATCCGTGGCGCCCAAAATCCACGGAGTACCGTGGCGCCCCAATCCACGGAGTACCGTGGTGTGGGTAGGGCCGACGGTTCATCTCCTGGCGTTGTCCAACCAGGTAGTTTCTGGTAGCGTGGCCCACCATGAACCCCCAAACCGCGACGAGCGCATCACCTCGGGCGCTGCCTTTGACCGCCGTGTGGGGGACCGTGCTTTTCTGGGGCCTGTCGTTCGTGAGCTCGAAGACAATCCTGAATACCGGCATGCCGCCGATGACCATGGTGTGCATCCGTTTCGTGATTGCGACCGTCATCCTGAACCTGTTTCTGCGCAAATTCGATCCGGGGGCACGCCTGCGCGCCCGGGACGTGCCGTCCCTGGCCGCCAGCGGGCTCGTCGGTGTGACGATCTATTTCTTTTTCGAGTCACGCGGCATCAAGCTCACCTCTGCGT
Source organism: uncultured Spirochaetaceae bacterium (assembly GCA_964437385.1). Taxonomy (GTDB): domain Bacteria; phylum Spirochaetota; class Spirochaetia; order SZUA-6; family Fen-1364; genus Fen-1364. Next base: position 31,890 of record CAYTGX010000004.1, read on the forward strand.
CCCATGCGTCCCTCATCATTGCCGTGATTCCGGTAATGACTCTGCTCGCAGAGGCCGTGTTCTTTCGCACGCGTATCTCGTGGCTTTCCGGCGCCGGTGTCGTGCTTTCTGTTGTGGGCGTTGTGTTCGTCGTGCAGCGGCCCGGGACGGGCACGGAGGGGCCCATCTCATTGGCCGGGGACCTCTTCATGTTCGGCGCCTGCGCGTCCTGGGTTCTCTACATCATCCTCAGCAAGAACCTGCACAGGCGTCTTTCGGAGATCGCCATCACCGCCTACCAGTCCCTCTTCGGAACTGTCTTCCTGTTCCCTCTTGCGCTCCTGGAGGTACGGCATTGGGTGCCCGTGACACTTTCCGCCGGGCTCAACCTCGCCTATCTTGCCGTATTCTGCTCGGCGCTCTCTAACTTCCTCTACGTGTACGCGCTGTCGCGGCTGGGCCCGATCGCCGTCAGCCCGTTCATCAATCTCATTCCCGTGGTGGGCGTGCTCGGCGGCGTGGCGCTGCTGGGGGAGTCCATCGGGTGGATGCAGATCTTCGGGGGGGCGGTCATCCTGGCGGGAGTGCTGATGGTGAGCCGGCACCAGCCGGCCGGACCGCCGATCGAAGGCTGAGCACGGAGCGCGTGGTCACGGCCACCAGGATGACGGCCCCCCCGGCAAGCGCGCGCGGTCCGGGCCGCTCGCCGATAGCCAGGAAAACCCAGAGTGGATTGAAGATCGGCTCGAGCACCGAGGTCAGAAGCGACTGCAGCGCGGTCACATGCTTCACGCCGTAGGAGAGCAGGATGGAGGAGATCCCGATCTGGAAAACACCGAGGAAGGCCATGCCGCCCCACCCGGCAAGGCCCGGCCAGCCCGACCAGAGAAACGGGATGGACACGGCGAAGGTGACGGCATGGCTGAGCAGGATGGACTCCAGGGATGAGCCGTCCTTCTGCGCCCGAAACGCGACGATTGCCCCGGCAAAGGCCACGCCGCTTGCGATGGCCACCACGTTGCCCAGCATGTTGCCCACGGAAACCCTGTCCATGAAGAAGAGGGTCATGCCGCCCACGACCACCGCGATGGTCACCCAGTCGAGGGCCGAGGCCTTTTCCTTCAGGAATATCCATCCGAATATCGCCGCATAGAGGGGCGCCGTGTACTGGAGAAGTATTGCGTTTGCCGCGGTGGTGAGCTTGTTTGCCGAAACGAATCCGATCATGCACGCGGCGTAGCACAGTGCTCCGGCAATCTGGGCGAACGACCAGGTGAAGCGCGGGCGGCGGATGTAGATGAGAATGACGAGCCCGCCGACAAGGCTGCGGATCCCGGCCAGGGCAAAGGGATTCCAGGAAATGATCTTGATGAAGAGTCCGCCCGTGCTCCACAGCAGGGCACAGAGGGCCACCGCGGCAATTGCCCCGCCTTGTGTGCGAGCGGTCTCCATGGGCGGCGCATTTCTCCTGACCGGGGCAGTGGCCACGCCTACTCCTCCCCGCATCCGAGGTAGCACTTCATTTTCTTGTCGATCACGCCCGCATACAACTCGATGAACTGCTTTGCCGGGCTCGCGTTGATCTTGTGCAGGAGGACCTCCTCCACCTGGAAGAAGCCCACCGTGGCCTTCATTTCTATCGTGATCCTGATGGGTTTCCCGTTCCCTTTCTCGATGCGCACCTTCTCTATCGCGGAGGCGGAGTACCGGTGGATGTCCCCCATGCGCGACTCTGTGGCGATCATCATGGGGATGCGCGCCCGGCCCTTCTCCATGTCGCACCCGTCCGCCACGAGCATGAGCCCGGCCTCCAGCGAGTGGATCTTCTGCGTCGCCATGTGGCCCACGATGCATTCCACGGCCATGGAGCGGACCACGACTCTTTTCCCGATATCGTCCCCATAGACCTCGCGGAGCACGCGGTCCATGATGGGCAGGGCAAGCTCGACACCGGCGTGCTCATGGTCGGCCCTGCCCACGGACATGCCGATGTCGTGCAGCATCCCGGCGGTCAGCAGGGCAATCAGGCTGTCCTCGTAGGTCCCTGCATCATCCGCCTCGAGGCTGAGGGGGATGCCGCCCTTGTGCATGAGCTCCGCCATGATCAGGGCGTTCAGCACCACCGAGCGCATGTGCACCGGGCCATGGTCATTGAAGCCCAGGCGCTTGATCGAGACGGTATTGGCATACTCCTGCAGGTACTGGATCTCGGCGTCGTTGAGAAGAATGTCGGCAGCTTTCTTCGCGAGGCCCTTCACTTTCCCCCGCAGCGCGGATTCCACCGCGAGCTGCTTCGGTGATTTCATGCCGGCACTACCGCCACCCGCTTCTCTCCCGAAGACCCGTGATGTGCGCGACGTGGTGCCGGCAGTGCCAGGCATACGTCTGGAGGGTGCGGTCCAGCGTCTGCATGCCGGACTCCGGGTGGCGGAACGTGCGCGCGAAGTCAGCCGGAGCCAGGGAAGAAAGAAGCGTCACCCATCGCCCATGAAGACCTTCCAGCAGGGCGAGGGAGAGCGCGATGTCGGCGGCGGCCGCATCCGCGGTGGCCGCCCACGCATCCTGGTTATAGGGTTTGATCTGCGGATTGTCTTCCGTGAGGGCAAGCTTGAATCGCATGAGGGAGTTCATGTGGCTGTCAGCCAGGTGATGCACCACCTGGCGCACGGTCCATCCGCCGTCCCGGTAGGGAGTGTCCAGCTGCGCGGGGGTGAGCCCGCTGACCGCGCGCCGTACGTTCTGCGGCAGCTCCGCGATTTCCCGAATGCAGGCGCTCCGTTTCTCGGGGGTCACGTCCTTGTCGAAATGGAACCGTCCGACCGGGTATTGAAGGTTTTCCATGCCGTTGAATGTATCTGATTGCGCGCAGTTCGGAAACCCTGGTGCCGGTGAGCGTTGACACCGCCCCGGCAGGGCGTATATATAGAAACATGATCCGGATCAATGAGAATTATGAGAAGCTTTCCTCATCGTACCTGTTCAGCGAGGTAGGGCGGCGCGTGGAGGCTTTCCAGAAGGCGCATCCGCAGACTCCGGTGATCCGGCTGGGCATTGGCGACGTGACACTCCCCCTTACCCCCGCCGTGCTTGCTGCTTTCCACCAGGCTGTGGACGAGATGGGAAACGAATCCACTTTCCACGGCTACGGTCCGGACCTCGGCTATGATTTCCTGCGCGGGCCGATCGCGGAGATCGACTACCGCGCGCGGGGGGCGGACATAAGCCCAGAGGAAATCGTGATCAGCGACGGCTCCAAGTGCGACACAGCCAATATCCAGGAGCTCTTTGCCCATGACCTTCATATTGCCATCCCGGACCCGGTATATCCGGTGTACGTGGACACGAACGTCATGGCAGGACGCACCGGGGCCTATCGGGACGGGCGATACGGCTCCCTGATCTACCTGGACTCCACGGAGGACAACGGTTTTGTTCCCGATCCGCCGAAATCACGGGTAGACCTCGTGTACCTCTGCTTCCCCAACAACCCTACCGGGGCAACGATCACGCGTGCGCAGCTTGAGACCTGGGTGGAGTATGCGCGGAAGAGCAAGGCGCTGATCCTGTACGACGCCGCGTACGTGTCCTTCATCCGCGACGAGACTCTCCCCCGATCAATCTATGAGATTCCCGGGGCCCGGGAGTGTGCAATCGAGTTCAGGAGCTTTTCCAAGACCGCGGGATTCACCGGGGCGCGCTGCGCGTACACGGTGGTGCCCAAGACATGCACGGCCTGGGATTCCACGGGCAGCCCGCACTCCCTGCACGCACTCTGGAGCCGGAGGCAGGCCACGAAGTTCAACGGAGTTTCCTACCCGGTGCAGCGGGCTGCTGCGGCCGTCTACACGCCACAGGGCCAGAAGGAAACCCGCGGCCTGTCCGACTACTACCTGGCCAACGCAAAGATCATCCGGGAAAAGCTTGCCGGCATGGGGTTCGCCTGCACCGGCGGGGAAAACTCTCCCTACATCTGGGTGAAAGTAGGCACGGACTCGTGGGGATTTTTCGATGCTCTCCTGGAAAAAGCCGGTGTGGTGGTCACGCCGGGCATCGGCTTCGGCCAATGCGGGGACGGCTACGTCCGCATCAGCGCGTTCAACAAGAAAGAGAAGGTGGATCAGGCCATGCGTCAGATGGCCGCCGCGGCGGGCGAGCTGAAAAAGCTCTCCTAGAGCATGTGTCTCATTTTCTGTTTCTTCACGTCCAGGTAGCCCCGGTCGTGGCGGTTGGCCGGGATCACGATAGGGATCCGGTCAATCACCTGGATTCCCTCCGCGGTCAACTGCTCGATCTTGTCCGGGTTGTTGGTCAGGAGCGACACGGAGCGGATCTTCAGCAGCTTGATCATCTTGGCCGCCACCTTGTAGTCCCGCGCGTCCACCGGCAGGTCGAGGTACTGGTTGGCTTCCACCGTGTCCAGTCCGAGCTCCTGCAGCTCGTACGCCCTGATCTTGTTGAGAAGCCCGATGCCCCGGCCCTCCTGCTTGAGGTAGATCACGACGCCGCGCTCCTCCGCGGACACGTAGCGCAGGGCGGCCTCGAGCTGGTCACGGCAGTCGCAACGCAGGGATCCCCAGACATCGCCGGTATGGCACTCCGAGTGCACCCGGATAGGAACGTTTTCGTAATCCTCCACGTTCCCCTTGACCATGGCCGTATGCTCCTTGCCCTCGCGATTGTCGTAGAATCCATACAGGGTGAATTTTCCGAACCGGGTGGGAAGGCTGGCTCTTGCTGCGAGCTGTACGCAGAGAGCATTGTCGATGCAGTATTCTCCCACGCCCTTGCAATAGCATTCCTCGAGGACAAAGTTCGGCTTTCCGGTCATTTTCGCAGTGAGCTCTTCTTTTGAGATAGTACGTTCGGTACTGGTATCTGTGGATCCGGCCATTTGCAATTCCTTTCCGGCAGATTTCGGCCTGACTCCAAGGTAGTGCTCCAGGGGTGTTCCGTCAAATTCGCAACGCCGTTCGCGGTTGACGCATTCCCGCTTCTTTCATAGACTTCGGCGCCATGATACCGGAAAAAGTGAGCAGGGTTCTGGAAGCGCATGGTCTGGCCGCCAGGGAGTTCGCGCCGGGAAGCACCGCCACTTCAGTTCTTGCCGCGCAGCAGCTGGGCGTCGCAGTGGGGCAGATCGCCAAGTCCCTGCTCTTCAGCGGGAAAGACGGGAGATTTTTCATGGTGGTATGCCCCGGGGACCGCAGGCTTTCCAACGCCAAGATGAAGGCGGCCACGGGGGTCAAATCAAGGATGGCCACTGCGGAGGAAGCTCTCGGCGCAACGGGCTTCGGCCCCGGAGGCGTCTGCCCCTTCGGCATAGGCTCCGGCATCGCGGTCTTCATCGACAGGAGTCTTTCGGAATATGAGGCGATCTATCCCGCGGCAGGGACCGACTCTTCCGGTGTGCCGATGACGTTCGACGGCCTGGTGGCCATTACCGGCGGCACGGTGGGAGATTTCCTGGCGGAAAGCGCAGACTCATAGAAGGAGGGGACGCACATGGACGCAACGGTGGTCTGGAAAAAGGGCCTCAGCTTCACTGGGACGGGTCACGCGACCGGCTTCACACTTCCGCTGGGCGCGGATCCATCCGTGGGCGGGGACAACGACGGATTCAGACCGACCGAACTGCTCCTTGTGGGGCTTGCCGGCTGCACGGCCATGGATGTCATCTCCATCCTTTCCAAGAAGAGGCAGACCATCACCAGTTTCGAGGTGAAGGCACACGGAGAGCGTGCGCCGGAGGATCCGAAGCGTTTCACGAGCTTCCTCGTGGAATACGTGATAAAAGGCGAGGGGATCGACCCCACGGCGGTAGAGCGGGCCGTGGAGCTCAGTGAAACCAAGTATTGCTCCGTCATGGCCACACTGCGATCAGCCGGCCCGATCGAAAGGAAAATCACGATCCTCGGGGCGTAAGCCTGTAGAAGTCCAGCCGCGCCAGCTCGATTTTCTCGATTGAAACGAATCCGGCGCTTTTTGCAAGCTCGATTATTCTCGATGATTCCATCCGGTGCGCAAGCGGCGGGCCGATCTCCTCCGACCGGTAAGGCCACTCGAGGAGCGCCACCCGCTTCAGCGCGACACGACGTGCCTCCCCGAGGGCAGCGGCAGGGTCATCCGTCTCATGGAGGACCTGCCCGAGGAAGACCAGGTCGAAAGAACCGTCCTCGAACGGCAGGTGTTCTGCCACGCCTTCGCGAAACTCGACACCGGGCACGAGACGCCGGGCCACATCGAGGAACCCTGCGTTGGGATCGACGCCGGTGACTCGAAGGGAAGCGCCGGCAAACGTCTCCGCAAAGACGCCGGTTCCCGTGCCGACATCGAGCACGCTCACAACACGGATGCCTTCCCTGCACAGAAGCATGACGCGCTCCCGCTCCAGGAGCGCCAAGCGCTCCGGCGTGCGCAGCTTATCAGGGGCCAGGGGGAACCGGCGTTCGTGCGCGTGCGGACCGTCGGCGCCGAATCCGCCGGGTACGTCGGCGCTCATTCCGGCATGTCTTCCAGG
>CAYTGX010000004.1:38485-60071 GCA_964437385.1 uncultured Spirochaetaceae bacterium
CGTCGGCGCCGAATCCGCCGGGTACGTCGGCGCTCATTCCGGCATGTCTTCCAGGCCGCCCGCGTTCGTCACGTCCGTGAAGCCGGCCTGTTTCAGGAGACGTGCTCCCTGCCCGCTGCGGGCGCCAGAGGCGCAGTACAGCACAATGGGCGCGTTCCTGGGCTCCAGCTCGTTCATCCGCGCCGGAAGCGAGGAGATCGGTATGTTGATTGCCCCCGCGTAGGCGCCGTCCTTGAACTCCGCGGGCGTTCGTACGTCCACGATCCGCGCCCCGGCCGCGATTTTTTCCTTCACCGTATTTCCCGCCATGATTCTCTCCTTGCTGTTATTGTTCGATCGCGAACCCGCCATGGGCGCGCGCCGTGAGGTAGCCCCCGGTCATGTTTCGTACGTCAGCCCACCCGTTCTGTTTCAGGATGCGAAGCGCAAGGTGGGCGCGGAACCCCGAGCGGCAGTACGCGATGATCGGCCTGCCTTTCGGAACTTCCTCCATGCGGAATCTCAGCTCATCCAGCGGTATGTGCAGGGCGTCCTTGATGTGCGCGGCCTCGTACTCGTTGAGATTGCGCACATCAAGAAGGACAAGGGAAGGATCCCTGCCCGCGCCGTCCATCAGGCGCTGTGCTTCTGGAACCGTGACGAGCGGGCTGAACCCGCTCAGGTCGTTCAGCCCGACAAAGGCCGCGAGGTTGATCGGGTCGTTCGCCGAGGAGTACGGAGGCGCATACGCCAGGTCGATCTCGGCAAGATCGTGCAGGGTCATCTTCCCATGCAGGGCGACGGCCAGGGCGTCGATCCTTTTCTCCACGCCTTCCACGCCGAACGCCTGCCCGCCGAGGAGCCGGGCGGATTTCCTGTCGTACACGATCTTGAGAATGAGCTCTTTTCCCCCGGGGTAGTAGCCTGCGTGGTGGTCCTTTGCCACCACAGCCGCGCCCACGTCGAATCCTGCCTCTCGGGCGGCGGACTCAGTGAGACCCGTCGATGCCGCAGTGCAGTCGAAAACCTTCACCACGCTGGAGCCCAGCGCGCCCGAGTATTTCATTGCGACTCCCAGCGCATTGGAGGCAGCGATCCTTCCCTGCCTATTGGCCGGACCTGCAAGCGGTATGCGCACCTTGCGCCCCGACACCAGCTGCAGCACCTCGACCATGTCACCGGCCGCCCAGATGTACGGGTCCGATGTGCGCATGTGATCGTCCACCAGGAGCCCGCCGGACTCTCCAATCGAAAGCCCCGCTTTCCGTGCAAGACCCAGCTCGGGTCTCACCCCGACGGAGACAAGGACAATCGCGCCCGGCAGCCGGGAGCCGTCCGACAGCTCCACTTCCCCCGAGGAAAGCACCGCCTTGAGCCCGACGCCCGTCCGCACGCGCACCCCGTTGGACTCAAGGGTTTCGGCAATCATGCCTCCGAACTCGCGATCCATGACCGACATGACCTGGTGCAGCAGCTCCACCACGGTGGTCGCAATTCCCCGTTTCGCGAAGGCCTCGGCCATCTCGAGGCCGATGAACCCTCCGCCCGCGATCACTGCGGTTGCCGGTTGCCTGCTCTCCACGAACTCGTGAATTGCATCCATGTCCGGTACGGTCCAGAGCCGGAAAACATTCGGCGCATCCAGACCCGGGATGGGGGGCATCACCGGATTGCCGCCCTGGGCGAGAACCAGGGAATCGTACTCCAGCCAGGATTCTCCCCCTGGTCCCCTGACGCGGAGGCGCTTTCCCGCCCGATCTATCTCAACGGCCTCCGTGTCCACGAGGACCTTCACCCCGTAGCGGCTGTCAAAGCCTTCCGGTGTCTGCAAAAGGAGCTTCGATCTCTTCTGGATATCCCGCGAGATGTAGTACGGCAGGCCGCAGTTGGCGTATGAGACATAGGGTCCGCGCTCGATGATCGTGATGTCCGCCGTTTCGCTTATCCGACGCGCACGGGCGGCGGCGGTGGCTCCCCCGGCTACTCCTCCCACGATGAGGATCTTCATTCTCGATGCTCCTTGCCGTTATTACCTGCACTCCAAATGTAGAGTGCGAGAGAGCCATCTACTGTGCCTTCTGTCACATAGCAGGAGAAATCGCGCCCTTATCCTCGAGATCGGCCGGTCGGAGGACCCGTATGCGTCCGCGAAGAGTCGTGACCAGGCCCGAAGACTCGAAATCCTTGAGGATTCTCGTCACTACTTCCCGGGAAGTCCCCAGCTCGGAGGCGATCTCCGCATGGGTCCGGTTCACCACGTTCTGCCTGCCGCTTGCGGTCTTGATGAGATACGCGGCGATCCGCCTGTCCACGTGATGAAATGCCACTTCTTCCACCAGGGCAAGGACGATCTCGAGCCTTTGGGAGTAGAGGCCGAAAACGAACTTTCTCCACTCCGCGTGGTCCTCCACCAAGCTCACGAGGAGCCGCGAAGGAAGGAGCATGACATCGGTGGCCCCTTCAGCCTCGGCCACCGCCGGAAAGCTCCCCCCGCTGAGAATGCACGTCGCAGTAAGGATGCAGCTTTCCCCCTGCTCGATCCTGTAGAGCGTGAGCTCCTTCCCGGATTCGCTTGTCTTGTAGACACGAAGGGTGCCTTTCAGCACAAGGGGAAGATAGGCACACTCATTTCCAGGCCGCACCAGCACCTGCTTGTGCACCAGGGATTTTCGGATTGCCTGTGCCATCAGCAGCTCCCTGGAGCGCGGCGGCACTGTCCTGAGTATCGGGAATGCATCGAAGAGAAGCTCATCCACCGTGGCTGATCATCGCGCTTCAGAGCGAGGGGGGTCAAGCCGTGGGTTTACCGGCCTTGACTGGCTGCTCCCCGCGTGCAAACATGCAGGAGTCCTGCCGGAAGAACAGCGCGCGAGAGAATCTTCGAGACGTGAGTCCCGGGGATCGCCGAAGGTGCAAACAGCGGGCCGACGCTCGGGCCGCTGAAACTCTCAGGCAGAAGGATCGCGCTGGGACGGCACTCTGGAAAGTCGCCGCATGCGCCGCCCTCATCGCGGCTGCGCGCGGCCGCCGAAGGGGCATTCCCGAGTCCTGCGCAGATTCGCCCGGAGCGAAGGAAACTTCGCTGGGAGCGAAAGGCGCGGTCCGGGAGCAATCTCTCAGGCCCATGACAGAGGGAACGGGTACACGCCCGTTCTCTTTTTTTGCGGCAGGGGAGGGAGCATGATCACCAAGCTGCACGGCTGGCATCTGCGCGCGGGAGCCCGGATGGTGGATTTCGGGGGATGGGACATGCCCATCCAGTACGAGACCGGGCCGCGGGAGGAGCATGTCCGGGTGCGGGAAGCGGCCGGCCTGTTCGACATCGATCACATGGGCAGGCTGGAGATCGAGGGGCCCGGCGCCCTGGATTTCCTGCAGCGCGTGCAGACCTGGGATGTATCCCGTCTTGCCGTCGGCAGGGCTCACTACAGCATGCTTCTCAACGAGGCAGGCGGCATCATCGACGATATCTTCGTGTACCACAGGCCCCGCTCATGGCTCCTGGTCGTGAATGCCTCCAACGCACCGAAGGACAAGGCCTGGCTGGAATCGCATACCAGCGGCTTCGAGGTGACTATCCGGGATCGGAGGGCCGACACATGCCTGGTGGCGCTCCAGGGTCCCGCTGCCCGGGAGGTCCTCCAGGGCCTGTGCCCGGAAACAGACCTCGCCGGGCTCGGCTTTCATCACATCGTGGAGTGCGCCCTTGCGGGGGCCCTCTGCATCCTGTGCACGTCAGGATACACCGGCGAGCCCGGCTACGAGATGCTTCTGCCTGCGGCGAATTGCGAAGAGTTGTGGTCAGCAATCCTTGCCGCCGGCGTTTCGCGCCGGCTGATCCCCTGCGGTCTTGCCGCCAGGGATTCTCTTCGCGCTGAGGCGTGCCTTCCTCTCTATGGAAACGAAATCGACGAGACCACAGATCCGCTCAGCGCGGGCCTGACCCGTGCCGCGGTCAGCCTGGAAGGCCATGACTTCATCGGCAGGAAGGCGTTGGCCGCCCTTGCCCTGAAGAAGCCAGGCCAGGTGATGAGCGGTTTCGAAATGGTGGAGCCGGGGGTCCCCCGTCACGGCTACCTGATCTCCGCGGACGGCAGGACCGTGGGACGGGTGACCACGGGGCTTTTCAGCCCGAGCACCGGAAAGTACCTTGGCATGGGATACGTGGAAGTACCCCTGGCAACCGTGGGTGAACAGGTGGGCATCGTCATCAGGGAGGCCGTGAAGACCGCACGGATCGTCAAACGGCCTTTCTACACATCGCCACACTGGAGGTGAAGCATGGAATATCGATTCGACGAGAAGGCGCGCTATTCGAAAACCCACGAGTGGGTGCGGGTAGAGGGCGGGCAGGCGGTGATCGGCATCAGCGACTATGCGCAGAACAAGCTTTCCGATGTCGTGTTCGTCGAGCTTCCTGCGCTGGGCAAGGAACTGCGCGCGGGAGCTGCCTGCATGGTCATCGAATCGGTGAAGGCCGCGGAGGAGGTATTCGCTCCCGTGTCCGGGGCGGTCGTCTCCCGAAACGAGAAGCTTGAAAAGGCACCCGAGCTGGTGAACAAGGATCCGTTCGGAGACGGCTGGCTCGTGAAGGTGACCCTTTCCGACCCCCGGGAGGTGGATTCCCTGCTGGACGTGGCAGCTTATCGAAAGCTCGTGGAGACCCTATGAGCTTCATTCCGAATACAGCGGCCGACCGTGACAGGATGCTCGAAGCAATCGGCGTCAGCGCGGTCGGTGACCTTTTTCGCGATGTTCCCCAGGAGCACCGGTTCCCCCGTCTGGAGCTGCTTCCCGCGGTCTCCGAGCAGGAGATCCTGAAGGAGCTGGACGACCTTGCGCGGCGGAACGCCGACTGCGGGCACACGCCTTGCTTTCTGGGCGCCGGTGCCTATCACCACTTCATTCCCAGCGTCGTGGATTTCGTGGTGTCCCGGTCGGAGTTCTATACCGCATACACCCCCTATCAGCCGGAGATCAGCCAGGGGACGCTGCAGGCGATATTCGAGTACCAGAGCATGATCGCCCGGCTGACCGGCATGGAGGTTTCAAACGCCTCTCACTACGACGGGGCCACCTCCACGGCAGAGGCTGTCATCATGGCGCTGAACGTGGGCCAGCACCAGAGGAAGCGGGTGGTCCTTTCCCCCGGCGTGCATCCCCACTACCGCGAGGTCGTGCGCACTTACACGCAGGGAATGGGTCTGCAGGTCACGGGGGACGAGAAGCCCGATGCGGGGCCCGACCAGACGGCCGGCCTCTGCGACTCTTCAACTGCATGCGTGGTGGTCCAGAGCCCGGACTTCTTTGGACGGATCATTGCTCCCTCCGCTCTCGAGGACCTTGCGAAGAAAGTGCATGCCTGCGGCGCCCTCCTGGTTGTCGCGGTCAACCCGATATCACTCGGTCTGCTCATTCCGCCGGGGGAGCTCGGCGCGGACGTGGTGGTGGGAGAAGGGCAGGCGCTGGGCAACGCGATGGCGTTCGGCGGACCGTCTCTCGGCTTCTTTGCCTTCCGCAAGGACCAGATCCGCCGGTCCAGCGGACGGATCGCCGGAGAAAGCACCGACCGGGCGGGGTCCCGGGGCTACGTGTTCACGCTGAGCACGCGTGAGCAGCATATCCGGCGGGACAAGGCCACGTCGAACATCTGCACCAACCAGTCGCTGAATGCGCTCGCCGCGGCAGCCTACCTCACGTCCCTGGGACCGCGAGGGCTTCGCCGGGTGGCGGAGCTCTGCTGGCACAAGGCGCACTATGCCGCTGCCGGCATTGCGCGCCTGCCGGGGTTCACGGTGGAGCCGGGTGAGTTCTTTCACGAGTTCGTCGTCCGTTGCCCGCGCGGGGTCGCAGAGCTCAATCGCAGGTTGTACGACAGGCACGGGATCATCGGAGGATTCGACCTCGTGACGCAGTATCCGGAAAGGAAGAATTGCATGCTCGTCTGCTGCACGGAGATGAACAGCCGCGATGAGATCGACCGGTTCGTGTCCGCGCTGGAGGAGGCGGGCAATGAGTGAGCCGCTCATCTTCGAAATCTCACGCCCCGGGCGTGAAGGTGTGTCCCTGCCCGGCTGTGACGTGCCGGAGACGGAGATCCCGGCGGCCCTTCAGCGTGCGCACCTGGGATTGCCCGAGGTTGCCGAGGTGGACGTGGTGCGCCACTATGTTCACCTCTCCCAGATGAACTATTCCGTCGACACGGGGCTCTATCCTCTGGGCTCCTGCACCATGAAGTACAACCCCAAGGTCAACGAGGTGGCTGCACGGATACCGGGGTTTGCGCAGCTGCATCCCCTGCAGGACCCTGCCACTGCCCAGGGCGCAATGGCGCTGATGTACGCGCTGCAGGAGATACTCGCCGAGATTGGAGGATTCCACGCCGTGAGCCTCCAGCCTTCCGCAGGCGCCCAGGGTGAGCTGACCGGAATACTGATCATGCGCAAGTACCATGCTGAGAACGGCCAGTCCGGAAGAAACCGCATCCTGGTGCCGGATTCCGCGCACGGCACAAACCCCGCCTCCACGACGATGGCGGGACTGGAAGTGGTGGAGATCCCCTCGGATGCCCGCGGCAATATCGACCTGCTTCAACTGCGGGCCAGCCTGGACGGGCGAGTGGCCGGTCTCATGCTCACCAACCCCAACACCCTCGGCCTGTTCGAGGAGAATCTGCTCGAGGTGACGCGCCTGGTGCACGACGCGGGCGGCCTGGTGTACGGGGACGGGGCGAACGCCAATGCGATTCTCGGGGTGGCAAAGCCGGGCAGGATGGGCATCGACGTCATGCATTTCAACCTGCACAAGACCTTCTCAACGCCGCACGGCGGCGGGGGGCCGGGGTCCGGCGTGGTGGGCGTGGTCGAACGCCTGGCTGACTACCTGCCCGGACCCGTGGTGGAGAGAACGGGCGCGGCAGGGGGAGCCAGAACCGCGGGGCACCGCGACGCCAGCGGCCTCTACCGGTGGCGGGTTCCACGCAAATCCATTGGCCGGGTGAAGAGCTTCCAGGGCAATTTCGGCGTCCTGGTGCGCGCGTATACCTACATCCGCATGCACGGGCCCGAGGGCCTTCGCGCAATCGCGGAGAATGCGGTGCTGAATGCCAACTACCTGCAGGCAAGGCTGAAGGACATCTACCCCGTGCCGCACGGGGACCGCACCTGCATGCACGAGTTCGTTGCCCAGGGCAAGCTGGCCGCAGCCCCCGACATCCGCGCCCTGGACATCTCAAAGCGGCTGATCGATCACGGCTTTCACCCGCCGACAAACTACTTCCCCCTGATCGTCCCCGAGGCCCTCATGATCGAGCCCACTGAAACGGAAAGCCTGGAGACGCTGGACAGGTTCGTCGATGCGATGCGGACGATTGCGCAGGAGGCGGTCAGCACGCCCGAGCTTCTTCACGACGCGCCCCATGCATCACCCGTGCGCAGGATGGACGAGGTGAAGGCGGCGCGGGACCTGAAGGTGACGGCGGAATAGGGGGCCGGTCTTAGAAGATAGTAGTCGGATGCTGGATATCGCTCATGACCCAGTTGTCTGCCGAGCTGCCAATGTTCACCATTACGAACTTGTAGTCGGGATTTATGGTGCCACCGTTTTCGCTCACCGTCAGAACGATGTTTGAGGGGTCCGTAGTCACCGGCGGATTCGGAGTATATGTAAAGGGAGCTGCCGTTTTCAGGCCGAATGGAATGTCCCAGAAACCGGCGGGCTTGCCCGTAGAGTAGGCAGCTGTGCTTGGGTCAAGGTTCGTATATGTATCTATCCTGTCCCCATTCAGGCTCGTGAAGAAGTCGGCGATGCGCTCATCTATGCTTTCGGCTTTTGGAGCGCAACTGAACAAAACCACCGTGGCTGCTGCTGCGACCAGGAGCAATGGAATCCGCATGCTGGCTTTCATTGCCATCCTCCTCAAATATCCGCGGCGACGAGCTGCGGGCTGATAGACTGCTCGAACGATGACAGGAAACTATCGAACCGTGACAGGAATTCCGTCCACGTGGGATCATCAGTGTTTGCTATGTAGCGTGCCTTCAGGGAGAGGTAGAGACGGCCTGCCACGAACCTGCGCATTGAAAGGGCTGCCAGAGAGAAATACCGGACATTGAGAAAAAGGTGACCCGTCTGGAGCGAAAGGGGCGTGATGACGCCCTCCTGGTATTTTGCAGCGGCATCTGCGCCCTGCTCTTTTGAGATCTGGAGGCGCTTCTGCCGCTCCTGATCGAGACGTGCCCTGTATTCGAGATAGCTTGCATTGTAGTCTGACACGTTCTTTTCGTATTCAGCCAGCGAGCCATCGATGCTCGTCATTGCCGCCAGGGGATCTGCCAGCATACCGGCAAGCTTGTCTCCATTCCACTTGCTGTAGTCCATGAGCTCCTTGGGTACCGTGAACTTGTCTGCTGGAGGCTTTCCCAGCGGCACCTCCACGCCCTCCGTGGCAACCAGATCCACCGACTTGCCTTCCGACTCCACTGTAACCTTGCCCGAATCCACTGCGATCAGAGTGGAGCCGTCGTCCCCCGAGAACACGCTGAACTCTGTGCCCCTGACTCCGGCAACCATGCTGTTGGTACGCACCAGCGGCTCCTGGCCGGTGAGCTTGTTGTAGCGGAACTTGATGGAGCCGAGCGTCACAGAGAGGACGGAGGAAGTATTTCCTCCCTGCTCTCGCTCCATGAGTGTAAAGACAGTGTTCCTGGCGATCTTGATCGAGACGCCTTTCTGATCCAGCTCTGCAAGGCCGTCTTTGCCTGTCCTCAGCGTGTCACCGGTGTTGAGGGTGTCACCGATCTGCGCGTCCTGTGCCTTTCCTGTCTTCAGCTTGATGCTGGCGTCCCCTTCCGTATACGTCACGTCAGCAGGGGCAGCGGAGAGAGCCAGCGCACCGAGGAGGACGAACGCTGCGCAGGTGAGTGTCTTCTTCATATCAATACGGTCCTTTGAACCCGTAGATCGTTTTCTTGAACGAGCTGTCTCCGAAAATCAGCATGATCTTTTTTCCGGACTTTGAAGTCCCCAGTTCCAGGAGCCGCGCCTCCTTCTTCACGTACCGTGCAAAGAAGGTTTTCACTTCCATTGTATTGGCAAACTGCCTGTAGCTGTCCGGGGCAAGAGGCGCGGCCTGGACCAGGTTGGCGTCTTCCACCTTGAAGCCTGCCTTCACGATTCCGTTCCAGAACGAAGCGATATCCGGCTTCAGGGTGACGATCTCCCCGTCCACGAGGAACGGCACGGCGCTCATGGCTGCAAGCTTGTCCGCCTGGCCCTCATTGATCAGACCGGCCACAGTCTGCACATTTCCCTGGTCCCACGAGTGCTGCAGAGATGCACATGATGCGAGAAGGATCATTGCGATTACTGACGCCGCCCCGGCCAGCTTTCTACCGTGAGAATGCATTCCTAAACAGTATTGCTTTGCCGGGTCGTTTTCAAGTTTGGGCTCGTGCGGCGGCTACCAGCGGTGATGCACGTCCTCCCGGACCAGCCGGTCGTATATCTCCTTCACCTGTTTCATGGTCCCGCGGGAGAGCCGCGGCGCGTTCGACGCGCGGCAGTTATCCTCCACCTGCTCCGGCCTCTTGGCGCCGGGGATCGCGCAGCTTACCGCGTCGTGCATGAGGATCCATTTCAGGGCAAACTGCGTCATGCTCATTCCGTGGGGCATGATCTGCTTCAGCTCTTCCACTGCCTGGAGGCCCCGGCCGTAGTCCACGCCGGCGAACGTCTCCCCCCTGTCGAAGGCCTGGCCCTTGCGATTGAACGTCCGATGGTCATCCGCGCGGAAACGGGTGGCGCGTGTCATCTTCCCCGTAAGCAGGCCGCTGGCAAGCGGAACCCGGGCGAGCACGCCGATCCACCGAGATTTTGCTTCACGGAAGAAGAGCTCGGCAGGTCTCTGCCGGAACATGTTGAAAATGATCTGCACCGTCTTCACCCCGGGATATTCGATCGCCTTGAGCGCCTCTTCCACCTTTTCCACGCTGACGCCGTAGTTTTTCAGCTTGCCGGCTTTCACCATGTCATCCAGCTCTTTGAACATCTCCGGTGTGTAGTAGATCTGCGGGGGAGGGCAGTGCAGCTGCAGCAGGTCCAGGGCCTCCACACGCAGGTTTTTCAGGCTCCCCTCGACGAACTTCCGGATTGCGGCGCCGGTGTATTTTTCCGCCACGTGAGGGGTGAGCTTTCTGCCTGCCTTGGTGGCCACGTAGATGGTCTCCGAGCGCTCACGGAGGAGCTTGCCGATCAGCCTTTCGCTGCGGCCGTTGCCATACACGTCCGCGGTGTCGATGAGATTGACCCCAAGATCGACCGCCTTGTGCAGCGCGGCAAGAGACTCCCGGTCATCCACCAGGCCCCAGGCAGAGCCAATGGCCCACGCGCCGAAGCTCACTTCGGAGACTTTCATGCCGGTCTTTCCAAGAAGTCGATAGTTCATGTCTTCCCCTTTGCCGCTATTCGGGCAGAAGCATATTTTCGAGACCCGCGCCCAGCATGACCAGCGGGATGGCAATGCCGACCGCGCCGTGTGCGATGCCATAGCCGATCACGGCGTCGTGGTCACCTCTCCTGAGGGCATCGGAGACAAGCAACCCAAGGACCACCTCCCCGATCATAAGTCCCCCATGCACGAAGAAGGCATAACGGTGGATATCATGCTTGGTGAGCTTTCCCGGCGTGGAGTCGGTGAACATTGAGACCCCGGTAAGAGCGTCCCCGAGGTAGAGCGTTTCCCCGGCAGCCACCAGACCCACGTGCCACCACCTGAGGGAGGACTGCTCACCCCAGAGTTTTGTGATCTCCGCCGAGCGTACGGCCGGGTTCCCTGTATCCTCGTCCCAGCCAATGGAGTCACGGTACTTGTGGCCCGCGCTCATCAGATCGATGATGTGTATCCCCCCGAGGACCCCCGCGGCCACGAACAGCGCCGTGGAAGTGAACCCGGCCACCTCGTGAAACGCGACCTTGCTGGGGAAGAAAAGGAATCCTCCGCCGGCTGGGCGCGTGGCGCCGGCCTGCGCGTCGGCAGCGGAAACGGCAATGGGAAGATCCGTGGAAGGCGCGCCCGCGGCAATCCAGCCGCGGATGAAAGCCTTCTGCTCCGGTGTGAGCTTGTCACCCTCCGCGGGCATTTCATCCGTGGAGATCCTCAGGTACAGGATGCTCTTCTCGGGGGACCCGGGAACGACTCGCCCGCCGGCCGTAATGGTCTCCCACGAGCCTGTCCAGTCGTGGCAGGCCGAGCATCTGCTGTCCAGGATTTCCTTGATCGTGGTGAAACCCTTGTTCGCCACGGGCGTCTGGGCGGCGGCTTCCGCCGAGGCTGCCTGGGAAACAACCATGAGCCCTGCAAAGGCGATCAGGAATAACGCACACCCGTTTTGAACTCGTGACTTACCCATGGAGGCATCGTAGCAGGGCACGTGCGAAAAAGAAAGAGGGGCGCATTCAGGCGCACTCAATTCAATGGTTGACTATTCCCCTCAGGGTTACCATCTTTTTTAAAAACACAAGAATGACCGAAAACGGAGGTAGGCCATGGAAACCGTAGCGGAATATCTGAAGAAAAAGGGGGCCGCGATCTACAGCGTGCGCCCGAGCGCAACCGTGTACGGAGCCCTGGAGCTGATGGCGGAGAAAAACATCGGGGCGGTAGTCGTGACGGATGAAGAAGGCAAGCTCCACGGGATCTTTTCGGAGCGTGATTTTGCCCGCAAAATGATCATCAAGGGCAGAAACGCGAACACCACCAAGGTCAAGGAAATCATGACCACGCTCGTTGTCTCCGTCAATCCGGACACGCGCATCCACGAATGCATGGCCCTCATGACCGAGAAGCGGATCCGGCACCTGCCGGTCCTTGACGGAGAGAAGCTCGTCGGTGTCGTTTCCATCGGGGACGTGGTGAAGTCGATGCTCACCGAACAGGAAATGGTGATCTCCCAGCAGGCATACAAGATCGACCAGCTCGAACAGTACATTTCCCTGACTCCGTAGACATGGATGTCGAGGGGCGCCGAGTACAGGGATGCGTAGGGCGGCAGCCGGCCGCGAAGCGGACGGCGAGAGCCTACGGGAGGCGCCACATAGAAGCCATGGCCGCGCGGGCGGCTGGCGGCAGCTCGAAAAACCTCCTATCATAAGGTATTCACTCTGCTGCACAGGGAGGCCCGGTCTTGAGCCAGGACGCGCGGGGCATTCTTGCCTCCGAGATGGAAGAGGAGCTTCGCAAGGATATTCTCCCATTCTGGCCTCGATTCATCGATCGGGAGAACGGGGGGTTCTACGGGAAGGTGGACAACGACGGCCGGCCCGACCCCCGCGCCGACAAAGGCCTGGTGATGCACGCGCGGCTGCTCTGGACCTACTCCGCCGCCGCACGACTGCTCGACAGTCCCGCGCTCCTTTCCACCGCAGACACCGCGTACCGCTTCCTCGTCGAGAGTCTCTATGACAGGGAGGAGAAGGGCTTCTCCTTTGCCTGCGACTCCACGGGCAATCGGAGACCGGGGCTCAAGATCATTTACGGCCAGGCGTTTGCCGTGTACGCACTTGCCGAGTACGCCCGCGCAGGAGGGCCCGGCCGGGCCCTGGACCTTGCCATGGAGACCTTCCTTCTCCTCCAGCGCACCGCCCACGATGAACGCTGCGGCGGCTATTTCGAAGCCGTAGCGCCGGACTGGTCGCAGAGCACCGCCTCCGCGCTCGGGGATGGAGACATCGCCTGTGCCAAGAGCATGAACACCAATCTCCACGTCCTGGAGGCCTTCACGGCCCTTCACGCCGCCACGGAAAGCGCCGCCGTAGGCCTGGCACTCCGAGGGCTGATCGAGATCCACCTGGAAAGAATCCTGACGTCATCGGCGCACATGGGGCTTTACTTCGACAACGACTGGTCACGGCTGGATGCAGTGATATCCTATGGACACGACATCGAGGCGAGCTGGCTGCTTACGGAGGCCGCGGAGCGCACCCACGACGTGCGGCTCATCACTCGCGTCCGTACGTGCGCGCTGGACATGGCGGCAGCCATTGCGCGCATTCTGGATGAGAACCAGGGGAGCCTTCCCAACGAGCTGAAGGAGGGCAGGGTCGATACGGATCGGATCTGGTGGGTGCAGGCCGAAGGGATCGTCGGCATGGTCAATGCCGCGGAGCTCTCCGGTGATCCCGCCTACCTGCGTCGCGCGTCAGAGATCTGGAGTTACGTGAAGGCCTTCCTTATAGACCGCGTGCACGGCGAATGGTTCTGGGGTGTGACGCACCCGGAGGGGGCGCTTCTGCCGGACAGGTACAAGGGAGGCGCCTGGAAGGCCAGCTACCACAACGGGCGGGCGTGCATGCAGATCATGAGCCGGCTCGCGCACGGAGGAGAAAGGGGCGTCCATCTGTGATGAACCGCATTTTTGCGGAGCGCAAGGCCGGGCTGGAAAAGGCGTGCGCCGCCCTGGGGAAAAGAAAGAATGAACCGGTCCTGCCGGGAAACGGCATATTCACGCGCTACCGCTTTCCCGTCCTGACCGCGGATCATGTGCCGCTGGATTGGCGCTATGACCTGGACCCGGTCACAAACCCGCTGTTCATCGAAAGACTGCCGGTGAATGCCGTGTTCAATGCAGGGGCCATCACGCTGAATGACGCATACTGCCTGGTCTGCAGGGTGGAGGGCGCCGACCGCAAAAGCTTTTTCGCCGTTGTGCGCGGCGCCTCGGGGGTGGACGGTTTTCGTTTCGACCCGCAGCCCGTCCTTCTTACCGAAACGACGGATCCCGACGTGAACGTGTACGACATGCGCCTGACGCAGCACGAGGACGGGTGGATCTACGGGATCTTCTGCACGGAACGCAAGGACCCCGAGGCGCCGCGCGGGGACAGCTCCCGTGCCGTGGCGTCAGCGGGCATTGTCCGCACCCGTGACCTCGTGTCCTGGGAAAGGCTGCCTGACCTCGTGACCCCCTCACCTCAGCAGCGCAACGTGGCTCTTCACCCCCAGTTCGTTCACGGAGAGTACCTCCTGTACACCCGGCCCCAGGACGGCTTCATCGAAACAGGATCCGGCGGCGGAATCTGCTGGGGGCTGGCCGCGGACATGACCCGCGCGCGCGTCATGAAGGAAACGCTTCTTGATGCCAGGGCATATCACACGATCAAGGAAGTGAAGAACGGGGCAGGGGCCCCTCCCATACGGACACCGAAAGGCTGGCTGCACATTGCGCACGGCGTGCGCGGCACGGCTGCCGGGCTCCGCTACGTGCTGTATGCATTCCTCGCCGATCCGGAGGACCCGGGAAAGATCATTGCGTCACCGGGCGGGTATCTCCTTGCCCCTGACGGCGAGGAAAGGGTCGGTGACGTGTCCAACGTCTGTTTCTCCAACGGCGCGATTGCGGATCCCGACGGCAGGCTGCTCATCTACTATGCGAGCTCCGACACGCGCCTGCATGTTGCCGAAACTTCCATTGAACGGATGCTGGACTATTGCCTGCACACGCCGGAGGACCGCGGCAGAAGCCGGACCAGCGTGGAGGACAGGCTGCAGCTGATCAGGAAGAATCGGGGTATCCAGGCATGAACGGGATACGGATCGTCGGCATTGCGGGGGGCTCAGGATCGGGAAAGACAACCATTGTCACCCGGGTCACGGAAATCGTCCGTGACTACGCCCTGGTGCCGCAGGACAACTACTATCGATCCGCCGAGCACGTTACCAACCAGTTCATCACCGGCTTCAATTTCGATCACCCCGACGCCTTTGACAACGACCTCCTGTGGGAGCACCTCCAGGCGCTCAAGGCGGCCACGCCCATCCGCATGCCGCAATACGACTTTGTGCACAACCGGCGGACCAATGACACCGTGCTTGTGGAGCCCCGCCGGCTGGTGATCCTGGAAGGGATCATGATTTTCTTCGACAAACGCATCCGGGACCTGATTGATCTCAAGCTCTACGTAGACACGCCGGACGACATCCGGTTCATCCGCCGGCTCAAACGCGACATAAGCGAGCGCGGCCGCACGGTGGATTCAGTTATCGAGCAGTACGTGAAGGTGGTCAGGCCGGGACACTACGAGTTCGTGGAGCCCACCAAAGCGTATGCGGACCTGGTGATTCCGGAGGGCGGCTTCAACGACCGCGCAATGGAAGCGCTGATCCCGTTCCTCAGGCAGGTGGCTGGCTGATCTCACGGGCCGCCAAGGGGTTGTCCGATCTCGGGCCAACCATCGGCGCTCCATGTGATGGGCCTCACCTGCAGCACGGCGACTCCCCCCCGTTTCCCGTCATACATGTGGTGAATCAACAGGTCTCGATCACCGTCCCGCAGCACCGAGCAGTGGCCGGGACCGTGCACGTCGTCATAGCTCTCCAGCACGACGGAGCCCCCGCCCTCGGCCATCGGGATGCCCTTCTCATCCACGTAGGGGCCCGTGATCACGAGCGAACGGCCCACTGCCACCTTGTAGTCGCTTTGCATGCCCCTGCAGCAGAAATCGAATGACACGAACAGGTAGTAGTAGTCGCTTCGGTGGTAGACGTAGGAGGCCTCGATGGGGTCGTACTTCACGCCCGGTCGGCGCGCCAGTGAAATCACGTCCGGCGGGTCACGAAGCGCCATCCCGCGCCCCGGGTCGATGGCGATCATCTTGATGCCATCCCAGAATGATCCGAAGGCCAGGTACCATTTCCCTTCCGCATCGACGCTCAAAGCCGGATCGATGGCATTCCAGTCATCTCTGCCCGGGCTCGATTCGATCACCTTGCCCTGGTCCACCCACTTGAACGCAGGGCTGCGGGGATCCAGGGTCGTGTTGGTGGCAAACCCGATGCAGGATCGATTGCTCCCGAATGTCGAAACGGCGTAGTACAGATAGTAGATGCCCTCGTGGAGGGAAATGTCAGGCGCCCACAGGTTTCCCCCGTACCCGGGCACTTCCTTTCCCATCCACTCCGGCAAGTCCCTGAATACGGCGGGCAGGTCTTCCCAGACCTTCAGGTCCCGGCTTCGCTGGACAGGGATGCCCAGTCCAGTGGCAAAAAGGTAATAGTAGTCTCCTTCCCTGATCATGGACGGGTCATGCGCGTATGCAGGTTGTGCCGCGTGCACCGCTGCCGGTGCTGCGCCAAAGAGTACGCAGGCAAGCGCCAGCCGCGCCACCGTCTTCAGGTACTCTCCCATTTCCTCACCTCCAAGAAATACAAAATACTAAATCATTTTTATTGATACAATATGCCGACAGTGGAGAAAAATCCTGCAGGAATTCTGCCCAAGACCCTTCGCGACAACCAATATCCAATATATCAACAAAAAAACTGTTACTTATCAAGTATTCCTTGACAATAGAACAGCTCCGGTTTTAGAATCGGCCGCTTGGGGCGTTGCTCCAGGCGCCCGGGGAGGAATCGGGGTCTTCATCTTCCAGCCGCAATTCATCGCCGGCCTTGCGCCGGCGGAAGAAAGGGGCAGCGAATCATGGCGCGCTTCCGCCGGCCTTCAGCCGGAACCATCGCATCCTTCTCCGCGTTTCTGATCTTTCTCGCCCTGGGAGGCGAGGCGGATCCCGCTCACTACGTGAATCCGATTGTACGTCAGCGGGCTGATCCATGGGTCTACCGGCATACCGATGGCTTTTATTATTTCACCGCGTCGGTCCCCGAGTACGACAGGATCGAGCTCCGGCGGGCCGTCACCATCCAGGAGATCGGCTCCTCCGCACCGGTCGTCATCTGGACGAAGCACGAAAACGGAATCATGAGCGCCAATATCTGGGCGCCGGAGATCCACTTTATCGACGGCGCATGGTACATCTACTTTGCCGCGGCGCGGATCGGCGAGCCGTTCGAACACCGGATCTACGTCCTCGAGAATGACTCTGCCAATCCCCTGCTCGGTGAATGGCAGGAAAAAGGGCAGATCGTCACGAACTGGAGCTCCTTCTCCCTGGATGCCACGGAGTTCGCGCTGCGCGGGGTTCACTACCTAGTGTGGGCACAGAAAGACTATGCAATCGCAGGCAACAGCAACCTCTATATCGCCTCCATGAGCAACCCGTGGACAATCCGGGGCATCCAGACCCGCATCTCGCAGCCGCAGTACCCATGGGAGCAGATCGGTTTCCTCGTGAACGAGGGCCCGGCGGTCCTCGTCAGGAACGGCCGCGTCTTCATCACCTATTCGGCCAGCGCCACGGATGCCAATTACTGCATGGGCATGCTTACCGCCTCCGAAGATGCCGACCTCCTGGAGGCCGGCTCCTGGAGCAAGAGCGCCACACCCGTCTTCCAGACAGACCCGGCGGCAGGCGTCTATGGACCCGGGCACAACAGCTTCACCGTGGACGGGCAGAACGACGTGCTCATCTACCACGCCCGATCCTATCGCGAGATACGGGGCGACCCGCTGTACGACCCGAATCGGGACACGCGTGCCCAGGCGCTGGACTGGAACGCGGACGGAACCCCCCGGTTCGGAAACCCGCAATGAACCCGGGAAACGCCGCGGACAGGACCGCGATGCGTGCCCCGGCACGAACCACATTTCTGCAGGGAAGGAGAACACATTCATGATGCAGGCACGGGTTTCCTTCGACAGAGAGCTCATCAAGGCCGTCATTGACGAGAGGCTGTTCGGGTCTTTCATCGAGCACCTGGGCCGCGCCATCTACGGCGGGGTCTACGAACCGGGTCATCCCACGAGCGACAAAGACGGATTCCGCACGGACGTGCTCGACCTGGTGCGGGAGCTGCGCGTGCCCCTCATCCGCTACCCAGGCGGCAACTATGTCTCCGCGTTCAACTGGGAGGACAGCGTCGGTCCCGCGGACCGACGGCCGCGAAGGCTCGACCTCGCGTGGCGGTCCGTGGAGCCGAACACTGTCGGTCTGAACGAGTTTGCCCGCTGGTCGAAGAAGGCGGGCGCCGAGCTTATGATCGCACTCAACCTGGGCACACGGGGCATTGACGCAGCGCGCAATCTGGTCGAGTACTGCAATCACCCGGGGGGTTCCTACTGGAGCGATCTCCGCAGGTCACACGGGGTGGCCGAGCCGCACGGGTTCAAGGTGTGGTGCCTGGGCAACGAAATGGACGGCCCCTGGCAGGTGGGTTACAAGACGGCGGACGAGTACGGGAGGCTGGCCGCGGAGGCAGGCAAGGCCATCAAGCTTTTCGATCCTTCCCTGGAGCTCGTTGCCTGCGGCAGCTCGAACACGCACATGCCGACCTTTCCCCAGTGGGAGGCGACGGTGCTCGACCATTGCTACGAAACGGTCACCTACATCTCTCTGCACGACTATTTCAAAAATCTGAAGAATGACCTGCCGACATTCCTCGGCGAATCCGTCGGGATGGACAACTTCATACGGACCATCATCTCCACCGCTGATTTCGTCAAGGCGAAAAAGCGCAGCAGGAAGAGCATCAACATTTCCTTCGACGAATGGAACGTCTGGTTCCACTCCCGGCAGGCGGATGAAGTTGTCGAGCCCTGGACCGTCGGTCCCCCGCTGCTGGAGGACGTCTACACATTCGAGGATGCCCTCGTGGTGGGCTGCTGCCTGATCACCCTCCTTCGGCATGCGGACCGGGTGCGGATTGCGTGTCTTGCGCAGCTGGTCAACACCATTGCCCCCATCATGACGGAGAACAAGGGGCCGGCGTGGCGGCAGACAATTTTCTACCCGTTCCTCCACGCCTCACTGTTCGGCAGGGGCGAGGTGCTGGAGACATTCATCCGCTGTCCGTCCTACGAGAACGCCACGCACGGTGAGATCCCCTACCTCGAGTCCATTGCCACTTTCAATCGGCAGGCGGAAGAGGTCACCCTGTTTGCCGTCAACAGGAACGCCCAGGAAGAGCTGGTGATCGAAGGAAAGATCGCAGGATTCGAAGGGTACAAGGTGCGTGAACATCTTGTGCTTGCGCACACAGACCCCAAGGCAGCGAACACGAAGGAAAACCCTGCCAATGTGACGCCGCGGAGCATCGCCACGACCAGCACCGACAAGGGGATGCTGAAGGCTGTGCTGCCGCGGCTTTCGTGGAACGTGATCCGGCTGGGGGCAGCGGGGAAAGCCTGAGCTATGAGCGAGCAGGGCGGGCGGTGCGCGCTAGAGGTATAATCGCAGGACGATGTCCTGGTCGTAGTTGCCGAATCCCCGTCCGAAGATGTTCATGCCGCCGACGTTCTGCGCATCTTCCTTGATGCCGAGCCTCACCTTGATGGAGTGGTGCTCGGAGAGCTTCAGATCCGCCACCGTCACCTGTGAGACCTGCACCCCGTCGATGTAGGATCCGTCGTCACTTATGCTCCAGACCTTGTTCAGGCCGTACTGGGACCCTTCCAGCTTCCACCACTCTGGAGTGTAGGTTCCCCGCTTGTCCCCGAAGTCCCCGGGAGAGATCCACGTGCCGATCTCCACCCCGTTCACCCACAGGGTGATATCGGAACGCCAGTGGGGATTGGTACCGGGTGTCTCGGAGGAGAGCTCCGCCGTGACTTCCAGCTTCCGCACAGGCTTCTCCTGGTAGAGCGCATTGTTGGGAAACTGGTAGACCACGTACCCCTTCTCGAACCACAGGAGCCCCGCCTTCACGCGTTCGGGCTCGAGGAAGGAGGCGGGCGTGTCCAGGTAGCCGATGATCTTCTCCGTCGAGCACATGCCGCAGGGCGGCGAAACCTTGTATTCGATGAAAAGTCCGATCGGCATCTCGACTTCTATTGCGTCCGTGACGGCCTTCGGTTCGGTGAACTCGATGATGAACTCGTCATAGAGAGCAGCGCAGATCTTCTGTGTCCCTTTGAAGGCTTTCAGGCTCCTGGTTTCGATGAGCCGCGCATCCTCGAGGAGCATGATATTCGTGGCGATGGTCGACTGCGGAAGCCCCATCTCCTGCGTGATCTCATTGACGTTCTTGTCACCTTTGCGCAGGATCTCAAGGATCTTGAGACGCACGTCCGAGGCAAGGCCTTTCAGCGCCTTGAAATCCTGGGGAAGCTGGATGATCATTATCCTTCCGTTGCTCTTTTCGTGACTCACGGATGCTCACCTCGTTGGAATGCATTAGTTTATATCGCTGATTATAATATCATTTTTTATGATTTATTCAACATGCACGGTGGAAAAAGGATCTTTTCACAACTTTCTTCGGCGATTTTGATAAACATCACAATTGATGGCCCGAAGAGAGCCTTCAGCCGGGTTGACAGCACGAAATGCCCCTCCCGACTTCTTGACGCAGGCGGCGGAACTTACTAGACTCGGGCCGACTCGGGAAGCGATCCTGATGGATCGCGCCCTCGTTCCGCCTGAAACTCACGGAGTACGGAGAAGAACGTCGTATGGCCAAACTGACAGGAAAAGTCCTGATCGCGCAAGGCGGGGGCCCCACCGCGGTCATCAACCAGTCCCTCGTGGGCGCCGTGCTGGAGTCCCGGAAGTTCCCCGAAGTCACGCGCGTCTATGGCGCAACCAACGGCGTGCGCGGCATCGTGAACGAGGACTTCCTCGATCTTTCCCAGGAGACCACGCATAACCTGGAGCAGGTTGCAATGACTCCCTCGAGCGCGCTCCTGTCAACCCGGGACAAACCCGATGACGCGTACTGCCGGGAAATCTTCAAGGTCTGCCAGGCCCATGACGTGCGCTACTTCTATTACATCGGGGGAAACGACAGCGCGGACACGGTCCGGATCGTCAATATCAACGCGGAAACCGCCGGTTACGACATGCGCTGCATCCACATTCCCAAGACCGTGGACAATGACCTGGTGGTCAACGACCACACGCCGGGCTTCGGGTCAGCAGCGCGCTTTGTTGCGCAGGCGTTCATGGGCTACAACCTGGACAACCGCGCCCTGCCGGGCGTGTTCATCGGCGTGGTGATGGGACGCAATGCGGGCTTCCTCACCGCCTCATCCACACTGGGACGCAAGTATCCCGACGACGGGCCGCACCACGTCTACGTGCCCGAGCGGCCCTTTTCCGAGGAGCAGTTCCTTCGAGACGTGAAGACCACGATGGACCTGCACGGGCGGTGTGTCGTGGCCGTGAGCGAAGGCATCCTGGACAAGGACGGCAAACCCTTCATGACCAAGCTGACGGGCAGCAAGGAAGCCGACGCTCACGGCAACCTGCAGCTCTCAGGCTCCGGCGCGCTGGGGGACATGCTGTCGGACATGGTGAAGGAGAAGCTCAAGATCAAGCGGGTGCGGGCGGACACCCTGGGCTATGCTCAGCGCTCCTACCTCGGGGTGGTGTCCGATGTCGATGCGCACGAGGCGCGCGAGGTAGGGGAGAAGGCCGCGCAGTTCGCCCTCTGGCACGACGTGGACGGATCAATCACGATCCAGCGGACCGGCAACTATTCGGTGGATTACCGCATCGTCCCGCTGGATGAAATAGCGGCGAAGACGAAAACCATGCCGAAGGATTTCCTCAACGCAGAAGAAAATGACACGACATGGGAGTTCTATAACTACGGTCGGCCCCTTCTCGGCTCCGGGTTTCCCAACGTGCACCGGATCCGGGCCCCGAAGGTGCCCAAGATTCTCACGAACGGCAGATAGGGCCGCACGCGGCAAGATAGGGCCGCACGCGGCAAGAT
>CAYTGX010000004.1:60171-95689 GCA_964437385.1 uncultured Spirochaetaceae bacterium
AGATAGGGCCGCACGCGGCAAGATAGGGCCGCACGCGGCAAGATGGGCCCGCACGCGGCAAGATGGGCCCGCACGCGGCAAGATAGGGCCTCAGGTCGTCTTCCCGTAGTCGAAGAGCTTTCTTTCCTTGATGAGCGCAACCACCTTCTCTGGAACCAGCGTCTCCCACGCGGGGTCTCCTGCCTGCAGCCTTGCAAGGACCGCGTGGGGCAGGATCGAAAGATCCGCATCAGCCGGCGCGGGAATATCCTCAAGGAAACGGTTCTCCAGCAGATATTCATAGAGGTGCCGCAGCCGGGCAGGCAACTTGAAGGTTTTCGCCGTGACGATTTCTCCTTCGCCGTTCTTCCACGGGTAGATGTACAGCCGCACCGGTCCGCCAAGGAGCTGTCCCAGGGCCTCCAGTATTCCACCGGCGAGATCCTCGTAGTGTCTCTCCTCAAGGATCTGCGCCATGGTGGGCACCCCCAGCACCATCCCGATGCGCTCTTTCGTGTAGCGCCGCAAGTAGGTCGTGACGCTGTGGAAGCGTGAGTAGTTGGAGATCATCACCGTTCTGCCCAGGGCGCGCAGCGTGTCCATCCGGGCCAGGAAGTCGGCATGCTCCACCTGCTCCCCCAGCGAAAGGAGATTGCGCAGGGTCATCTCCATGAGCACGACCGGTTCCCGGCCCTGCATGTCCCGCTCCTGCCGCATGAGCTGGAGGGAGCGCTCCAGCATGTCCAGGGTGATGCGGGTGATGGGGCGGAAGCTGCCGCGCTCGATCAGGACGGGCGCGTGGTAGAGGAGCTCCGCGGGCTCCACCACCTCGCCGTCCGGCGCGAACAGGGCCGCGTGCGTCAGGCGCTGCTGGACAAGCTGAAGGCTCATGAGCCGGTTGTCCACCGGAGCGAACGCCGGGCCGGAGAACCGGATCATGTCCACTTCCATCCTGTCCCGGGTCAGCGAGTCCATGAGGGACGCGATGAGGACCTCGGGCCGGGCGTGGTCATTAAACGCCCCGTAGATCAGGTTGACGCCCAGAACCCCCAGCGCCTCCTGCTGGCGCGCATTCTCCTGGTCCCACATGCGCGCGTGGATCATGATCTCCGACGGCCGCGCCCGCGGCTCCGCCTGGAACCGGATTCCCAGCCAGCCTTGTCCCTCCTCCCGGCGGGAGAAGCTCCGGGCGGTCACGGTGTCGGCGAACACGAAGAACTTGGTCGTGGAGCCGCGCGTTCCCTCCAGGCGCTCTAGCAGCAGGCTCCATTCGTGGTCCATCATTGACTGCAGGCGCTGCCTGCTCACATAGCGCCTGCCGGGGCCGTAGACCGCGTCCGACACGGCCATGTCGTATGCGGAAATTGTCTTGGCGATAGTGGAGGCCGCGCCGCCGACATGAAAAAACCAGCGCGCAACTTCCTGACCCGCGCCGATCTCAGCAAACGTTCCGTAGCGGGCGGCGTCTATGTTGATGCCGAGCGCCTTGTCGTGCGTGCTCAGCGCGTTCATCCCCATGAAAAGAGTATGCATCAGGCGCACAAAAACGGCCAGCAGGGACCGGAGCAGATCGGAGCTGAAAGTTGACGAAAAGTATCTTTTAAAGTATACCTTTAGTATATGAAACGGATAACTGTCAAGGAACTTAAGGCGAACTGGGCGCAGATCGAGGCGCAGGTCAAGGCCGGAGAGACCTTCGAGGTGCTGAATCGCGGCAAAGTCGCGGCCCATGTTGTTCCGCCAACGCCTCGGCAGGTGCTGCGGTGGCCAGACCATCTGGCCACGGCGCATGAAAACACCGGTCGAAAGGGTTCAGATATCGTCCAGGAACACCGGTCAGGGCGCGAATGATCTACCTCGATACCAGTGCGTTCATCAAGCTGTACCTTCACGAGGACGGTTCTGCTGAAGTCCACGCTCTCGTCGTCGCTCAGCAGGAACCTCTGCCCGTCTGGCATTTCCTGGAACTGGAGTTTTTCAACGCGCTCAGGTTCAAAGTGTTCCTTGATGAAATGAGCCTTGATGATGTGGAACATGTCATTTCGCTGTACCTCGACAGGAAAAGAAGCGGACAGTACTTCGCGCCGCATCTCGATCCCATTGCACTTCACGAACTGTCTCTCCAGATGACCGCACGAACGCCGAGCATCGGATGCCGAGCGCTCGATATTCTCCATGTCGCGGCCGCACGCCTGTGCGACGCCGGTGTTTTTGTCACTGCCGACAAGCGGCAGGCAGCTCTTGCCGGGATCGAGGGGCGGGTCGTCACGCTTGTCTCTTCCTAGTAATGTTGCCCACGTGGAATGCGTCCAAACTTGACTGCACGGAGAGGAGGGGGAAGTGAAGACCAATGTGGGGAGCGGAGACCGCGGGATCACGAGCCTTCTGAGCGGCGAGCGCGTGCCCAAGAGCCACCTGCGGGTGGACGCGTGCGGCGAAGTGGACGAGCTCTCTTCCGTGCTCGGAGCCTGCGCCGCCGCTCTTTCCCCGGCTCACACCGATCTCCAGCGGGAGATCCAGGGCGTCCAGAGTGATCTCCTGCACATCGGCGCGTGGCTGGCCACGAGTCCGGGCTCGCCGACCCGGCAGATGCTGCGCACGATCAGCCCCGGCAGGCTGAGGGAAATAGAGGATGCAATCGACAGGCTGGAGGCTGAGCTTCCGCCTCTTCAAAGCTTTCTCCTGCCGGGGGGACACGCCACGGCGGCATGGGCTCATATTGCGCGGACCGTCTGCCGCAGGGCGGAGCGGCGCGTCCAGTCACTGGCCGCAGAGGCCGAGGAACCCGTGACGGAGTCGGCTGAGGGAATCCTTCCCTACCTGAACAGGCTCTCCACGTACCTCTTCGCCCTGGCGCGCTATTGCAACAAGCTGCATGGCGTGCCAGACACGACGTGGAAGGGATGAAGACGGGGCGCGTCATCCCATTCACGACAAGGCTCCGGGACCGGACGTGGCTGTCTGAAAAGGCGTTCCAGGTCGCGCTGGACCGTCCGGGCGGCTTTCGATTCCTGTCCGGCCAGAGCATCCGGATTGTCAACGGACCGGCGGAAAGGGACTACTCCCTTGCCTGCGCGCCGGATTCAGAGCTGCTGATGCTCTGCGTGCGGCATGTTCCTCATGGAATCCTCTCCACATTTCTTGCTGAGGCGCCGCTGGGAGCTTCCCTCACTTTCACGGGCCCGCACGGCTATTTCCTTTTTCAGAACTCATCGCGGCCGCCAGTCTTCGTGGCAACGGGAGCCGGCGTTGCGCCCTTTTTTTCGATGGTGGGCGCCGGCGTCAGCGGCTTCACGCTGCTCCACGGTGCGCGGACGGCGAACGAGCTGTACTATGAGATGCATCTTCGCGCCGCTTCCGCCCTGTACGTGCCCTGCCTCTCGGAGGGGAACGCCGCCGGCTGCTTCTCCGGCCGG
The DNA here is from genome assembly GCA_964437385.1 of uncultured Spirochaetaceae bacterium. Taxonomy (GTDB): domain Bacteria; phylum Spirochaetota; class Spirochaetia; order SZUA-6; family Fen-1364; genus Fen-1364. The sequence continues at coordinate 63,567 of CAYTGX010000004.1, forward strand.
GTCAGTGACTGGGCGGCGGAGCATCTGTCTCCCCGGGCGTATGACTTCTACCTCTGTGGAAGCCGGGAAATGATCCGTGATGTCACGCGTCTTGCGGATGAAAGATTCCCCGGCTCCCTGGTGCATACCGAAATTTTCCACTAGTGGTATACTTCCGGCGTTCGGCGCCCAAGGCCGCAGGAGGAAGTGCATGGAAAAATCCAGGAAAATCCGAAAGGTGTTCACGAGCAAGCCCGCGATCGAAGGGGCCGGAGTCCACCTGCGCCGGGCGTTCGGCTTCGGTGAAACCCCCCTTTTCGATCCTTTCCTGCTGCTGGACGACTTTCGGGGGGACGAGCCGCCACTCTACATCAAAGGATTCCCCTGGCACCCCCACCGGGGCATGGAGACCATCACCTACATGCTGAACGGCAAGGTCGAGCATGGCGACAGCATGGGAAACCAGGGTACGATCGGCCCGGGGGATACGCAGTGGATGACGGCCGGCAGCGGAATCATTCACCAGGAGATGCCCCGTGGAGATCCGGGCGGGATCATGGGGGGCTTCCAGCTCTGGGCCAATCTCCCTGCCTCTCACAAGATGATGGACCCCCGGTACCGCGACGTGAAAAGCAGCCAGGTCCCTGAAGTCACGAACGCATCCGGCGTCCGCACGAGGATCATCTGCGGCAGGGTGGACGGGGCAACGGGTCCGGTGCAGGACGTGGTCATCGACCCGGAGTACCTCGACATCACCATTCCCCCGCATACCGCCTACACACACCCCACGCAGGCCGGCCACACCGTGTTCGCCTACGTCATCCATGGTCGGGCGTGCTTCTGCGACCAGAAGAGCCCGTTCAGCTATGACGCGGAGGGCGCGGGCTGGTCGGACCTGCGTGTCAGCCCCTGGGTGCAGAACACCAACCTTGCCCTCTTCGAAGACGGGGACCACCTCAATGTTTCCACAGAAGAGGAGCCGGTGCGTTTCCTGCTGGTGGCAGGCAGACCAATTCGGGAGCCGGTGGCGTGGTACGGGCCCATCGTCATGAACACGAGAGATGAGCTGCGGACGGCATTCGAGGAATATGAGAACGGCACATTCATAAAGTCCCGGTGAGGATTCCCCTTTACCCTGCGTTGTCCCCCTGGGTAAATTGAATTCGAAGAGGGGGGTACGCCATGGCCAGGGACAAAGCGTCCGTGTTCGACGATCTTCTGCGCGAAGAGCGCGAGTTTCCTCCGTCCGCCGCATTCCGCGAGCGCGCGGTGGTCCGCGACAAGGGGATCTACGACTCCTCCGCAAAGGACGCGGTGGCGTACTGGGAGCAGGAGGCAAAGCTCCTGCACTGGTTCCAGCCTTGGACCATGGCGCTGGACTGGACCCCCCCCCACGCGCGGTGGTTCGTCGGCGGCACGACAAACATCAGCTACAACTGCCTGGACCGGCACCTGCAGGGACCGCGGCGCAACAAGGCCGCCCTCATCTGGGAGGGAGAGAACGGCGACATCCGCACCCTCACCTACCTGCAGCTGCACCGCGAAGTGTGCAAGATGGCCAACTGCCTGAAAGAGCTCGGCGTTATAAAAGGGGACCGGGTGGCGATCTACATGCCCCTGCTGCTGGAGACGGCGGTGTCCATGCTGGCGTGCGCCCGGATCGGTGCCATCCACAATGTGGTCTTCGGCGGATTTTCCCCGGATGCCCTTGCGGACCGGATCAATGACTCCGGGTGCAAAGTGCTCATCACCGCGGACGGCGGATGGCGGCGCGGCACCGTGGTTCCGCTCAAGCACAACGCGGACCGGGCACTGGAGAGCTGCCCGAGCGTGGAACACGTGATCATCGTCAAGCAGCTCCCCGGGGAACCCCACCTCCTTCATATCACCGAGGGGAGGGACCGCTGGTACCACCGCATGATGGACCATCAGAAAGCGGACTGCCCCGCGGTGCCGCTGGACTCGGAGGACACCCTTTTCATCCTGTACACCTCCGGCACGACAGGAAAGCCCAAGGGCATCGTGCATGCAGCCGGCGGCTATTCAGTAGGCGTCCATACCACCGCGCGCACTGTTTTCGACCTCCGCGACGAGGATACCTTCTGGTGCACGGCCGATGTGGGCTGGGTCACCGGCCACAGCTACGTCGTATATGGGCCGCTTCTGGCCGGGGCAACGGTGCTCCTCTACGAGGGAGCCCCCGATTTTCCGGAGAAGGACCGGTACTGGGAGATGATTGCGCGTCACCGGGTATCGGTGTTCTATACGGCGCCCACCGCGATCCGATCCTTCATGAAATGGGGCGACGAGCTTCCCGCGCGGCACGATCTGTCCAGCCTTCGACTCCTCGGCAGCGTGGGAGAGCCCATCAACCCCGAGGCGTGGATGTGGTATCACACGCACATCGGCCGGGAAAGCTGTCCCATCGTGGACACGTGGTGGCAGACGGAGACCGGCGCGATCATGATCAGCGGGCTGCCCGGGGTGTCCACCATGAAGCCGGGCTTTGCCGGCACCGCCCTTCCCGGCATTTCGGCCACGGTACTCGATGAGTCCGGCAAGGAGGTGAAGGAGGGAAGCGGACTCCTGGCCATCACCCAGCCATGGCCTTCGATGCTCCGCACCCTCTGGGGAGACGACGAGCGCTACGTGAAGACCTATTTCTCCCAGTGGGACGCAAAAACATACTTTCCCGGTGACGGCGCCAAACGCGACAGCGCGGGAAACTTCATGATCCTCGGACGCGTGGATGACGTGCTCAACGTGTCAGCCCACCGGATCGGCACAATGGAAATCGAGTCCGCCCTCGTGGATCATCCCGCCGTGGCGGAGGCCGCGGTGGTCGGAAGGAATCACGATATCAAGGGCCAGGCCATCGTGGCGTTCGTCAGCCTGAAGAACGGCCATGCACCGGGCAGCTCCATGGGGGAGGAGCTGAAACAGCACGTGGTAAAGAAGATCGGCGCCCTTGCCCGGCCCGAGGAGGTCCTCTTCACGCGTGACCTGCCGAAGACGCGGTCGGGAAAGATCATGAGGCGCCTGCTGCGGGACATCGCGGAAGGCCGTGCCCTGGGGGATGTGACCACCCTGGCCGACCCCGCGGTGGTGGCTGCCCTCCGCGAGGACTACGAAGAGAAGTACGGGGGCTGAGAACGCGGTCCCGGGTCAGGGAGAGCTTCCGTTCACCCGGCGCGGCCTGATGTAGATAACGCCTCCCGTGTTTCGCGCAAGGCCGAAATACGAGAGAAAGCTCCGGAGAATGCGGCCGCGCACGAGCTGACTCGTCCTGCGCCTGGACTCGAGCCTGATCTCCTCAGCAATCCGCGCGGCCTTGGGGCCCGCGATCAAGGCATACAGGGTCTGCTGCCTCTCCCTTGTGAGAGTGGCAAAAGCAACCGCGCACACTTTGTCAGGCATCCGCATCAGGACATTCTGAAGGGTCGTCCTGTCGGCAAGGCTCACGCAGTCCCAGATGACTGCCGCAGAATCCGCGGGGTACCGTGGCGCACAATCCGCAGGATGCCGCGGCGCAAAGTCCCTCACCCCTTTGCCTGATACACCGGCTCGTGGCCCGGTTTCCATTTGATGCCGCAGCCCCTGCTCGCCTTCTGATCCACGCTGACGGGTTTCCCCGCCAGCAGCGCGTCGAGGGCGCCCCTGAGATCGACCCCTGTGAGGGGCACCCCATTTCCCGGCCTGCTTGCGTCCATCTGGCCCCTGTAGACGAGCTCTCGCTCCTTGTTGAAGAGGAAGAAGTCCGGCGTGCAGGCTGCGTGATATGCTTTTGCCGTCTGCTGGCTCTCATCGTAGAGGTACGGGAACGTGTAGCCCGCTGCTGCCGCCTCCTGTGCCATCATCTCCGGGCCGTCCTGGGGATGCGACGCGATGTCATTCGCGCTGATCCCGACCGCGGCCATCCCTTTTTCCTGGTACTCCTTTATGAGGCGCGTGAGCTCTTTCTGCACGTGCTTCACGTATGGGCAGTGATTGCAGAGGAACACGATCAGGAGCGCAGGCGCTGAGCGGAAATCATCCCGCGTGACCATCCGTCCGGTGCGGGGCTCGGGCAGCTTGAAATCAGGCGCCCTGGTCCCCAGCACGAGCATTGTCGATTCTACGGCCATCTGTTACCCCGGCTTTCTATTAAGGAACGTGACAAAGATACTTACGCGAAGGGGGTCCGGTAAATGCCCGCGGGGGGCCCAAAGCCCGTCCCGGTAAATGGACTCATCCCGCGTATCGTGTTACCTTCTCAAGCGTGACGCATGCGAGGTTTCAGCACATGCACAGGGAGGCCTGAGGTGAAAACGGGGGAAGACGCGACCGTCGGGATCAGCGACATCAGGCTCTACGTTCCCCCTCCTTCCATTGAATTGAAAGAACTCGTGGCGAAACGGGTGCTGCTCAATCCCAGGCTGGACCGGCATCTCGAACGGGCCTGCAGGGTGACCGGACAGAAGGTGATCCGGTTTCCAGAGATCTGGGAAGACAGCGCGACCCTGGCGGCCACGGCCGCATACAGACTTCTGCAGGACAATCCCTCCCTGGAGCCCAGGTCCCTGCGGCACCTGGCCGTGGGCACGGAGACCGGCGGTGACCACGCCAAACCACTCTCCGCGTACCTCCAGGGCATGCTGCAGCGGGCCGGAATCGATCTTCCGGGATCTCTTTCCAGTTTCGAAGTCAAGCACGCGTGCGCCGGAGGGACCATGGCGCTGCTCAGCACGGCCGGAATGCTCGCGGCCGGCGGCAGGCCGCGGGATTCGGCGCTCGTTGTCAGCACGGACATTGCCCGGTACGAGACCGAGTCCACCGCTGAAATCACCCAGGGCGCGGGTGCGGTGGCAGTGCACGTGGAGACCTCGCCGAAGCTGCTCGAGATCGACCTTTCCACGCTCGGTTTCCATTCCATGGATGTGGACGACTTTTTCCGACCGTACGGCTCGGAGACCGCGCGCGTAAACGGCACCTACTCGATGCGCTGTTACGGCGAAAGCCTTGAGGCGGCGTTTCTCGACCACTGCGGCCGCACGGGTGAAAGGCCGGATCGGACCCTGCGGGACACGGACTATTTTGTCCTGCACACCCCCTTCCGCAACATGCCTGAAAGCGCAATGACGAGACTTCTCGAGCGCGTGCTGGGTCTGGATTCCATTGCTGCCCGGACCTTCCTCGCGGAGAAGAGCTTTGCGTCAGCGGCGGACCCGTTCGCGCAGATCGGGAACCTGTACACCGGCTCGCTCACTGCGGCGCTCGCGTTCCTGCTCTCGGAGAGATTTCACGCAATCGGGCAGGGGATCATCGGCAAACGGCTGCTCCTTGCGTCGTACGGCTCGGGCAACACCATGGTGGTGGTGTCGGCCCGGATTGCCCGGGACGCCGCGAGCGTGGTCTCCCGCTGGAATATCGACCAGGTCTTCACCTCCGCCCGCGCCGCCTCCTTTGAAGAGTACGAGGCCTGGACGTCGGGTCCCGTGCAACCGGAGCTGCAGGCACGGCTCATGGAAAACGCGAAACTGCCGCCGAATGCCTTCATGCTCTCCGGCATACGCAAGGATGGATACCGTGAATACGAGTTCAGGAAAGCCCGCGAGATCGGAGACGGAGTCGCGCAAAGAGGAGCACCTGACACTCTGCACCGATCCGTCGCGATATCAGGTTGAGGGCGGTGGAGCCGGTTTCGAAGGAGTGAGATTCATCCACGACGCCATGCCCGAGATCGCGGATGACGAGCTGGATACCTCCGTCGAGTTTCTCAGCCGGAAGATCGCGCTTCCTTTCTTCATTTCATGCATGACCGGCGGTTCTGAAGGCGGGTTCAGGGCGAACAAGGCGCTCGCTGCCGCGGCCCAGGAGCTCGGGATTCCCGTCGGGCTGGGTTCCATCCGGATTCTCCTGCGCACGCCGGATCTTTTCCCGCACTTTCACTTGAAGCCCCTTGCGCCGGACGTGCCGGTCATCGCGAACATCGGAGCGGTGCAGGTAAGGGACGGCGGCATGGACGAGCTCCTGGCGCTGCTGGAAAAACTGGAAGTGCAGGCGCTGGCCGTGCACCTGAACCCGGGGCAGGAGCTCTTCCAGCCCGGGGGGGACCGTGATTTCCGCGGCGTGAAGGATGCACTGGCGCGCCTGATGGAGCGGTGCCCGCTGCCGGTCATTGTCAAGGAGACAGGCTTCGGCATCATGCCCTGTCACGTCCGCGAGCTTCTGAAGACCGGTGCCGCGTACGTGGACCTGGCAGGCGGCGGCGGTACGAACTGGATTTCCGTGGAATCCTACCGGCTCCCCGAGGAGGAGCGGGCCGTTGCCGCCGAGTTTACCGACTGGGGGGTTCCCACGGCCCTCCTGCTCGCCTCATTCGGCGGCTCGGTCGAGCGCCTCCTTGCCTCGGGAGGCATACGCACCGGCATGGACGCGGCAAAGGCGCTCGCCATGGGCGCGGAGCTCGCCGGCTTCGCGCTCCCGGTGATACGGGAAGCTGCCCGCGGCGGCGCCGGGGCAGTGGTCGGCTTCTTTCGCCGCCTGGAAAAGACGCTCAGGACGATCATGCTGCTGACAGCATCACGGACGGTACGGGATCTGCGGAAAGGCAGAACGTGGTCTGAGCCCGGATTTGCCGCTGCCCTGGATTCTTTCAGAAAATCGTTGGCGCACGCAGACGCCTGATCCGCAGACGCCTCTGTCCGGAGCCGAGCCTGCTCAGGCGGGCACGCCGCTCATTCCCCCGGTTTTCAGAAGGCGCACCGGCGAGGCAAGCGGAATCCCTCCGCGCGCTGCCTCCTGCTCCAGGGAGGAGGCAACGCGCTGCGCGCCGGCAGCGTCCCCGGCTACCAGGAAGAATGCGCCGCCTCCGCCCGCACCGCTCAACTTGCCGCCAAGGGCGCCTGCTTTCTTTCCCGCCTCCAGCAGCCGGTCCTGCCGCGGGCTGCCCAGCCCCAGAGCCCGAAGGCGGTCCATGGCTTTGTCAGCCAGCCCCGCAATGTCTTTTGCAACGCCCGCTGCCGGGCCGGCCAGAGCCTTCTGCGCCGCAGCGGCCATCTCCCCGAGGTCCTGTATCGCCTCACGCGTTTGCTGATGTCCGGCCCGCATCCGTTCGCCGAGCATTGCCACGAGCGCGCCGCAGGACTCAGCCCGGGGCACGGCGGCCACTACGAGGTGCAGGGAAGCACCAGGGAGCGGATGATATTCAGGCAGTGCAGCAGGCCGCGGCTGGAGAGCAAAGAGCCCGTCCAGGATTGAGAGCCCCGTGTCGATTCCGGAGGGGGTGCCGTGGAACAGTTTTTCCGCGCTGTGCGCAAGCTCCCATACCTTGAGGGGATCGCCGGGCCCCTCCTCTGGGGCGTGTCTGCCGGCATGCGCAAGCGCCGCCCGGGCAAAAGCCGCGCAGAGCGCCGCCGAGCTGCCGAATCCCACGCTGCGCGGCACGTCCGACAGGACGGTCACCCTGCAGCGGGGCAGGGATGCAAGGTCGGGGAGAAGCCCTTCCAGGAGCGTGAGAATCCGGCGGATTGTGGCCCGGTCCCTGACCGCCATATCGCTCAGGTCCCAGTCCCCCGTTCCATCGGCCCAGAGCCGCACCGTGGTCTTCTGCCGCAGCGAAACCCCGATGGCCGGGTAGCCGTATACGGCAGCGTGCTCGCCGAAAAGGATCAGCTTGCCGGATGCCCTGCCTATCCCTCCCACAGGATTCCTCCCTGCGCAGCCTCCACGGCCTGAATCTCCCGCCCCGGAGAAGGCGCGGCTGATCCTGCCGGAAGAAGGCACGCACCCAGCTCGTTTCCTGCCCCCAGTGCTTTGCACCACGCGGAGTCCATTCCGCGCGGGGTCGCGATCTCAGCGGAGACACCGATGGCCCTGCCAAGGCTCACGCCCAGCTCCCTGCAGGCGCGCAGATGGCGCTCCGCCTCCGCGGCGGTGCGCGCGTGAACAAACTCCCGCACGCGGCGATTCGAGCTTTCGAGGAACCGCCGCGCGTCATCCGGATTGGACTTCTTCCAGTGCGTGTAACGGCGGATGGCCTCGGAGGTGGACACAGGAGAAGGCCCCGGAAAAAGACAGACCACAGGATCCTCCCAGAGATGACATGGTTCCCACCGGGGCAGGGTACCGCCGTGAAAAACTCCCATGCGGCCGTGGAAGGAGCAGCTCACGTCATACCCGCTTCCTGCTCCCCCCTGCGATCTGCGATGCGCCCGTATGGCGAGCGTGAGGACCTCGGGGTCCGCAGGGTCCGGACGGCAGCCTGCCGTGTCCAGCAGGGCGCACACCAGCCCCGCCGTGACCGCGGCGCTGGACCCGAGACCGGATTTCCTTCCGTCCGAGCTGAAAAGAGCGGAGGAATCCACACGCATGCGCGCGCCCCGCATTGCTTTCCCGCCGGCTTTCTCCCGCAGCCAATTCCCCACCTCCTCCACGATCGCGGCGATGAGGGGACTTGCAGAAGGTTGTCCGGGCGTCCAGGACAGGGCGCCTCCCGGCCATACCCCTTCGATGGCAAGCTCCTCCGAGGGGGCGAGGTCGATACGCACGCGGCGCTCGACGGCCATGGCCAGGCCGAGGCCGCCCTCTTCCAGCACCGCGTATTCGCCGAGCAGAAGGATTGAACCGGGGACGGAGACGCGCAGTCAGACCTCTCCCTCAGGCCCGCCCCAGGTGAGGCCGGGCCCCGCATGGCAGAGGATTGTCTGGATGCCGGGCACGAGCTCCTGCAGCCGCCGCACTACCTTCTCCGCCTCCGCGGCAAGACACAGAATCTTCACCTGCGGCCCGGCGTCGATTGTTTCCCAGGCCCCTGTGCCGCCTGCGCGCAGCGCCGCACAGCCGTGGATCACCGCAACGGTTGCCGGCAGCCAGTACAGGATGGGGGGACGCGCGCCGAGAATCGCCCCGTGCATCAGGCTGTAGCTTCTGCGGGCCGTCTCACCCAGGAGCTCCAGGTCCCTGCTCTCCAGGGCGTGCAGGGCGTCAGGCAGCAGCGCGGCGGATTCCTTGATCCAGGAAAAATAGTAAGGCGAGCCTGCCCGCGTCTCCTCCATTGCGCGCCGGGACGATACGGGCTTCGGGCCGCGTTCGGTAATCGCAGCGACGATGCGGAGCTCGGGCCAGAAGTCAGGACCAAAAAGGGGCCGCGCGCGCCGGGCGCCTGCGGGAAAAAGCACAAAGCCGCCGTACACCGCGCGGGCCGCGGATGCGGAGCCCATGCGCGCAATGCTCGAGAGGTCCGACAGGGAAGGCTCACTGCCTGCTGCCCGCGCACAGGCGCCGGCGAGGGCGGCGAATCCAGATGAGGAGCTGGCCATGCCCGCCGAAGTGGGAAAGGTATTGACGCTTGCCGCCTGGAAATGCGCGGAGACACCGAGGGTGCTGCGGAGGGCGTCGAAGAACGGAGAAAACCGGGCCGCGTCCTGCCGGACCCCATCCACGGTGATCGAGTCGTTCTCTGCAACGCGCGCCCGTGTCTCCGAATACACGCCGCCCAGGGTTACCGCGAGACTCGGTGTGGCCGGAAGGTTGTCTCCCTTCACGGACTTGCCCCAGTACTTGATCAGGGCCAGGCTCGGCCCGGCGCGGCAGACGGCTTCCCCGCTCACTCCGCGCTCCCGCGAAGCCTGGCGAGCACGGCGCGCGCGGCTTCGATATCGGCCGACTCCGCCGCCTCCAGGGAAGCGGCAACCCGCCGCGACTCCTGGCCGCGCGCGCCCGCACGGTACGCAAGCCGGGCCGCATGGTAGCGCATGTGCCCCGACTGGATACCGGTGGTCACCAGCGCCAGGAGCGCGGCGAAGTTCTGGGCAAGCCCCAGCGCCGCGGCGATCCTCGAAAGGCGTGGTGCGTCCGGCGCACCCAGCACTGCCAGGCCCGCGCGGCCTGCGGGGTGGAAATCGACCGACCCCCCCACGACCGCAAGAGCCAGCGGCAGCTCCAGCTCACCGGAGAGAGTGTCTCCTTCGACGGCAAACATGCTCAAGCCGCGGTACTGTCCTTCGCGCGCAGCCCATGCATGGGCCGCAGCCTCTACCGCCCGGGTGTCGTTCATAGTGGCCAGTGCGAGGCTGCTGATGCCGTTCATGATGCCTTTGTTGTGCGTGACCGCGCGGGAAGGATCCTCCTGCGCCAGCGCGGAAGCCCTGGCCACCCTGCGCGCTGCCTCTGCCCCGTCCATTCCCGGGGGCAGCCGGATTCCCAGGCGGTCCGCGTGGATCCTGAACCGCGCGCCGGCAAGCCGATCCTGCGCGGCGTTGCTGAGGATTGCCATGAGGGCGCGCCCGCCGCTCTCCGCTTCAAGGAGAGGCCGCGCGCGCTCCGCCGCTGTGTTCAACCTGTTGGCGCCCATGGCGTCCCTCACGTCGATGACCAGGTCCGCTCGTACGGTCCCAGAACCGGGAAGACGCGCGACACGCAGCTCCTTGAATCCCCCGCCCCGCCTCTCCAGGGAGGAGAGCATGGGCGCCAGGGCGGAGCGTACGCGTGCTTCGCACGCGGCCAGTCTTCTCTCCCCGTCCTCCGTCACATCCTCGAGGAAAACCTGTGCGGTCATACGCGGTGCCGAAGCCCACGTGGTGAATCCGCCGTCCGGGCGGACAAGCCAGGCGGCAAAGGAGGCCGCCGCAATAATGGAGGGCTCCTCGACGGCCATCGGGATGGCAACCTCTTCTCCATCGATGAGGAATCCGTCTGCGATCCCGAGGGGAATCGGAATACAGCCCACCGCGGATTCCACCATGACGTCCGCTAGGGAAAGCAGCAGCGGCGACGCTGAAAGACCTTCCCATTCCTCTTCCCCGATGGCATACGCTGCCTTCAGCTCGCCCCGGCGCGCCGACATATCGTGCTTGCGGAATCCAACGGGAAGGGGAGCGCCGGTAGACCGGGCGCCCGGATGTGCGCTGCTCAACGATCAACCCCCTCTCGGTAGTATTACCGAGAAGGCGCTTATCTGCCAGAGGCGCGGCGCCCAGGTTGAAGGACAGGAGCGCCGGGTCAGTTGCCCGCGATTGTGAACAGCACGTCGCTGGAGGCGAGGGCACTTTGCGTCGCTATTACGACATCGAGCCGGTAGTCTCCGCCCGGAAGAGATTTTCTGGGGAAAGTGATCGTGGCAGAGCCTTCAGGCTGAAGAAGGCCATTCAGGTACCACTGGTGCGACGTGTATTTGTCCGAGATCATCTGCGACAGCGCAGCCGTGACGGACACGTCCTCGCCCTGCCCTATGTTCGGCTTCAAGCTGGTCAAGACAATCGGGAATATTGCCGACACGTCGGGGGTGATCGTCATCTTGAGAGCGTCAAACGGCTTGAAAACGAGGCGTGTCGTTCCTTCCGGGGAGATACAAACGGCCTCCGCCCCTCCCCATGTGAACCCGTTGCCATCCAGGCAAGAGACCGACAGAGTGTAGGAGCCTGCCTTGAACGAAGCATATGTATGGATTGACGAAAGGGCACCAAGGGTCACAAATGCCGGCAGTATGACCCCTTGCGGCGTGCCACCTTGGGGCGTCAGCGCTACTGCGGGAGTGGAAACGACATTGCCGGCCGGCCATTCCAGGTATACGTCGAGCGTGCCACTCCCGACGGACGGGCTGATCGCGACATCTGTTGAAGCCTTTTCCCCCGCGGCGACCGCGACCTGTACGCTTTGAGAGGCTATCTGCAGGCCTTTGGAATTGTTTGCGATTACCGTGACAGACCAGTCGCCCGGCTCAAGCGAGTCGATTGTGATTGTCGAAAGCGTGATACCCAGTTTCTGGAAGCTTGCAGTTCCCGGCCCCAATCCCGAGATATCGTACGAAGACACTGCCGTCAAATCAGGGGAGGTCTTGGAATATACAGGCTGCAGGGGGATCAGCGGAAGGGTAATCACAAGCGTGCCGCTGCCACGTGTCTCCACCCCGTCGCTGCTGCGTGCCTGCAACGGGTCGATGCCTGATCCGCCAGGGTTCGGGCAGCTCACAAGGAAAGGGATCAGGACAGTCAGAAAGAGAGAGCAAGCAACATTCCTCATGCGGGTTTCTCCTCTCGAGCCAGAGGCACCACAATCGACATCTTCCATTGTAGCACACGTCAGCGAGAGGCTACAAATCTGCTTTCTCTCGGAAATTTCATCGCTTTCAGTTGCCGCGGCTTTTCTCTCACCATATCTTTAGCGGCAAGGAGACACTTCAACAATGAAAAGCTCGATTCTGTTCTCATGCGCGCTCATTCTGCTTCTGACTCTTGTCGGCGCCGCCGGCTTTGCGCAGAGCCTTTCCGTCACCACCAGCAAGCCTGTGATCGACGGGGTGGTGAAAGCCAACGAATACAGCTTCACGCAGCAATTCGACTCCCTGACTTTCTATGCAAACCGCACGAAGGACCTGTTATCCCTGGCCATTGTGGGTGATACGACCGGATGGGTATCCGTGGGGCTGGGATCGCTGAAGATGGACGGCTCCACGATCTTCATCGGCTTCGTGGGAGCCGATGGAAAAGTGCAGTTCAAGACGCAGGCCGGCACGGGTCACCGGCACACGGACGCCCCGAAAAGCGCGGCGGACTCGGTGACCGCATACGCCATGAAGGAAGCGGATGGAAAAACGACGTTGGAGATCTCCCTCACCCCTGCGGCCTATATCCAGAGCGGCCAGACCACCCTCGACATCATCTATGCCGTGGGTGAGGACAAGTCATTCGTCCCACGGCACTCTTCACGCGGATCTCTGAGCCTGAAGCTGAACTAGGCGTGCACCGCCCGAAGGGCGGTATCCACGCGTGGGTCCGGCAGTCTTGTGCTTGCCATAGCCCTCACACGCTCCTAGCGGCGCGGCTTCTCCGTTGAAAGCCAGTCGACCATGCCCTTCGCGAAGACAGGCAGGTCGGCTGGCGTCCTGGAGCTGACCAGGTTGCCGTCCACGACCAGGGGCTCATCCACCCAGAGCGCTCCCCCGTTCACCATATCGTCGCGGATGCCCACCGTGCTGGTGGCGCGCTTCCCGCGCAGGATTCCTGCTGAAATCAGCACCCAGCCTGCGTGGCAGATGAACCCGATGAGCTTGCCGGCAGCGTGCATGTCGCGCACAAGGGCGAGCACCCTCGTGTCTCTCCTCATTTTGTCGGGAGCGAATCCCCCGGGTACGAGAAGGGCGTCAAAGTCGCCCTCGCGAAGATCGGCAAAGGCGGCATCGGTCCTGCACGGATAGCCGTGTTTTCCCGCGTACACTTTCCCCGATTCAGGACCTGCCACGACGACCTTCCACCCCTCTTCCTCCAAGCGGATGCGCGGGTACCATAGCTCCAGGTCCTCGTAAATATCGTCCACGACCGCCGCAATTCGTTTCATTTCGATTCTCCTCCGTATCAAAGTAGCTCAAAGAATGCACGTTCGTCGATGCATCCTCCACGGAAGAGCTCGCCGGTATGGCGCAGCAGCTCCAGGTTCTTGTGCAGAGATTCAAGTCCACCCCGCTGCCCGGGTCCCCATTTGTAGCTGCCCGCCTCCGCAGGGCTCTGGCGCTTTTCTCCCGCATGGTGCATAATTGCCGTGTGACGCTATGAAAAAGATCCTGGCTGTCGAGGACGACGCGATCATCATGAACCTGATCGTCATTCTTCTCGAACGGGCAGGCTATGAAGTCCTCCGAGCGGCTTCCGCGGAAGAGGGCATTTTTCTTGCAAAGAACCACGCACCCGACCTTATCCTCATGGACGTTGCGTTGCCGGGCCTGGACGGGCTGGAAGCCACGCGGCTTCTCAAGAGCGCGAAGGAAACCTCGGGCATCCTCGTGATCGCCCTTACCGCCCAGGCAATGAAGGAAGATATCGACAACGCTTTCCGGGCCGGATGCGACGGATTCATTGTGAAGCCGATCTCCACCGTCGGCTTCCTCGAACAGGTCGCACGTTTCCTCAAGGAGGGAAAGCGGCCGGAAAAAGGGTGAAAGGCGATGCCGCGCAGCCACCGCATCCTGGTCGTCGATGATGACCCGACAATCCGCAGATTCCTCCGGGACCTCCTGGAGGCGAACAACCATGAAGTGGACGAGGCGGCCGACGCCGGTTCCGCCGCGCAGATGCTCAAGGCCAGGGAATACGTCCTGGTCCTCACCGACCTGATGCTTCCGGACGGAGACGGCCTGGAGGTGTTGCGCGCCGCGCGCGCCCGGCCGTACAACCCCGAGGTCCTGGTCATCACGGCCTACGGGACCATAGATTCCGCGGTGGAAGCGGTGCGCGGCGGCGCATTCGACTACCTGACAAAACCCATCGCGACCCAGAAGCTTCTGCTGACGGTGGACAGGGCCATCGAACGGCGCACGCTGAAGGACGAGGTGACCAGCCTGCGCCGCGCAGTGGGCGAGCGCTATTCCCCCCAGAACCTGGTGGCGGTCAGTCCCGCAATGCGCCGGGTGCTGGACCTGGTGGACGTGGTTGCCGCCGCAGACTCCGGTATCCTCATCCAGGGAGAGAGCGGCACCGGCAAAGAGCTCATCGCGCGGGCCATCCATTTCCGCGGAGTGCGCGCGGCGCGGCCGTTCATCGCCATCAACTGTGCGGCACTTCCCGAGGCCCTGCTGGAGAGCGAGCTCTTCGGGTACGCCAAGGGCGCATTTACCGGCGCGGCTACCGAACGAAAGGGCCTTTTCGAAGAAGCGGATGGGGGTACCCTTCTGCTGGATGAGATCGGCGACATGCCGATGCTTCTCCAGGGGAAGCTCCTCCGCGTGCTCCAGGAGGGAGAGATCAGGCGCGTGGGCAGCACTTCGGTTGGCCGGGTGGATGTACGCATCCTTGCGTCGACGAACAAGGATCTGCGGGCGCTCATCGCGGAGGGAAGGTTCCGCGAGGACCTCTTCTACCGTTTGAACGTGATCCCTGTGATCATTCCGCCGCTGCGCGAGCGCAGGGAAGATATCGTTCCCTTGTGCAGGCATTTCCTGGCGGTCTACGCGGAGAAGCTGGGAAGGGTGCCGCAGACACTCTCACCGGCGTCTGAGGAGATCATGACTCGGCATGACTGGCCGGGCAATGTGCGGGAGTTGGAAAACGTGATGGTGCGCGCCGTCACCTTGACCACATCCCGCGAGTTGTCCGCGGACGAGTTCCGCATGATCTTCACGCTCGGCGGCGCCAAGGCACCGACGTACCCGGCGGATTCTGCGCCGCCGCGTGCCGCGGATTCGGCGCAGATGTACTCGGCGGATTTGCGTGCACCTGCCGGTCATACTGCCGGCGGCGCATCCCCCCTGGAAGGTGAAACTGCGGGCCGCACCATGCAGAGCGCGGAAAAGGACATGATCCTCCGTGCCCTGCAGGCTGCGGATGGGAACCAGACAAAGGCCGCACTGGCGCTCGACATGGGGAGGAACACCCTTTGGCGGAAGATGAAGAAATACGGCATCGACAGCCGAGGCTGATGTTCCAGCAGCTGTTCCATGCACGGAACACTTGTTCCGTTCTGAGACATTTCGCGGGGTGGCGTGAGGCATTCTGCCTGCCTAAGCAGTGAATTTTTCCGTGTTTTCCAGGCTTTTTCCCTGCGGCTGACCATTTTCCCTTCTCCCATGTTTTGGCACGGCGCTTGCATATCTTACTGTGCACATTTCTATACTTACGGGAGGAGAGCGCGACATGGGAAAAAGAGTCTTGGTAGTCGATGATGCGAACTTCATGCGCATGATCGTCAGAGACACGCTGACGCCCAATGGATTCGAGATCGCGGGTGAGGCGACAAACGGGGCCGAGGCTGTGGCCAAGTACAAGCAGCTCAAGCCCGACCTGGTGACGATGGATATCACGATGAAGGTGAAAGACGGGCTCCAGGCGGCGCGGGAGATCCTGGCTGCCGACCCCAACGCGCGGATCATCATGGTGACGGCGCTGGGTCAGGAGAAAATGCTCCTCGATTCGATCTCCCTCGGCGTAAGAGATTTCGTGGTGAAGCCTTTCACCAAGGAGCGTATCATCTCCGCCGTTGAAAAAGCCCTTCGATAGAATAGAAAGGAATCATCATGACAAAGATCAATGCAAAGCACGTCAATCCATTCGTCGAAGCGGCTATGCGCGTGGTGACCCAGGTTGCCGGTATCGAAGTCAGACGAGGACACCTGTCCTACAAGATGAAGGTCGAGCCCTCCTTCGGGGTGTCCATCATCATCGGGATCTACGGTTTTCTCACCGGGCAGATCGTATACAGCCTGGACGGCACCCTTGCCGAACGCCTGGTGGATAAGATGCTGGAGGGGAAGTCCCCCCAGGAAAAGAAGATCATGTTCCTTGACGCGCTCGGTGAAGTGGCCAACATGATCACCGGCAATGCAACTGCGCTCCTCAATCAGAGACGCGACCAGATCCTGAACATCACCACTCCCGCCATCGCGGCCGGCACCAACCTGAGCATTCATCTCATCCCCAAGCCCGCCCTGGTCCTCGGCCTGATCACGCAGTACGGGCCGATCGAGATCAGCATTGCGGTGGAGGAGAAAGAGACCCTCCAGGAGACCAGCTCGATTGAAGGCACGCTCTCCGAGACATGATGCCGCACACCGCGTAAACGCAGACGGAGACATTCGCATGGAAGTCAAGCCTGAATACCTGGCGATCTTCAGTGAAGAGGCGAGTGACCAGCTCGTCGAGTGGGAGGAATGCCTTCTGGCCCTCGAGAAGAACCACGAGGATACCGAGCAGCTGAACAGCATGTTCCGCGCCGTCCACACCCTGAAGGGCTCCGCCGGATTCATCGGATTCGACGTTCTCCAGAAGGTTGCCCATGCCCTCGAATCCTCCCTGTCCGAGGTGCGGGAAGGCAAGCGCGAGTACGATCCCTCCCTGGGAGACATACTTTTCAGGGGGCTTGATCTGTGCAAGGCCATCATCAACGCCTTCACCAATGGCAAAGAGCCCGAGGCGGATGTCGAGGGATTCCTGAGCGGGCTCAGCCGTCTGGCTGAAACAAGCGCAGCCGCCGAGACTTCCGCGGCCGCTCCGCGCCGCGCCGGCAGACGCAGCGGGAAATCCGCATCCAGGACTGCCGAGGCAGCGGAAGCCCAACCCACCGAGCCTGCCCCGGCGTCATCCGAACCTCCCGCCTCTGCTCGTCCGGCGGCCGCTCCCTCCGGGACAGGACCGCTCACTACCTGCCGCATCGAGGTGCGTATCGAGGGAGATCCCCGCGAAGCGTACCTGAGGTCGTTCCTCGTAAAAGCACGCCTGGAGCGCATGGGCACGATACTCGGCACAGATCCCGCGCCGGAGTTCCTCCGCGATTCGAACAGCCCTTTTGCGTACGTCGCGGCCCTCGAAACCCGGGAGGCGCCGGACGCCGTCCTCGATGCAATCAACTTCGACCAGGTCTCCGTGACGCTGGTCCAGGAGAAGGATGAAACGACGGACGCGAATGACTCGGCCGTTGCGGCTTCTGCCCCTGCTGTCAAGGGCGCCCGCGAGCAGCTCCTTCAGAGCGCGAAACCGGATGAAGTCGTGCGCGTGTCCGTGCAGAAGCTGGACACCCTGCTGAACCTCGTCGGCGAGCTGGTCATCCACAATTCGGGATTTGTCGCCACCACCCAGCAGCTTCGCGAACAGTACGGAAAGACCCGGTTCATCTACGACCTGGAGGAAAAGACCGAAGCGCTTTCCGCCATCACCCGCGAGCTGCAGGACGGGATCATGAAGGCACGGATGCTCCCCATTTCCAACGTCTTCAACCGTTTCCGGCGCGTGGTACGCGATCTTGCCAAGCGCAGCGGCAAGGCCGTCATCCTGGACGTGCTCGGCGAGGAAACCGAGATCGACAAAAAAGTGATCGACCGAATCGGCGAGCCCCTGGTGCACCTGGTGCGCAATGCCGTCGATCACGGGCTTGAAGATGCCGCGCAGCGCGCGGCGGCGGGCAAGAGCCCCGAAGGAAGGATCCGCCTGAGCGCCTACCAGGAAGGCGATCATATCTGCATCGAGGTGGCGGACGACGGCTGCGGCCTTGATAAGGCCGCGATACTGAGGAAGGCCCTTGAAAAGGGCCTGCTCACCCGTGAAGAAGCCCCCTCGGCCAGCGCGGAACGCATACTGAGCTTCATATTCCTGCCGGGATTCAGCACGGCGCGCACAGTCTCTGACATCTCCGGCCGCGGGGTAGGCATGGACGCGGTAAGGCGCGCGGTGGATGAGATGAGCGGCAACCTCCGGGTCCGCTCCACCCCGGGCGCAGGCACAACTGTGACCATCACCCTTCCTCTCACCATGGCAATCGTCACCGCAGTGCTCGTCGAGGTCGCCGGTTCCACGTATGCAATCCCGCTCTCCGCGGTGCGTGAAATCGTGAAGACCAATGAGTCGATCCTGCGCACCGTGGGGACCCGCCGTGTGATGCTCCTTCGCAACGAAGTCCTGGCGCTGGTCAACCTGGGCAGCGCGCTCCAGGACGAGAAGGCCGAACGGTCCACCGAGCTGCAGGCAGGATACCCCATCGTGGTGGTGGACTTCGAAGGCAAGAAGATCGGCCTGGAAGTGGAGAGGATCCACGGAACCCGGGAAGTGGTCATCAAGAGCCTGAGCCGGCACTTCCGCGAGGTGGAAGGGCTCATCGGCGCCTCCATCCTTGGCAACGGAAAAATCGCCCTGATCGTGGACGTGGAGACGCTGATCAACCTCCATCATCACCATGACGGCCGCGGAGCTGCCGCCAGCAGGGCAGCGGGCATATTCGAAGTAGCGGCCCGGGCCCCCACGCCGCCTGCGCTGGACGGATTGGCACGGGCCTCTGCACCCGCCCCGGCATCGAACCCACCTTCCCCCGCGGAGGTCCTGCCCGAGGAGCCGCCCCAAGACGCGCAGACGGAACAATCCATCGTGGAGCTTGCCCGCATTGTGGCCGGGGAAAAGGGAAAGCTCCTCGAAGAGGTGCACAACGCGGGGGCTATCCAGGCCTCGATTTCCCTGTCCCAGTTCACCGGCCAGGAAATACGTGTAAGCTTCCCCGAATCGCGCATGGTCCCCATCAGGGACGTGGCCGAGCTCCTCGGGGGAGAGGAAGCCACGGTGGGCGGCATCTACGTTGGCGTGAGCGGCCAGCTGATCGGGGGGATCCTGCTCGTCATACCCGAGGCCAACCTGCTGAAGATCGATGACATGCTGCACGGCCGCCCCGTCGGGACCGCCACACGGGTGACTGATGTCGATATCTCGGCGATGTCGGAGCTTGGAAACATCCTGTCCTGCTGTTTCATCAACGCCATTGCAGATTCGGAAAATATCTCCGCGAACGCCGAAGTGCCCGAGATGAGCATCGACATGTGCCTGCCGGTGATCGACTCCGTGGTAGCCCGGTTCAACCAGCCCGGCGACAGCCTCCTGCTGACGGAAGCCTCGATCTACGGCGGAGGCATGGACGACGTGGTGTGCCACCAGCTTCTATTCATGGAGCCCGATTCTCTGCGTCGGCTGATGGAAACCCTGTCGGGGGAAGGCCCGCTGTCGACGCTTCCCGCGCAGAGCCCCGAGGCCCTGTGACATGGCAGCAAACACCGTCAACGTGAAGATGGCCGAGATGGACGTGGTGACCGATGGGCGAAGCCTGAAGACCATTCTCGGCTCGTGCGTCGGGATCATCCTCTGCGATCCCGTCCGGCGCGTGAGCGGGCTGGCGCATGTGATGCTGCCCAGCAGGCACGGTGCAGACGCCGCCACCGGCAAGTATGCCGACACGGCCATCCCCGCGCTCCTCTCCCGCCTTGCCGAGAGCGGAGGACGGCGCGGTTCCCTGCAGGCGTTCCTGATCGGGGGCGCGCAGATGTTTCCCATGGGCAACGTGAGGATCGCCTCCATTGGAGACCAGAACGTGGAGGCTGCCCGCAAGATCCTCACAGAGAGCAAGATCCCCATTGTGTTTCAGGACACGGGGGGGAATGTGGGCCGCACCGTGTTGTTCGACAATTCCACCGGCCAGGTGTCGGTGCGGACGCTGCAGGCCATTGAGAGCAGGGGAGCCGCAAAATGACACCTGCTCCTGCCCCGGCTCTCGCTCTGCCCACACTGACCCAGGCCACGTTCGACAAGTTTCGCGCGCTGATCTACGAGAAGACCGGCATCCACATGCGGGACGGCAAACAGATCCTGGTCTCCAACCGCCTGCGCAAGCGGGTGACACTGCTGCACCTGGCCAGCTACGAGGAATACTACGAGCTGCTCACCTCGGGGAAGCAGGCCGAGCAGGAGCTGCCCCACTTCATCGACGCGGTGAGCACGAACGAGACCTACTTCTTCCGCGAGGACAAACATTTTTCGGCTCTCTCCCGCGTCATCCTTCCGGAGCTTTTCAAGACGGAAAAGAGGGTGCGCATCTGGAGCGCCGGCTGCTCCACGGGAGAAGAGGTCTACACGCTGCGCATCGTGGCGGATGAAGCCGCACAGGCGGCAGGCGGCGCCGACGTCCAGATCGTCGGCACGGATATCAGCACTACGGTCATTGCGCGCGCGCGGGAAGGCATCTACCACGAGCGGGCCTTGCGCCTGGTTCCGGCGGCGCTGCTTGCGCGGTGCTTCGTTCCCGCCCACGACGGCGCTTACCAGGTACGCCCCGAGCTGCGTGCCCGGGTGGATTTCAAAGTGCACAATCTCTTCACCGATCCTGCGCCGGCGGACCGCATCAATGTCATCTTCTGCCGCAACGTGATGATCTACTTCGACAAGAAGACCCAGGCCACGCTGGTGGACGGCATCTTCGCCCGCGCCATCCATCCCGAGGGATACCTCTTCATCGGGCATTCGGAATCGATCAGCGGGTTCAGCAAGCGCTTCCGCTATGCGGCCATCCTCAAGGCGCCCATCTATCGTCCCAAGCCGGAGAACCCCTCTGCGGAGGACACCCCGTGATCCGCGTGATGGTAGTCGATGATTCTCCCCTCGTGCGGAGGATCGCCTCGGATATCCTCAGCGCAGACAAGGAGATAACCGTGGCGGCCACCGCCGCGAACGCCGAGTTTGCCCTGGCCAAGCTCGAAAAGGAGCGGCCGGACGTCATCACGCTGGACATCGAGATGCCCGGCATGGGAGGCCTGGAGGCAATCCGGCGGATCATGGCCGTCCGTCCCACGCCGATCATCGTTCTGAGCGCTCACGCGCAGAGGGGTGCCGAGCTCACCCTGCAGGCGCTGGATCTCGGCGCCGTGGATTTCGTCGAAAAGCCTTCGGCCTCCCTGTCAGGGGGAATCTCGGCCATCTCCATCGAGCTCGTCGAGAAGGTCAAGAACGCGGCGCGTATCTTGTTCCGCGAAGCTCCCGCGGCCGCGCGCCCCCCCGTGCACGAAGCCCCGGCAAGCCCTCCGCCCTCCGCACTCCCCGCGGACGGGGATGGCGGCGGCTACGACCTGGTGGCTATTGGAACGTCTACCGGGGGACCTGTGGCGCTGAAGACCGTGCTCACGATGCTGCCCAGGGAACTGCCGGTCGGCATTGTCGTCGTGCAGCACATGCCGCCGGTGTTCACAAAGGCATTCGCGGACAGGCTGAACAGCTGCTGCCAGGTATCGGTCAAGGAAGCGGAGAACGGCGACTTGATCACGCCCGGGCAGGTGCTCCTGGCGCCGGGGAACTGGCACATGACGGTGTCCCGGTTCGGCGGGAAATCACGCGTGCTTCTTAACCAGAATGAAAGCGTGAACGGCCACCGGCCCTCGGTGGACGTGCTCATGCACTCGGTGGCTCTCGAGTACGGCAATCGGGCCCTCGGCGTGATCATGACCGGCATGGGCAAGGACGGGGCAGACGGGCTTCGCGCGCTGAACCGGAAAGGCGGGCACGTGATCGCTCAGGACAAGGAAAGCTCGGTCATCTACGGAATGAACAAAGAGGTCGTGCAGAACGGGGATGCGCACGAGGTGGTGTCCGTGAACGACATCGCTGCGAGGATCCAGGTGAGGCTGCGCTGCAAGGCTCCTGCAAGGAAGGCAACATGAATCTGAAGGATCGATACGACCTGGAGACCCTGGGCAACAGGACCCAGGAGATGGTATTCGAGGCAATCGAACGCATGATCGAGGAGGGCTCCGACATGTGCACCTGCGAGGAATGCGTGACGGACCTGGCCGCGTGGACGCTCAACCACGCGACCCCCCGCTACTACACCTCCCTCCTTGCGCCGCTGAGCCCCGACCCGGTGCGGGAGAACAAGATGCGTGTGGAAATCGAGCTGGCGCTCGCCGCCGGGCTGAAGAAGCTCGCCCAGCACCGGCATCACGGCTGAGAAATGGGGGAGTGTTGACGCAGATGGTGACAAAGAAGGGCCCTGTGGAGCTGCCGCCGGTTCTCGAAGTCCCGATTCCCGCCGAGCCTCCCGCCATACTCGTGCTGGAGGACCAGGGAGAGATCCAGTCCCTGGTGGCGGCCATGCTCAGGATACGGGGTTTCGAGTGCGACCTTGCGGCAAGCCTCGCGGAGGCCCGTATGCTCATGGGCCGCCGGCACTACGATATCCTCTTCCTCGACATGAACCTCCCTGACGGATTCGGGCTTTCCCTGATGGAGGAGGAACGGACGGACGCCCCGCTGACAATCGTCATGACCGGCAGGAGCGACATCCAGACGGCCATCCGCGCCATCCGCGACGGTGCCATCGACTTCATTACCAAGCCGTTTTCCGTCGGCCACTTCCTCCAGCGCTTCGACAAGGCCATGGAGGAGTGGAAAACGCGCAGGAACGTCCAGTACTATTCGCGCGCGCTGGAGAACCTCGTGAAGCTCACGACCGAAGAGCTTACGCGCACCTCGCGGCAGATGGACGAGGTGCGCGACATGACGGTGCTGGCCCTCGGAGCTGCGCTCAATCTCAAGGACCATGAAACGGCCGATCACTGCTCGCGGGTTTCGCGCAACAGCGCGGCCCTGGGATCCGCGATGGGCCTTTCCGAGTTCGAGCTGAAGAACCTGAAATGGAGCGCGTACCTGCACGATGTCGGCAAGATCGGCATTCCCGAGCACATACTGCTGAAGGCAGGGGACCTCGAGCCCGAAGAACGGCGCACCGTGGAGAAGCATCCCCTCATGGGCTACACTATGGTACGCAACATCGAGTTTCTCGCCTCTGCAACGGACGTGGTGCTCGCCCACCACGAAAGGTTCGACGGCAGCGGGTATCCCCGCGGACTGAGCGGCTCCCGCATTCCCCTGCATGCACGCATATTCGCCGTGGTGGACACCCTGGATGCCATGATGTCCGACCGCCCGTACCGGGGGGCGCTTTCACTCTCCACGGTGCAGACCGAACTGCCCCGCTGCGCGGGAACGCAGTTCGATCCCGAGATCGTCCGGATATTCCTTACCGCCCCTGCGGCGACATGGCTCGTCCAGGGATCGGCTGAAACACAAACCTGACCTGCAAGGAGAGCAGCATGGATTCGATGAAAGACCGCAAGGGAACGGGAGATCTGAAACAGTTCATCAGCTTCTCCATTGGAGAAGAGGAGTACGGGCTGGAGCTCCTCCGCGTAAAAGAGGTCATCCGCATCCGCGAGATCACCTGGCTGCCGAAGGCCCCCTCGTTCGTGAAGGGCATCATCAACCTCCGGGGTGACGTCATCCCCATCATTGACCTGCGGGACAAGTTCGGCCTGGAGGCCAAGGAGTCTACGGCCATGACGCGCGTCATCGTCGTGGAGGTGGAGGGCAGGATGATCGGCATGGTGGTGGATTCCGCCAGCCAGGTGGTGCGCATTCCGGCAGACCAGATCGATCCCCCCCCGCCCATGCTGGGCGGGTTTTCCCAGGAGTTCATCACCGGGGTCGGCAAGCTCGATGATAAGCTCATCATCCTCCTGAATACCGATGCAATCCTGACAATGGACGAGATGCACGCCCTCAGCACGATAGACAGGAAGACGGCGGACGCCTCGTCGACCGGGGCGGCCCAATCCGCCGGGTACGGCGGCGCGCTGTAGCGAAAGGTCCGACGGGACACCCATGTCGCCTGCATCCACCGAGACGCCCCGCCCTGCGACGGTTTCCGATTCGGGAGCGCCGCGTCTTGAAATCGAGCCCCTTCTCACGACCCATCGGATATTCGAGGCATACGATGGAAAGAAGAAGGGCCTGGAGTGGCTGCACGGCGACCTGTTCGATTCCCGTCTGCCGGTGGCGCTTTCCGCGCTGGAAGCAGTGGGAGCGATCGGCGATGCCCGGAGTTTCCCCCATCTTGCGCGGCTCCTCGGCAGCGCGCCGGAAGCGGTGCAATGCGGGGCAGCGCGCGCCATGGGGAAGCTCCGGCTCCCCGCGGGCGTCGCGCTCCTGGTCAAGCTGGTAAGAACCACGCGCAGTGAAAAGCTGCGCCGTGAGATCCTGTCGGCGCTGGCAATCGGCGCGCCGCAGGATAAGGACCTGGCAGGCTTTCTCCGCCAGGTGGCCCGTGCGCCCCTGGCAAGCGCCTCCGCGCGCGCCCACGCGGCAGGGCTTCTCCTGCAGATCGGCGGCGAGAGCGCGCTGGACGAGCTGCTCTCCGACTCCCGCGAGGAAATCCTTTTCCAGGTGCTCCTGTCGGTATCTGAGGGCGCACCCCACGGGTCAGGGGTCAGCGGGCCAGGCGCCGCCAGATCCACGGAGTACGGTGGCGCCAAATCCACCGAATACGGTGGCGCTTATATTCCTCGAATCGTCGCTCACTGCGCTCCCCTGTTTGCCAACCTGCCCATACCAGACAGGGCCCTGGTTGCCGGCCTGGCCGCCCGCCAGCCCCTTCCCGAATCGGCGGCGGTGATTTCACGCGCCCTCGCCGACTCGCACGTGGAGGTACGACGTGCGGCTTATGCGAGCATCGGCACGGAGCCCCATCATGCGGCCCTGATGAAGGATATCGTGGACCGCCTGGCGGGATCGGTGGAGGAGACACCCAGCGTCGAGGACGAGGTGCAGCAGGCCCTTGCGCGCCTGGCAAAGATCGGCCCGCCAGCGGAAGGTATTCCGTACGCCGTGCGCGCGCGGGTCATGGGCCGGATCGGAGATCTCTACAAGCAGATCAGCGCCGATGGCAGGCACGTTTCCAGCGACACCCATGAGCTGGGGTGGCTCATCACGCGGTCAAAGGAATACCTGGAGTACTACGGAAACGAGGACTTCAAGTCAGCGCTGCTCCGCTGGTTCAAAGGGACCAGCCAGGACACCCAGGATGACATGCTGCGGCTGCTCAAGGCCACTTCTTCCC
Organism: uncultured Spirochaetaceae bacterium; assembly: GCA_964437385.1. Lineage (GTDB taxonomy): Bacteria > Spirochaetota > Spirochaetia > SZUA-6 > Fen-1364 > Fen-1364. The sequence goes on from CAYTGX010000004.1 coordinate 88,701, forward strand.
GGGTTGAGGTGCGGCACTTCGACGGCTATTCCGCGCTCAGTGACCTTATCAAGAACCCGAAGCGCACGGGCATCGCCCTCGTGGGAAGGGAGCTGACACTCGCAAAGATGGGCAAAAGCCGCGTGTACTGGCACCTGATCCGCCTTCTGCGGCTGTCCGCGCTTTTTCTTGCACCGCTTCCGCGTGGACCGGACGCAGCCCTGATGCGCACCATCTACGCCTGGTCGAAACAGGAGAAGCTGTTCCGCCTGGCCGAGGCTGCTTTGACGGCTCTTGCCAGGGTGGACGCCGCGCATGCGTTGTCGGCCTGCAAGGAATGCCTCACCCTGCCCCTGGCGAGCAAGGTACTGGCAATCGCTTCGCTGCATGTCCTGCGCGATCTCAGCCCGGACCAGCTGGAGCCTTCCGCTGTACAGCTCCTTTCCAGCCTGGACGACCCCTATGTGACCCTGAACGCCATCGAGGCGATCTCCGTCGCCCCCCCTTCTTCCAGCGCCGAGCTGGCCAAGGCCCTTCTTCTCAGGCTTTCCCTTTCCACAAGCAGCGAGGTGCGCGATTCCCTGGCCCGCTACCTGGGGGAGAAGGTCTCCCTGGACATCATGGAGGACCTCAAGGAACCGGCTCTCAGCGGCAACGCCTCGCTGCGGGCTTCTGCCCTGGCGGTCATGCACCGCAGGATCATCGGCGGCCTCGTGCCAAATCGCGACGGCACGATCGAGTTCCTCTATCGTGTCCTTCGCGGGGACCACGAGCCCAGCCGGAGAGCCGCGGCCCTGATGCTGTGGACGCTGGGTGATGACTATGCCTCCGAGGTGCTGCGTGACTTCCTCTCTTCAGGGGCTGAGGAAGGGACAATCGAAATTCTTCGCGGGCTTCAGGGAGCGGTTCGGGAGCCTCTTCCGGCAGCGCTCACCCCTCTCCTCTCCCGTGGGAGCGCACCTCTCCAGGCCGCCCTGCGCGAGCTGCTCCTTCACACCGACGAGGGGATGCACGAGAAAGTGCTCGCCCTTGCCCTGCAGGTGAGGGGCGGCTCCCCCGACGAGGGAGGCGAGCTTCCCCTTGCCGACGTGACAGCCCCCGCGGTGGAGCTCCGTACCGAGCGATCGTCCTTCCAATTCGAGCGGGAAAATATCCAGAACCTCGTCATGTTCTTCTCCGACATCAAGGGATACTCGAAAAAGGCCGAAGTGCTGACGCACATGCAGCTTTCGACCCTGATCCAGGACTACGAGAAAATCCTGCTGGCGCACGTGGAGGCGCACCGGGGAGAGCTGGTCAAGCGCATGGGAGACGGCCACATGATCACGTTCCAGCGGCCGCTGGACGCCGTGCTGGCCGCCATCCGCCTGCAGAAATCCCTGCTCCGCTTCAACCGCTACCGCGACGAGAACTCGCGCGTCGTGATCCGCATCGGGATTCATTCGGGGAAGGTGGTGCGCAAGGCCCAGGGGGACGTGCTGGGCAATGCGGTCAATATCGCCTCGCGCCTCGAATCCTCTGCCCGCCCGGGTTCCATTCTCATCTCCGACCAGGTGCAGGAAAGCGTGAAGGACGCGGTGCATTCGCGGGAGATCGGCCACATCACCGTCAAGAACATCAGCGAGCCCATCCGCGTGTTCGAGCCGTACGAGATCGCCCTGGACCTGCCCCCTGAACTGGATCCACTGAAGAAGGCGCGACCCCCCCAGGGTGAGCCTGTGCCTGCCGGCGCGGCCCCTGCCGCGGCTGCCGCTGCACGCTCCCGCGACGGTGCCGGTGTGACGCTGGACCGGGAGACGTACAAGGAGATCATCGCGTGCTTTTCCGCTCTTGCCGACGTGTGCCGCAAGGCAGACGGCGGGCAGATTGCCGTGTCCGCCCTGAGCGGCCAGGTGCTGGCGCGCTGGAGCCGGATCAAGGCCCGTCTTCCCGGCGTTGCGCGGAGCGCGGAGCCGAGAGTATGATGCCGGGGGCCCATGTGAGCGGGAGTGCGGCTGCTCCGAGATGCCTGGCCCAGCGGGTGCGCGCCCTTTTTCGGCGGAACACGCGCCGGCGGCATGAAAGATACGCCGGTGCTCCACAGGGCCCGGATCCAGACTACGGGGAGGCATACGTCATGGAGGCGGTCAGGCGGCTTGCCGCCGGCGTGGCGCACGAACTCAACAACCTCCTGCTGGTGGTACAGGGGTACACGGAAATGGCACTTGCCGAGGAAGACGCCGGACCGCAGACCCTCGCGCACCTGGCGGAGGTGAGGGCCGCTTCGGTACGGGCCGCATCCCTTGCGGAGGATCTCCTCACCGTCGGTCAGCGCGGACGCATTTCTCCACGGATGCTTCAGCTCAACGAGTCCATTTCCCGCGTTCTTCCGTCCGTGAGGGCCGAAGCTGCGGACGGCGTGGAGGTCAGGCTCAGTCTGGCGCCGGACCTGCCCGCGGTTTTTTCCGATGATGAACAGATCGCCCGCCTGGCCTCGGCACTCTGCACGCGCGCCTGGTCGGTCATGCCCGCCGGGGGCAGGCTCACGATCGGCACCCAGGCCACGGCGCCGGATCCCTCGGGGCAGCGGCGCGTCCTCATGACCTTTGCCGATACCGGCGCGCCCGTGCCGGCGGACCTTCGCCCGCGGCTGTTCGAGCCATTCCTGCCGTGGAGAGCAGACAGCAAAGGCCTCGGGTTGGAGCTCTCTATTGCCTACAGCGTCATGCATCGGCTGGGCGGGACCATTGAGATAGAGAACCCACCGGAGGGCGGCGCGAAGTTTGTCGTCTCCTTCCCGGTGCGCGACGAGGCGCCAGCAGGAGACCAGGGGTCGATGCAGCCCTCGAAGGAAATGCCTGTCCTCCCGCGCCGCACGACGGGGGAGCCGGTGGAACCGGGGCAGACCATCCTCCTGGCGGAAGATGACGAGGGCCTGCGCACGCTGGCCATGAAGATTCTTGCCCGCGAGGGGTACGAAGTGCTCGTGGCGCGTGACGGCCAGGAGGCGGTCGACCTCTTCGAGGTGAACAAGGATGCCGTGCGCCTGGCTTTGATCGACGAAGTGATGCCGCGGATGGGCGGGCGCGCCGCGCTTGCGCGCATGCGCCGGAGTGTTCCCGGTCTCCCCGCCGTCCTCTGCACTGGCTACACGTGGAGCCTGGACGGCAAGACGCAGGAAGACGGCGAAATCCTTGACATCCTCCCCAAGCCCTGGCGGCCGCGCGAGCTCCTGCGCATTGTACGCGAGACGCTGGAAACGCACCGGGCTCGACTCCCTTCTGCAGGGGACAATGCATGAGTGCGGGGGCGAAAATCCTCTACATTGAAGACGACCCGGGGGTTTCGCGTCTTGTCAGGATGAAGCTCGAAGCGGAAGGCTACGGAGTGGAGGTCTGCGCCTCGATCCGGGAAGGGCTGGCTCTTTTCGACGAGGCCATGCATGACATGGTCATTGTGGACTACCAGCTCCCGGACGGCAACGGGCTGCAGATCCTCGAGGCGCTCATGAGCCGCGGAGCGGGAGTTCCCGTCATCATTGCAACCGGCGCGGGCAGCGAGGAAGTTGCCGTCCGTGCAATGAAGCTGGGCGCCGCCGACTATATCAACAAGGAAAGCTACGACAAGTTCTTTCAGATGCTTCCCTCGGTCATTGAAAAGGCGCTGCGCCAGCACGAGCTGGAGCGCCAGAAGCAGCGCGCGGAAATGGAGCTGCGGGAGAGCGAGGAGCGGCTTCGCTCAATCCTTGCCTCCATTGACGACGCCGTCATGGTGACCGACAAGGTGGGTCTGTTCGTGGCCGCCCGGGGACCGGGAATGCGCGGGGACACCGCCGCGGCGTTGTCCGAGGTGATCGGCGCCACTTTCCGCGACGTTTTTCCTCCGGGGGTGGCCGAAAATTTCGAGGCGGCATTCGCCGCCGTGCAAGCCACCGACCGGGTGGAGCAGTTCGACTATTGTCTGCCTCCCTCGGGAGAGGAAGTGTGGTTCAACGCCAAGGTGTCTCCCCTCAAGGACGTGCGGGGAGATTTTGCCGGTGTCACCATCGTGGCGCGCGACATTACATCGCGCAAGCAGACCGAGGACCAGCTCCGGCTGGCCACGCTGGCCGCGGACACGCACAGCAGGGCAAAGACCGATCTCCTGGCAGGAATGTCCCACGAGCTGCGGACGCCCCTCACGGCCATCATCGGATACACGGAGATCCTCCTCTACGAATACTTCGGCGCGGTGAACGACAGGCAGAGACAGCAGCTCGACATCGTCCTGGAATGCTCCCGGCATCTCCTGGATCTCATCAACGACATCCTCGACATCTCGAAGATCGAATCCGGAAAGACGGAACTGGAGCTTGGAAGGGTGCGCATGGGCGAGCTGCTCACCCATACACTCGTCCTGCTCAAGGAGAACGCCTCCGGGCAGAAGATCAGCATTGACACCCGGGTGCCGCACGAGCTGGCATCCCTGGAGGTGACTGCGGATGAACGCAGGATCAAGCAGGTGCTCTTCAATCTTCTCTCGAACGCATTGAAGTTCACTCCCGCAGGGGGGAGGATCAACGTGGGGATGAGCACGCAGAACGGGGCGCTTGCCGTCAGCGTCTCCGACACGGGCATCGGGATCCCCCCGGGGGAGCTGGACAGGATCTTCGAGGCCTTCTACCAGATCAAAGGCCGCGCCTCATCCTCCAAGGCGAGCGGTTCGGGTCTGGGGCTTTCCCTGGCCCGGCAGATCGTAGAGCTGCACGGGGGCAAGATCTGGGCGGAGAGCGAAGGAGAAGGCAAGGGAAGCACGATCACCTTCACGCTTCCCCTGACGCCCGTCGGTTAGGGCGCCGCGAATGTCGCGGAGTACCGTGACCGCGGTACTCCGCGGATTGTGGCGCCGCAAATGTCACGGAGTACCGCGGCCACTGTAGTCGGTGGCATTCGTGACCGCGGTACTCCGCGGATTCGGGCGCTGTTGCACGGCCGCAACCTTCGTTTGAAGTTCCCTCAATCCTAACAATCCCGCGCTAATTTTTGCGCCGGGGGCAGGCATGATAAGTGTTTTGTGTCTCTGCGTGCACAACTCCGCTCGAAGCCAGATAGCGGAAGCGTATTTCAACAAGTTCGGTGCGGACCTGTTCCACGCGGAAAGCGCCGGTCTGGAACCGGGGATGCTCAACCCGTACGTGATCAGGGCGCTGCAGGAAGAGGGAATTGACATCTCGGGAAAGAAGACCCGGGACGTCTTCGAGCTCTACAAGGCAGGACGTACGTACCAGTACGTCGTCACGGTCTGCTCAAAAGAAGCGGCGGACCGCTGTCCCATTTTCCCCGGGATATCGCGTAAGCTGCATTGGCCTTTCACTGATCCTTCGACTTTCAGGGGCACCGACGAAGCAGTGATGGCGCAGGTGCGCGAAGTGCGGGACGCTATCCGCGAAAAAGTGCGGGAGTTCGTGTCCGAGATACGCCGCGATCGCGGAGTGCAGCAGCCGAGATAGTCCAGTACCGTCTCTGAGCTGCGGAGTACCGCAGCCTATCCTAGCAGCAGCCTGCTTTGGAGCCCACGGCGGCACCTTTGGCCTCCGTAGTGACACCCTTGGTGTCCGCCTTCCCGCAGGAGCAGGCAGGCTCCGTCCCTCTGAGCATCCCCTGGATCACCGCGGCAGCACATCCAACGCCGGCTTTCACCTTGATTGCGCCGGCCGCGCAGTTCTTCATGCACGCCCCGCATTCCATGCAGGAAAGCCGGTCCGCGATCATCGCTTTCCCTCCCTGCATGTCGAAGACCGCATGCGGGCATACCTCGATGCATTCCCTGCATCCCGTGCATAGCGCGCTGTTCAGGGAGAGAGTCTCTCCGTTCTTCAAGTACGTCATCCGCACGTCGCGCCTCCTACAGCGGAAGGATCCGGGTCACTACGGTCAACCCGAGACCAATCGCCAACGAAGAAATCATGGGGATAAGTCCCCTTTTCACCTCAAGGGCTGCACCCGGCTGCGAGGTGAATGTCGAGGAGCCTGTAAAGTTCATGGAAAGGAACGCGGCGATGGGCATCGCCATGAGTATGAGGGCAGCGGCCCCGGGGAGGGATGCCCGCACGACAAAAGAGACCGCGATTCCCCAGAGCGCACCCAGGAGCGCACCCTTCAGAGAGAAAGCCCGAAACGGAACATACGGGAGGAGCGCGGGGAAGAGAAGTGTTCCCACTCCGACCGCCCCAAGGAGAGGGAGGCACACGCTGAGGAGCCTCCCGGCATAGCCTGCATCAAAGGGCAGGCCGAGCAGCGCAGACGCCGCTGCGATGCCAAGGAGAAGAGGCCATGACTGGACAAGCTCGGTGGGCGCGATTGCCATGCGTTCGGTCAGAGGAAACAGGATCCTTCTCATCTCGTTGTTTTTCTTCAACCCGCCGGCCAGGAATGCGCGGATGTCGCGGGCGCGCACCGGGCCATACTTTACCTGCCAGCCGCTATCCCGTTTTACCTCGTGGGCCGACACGCCGGTTGCACCCAGCTGCGGGAGGACCAGCGTCCTGTGGGACACGACGTCCTGGAGCTTGACCGCCATTATTCTCTGCTCGAGCTCCCGCGTGCCGAATGTGCCTTTCCCGGCGGCGCACCACACGTTGACGCCTTTCGTGTCGAGCACGAGGATCCACGCGTCGACGCCTCCGAGCTCCTTGCGAAGCTTGTCGAACGTGAGCTTGTAGTTCGCGGTGACCAGGACGGGAGAGTCGCTTCCCGGCGCTCCCACCGCGTACAGGCCGGGGAGGACCGCGTAGTGGGACCTGCCGATATCCCACCGCACTTTCCAGCCTCCCCGCACATCACGCCAGGAAAGGCGCGTCGAGACGACCGGCACTTTCCGCTCACCGGTGGTCACGAAGCCGGTGACATACTCACGGCGCTGCCGGGGAACGGCCTGCAGGGAAATCACAGGCGTCTTCCCGCATCCGCACGCAGCCGAATCCGCGGGGTACCGCGATGCCGAATCCGCGGGGTACCGCGATGCCGAATCCGCGGGGTACCGCGATGCCGAAT
>CAYTGX010000004.1:95789-97797 GCA_964437385.1 uncultured Spirochaetaceae bacterium
CCGCGGGGTACCGCGATGCAGGTGTCTTTTCCATTTGAACGCTCCTTCAATCTGCTCCCCCGGCACAGCAGGGGGACTCGGGATTCTTTCTCATCTGTCTCATCGCATCCGCAAGCACGGCGGCCGACTCCACGACCATCTGTCTCTTCTCCGCCGGGATGAAATCGAAAAGGCGCGTGTAGGTTGCGTCACACAGGCGGTTGATCGAAGCGGCCTTTTGCTTTCCTGTTTCAGTGAGGCTGATGACCTGTTGGCGCCGGCTGGACGGGTCGGTCTCACGACTGAGGAGCCCTGCCCGGCACATGCCGTCAACCGTGCGGCTCAGCGTGCTCTTGTCCAGCTCCAGGAGAGATGCAAGCTCAGTGACGCTGGTATTGCCCCGCTGCTCTGCCTCGAGCAGCAGGTGACACTGCGCGAGGGTCACCCCGCAGCAGCCCGTCTCTGATGCCATTGAGATTCCCACTTCCCGTTCCAGCACGCGAAGGTTTTTTCTGAGCTCCCTGATCGACGTTTGCGCCTCGACCATGTTTCACTCTCCTTGATGTACATGACAATAAATGTAATCAGCAACAATTGTATACTACAACAAATTATCTGTCAAGGAGTATTTTTCGAATCTATGGGCAACGTATGAATCCCTGGGCCCAAAGGCACCCACCACAGGCAGGAAAGACGTTGCCGAAGCAATCCGAACGGTTGCTGTCAGCGTTCTCGCAGCTGTTGCAAGTCGTGCAGGGCGCAAAATCGAAGTCAAGAAGCCGCTCGCGAAGCGCGACGTTCGCCGGGTCGTCCCAGATCTCAAGCAGATCACGATCCTTCACGTGACCGATGAGACAGGACCCGATGTTTCTCTCTCTTTCCTGGAGGAAGCTCGTATGGCCGTGAAGGAGCGGCAGACACGGGCTTGCAAATCCATCCCAGCGAATCGCCATACTCCCTTTCTCCACAAACGGGCACGTGCAGCTTCCCTGCACGAGCCGCTGTCCGGCAACGCTCACACTGAACGGACCTTTCAGGACATACGCCAGCGGGGCCTCCGTGACACTGTTCAACTCCATCCGGGGGAGCTCAACGAGCGGTGTCCGTTCGGAGGGGGGAATATCGGGCTCATGGAAGGACCGCCGATAGAGGGCCTGTTCATTCATTGCGAGGGTGTACGGAGCAACGTTGCTGACGCTGAACCTGTCCGCTCCCAGGCGTACGCCGAGGCGAAGAACACCCGGAAGCGATGACATTGTGTCGCGCGTGGCTACGAACGAGATTCCAATCCGCGGAGTGCCGCGGCGCCCGAGCCGCGGCTTTTCAGAAAGCGATCGCCCGCGCAGCGTGTTCAGGTGCTGCACATTATCGACAACGGACTCCAGCGTGCCACCCTGGCGCATCGCGGCAAATTGCGCATCTGCCGCACTGTCGAGTGATATCCAGAGGCGGTCGAGCCCGATGGCCACCATCCTGTCTGCAGTGCGCCCGTCCAGAAGCGTGCCATTCGTGATGAGCTCCACCTCCATGCCGGCGCGTTTTGCACCGTCGACCATTTCCATGATCTCGGGGTGCAGCAGGGGTTCCCCAAAGCCGCCCAGGAAGAGGGAGGGCAGGGGATCGAGATTGCGGGTCCCGGAGAGCAGCTTTTCCCATGTGCCCCGGTCCATGCGGCCTGCCGGCTCGTCCCATGCGCCTCGGACGCACGCCGGGCATCTGAGATTGCATTCGCTCGTCGGTTCGACGTAAAGCCGCCGAAGACTGTTGACGGGCCGCCCAATTTGCAGACCGCGTTCATCCTCGGTGATACGAACCCGTGAGCCGGGTCGTACCCCGGTTCGACGAGCGAGAGACGGGGGAAGAACGAGACGGCCTTCCCCGTCAAACTCGGCTGTTATGAATGAGGCTCCCATGCTCGCATCACGGCGCCGCGGTATTCCGCGGACTATGGCGCCGACGTACTCGGCGGATTTTGCGCCGACGTACTCGGCGGATTTTGCGCCGACGTACTCGGCGGATTTTGCGCCGA
>CAYTGX010000005.1:0-97387 GCA_964437385.1 uncultured Spirochaetaceae bacterium
TGACAACCGGCCTCATGACGGTCATACCCGCGTTCTGGCAGACGATGGCCAAGGGTAGCGTGCTCATCGCCGCAGTCGTGCTCAATCACCTGCTGGTGCGTGAAAAGGCGAGCGCATAGCCATGATCCAGGAGAAGGAAGTCCAGTCTCTGCGAAGGCTCGCCAGCCGCTGGATGGAGCACGCATCCAATCCCGCAATGACCGAAAGGCGCCGGCAATGGCAGGCGGTGAAGGATCTGAAAGCAGAAAAGCCCATGATCCTCGTGGAAACGTGCATGCTCGCGGACTACATCGGCGCAAATGAGCTGGTCTGTGAGGACCCCTACGTGCGCAATATCGAGAAGTCCCTCTACGAGATCGTGCGCCACGCCGACGAGATCGGGGACGACATTGTCGTGGACCCCTGGTTCAGGATCCCCTGGGCCCTGGAGATTTCCGACTACGGTGTGCCCATCGAGGCCCACCACGCGGTGACCACCGGCGGAAGCGACCTGGCATACTCCTTCAACTTCGGCGTGCAGTCGGAGGATGACGCGCGCAAGCTCCACCTGCGCACACGGGGCGTCGACCGCCGGGAGAGTCTCCGTCAGAAGAATCTCCTGGAAGACATCTTCGGCGATATCCTGCCCGTGCGTCTCGGCGGCTGGGATCACTTCGATCCGGACCCCGGCTACCGTCCCTGGCTGGGCAACCTCTATGGCGGTCTCACCATGGACCTGTTCAAGCTGATCGGCAACGACAACCTGCTCACCTGGGTCTATGACAACCCCGGCCTTCTCCATGCGATCATGACGGTGATCCGCGAGGATCGCCAGGCACACTTCCGCTTCATGGAAAAGGAAGGGCTTCTCTACCAGAACACGGACACGTGGATGCCGTGCCCAGGGAGCTACGGATTCGTGTCGGACCTGCCGCAGGCGGACCACAACGGCACGGTGCGCCTTTCAGACTGCTGGTGCTGGACCGAATCCCAGGAGAGTGCGCCCATCTCCCCTGCGATGTTCGAAGAGTTCTTTCTCCCGGCCATCGCCGAGGTCACCCGGCCGTTCGGGCTCACCTACTACGGGTGCTGCGAGGCGCTGCACGACCGGTTCCCGCGCATCGCAAAAGCGATCCCGAACCTCCGTGCGGTCTCTGTCTCGGGATGGAGCAATCTGGAGTGCATGGGGGAGATGCTGGGCAGAAAATACGTGTACTCCCGCAAGCCCACACCCGCCTACATCAGCGGCGCTCACCCCGACTGGGAGCTCCTGAAAAAGGACGTGCGGGATACCCTCAGCGCGGCGAAAGACTGCAGCCTCGAGTTCTGCTTCCGCGATATCTACACCATCGACGCTGACCGGTCCCGGCTGTCGCGATGGGTCCGAATGACCCGGGCAATGATCGGCGAGTGATGTTCCGCGGGCGCGGCCCCGCGACCCGCTGTTTCGCCCGGCCTGCACTTTGACGAATGGCATGGCATATGCGAGTGTGAGGAGAAGTATGAAGGCGCGTCCCTACCTGATGGGTATCGACAACGGGGGCACGGTGACAAAGGCCGCGCTGTACGACACGGCAGGCACGGAGATCGCCGTCTCGAGCGTGAAAACGGAGATGCTCTTCCCGCATCCGGGACACACGGAAAAGAACAGCAATGATCTCTGGGCGGCCAATGCGCGCGTGATTGCCGAGGTGATGCGGAAGGCGCAGGTTGCGCCTGCGGAAATTGCCGGGCTGGCCGTGACCGGGCACGGAAACGGCCTGTACCTCGTCGGGCCTGACGGGAAGCCCGCCCATGATGGAATCAATTCCGCGGACAGCAGGGCCTCCGACTACGTGGCCCGATGGTACCAGGACGGCACTTACGAGAAGGTCCTTCCGCGCACCTGTCAATCCATCTGGGCAGCCCAGCCTGCGGCGCTCCTCGCGTGGTTCAAGGATCACGAACCGGAGGTCCTGGAGCGGACACGCTGGATTTTCATGTGCAAAGACTACATCCGCTACCGGCTCACCGGTGAGGCCTGCGCCGAGGTCACCGACTATTCGGGCCTGAATCTCATGAATGTGCGGGACCTGTGCTACGACCTCGACGTGCTTTCCGCGTTCGGGATTGCCGACATCCGGGACAAGCTTCCCCCGGTCCGCAGCTCCGGTGAAATCTGCGGCCGTGTAAGCAGGAGCGCGGCGGCGGAGACCGGTCTCCTGGAGGGAACCCCGGTGGCAGGCGGGCTTTTCGACATCTCCGCGTGCGCCATCGGCTCGGGCATTACGGATCCCGACCGAATTTGCCTCATCGCCGGGTCCTGGAGCATCAACGAGTACATCAGCCCCGCCCCGGTGCAGGATCGGGACCTCTTCATGACTTCCGTCTACTGCATCCCCGGCTACTGGCTCATCACCGAAGCCAGCGCCACTTCGGCAAGCAACCTCGAGTGGGTGGTTTCGGAGCTCATGCCGGGCGAATGCAGGGAAGCCCAGGCAAAGGGCGGCTCCGTGTTCGACACGGTCAACGCAATGGTGGGCGGCATTGCCCCGGCGGATTCCGATGTGCTGTTCCTGCCCTTTCTGTTCGGAAGCAGCGCAGGCCCGAAGGCATCGGCAGGGTTCCTTGGCCTGCACGGGTGGCACGGCAGGGCGCACATGCTGAGGGCTGTGTACGAAGGGGTGGTCTTCTCCCACAAAACCCACGTTGACCGGCTCCTCCGCCACCGTGGACAACCGCAGGCTGCCCGTATTGCCGGTGGCGCGGCCAGATCCGAGCTCTGGGTGAAAATGTTCGCCGATGTTCTGCAGCTCCCCATCGAGCTCACCTCCTGCGAGGAGCTGGGGGCAATGGGCGCCGCGATCTGCGCGGGGGTCGGGGTCGGGGTGTTCGGCTCCTTCGAGGAGGCGGTGGCGCGCATGGTGCGCGTGTCCCGCACGGTGGAGCCGAATCGGGAAAACCGGCAGGTCTACTGCGACAAGTACGGGCGCTACACGCGGCACATCGACGCGCTGCGTGCCGTCTGGTAAGCCATGGATGATCTTCAGCTCATGGTGAGTGTTGCCCGCATGTACTACCAGCAGGGTCTGAAGCAGGAGGAGATCGCCACGCGCATGAAGGTCTCCCGCGCATCCATCTCACTCATTCTGGCCGAGGCGCGCCGCAGCGGCATAGTGGAGATCACGATCCGCAACCCGCTGGAGGACAACGCGGAGCTCTCCCACGCGCTGTGCGCCCAGTTCGGGCTTGCCCGCTGCGTGGTGGTGCCGACCTCCATCCGGGAGACCGACATCCTCATCGACTTGACAGCCTCCCGCGCGGCGGAAGTCTTCGATGAAGAGGTAAAGAGCGGGGACACGGTGGGCATCGCCTGGGGCAGGACCTGTCACGCATTCATGTCCCGCTACGCCGCGCACGGCTTCCTGCAGGGAATGCAGGTCATCCCGATGATCGGGGGCAGCAACAGGAACCTGGAGCGCTACCAGTTGAACGAGATGGTGCGTCTCTTCGCGGAGAAGCTGCAGGCCACCCCGTCTTTCATTCATGCCCCGGCGCTTGCATCCTCCCGTGAGGACTTCGAGCTGTACATGGGGAGCTCCTCCATGAAGGCGGTCATGGAGAAATGGCGGGCCATCAATATCGCGGTTGTCTCGGTGGGGGCCCCGCCGGTTTCCCGGGAGTTCGACGGCTCGCGGGTCCTTGCGGCGCGCAAGAAGTCCGCGGCACCCGAGGCGCTGCCCATCGGAGACATCTGCGCGCGCTATTTCGACGTGAAGGGGCGTTTCGTGGAAGACGAGCTTTCCGGCCGGATCATCGGGATCCCGGTGGAAAGCCTGCGGCGCATCCCGAAGATTCTCTGCGTGGTCGGGGGGCCTGAAAAGGCCTACTCACTGCTCGGCGCGCTGAAGACCGGACTCATCACCATCCTCGTGACGGACGAAAAGACGGCGGCCGCGGTCCTGGAGGCGCGTCGTGAAGAGGAGTCGGGCCAGATCGGGCGCAGCATCGCGCGGCTGTTCGACCAATCGTGACGAAGAATGCGCGCCCTCTGCGCGCCGGGAGCAGTGACATGCAGCACGCAAAGGGAAAAGACGCCTGCCTCGTCGGTATCGACCTGGGCTCCACGAGCCTGAAATGCGTCGTGTACGACCTGTCAGGCAATGTATGTGCAAGCGGCTCGAGGCCGACCGAGAGGTTTCATCCTCACCCCGAGCATCCGCAGTGGACCGAGTGGGACCCGGCGCAGATCTGGGGCGGGGCCGCAGCAGCCGTCCGCGATGCGCTGGGGAAAGTGGACCCGGCGGGTATCGCCGCCGTCGCTGTGACCGGTATGGGAATGGACGGGGTTCCCGTCGATGAAAACGGGAAATGGCTGTACCCGTTCATCAGCTGGCTCTGCCCCCGGACGGAGCCCCAGCGGGAGTGGTGGGAGAAATCGATCGGGACCGAAAAGACTTTCTCCATCGGCGGGAACAATCTCTGGGCATTCAGCACGGCCCTCCGCCTTCTGTGGATGGCGGAGCACGAGCCTGGGATTCTCCGCCGCACCCGCAAATGGCTTCTCATCGAAGACTTCCTCAATTTCATGCTCTGCGGCCGGCAGGCCACCGACTACAGCATGGCCTCCTGCACGCTTCTCTTCGATCAGGCTACCCGCTGCTGGTCAAAGGAGATGCTCGGGCTTTCCGGCATTGACGGCAGCCTCCTCTGCGATCCTGCACCCAGCGGCACGGCCCTGGGAGAAGTCACCCGCGCGGCGTCCGAAGCCACCGGCCTGCGGGAAGGCACGCCCGTCGTTCTGGGCGGTCACGACTACTTGTGCGGTGCACTGCCGGTGGGAGCCCTTTCCCCGGGGGTCTTTCTCGACGTGAGCGGAACGTGGGAAGTTGTACAGGCCACCACGGACAAGCCCGTTCTGACCCCGGAGCTCCAGAGAATCGGGGCCACCGTGGAGTGCCATGTGGCCCGGGACCAGTACTCGGTCATGGGCGCGGCAGTCTCGGCGGAAATGCTCGAGTGGTACCGCCGGGAGTTCGGCGCCGAGGCGAGGGCAAAAGCGGCGGCGCGCGGCTGCGTGGACTGGGAAACGCTGATGGAAGAGGCCGCTGCGTCGCCGGTCGGCAGCCACGGCGTGATGTTCCTGCCCCACATGGGGGGGGCAGGCTGCCCTGTCGTGGACTCGCGCTCGCGCGGAGGGTTCGCCGGCCTGGGCACCACGGCTACGCGCGGTGACATGCTGCGCGCGGTGATCGAGGGACTGGACTACCAGCTGTTGGATATCATCCAGGAGATGAAGAGGAACCTCGGCTTCGACATGCGCACGCTCGTGGTGGCAGGTGGGGCGGTGCGGAACGAGTTCTGGATGCAGAACAAAGCCGACATGACCGGCCAGCCGATCGAGATGCCCGAGGTAGAGGATGCGAGCCCCCTCGGCGCCGCGATGCTCGCCGGAATCGGGGTCGGCGTCTATCGCAATGAGAAGGACGCGTACGAGCACGTGAAGAAACCAGGCAGGACCTACGAGCCGGATCTCAGGGTCACGGCGCAGTATACGGAATGGTTTTCACTGTACAAGTCGCTCTACCCGGCCCTGAGGCTGGTGAGCCACGCGGTGTCCGAGAAGCTCGGCAATTAGCGGACAAGCTCCTGCGCGGCCGCGATGATTTTCGCAACGGTCGGGACCACGTTCGCCTCGAGCACTGGATTGTACGGAATCGGCACGTCCAGGCCGGCCACCCGTCGGATCGGCGCATCCAGGTGGAAAAAGGCCTCACTGTCCGCAATAACGGCAACGATTTCTGCGCCGAATCCCCCGGTCTGGCACGCCTCGTGAACGATCATGGCGCGCCCCGTCTTCTTTACTGACGTGATAATACACGTCCTGTCCAGCGGCACGAGAGTGCGGACGTCGATGACCTCTGCATCGATGCCCTCCTCGGAAAGCGTCTCGGCAGCCTCCATGCAGCGCGCCACCATGCGTCCATATGTGACGATCGTAATGTCTGTGCCTGCCCGCTTGATGTCCGCAACGCCCAGGGGTATGTCATAGGAGTCGGCCGGATCGGGCACGGGACCTTTCTGGCGATACAGGAGCTTCTGCTCGATGAACACCACGGGGTTGGGATCTTTGATGGAGGATTTCAAAAGGCCTTTTGCATCATACGGTGTGGAAGGGATGACGACCTTCAATCCCGGCACGTGGCAAACCAGGGCTTCAAGGCTCTGGGAATGCTGCTCTGCGGCGCCTGTCCCCGAGCCCCCGGCAGTGCGCAGCACCATGGGAACCGAGACCTGGCCGCCGAACTGGTAGCAGGCTTTTGCCGCCTGGTTGGCCAGCTGCTCCAGGGCGATGGTGAGAAAATCGCTGAACATGATCTCCACAACTGGGCGCATGCCGGTCATGGCAGCCCCGGCAGCCGCGCCGGTAATCGCGTGCTCGGACAACGGCGTATCCCGGACCCTCTCTTCACCGAATTCCTGGACCATGCCCTTGGTCACGCCGAAGGCACCGCCATAGATGCCGATGTCCTCGCCAAGGAGAAACACGCGCGGATCTGCCCGCATTTCCTCGCACAACGCCTCGCGGATCGCCTCCGCGTACGTGATCTCCCTCATGCGGGTCCCGCTTTAAAGACGTCCCGTTCCGCGTCTTCAATCCGTGGATTGGGGCTTGCCTCGGCAAAACGCACGGCCTCCTCGACATCGGCAGCGGACTGGGCATCGATGACATCGAGCTCTTCGCTCGTGAAGAGCCCCTCTGCGACAAGGAGCGCGCGCATCCTCTTGATGGGGCAGCGCTTCTTCCACTCCTCGATCTCCTGCTTCGTGCGGTACACGTTTGCATCGCTCTTGGAATGCCCCATGTGGCGGTACGTATTGAGGACAAGGAGCATGGGTCCGTTTTCCCTCACGTATTCACGAGCCTCCCGCGCGGCGCGATAGATGCCTACGGCGTCGTTGCCGTCCATTGAAACGCTTCTGATCCCGTAGGCCTGGCCGCGAAAAGCAAGGTCGGCGATATTGGCCTGCCTGCGGAGGGGCGTGGACATCGCATAGAGATTGTTTACACAAACGAAAAGGACCGGGAGCTTCCAGACCGATGCAAGATTGACCGATTCGTGGAAAGAGCCGGTGCTGGTGGCCCCGTCCCCGAAGAAACAGGCAGTAATGCTCGACAAACCCTGCATGCGCTGGCTCAGCGCCGCGCCTACGGCGATAGGAATCCCGCCCCCCACGATGCCGTTTGCTCCCAGGCTGCCCGAAGCGAAGTCTGCGATATGCATGCAACCGCCCCGCCCCCTGCAGTAGCCGGTCTCCTTGCCCAGGAACTCCGCCATCATCAGGTCAAGGCGCATCCCCTTGCCGATGCTCTGTCCGTGGCCCCTGTGAGTCGCGGTGATCCGGTCCTCCGGCTGGAGCGCCGCGCAGACCGCGATGCCTGTCGCCTCCTCGCCCACGCAGAAATGCGCGGTGCCGTGCACCTTGCCTTCCGTGAAGAGACGCGCAGCGGCTTCCTCGAAGCGGCGGGTTTGCACCATTCGGGTATAGATGAGCCGAAGCGTGGCCACGGCGATTTCGGGCAGGGGCTCGACAGGGGGAGCTTTTCGAGCGTGTGTGCTCACCATAGCCAATCTCCTTTCGCGGATCCGGCGCCGCGGCAGCGACGCAGATTCGCCCTTCATGCTTGCACAACACTCTAACATATGTTATAACATTCGTCAATACTGAATATTTAATGACCGAGTTGACATTCGTTATTTAACATGATACAATCACCAGTAAAATGAGAATGGGGCACGCCAGAAGGGGGCAGCGCCCGAAAAGCAAGGAGACAAATCGTGCACGAAAGCGAAAGACAGCAGATTATCGATGTCGGGATCAGTCTGGACCGTTACAGGCTCATCAGTCTCTCAGGGGGCAACGTGAGCATGAGGATCGGCGATCATATCCTCGTCACACCGTCCGGTATGTCCTACGAGAAGCTCGTGCCGGCGGACGTGGTGGTCATGGATCCCAGGGGCAAGGTGATTGAGGGCGAGCGACGCCCCTCGGTGGACACTGTGGCGCTCCTTCATATTTTCAACAACATGCCGGACGTGAATGCGATCATTCATACGCATCAGCCCTACGCCACTGCCATCGGGCTGGTCATGGATGAGCTGCCCGCATTCTGCACGACTCTCGTCAATGCCACTTTGGGCGCGGTCACCGTGGCACCCTACAGCTCTGCGGCAAGCCTTGATATGGGCGTGCGGACCGTGGAGCACATCGGGGACAAAAGAGCGGTGATTCTGCGGAACCACGGGGTCGTGACCCTCGGGCCCACGCTGAAGGACGCGCTGTACGCCGCCGTGTACCTCGAGGACGCATCCCGCTCCTACTGTGCCGCCCTTGCCATGGGAACCCCGCGCCTCCTGACACCCGTGCAGGTCGCCGAGGCAGTGGAGTCCTTCAAGCACTACGGCCAGGGGAAAAAGTAGAAACCGTGAAAGACAGCGGCGCAAACGGAAACTCCCCCGCCTCCGCTTTCAGGTGGGGCATCTACGAGAAGGCGCTCCCTCACCAGCTCTCGTGGGCGGAAAGGCTTTCCGCTGCCGCCGGCGCGGGTTACCAGTTCCTCGAGATTTCGATCGATGAGAGCGAGGAAAGGCTGGCGCGTCTCGCATGGACGTGCGGGGACCGGCAGGACCTCCACCGCGCGCTGGCCTCCGCTCCCGCCCCCATCGACACAATGTGTCTCAGCGCTCACCGCAAGTACGCGCTGGGAAGCCAGTCAAAACCCCAGCGCCGGGAGGCTCTGGACATCATGCGCCGGGCAATCGATTTCGCGGCCGAGTTCGGGCTTCGGATCGTGCAGGTGGCCGGCTATGACGTGTTCTACGAGGAGTCCACCGAGCAGACGCGCGCCCTGTACATGCAAAGCATTCTGCAGTCTGCTGAATGGGCTCGGCAGTCCTGCGTGACGCTCGCGCTGGAAAACGTGGACCGGCCCACGGTGGATTCCATCGTGAAGGGCATGCAGTTCGTGCAGGCGGCGGACACCCCATGGTTCCAGCTGTATCCCGACATCGGCAATCTCGCTGCCATGGAGAAGGACGTGACGAAAGAGCTCCTGGCCGCGGGCCGGCACCTCGTGGGGCTGCATTTGAAGGACACCCGGCTCGGAGAGTTCCGAAGGGTGCCCCTCGGAGAAGGGCTGGTCGACTTTGACGGGGCATTCAGGACCCTGAAACGCATGGGCTACCACGGCCCGTTTGTCGTCGAGATGTGGAACGAAGCGGCGGCAGACCCTGTGGCTGTTTCCGCAGACGCGCGGCGCTGGCTGGCGGAGAAGCTGAACAAGGCGTTCTGCGCGGAAAGCGGTTCGTAGCGGGCAGGCCTGCCCGATCCGCCCGCCCGCGCGTTGACAAGGCAGCTCAGGCAGAGCCTTGACACACCGGTCGGCCCTCCTACACTGTGCTCAGCTCGATGAGCGGAAGGAGGCCCACCCGGTGCTTCTCGCAGTGTCCGTCGGCAACTCGCACATCACATTCGGCGTTCACCAGGACAAGGCATGGATCCATCGCTGGAGAATCCAGACCGTACATGCCAAGACCTCGGACGAATACCAGGTCCTTGTTCGGGAGCTCTTCGATGCGGCAGGAATCGGGGCCCCGCAGATAGGTTCTGCAATCCTCTCCAGCGTTGTCCCTCCCCTCACGAACACAATGGTGGAAACAGTCCTCCAGGTCGCCGGCATGCAGCCGCTTCTGCTTGGCCCCGCGCTCGATCTGGGCCTGCAGATCACCACAGAGAATCCCGCGGAGGTGGGCGCTGATCTTGTTGCCAACGCAGTGGCGGCCTATGACAGGTTCCGCGGAAACTGCATTGTGGTGGACTTCGGCACGGCCCTCACCTTCACCGCCGTCGCTGCTCCCGGAGAGCTGCGCGGAGTGGCAATCGCTCCCGGCCTCAGCTCTGCCGTCAACTCTCTTGCGCACGACACGGCACAGCTTCCGCGGGTTCCCCTGGCGCCGCCGCCAGCCGCGGCCGGCAGGAACTCGGTTCACTCGATTCAGGCCGGCATTGTATTCGGGTACATCGGTCTTGTCGAAGGTCTCATCCGGCGATTGCGGGAGGAGCTGGGCGGCGTCGCAGGGGTCGTGGTAACCGGAGGACAGTCGCAGATCATGGCGCCGCTTCTGGCCGGACCCGTGGTGCACGAGCAGTGGCTGACCCTGGAAGGGCTGCGGATCGTCGCGGAGAGGAACTCAGGACGGCCATGACTGGTCTTCGATGCCGCGCCGCCGTACGGGGTATTCCCCGAACGGGTGCTCCCGTACCTTGCACGGTACGCCGTGCAGTTCGGCGGATTCATTCAAGCAGGATGCACGCCTCGGGCGGAAATCCGGCTGTCACGCGCGCGCCGATTGCCGGGAGGGCCAGGTGCGGATTGTTGAACGTGTCCAGAAAAAGCTCGTTGCCGCCGATGCGCAGGACCAGGCGCACGATTGACCCGAGGAAAACCACATTCGACAACGTGCCCGTCAGGTGATTGTTCCCGGCGCTGCCGTTGGCCAGTGAGATCATCTCGGGCCGCAGGGAGAGCCGTACCATCCGGCCCGCAGCGCCCTGGATCGGCGCTGCCGCCGCAATGCGCTGGCCGTCCACGGCAAGGGTTCCCGCGTCAGGCTCGACCACCACGGCCGAAAGCAGGTTGAGAGAGCCGATAAACGAAGCGACGAACGCCGTTGCGGGGCGGTTATAGATCTCGAAGGGCGTGCCCAGCTGTTCGATTTTCCCATCGCGCATGACCACGATCCTGTCGGAAATGGACAGGGCCTCCTCCTGATCGTGTGTCACATAGATCGTCGTGATGCCGAGCTGCCGTTGAATCGCGCGGATCTCCCCGCGCAGCAACACTCGTATCCTGGCATCCAGCGCGGACAGCGGTTCGTCCAGCAGGAGAACACGTGGACTGGCCGCAAGGGCGCGGGCAAGGGAAACCCTCTGCTGCTGACCGCCGGACATCTGGTGCGGGAACCGTGAACCGAGCTCTTCCATGTGGATCAGGGCGAGCATTTCATTCACGCGCCGATCGATCTCCGCCGAGGGTTTGCCGCCCACCTTGAGCCCAAAACCGATATTCTGACGGGCGGTCATATTGGGAAAGAGAGCGTAGTTCTGAAATACCATCCCCACGCCGCGCCTGTTGGGCGGAACATCGACCACGTCGAGGTCCCTGATTCGTATCCGCCCGGAGGTCGGGGATTCAAACCCCGCAATCATGCGAAGCGTGGTGGTCTTTCCGCAGCCCGAGCCGCCGAGGAAAGACACAAGCTCCCCCTCCATGATTCCCAGGTTCATTGAATCCACGGCTGTGTGCCGTCCGAAGTGCTTGACCAGATCGATCAGCTCCACGTATGCCACAGGTTCTCTCCCTCATTCATTGGATGCGCGTATTCAATGCACGCCGCCCGTAAATGATCCCCGGCCCGCGATGCTTCTGCTCAGCATCTGCATGAACGCAATCGACCCCCACGTGAGGAGGAAGCTGACGATAGCGAGAGCCGCTGGCTCGTAGGCAAGGTCCCTGCCCATGAGGGCCATGTATGGCCCGAATGCAGGCCAGGCCAGCATGACGGCCAGGGTGAGCTCTCCGACCACTATGGAAAATGTCAGGAAAGCAGCACTCAGGAGCGCCACGCGGATATTCGGCAGAACCACCCGGAAGAACGTGGTGCCCCACCCCGCCCCCAAGCTCTGTGCAGCTTCTGTGAGAACACGAAGATCGATTGCACGAAGCCCGGCATCGACAGCCCGAAAGATGTAGGGAAAGGAGAGCACGACGTAGCCGGCCACCAGGAGCGCGGGGCTCGTGACGAGGGCAAAGGGCGGCCTGCTGAACAGGCGGATCAGGCCGAATACCAGTACGATGGGAGGGATCACAAATGGCAGGAGCGCGAAGGTCTCTATCAGGACGCGCGCGCGGGGGACCCGGAGATGCACCCAGATAGCCGTTGGTATGATCAAGGCAAGACCTGCGGCGATAGTCAGAACCGCCATCTCCAGAGAAAAGGTGAATGTGGTCAGGAATTGCGGGTCCTTGAAGACATGCGCGTAGGCGACAAGACTCAGCACACCCTTTTTTCCCCTGAGCGAAAAGAAGAATGTGGCAAGCAGCGGCACGAGGAAATACAGCGATCCCAGGACGAGCCAGAGCCACGACCATACCTTCCGCGGGCCTGCGGAGTTCCGCGGGCCTGCGGAGTTGCGCGAACGTGCGCAGTTGCGCGCCACGATCACGACCTTGTAAACCGCGACGCGCGCTTCTGCAGGCGTGTGTAGCCAAGGATGCTCAGCGTCATTATCACGACCATGCCCAGGGCGAGGGCATAGCCGAGGTTGGGGTCGTGCAGGACATCGCCGCGGATCTGCGCGCCGATCTGGATCGGCACCAGGTTAATGAAACCGCCTGTCAGCGCGTACGCGGTGGCATATGCTCCGAACGCGTTTCCGAAAAGGAGAATCACGGAGGAGAGCAGGGAGGGCGCGAGGATGGGCAGAGCGACGTGGCGCCAGTACTGCAGCGGTGAGGCGCCGAGGTTCTCACAGGCTTCGCGCCACTCTTTCCGCAGGCCGTCGAGGGCAGGGGTAATGATGAGTATCATCAGCGGGAGCTGGAAATAGAGATAGGCGAGACTCAGGCCCCAGAAACTGTACAGGTTGAATCCCGCGTCATACAGGCTGATGCCGAAAGCCTCTTTCAGGATTACCGTCACCAGGCCGACCCTTCCCAGCGTGGAGATGAACGCGAACGCAAGCGGCACCCCGGCAAAATTGCTTGCGACCCCTGAGAAAGTGACGAGAAAGCCCCGCACAGTCTTCGGCAGCCCGCCCTGGGTTACCGCGTAGGCCAGCAGGAAGCCGAAAACCGCTCCTCCGAGGGCCGTGACAAGGCTGACCTCAATGGTGAGCAGGTAGGAACGGAGGATGCCGGGACGGAAGAGGTGAGCGACATTCAGGAATGTGAAGGCGCCCTTTGCATCCTGGAAGCTGCCGAAAAGGATGGCGCCTGCCGGCAGCAGCATGAAGGCCAGCGCGAACAACAAAAAGGGGGCAAGGCCCATCCATTGCCGCAGAACTATCAGACGGCGGGGGCGCGCAACGCGCGCGCCCCACCGTTCTTCGATTCTCGCTTCAACCACGGAAGACTACTTCTTCTGCAGGGTGACGTTGACGACCTTGTCCCAGTTCTCCGCGATGTACTCTTTTGCCGCGGTCTGCTGGGGAATGGTCGGGAAGACCGCTTTTGCGTACAACGCTGCCGGAGGCATCATGGCAGCGACATCCGCGGGGATGACATTGCGCGCTGCCAGGTCGGCATAGCGCACCGGGTGGCCATAGCCCTTCAGCCAGATGATCTGGCCCTCATCCGAGTAGAGGAACTCCATCCAGAGCCGCGCCGCGTTGGGATGCGGGGCGTAGGCGCTGATGGCCTGCACGTACACGCCGGCTACAACGCCGCTCGCGGGGATGAAGACGCCTACATTCGGATTGCCGGCGCTCTTGTCCCGGTTGCTGATGGCATTGTAGTCCCAACGGACGGTGACCGGCGTCTCTCCGGAATCCACCGTGCCAGGCACCGCGATCAGGGGCACGAAATTGCCCGCCTTGTTGAGCTTGTCGAAGAAATCGAGGCCGGGCTGCACGTTGTCGAAGCTGCCCCCGTTTGCAACTGCCGCGGCGCCGATGGTCATGATGGCCTGGTTGGCAGTGCGCGGATCGCCTGCAAGGGCCACCTTGCCCTTGAGCGCCGGGGAGAGCAGGTCCGCCCAGTCAAGCGGCGGGGTTTTCACCACGTCGAGATTCACTTCGAAGGCGAGGGCTCCGTAGTAGTCGCCGAACCAGTACCCATCCGCGTCCTTGACGTTGTCAGGGATCGTATCCCACGTGCGCACCTTGTACGGCGCGAGCAGCCCGGCGTCTTTTGCCTGGGGACCGAAGGAGAGGCCCACGTCGATCACATCCGGGGCCTGGGGTCCCTTGTTGTCCTTGTTGGCCTTGATTGCCTCGATCTCGTCACCCGAGCCGCCGTCTGGGTTGAGCTCATTTATCTTGATTCCGTACTTCTTCGCAAAGGTGTCGATCGCTTCCCCGTAATTCACCCAGTCATGGGGAAGGGCAATGACGGTCAGCTGGCCTTCTTTCTTGGCCGCAGCCACAAGGTCATCGAAATTAGCCGGAGCCTTCGTCAGCGCGGGGCCCACGCTTTCCTGGGAACCGCCGGCCGCGGCACCCAGGACAACTCCCGCCAGGAACAGCAGGCTCAGGATCGAGAGACGAATCTTCCGCATAATCCACTCCTTTGATACGCAATTCGCCCGGGGGCGTATCGAACACCAAAGGGATAAGAAAGATGCGTTAAGAAACCACGAGCGGAGTGTTATTTTTCAGTTAATAAAAAAGCATCGCATTGAGCTTGCTCACGTGGGCCTGATCTTCCGCGCTCACCGTTGCCAGGTCCGCGGCAACGGCCGATGCCCCCGGCAGGTCTTTGAGCACCGCATAGAAGTCGATGATTTTCTGCTGCATCGATATCCCGAACCTCAGTGCTTCCTCGCTGGACTCGATTTTTTTCGAGGAGATCAGCTCCTCCAGGGGGACCGTGATCTCACGGCGGAGAAGAGCCTCCAGGGCCCCGTTGAGCTTGCCCGAGGCGGATTTGCCTTTTTTCTTCAGCATCTCCTGGCAGAGTGTCTTGTGCCGGGCCTCCTCCTCCCTGAGGAACCTGATCTCATTTTTGACCCTCCGTTCGGGGCTTTTTTCAATGACCGCGGAGTAGAAATCGTAGCCCTTCTGCTCCATCGCCACCGCCATCTGCAGCAAGTCTTCCAGCTTGAACTCCGCCAGATTCCAATCGTTCGCCATACCGTTCCTCCTCCGCAGGCAGCGCCTCGCTATTGCGGAGAACGCCACACACAATGATGACTCTGGCCCCGGACGCGGTAATTTGCAAGTGGCAGCCGCCCGAATTGTGCATTATAATCCTGCGTGGGTAGCACAACCTGCGGACATCATCACAGTCTCTTCGCTTACGCCCACCTGCGCCGCATATGCGGCATGCGGTCGGTAGTCGGTACTAAGGAGGAAGATGGTATGCCGAAGAACAAAATGAAGAGCCCCAAGCCCGCCAAACAGGCAAAGAAAAAGGCTCCTGCGGGGAAGAAAAAGGCCCCTGCGGGGATGAAGCGGGCCCCTGCGGGGATGAAAAAGGCCCCTGCAAAGAAAAAGGCCGCCGTGAAAAAGAGGGCGGCTCCAAAGGCGAAGAAAGCCGCCACAGCCAAAAAGCCAGGCCCAGCCAAAGCCGCGATCGCCAAGACCGGAGCGCGAGGACCGAAGGGCGAGCCGGGAGCCGCCGGCGCGCGGGGGGAAAGAGGACCCCAGGGTCTTCCGGGACCGCAGGGAATGCCGGGGCCAAGGGGTGAGCAGGGACCTCGAGGTGAACTGGGGCCTGCCGCACAGAAGGGAGAACCGGGAGTGGGGATTCGGTATGCAGCCGGCAATGCCGCTGCGTCCGCCCACTACCTGCTTGTTGAAGCGGACGGAACGCTTCGTTATGTCTCGAACGGAAGGACAGTCACCGTCCAGGTGACCTCGTCCTGACGGGGGCAGAGGTTCGTCGGGAGCCGCACGGAGAGCCGGGCCGCGGCACGCCGCTAGGGCACATCGCGCGAAGCGCGATATCCGGCTGATGCGTCTATCCGGATCAGACGGGCCATCGCCCTACACGCTCCTAGCTCAGCAGCCGCACCGCGGCTCCCGCCGCAGCCCCCAGCCCGACAACCATCCAGGGCCTTGCACGCCAGGCTGCCAGGAGCACGAAGGCCGAAAGTGCGATGCAGAAATCAGGCACGCTTCGAATCGTGCCGGTCCAGCCGGGCGTGTAGAGCGCGGCGGCCAGCAGACCCACGACCGCCGCGTTGATACCGGCCAGCGCGGACTGGAAGGCCGGTTTCACGCGCAGCCCTGCCCAGAACGGAAGCACTCCCACGAGAAGCAGGAAAGACGGAAAGAAAATCGCCCCGAGGGCGATGAGGGCGCCGAACACCCCGTTCGGTGCAGGGCCCATGAGCGCCCCCAGGTAGGCGGCGAACGTGAACAACGGTCCCGGCACGGCCTGTGCCGCTCCATAGCCGGCCATGAACTGCGCCTCGCTGATCCAGGACGGCGGAACGACCTCGCGATGCAGGAGCGGCAGCACCACGTGCCCGCCGCCGAACACTAACGAGCCCACCCTGTAGAAGCTCTCCACGAGCGCCAGCCAGTGAACAGCGAAAAGCGCGCGCAGGATGGGAAGACCGGCAAGGAGCAGGAGAAAGAGGGAAAGGCAGAATATCGAGGCACCCCTTGGTATGCGAAAAGGGAAATCGTCTCCGCGCACCTCGTTCCCTGCAGGAAGAAGCAGCCACCCGGCACAAGCCCCCGCGGCAATGAGGAGCACTTGCGTGAGAGCCGTGGGCAGCAGGAGGCTGAGAACGGCGGCGATCACGGCCATGGTGGCGCGCTTCACATCTGGTGCCAGTCGCGCGGCCATGCCCCAGAGCGCCTGGGCAACAACCGCCACCGCAGTGATCATGATTCCGTGAAGCCATCCGGATCCCAGGACATCCGTTGCGCCGACAAGGAAGGCGAATGCCGCCAGGAGCACCGCCGAAGGAAGAGTGAACCCTGCCCAGGCTGCTGCCGCTCCCCAGGCTCCCGCGCGCGCAAACCCGACGGACATATTCACCTGGCTGCTCGCGGGCCCGGGGAGAACCTGGCAGAGCGCCACCAGGTCTGCAAAACCTTCGTCACTCAGCCACCTGCGCCGCACGACATACGCGTCGCGAAAGTAGCCAAGGTGCGCAATCGGTCCACCGAACGAGGTGAGCCCGAGACGAAGGGAGACTGCAAACACTTCAAGGACTGCACGGGTGTCCGGCACGCTGTTCAGGATATCCAGGAACGGGGAGAACAACCAGAGATTGCCCGGCCTCACCTTTGCCGAGCGATGCGATGGGCGCCTGCGTCCCAGCTCTCCTGGTCCTTGAACCGCCTGATCTTCAGTTCTTCCCTCTCCGGCACCCCGCTTCCACCATCCCCCCTTCCCAAGTATATTTCTCCAGGGATAGCCGGACAATGAAATACTGCCTGCTGCATCTGGGATGCCAGATGAACCAGTCCGATGCGGAACGCGTCCGCACCGTCATCGAGGCGCTGGGGTACGAGCGCACGGAATCTGAAGAAGAGGCCGACCTCCTGGGTATCGTCGCGTGCTCGGTCCGCCAGAAGGCCATCGACAAGGTGTACGCGAGAATTCACATGTGGAACTCGTGGAAGAACAGGCGGAACCTCCTCACATTTGTCACCGGCTGCGTCCTTCCCGCGGACACAGAAGGCTTTCTCAAGCTGTTCGACTTTCTCTTCGACATCACCGAGCTTCCCCAGCTTCCGGACATGATCAGGCAATACGGGGTGCCGACGCCCATGGGAGCGGTGGATGTCATTCCCCGGGAGAGCCTTGTCGATTCCTCCGTCGGCTATTGGGGAATTCGACCCCGCTACACGTCCGCGTTCGAGGCATACGTGCCGATCCAGAACGGCTGTGACAAGTACTGCACTTTCTGCGCGGTCCCTTACACCCGGGGTGCGGAGGTTTCCCGGCCTTCGGGGGAGATCCTGAATGAGGTGGCCGGGCTGGTGGAGCGCGGATACAAGTCCATCACACTCCTGGGTCAGAACGTGAACTCCTACGGTCAGGATCGCGCGGGCGCCGAGATCTCTTTTGCGGAGCTCCTTCGCGGGGTCGGGAAGCTGGGCATGGATTCGGCAGCCGATTTCTGGCTGTACTTCACCTCCCCGCACCCCCGGGACATGAGCCGCGAGGTCGTGCAGGTCATTGCGGACTACCCCTGCCTCGCAAAGCAGATACATCTCCCCCTGCAGTCGGGTGACGACAAGGTTCTCATCAGGATGAATCGCAACTACATGGTGGACCAGTATCGGGAAAGGGTCGCCACCATCCGCACCCTTCTGCCGGAGGCCACGCTTTTCACGGACATCATCGTGGGCTTCAGCGGGGAAACCGAGGAACAGTTCGAGAACACGCGCGCTGCCATGCGGGAGTTCCAGTACAACATGGCCTATGTGGCGATGTACTCGCCGCGGCCCGGCGCGGCAAGCTACCACTGGCCGGACGACATCCCCCACGAGGAGAAAAGCAGGAGGCTGCACGAGCTGAGCGACGAGCTCGCCAGGAGCTCCTCCGCGTACAACCGGCGTATGATCGGCGGCACCTATCGGGTCCTCGTGGAGGGCCCTGACCGCAAGCACGGGTATCTCTCCGCAAAGACCGAGGGCCGGATCACGGTGCGCTTTCCATCCGAGGAGCGCGCGCTCGTCGGACAGTTCGTCAATGTGACAATCACTTCAGCCGCGGCGCTTTCCGTACAGGGAGAGCTGGCGGCTGTCCCGGCCGCTCACTGAAGCTGGAGCGCATTCAGCAGGGAGCCTGCCGCTGCATCACGCGTGCCCAGCGGTGTCACGTCAAAGCGCTGCTCGATCAATTTCAGAATGGACGTGGTGTCATACTGCGTATGATCGATGTAGCCCTTCCGCGCCAGGCTCGACACCACGATCGTGGGCACGCGCGTCCCCGGTCCCCATCGGTCGACCACGGGCGGCGCGACATGGTCCCATCTGCCCCCGTTCTCATCGTAGGTGATGATGATGACCGTGTCGGTCCAGAGAACGCTGCCCCGGATGCGCGCAACGATGTCTTCCACGTGCCGCTGCCCGCGGAGCAGGGCGGCATACCCCGGATGTTCGTTGTCCGGTCCCAGGGGTTTCACGAAACTGACCGCGGGCAGCGTGCCGTCACCGAGAGCCGTGAAGAAATCCGCTTCGTCCTTCAGGTGCGTGCGCTTGGCCTCGGTGCCGTCAGCGTAGTTGCTGAAAAAGATGAAAGGCTGATGGTGGAACTGGAAGAGCGGGTCCGGCTTTCCCGCCATCGCGTCGTTCCATCCGCCCGAATACCATGCCCATGAGATCCCCTTCTCCGAGAGCCTGTCTCCGATTGTGGGGAGGGTCTGGTTCGGCACCAGCGTGGCGCGGTCTTTCACGAAAGGCGGCACAGGCTGGTTGACGGAGAACGCGGTGTTCACCGCATAGCCGTCAGGCGTCACGACTTTGTCCGCAGCCGTCTGCCCCGCAGCATCTGGAGGAGTGGCGATCATATCCGCAGGGGCGTCAGGAAAGACCGGCGTGGCCGCTGCAATCAGCCATATGTGGTTCAGGAACGATCCCCCGAATGCGGCCTGGAAAAAATTGTCACACAGGGTGAATGTCTGGGCGAGCTTTCCCTCGGGAAGGTTTGTCGCATCGAAATAGCTCATCACCAATCCCCCGTTGTCGCTCCAGGTAATGAACTTGTCCATTTTTCCGCCGTCGATCTGAAGCTGCTGCGTATAGAACCGATGAACGATGTCCCCGGTCTGTGTCGCGGGACTGATGAGCCGCGCAAGGTCATAGGGCTTCAGCGGCAGGGTCGGGGCAATGGAGGCGAAGTTCGGATCCACGTTTTTTCCGTTGACGGGAAGCGGTGCAGCCGTCAACGGCGCCCCGGTCTTGTCCACCTGTCGAAGAGCTCCGGGTGAGGCGTTCGAAGTCCCGTTGGCCCCGGGAAAGTGGCCGTACAAGGCATCGAAGCTCCAGTTCTCCTGGTAGACGACCACGATGTGCTTCACCCTGGCGCGCAATTGGGCAAGGGCATCCTGTGCGTGCACGTGTGCCGCGGCGAAAACAAGGACAAAGCCGAACGCCAGCGTCACGCCGCGGACCGCCCCGTGATGTGCGAACCTCAATGCGCTGCCGTGCGCTGTATGATGTGGAGTAATCATAACGCCTCCCTCTTGCCTGTAAACATAATCAATTGGTACAAAAGGCGGGTTAGGATTCGGTTAAAAATGCCGGGATCTCCTTCGCACATTGCCGTCGTGCCGGGGGCTTGGTATATTTCAGCGGGGCAGCACCCGAGGAGGCGTCATAATGTCCAGGACCAGAATGTCACTCGATGGGACCATGCTCATGCAGATCGCCGTGGCTCTTTTCCTGATCTCGCTCGGGATCATCGGCATCATGTACTTCAGCTCCCGGATCGGCGAGTGGGGCAGATCGATCGATCGCTTCTTCGGGAGAACCGACAATCCCATCAACATCATCGTTGCAGTTGCCGAGCTGGTGGCGGGCATCATCATCGCCTTCGCATTGTTCACGCCGGTCCCGGGCAGGGCCGCGTGGATTTCGGGTCTGGTCATGGTGATCCTCTGGATCGTGAAGATCCTCTGGACCTACGTCCTCAACGGGATCTTCGAGCCGGACTTCATCGTCTGGCTGAACGGTCTGAGCGTCTCCCTGATTGTGCTCGTCGGTCTCTGGATCGTGACCAGCAAATACGCCTGACCTCGCCCTCTTTTACTTTCGGCTCGCTGATCGATCGAGGAATCGCACCAGGCTGTCGACCTGGTCGGTCACGATAATGCGCGCCGTAGTGACAACCCGGGCGGCCTGCGCGTCTGTGTTCACCGTCCAGAAGAGAAGGGAAAAACCCATCAGCCTGACAAGAGCCAGGAGGGCTGACGCGCGTGCCGAACCGAGCTTCTCTATGAGCTGAACGGGAAGATTGAGGTACTGCGGCCGCAGCCGAAAAAGGGCACGGAGGAGCGCGCCGATGCCGCGGGCGGCTGTTTCTTCACCCACAAGGAATCCTACCGTGAACCCGCGCCGCCTGAAGGGCAGAAGCAGCTGCGGCTCGAACGAGGACACCATGAGGTGCCGCCGCGGGATATGTGCATCCAGAATTGCAGCGATGGGGCCGCAATCCTCTATGCCAAGTGTTTCCTCTTTCAGCTCCAGGTCGAGGTAGCTGCCGGAAGGGATGGCATCCAGGAGCTCGGAAAGCTCGGGGATTTTCTCCCCGCGTCCGAAATCAAGGCGGCGCAGGTCCTTGAAAAGAGTCTTTGCCACCTCGCCCCCGGAGCCGGTGACCCGGTCTGTCGTCGGGTCATGAATGACCACGTAGCGGCCGTCCGCAGTCTTCTGTATGTCGCACTCCACCCCGTCGGCCCGATTGTCGATTGCCTGCCGGAAAGCAAGAAGGGTGTTCTCCGGGTAGCGGGCGCGGAATCCCCGATGGCCGAGAACGAGCGGTCTTTTTCGCATCCGCATGCCAATGCATTACGGAAGCGCCCGGAAAGTGTCAACTGCCGAAGCACGAGAGCGCCACTTAGTTCCCGCAGGCCTCCTCCGCAGCGGCCAGATAGCCGCTTCCGCCGCAGAGCGTGCAGGAGCGCCATGCATGCCCCCTCCAATCCCACGAAGACCCCAGGGTACGGCACTTGGGACATTCGAAGAGGCCGATCTCCTCCTCGTGGACGTGCCGCCGGAAGCATCGAAAATGATAGAACCTTCCTTCATCCACGCGCACCACGTCGTGCGAAATCTCCTCCGCACAGATCTCGCAGGCAATCGTCTTCTTCACGCCCGCAGGAATGATATTCGTCGACATCTTTTTCCTCCACGGCAAACGTAGAGGCACGATGTTAAGATCGGTTTAAGAAAAGGTTAATTCGGCGAAGCACCGGTGCGGGAACGGCCCCTGCCCCGGGCCTGAACTTCCTTCCATCTGAAGCAGGTTTCCAGATGATCGTTCACCACGCCCACTGCCTGAAGATGGGAATAGATGATCGTGGAGCCGACAAAGGAAAAACCCCGGGCCTTCAGATCTTTCGAGATCGCGTCCGAAAGCTCCGTGCGCGGGGGAATCTGGGACTGCTGCGTCCAGTGATTGACCACGGGTTTTCCGCCCGTCCAGTTCCAGAGGTACGCGTCGAAGCTGCCGAGCTCTTTCTGCACTTCCAGGAACCGCTTTGCATTGGTGATGGAGGAAGCGATTTTCGCCCTGTTGCGGATGATGCCCGGGTCGCCGAGCAGCCGTTCGACGTCTCGCGTGGCAAACCGGGCAACGCGCGCGGGATCAAAGCCGCGGTATGCCTTCCGATAGGCCTCCCTCTTCTTCAGCACAGTGAGCCAGCTCAGCCCGGCCTGCGCCGCTTCCAGGACGAGAAACTCGAAGTGGCGCACGTCGTCGTGACAGGGGGCCCCCCATTCCTCGTCATGATAGGGGACGTGAAGTTCGTGGGAGCCGCCCCACGGGCAGCGCGTCTTTTCCTTTTTCATGCCCGCATCCCTTCCCTTCTTCTCGAGATGAACCAGTTGATGAGCCGGCGCGCGACGGTGATCGGGTCAGGCAGGCTGGGAAAGGCATCAACAGTATACCAACCGGCGTCCAGGAGCTCTGACTCGTCGATCCTGATTTCCCCGCCCGCGTGCTCGGCAGTGAAGGCCACCATGAGTGAATGGGGAAACGGCCAGGGCTGGCTTGCGAAATAGCGGAGATTCTTCACCTCGACTCCGGTCTCTTCCTGTACCTCGCGCGCCACGCACTCCTCGAGGGTCTCACCGGGTTCCACGTAGCCCGCCAGTACGCTGTAGAAACCGGGCGGAAACCTCCGGGCCCTGGCAAGCAGCAGCTTGTCGTCCTTCACCACCGCCACGATCACCGCGGGTGAGATCCGGGGGTAGCTCAGATGGCCGCACGAAGGGCACTCCCGCGCGCGCTCTCCTTCCTTGAATGTCGTTGCCGCGCCGCAGGTGCCGCAGAACCGGTGCGTGCGGTCCCACTCCAGCACCTCGAGCGCGCGCGCCGCCACGGAGAAGAACCCATCCGAGATCCGGCCGAAAAGCGACCGAACCGCTTCAAAAGTCCAGGCTTCGGGCGCAGGAATGTGGGAAGGTACCTCCACTGTCCTGCAGGGGTTTCCGTCTGCCAGCCCCAGGTAGTGCGCGCGCGGTGCATCGATGCCGAGGCTGGAGAGGTCTTCAACGTACGGGAGCCGGGTCTCCTGCGCATCGGAGGAAATGAGAATCTTTCCGTCCTGGAAGATCAGCCAATGTGAACGCCCGGGGTGCGGGGTGCCTTCCAGGTTTCCCGGAGCAAAT
This sequence comes from uncultured Spirochaetaceae bacterium, assembly GCA_964437385.1. Taxonomy (GTDB): domain Bacteria; phylum Spirochaetota; class Spirochaetia; order SZUA-6; family Fen-1364; genus Fen-1364. Next base: position 23,041 of record CAYTGX010000005.1, read on the forward strand.
TGATCGAAAGTGGGAACTATCACAGGTTGAAAAGTAGCAGGATTGCGTCCGCTTGAAAAGTGTATCAGGAGGAATCATTGTGGGACATATTTTCGCTATATGTATCAAAATATCCCATACCAGCGCCCCTGTAGTCAAGTTAGAGATGAAAGTCAATTATCTCAAAACATTACTCCATAAGTACTTAACGCAATTTTCAATTCTTGGCACGCATCGTGCATAATAGGTGGCATGATTCATGAAACCAATAGGAGGTACGATATGAACCTGATCCGTTATCAACCCCACACGGCGAACCTGCTGGACGATGTTTCCCGCTGGTTCGACGACTTCTACACGGAGCCCGTGCTCGGCCGCACCGCTGTCCCCGCGGTGGATGTAAAAGAGACCGACTCCGAGTATCTCATGGAGGTTGAGCTTCCCGGCCTTACCGAGAAGGACGTCGAGGTCAAGCTGGAGAACAGTCTGTTGACCATTTCTTCCAGCAAGAGCGCGTCCAGGGAAGAGAAGAAGAACGGCTATGTGATTCGGGAGCGCAAGAACTCCGAGTTCAGCCGCAGCTTTGTTCTTCCCGAGGGTGTGGACAAGGAAAAGATCGTGGCGGAGTTCAAGAACGGCATCCTGAACCTTTCATTCCCCAAGGTTCCTGCCGCGAAGCCCAAGACGATCGAAGTAAAGTCGAGCTAATTATAGTAAAGTATTGCCCTCCTTCTGCGGGACCCCCCTTCGGGGGTCCTTCTTTTTCCCCCCTCCAGCCATTCTTATTTCACGAACACCCTGTACTTCTCGTACGTGCGATCCCAGGTCTCCCGGTCACGCGGGGCGAACTCCTTGATGCTGAAGGCCGAACGGATCATTGCCTGGGCATCAGAAAGCTTGTCGATGAGTCCAAGAGCAACGGCCTGCACCATCGCGTTCCCGACCGCCGTGGCCTCCTCGGGCCCCGCAATGACTTTCAGGGAGCACGCGTTGGCCGTCAACTGGTTGAGAAAACTGTTTCGCGACCCTCCGCCCACGATGTGGATCACCTTGTTGGGCTTCCCGCTTGCCGCAGCAATCTGCTCCGCCACCATGCGGTACTTCAGGGCGAGGCTTTCATAGATCGTCCGCAGCAGCGTCCCCCTGCCGGCAGGAGGCTGCTGCCCCGTGCGCCGGCAGAAATCCGCGATGGCCTCTTCCATGTTGTGCGGATTGAAAAAGCCCGGGTCGTCGGGATCGATGAACGCGGCAAACGGCGCGCCCTGCTCGGTGAGCCGGTTCAGCTCTTCCCATTCCATTTCCCTGCCGTCGCGCGCGCGCCAGACCCGCCGCAGCTCCTGCACCAGCCAGGTGCCCATGCAGTTCTTGAGGAAGCGGATATTTCCGATCCCGCCCTCGTTGCTGAAATTCCCTGCCATGGCGTCAGCCCCCGTGATCGGGCGGCGCAGAAGCTTCCCGACCAGGGACCACGTGCCCGAGCTGATGATCAGGGCGTGCGCGGCGTTGCCCACCGGCGCAGCGGCGTATGCGCTTGCCGTGTCATGGGATCCTACGGCCACGATCTTTGCCGCGTTCAGGCCCACTGATTCGGCAAGACCGGCATGAAGTGCCCCGACAACCGTTCCCGGTTCGACGATCGAAGGCATGACCCGGGAGGGGATGCCGAGCGCTCGCAGGATCTCCCGGCTCCACTTTTTCTTCCTGGCGTCCATGAGCTGCGTGATGCTTGCCCAGGAGGAGTCCACCGCGGTCACCCCGCCCAGGTAGTAGGAGAAGAGTGTCGGTGCGGGGAGAAACCGCACGTCCCTGCGCACCAGGCTTGCCCTGTTGTTCATGAACCAGAGAAGCTGGTTGGACAGGTTGAAGGGCTGGAAATGGATGCCGGTGATCTCGTAGAGGCGCCGCGGGTCCACGCGCGCTTTCACCTGATCGATCATCCCGTCCAGGCGATGATCGCGGTAGCAGTACATCGGCCCCAGCGCGACTCCGTCCTCGGTGATGAACACGCCGTCGGCCCCCCATGTGTCGACGCCGATGGAATCTGCTGCCGGGCCGATTTCCCGCCGGTAGGCACGCAGTCCCTCCACGATATTCGCGTAGATGAGAATGTCGTTCCAGACCGAGCGCTCCTCCACCCGTCCCGTCCGGTCCGCCACGTGCAGCACGGCGGGCTCGTGGCTGAACCTGTGGATCTCCTTCAGCGCAAACCCGTTGTCGTCGAAGAGGCCGGCAAAGCACTTGCCGCCGGACGCCCCGAGGTCAACCGCGATCACCTTTGCCCTTGTACTCATTGCTCCCTGCTCCTGCGTCACCGTACCACCGCGCGTGCGGGGAGGCAAGCGCGGCGGGGCAGCAACGCCAGCGGGTATTGCCTTGACCCTCGCCTCAGTCACCGCTACTTTTTGAAACAGCCCCCATGAGACCGATTTTCAATCGCCTCGCTGAAACTTTCAGTTCCACGTGGAGGCTCCTGACCGACACGACGAACTTTCTCAGCCGCATCGGGATGCTGGAGAAGTACGAGACGGAGCTCAGGGCCTGGCGCGAGCGGCTGCAGCGCTCCCGGAACAACCAGACGGTCTTGCACCAGGTGCGGGACGAGATCGTGGCGGTCCGACGCCTGCTGCGGGAGCAGGGCCATGACCTGCGCCTGGGCTCGAAAGACATCACCCTGGAGGGTTTTCGCCATGACGACTCGATGGCGGAGGGATTCAAACGCATGGTCCTTGGTGTTGCGGAAAACGACTTGTATTGGCTCACGGGGGAGGCGAATCACATCGAGCTCGCCGACAGGCTGGACCAGGCGTGCAGGGAACGGCGCGGGTGCAAGCCATATGCGCTGCACTGCCTGTGGTATCGGTGGAGGAACAACGTACTGGTGCTGTCCGGCGCAGCCTCGGAAACAGCGGAGATGTTCGAGGAGTTCCGCAAGTATTTCGCGAAGAACCGGGAGTTCCTGCTGAAAAAGCTGTCCCGGGTGTAGCGGCGCACAGGGTTGGCCCAGGAGCGTGCGGGGCAATGGCAAGCAAAAGACGGTCGGGCCCGCGCGTGGGCTCCCCTTCCGCTCCCTTCTGCTCCTGGCAGAGTTGGCGGAGTTGCGCGCAAGCGCGCCAGCCGCCCCACGGGCGGTTGGCGTTAGGGGGTCGTCTCAGGGGGTCGTTTTCAAGCCGTGCTCCGCTGAGTGGCGCTCCAGCGCCAGGGCAATGAGCCTGTCCACCAGCACCCGGGGGGAGATGCCGCTCGCCTCCCAAAGCTTGGGGTACATGCTGATCCGGGTAAAACCGGGAATCGTATTTATTTCGTTGACCAGGACCTCGCCGCTGCCCCGCAGGAACATGTCCACCCTGGCCATCCCCTCGCAGCACAACACTGTGAAGGCCTGCACGGCAAGCGCGCGCATGCGCTCTGTGACCGCGGCGTCGAGGGCCGCCGGGATGCGAAGCGCGGCGCCGTTCTCGTCGAGATACTTGGCATCGTAGTCGTAAAAGTCGTGGCCGCCACCCGTGACGATCTCCCCGGGGACTGATGCAATCGGCTCCTGATTGCCCAGTACGGAACACTCGATCTCGCGGCCGCTGACGGACTCTTCCAGCAGGACCTTCGTATCGTACTGGAAAGCCCCTGCCACTGCCCTCTCGTATTCCTCAGCCGTTTCTGCTTTCGCCACTCCCACCGAGGATCCGAGATTCGCGGGCTTCACGAACACCGGCACCCCGAGGGACGCAGTCACTGCGGCGAACTCCGGCACTGGCCTTCCGCGGGCCAGGACCTGGAACTTCGCCGTCGGGATGCCGGCGTCCCGCAGGAGACGTTTCATCACGTCCTTGTCCATGCCGACCGCGGAACCGAGTATGCCCGCGCCGACACAGGGGAGATTGGCAAGGCGGCACAGCCCCTGTACGGAGCCATCCTCGCCGTAAGGTCCATGGAGAACAGGGAAGACGACGTCAAGCCTTCCCAGGTCGCGGTTTCCCGAGACATCCATCAGGCGGCTCTTCTCCCCGCGCGCCACCAGCGCAACCTCCTGCGGTGAATCCGCCGCCAGGGTCGGCAAGGGCCGGGCAGAGTCGAAAAGAACGCGGGTCTGCTCGTCCAGGTGCCAGCGTCCCTCGCGGTCAATGCCGATCAGAACGGGCTCATATTTCTCCCGGTCCAGCGACTCCAGCACGTTTTTCGCGGACTGCAGGGAGACCTCGTGCTCGGCAGACCTGCCGCCGAACACGACACCCACCCTGATTTTCCTTTTCATCGTGCCAGAGTATGCGGGCCGCTGTCTCAGTGTCCAGAACTGAGGAAACGCCCAGAAGGCGCGGAAGGCAGGCGTTATTGGGTTTTGGGTCCGTGACGGTGTATAGTCTGCTCCGTAACAGTCCACGTTGCTGACGCGGCGACGAAGACGGCCTACCTGGCGAATGCGAACTGGCTTGCTGCCGGCGTCTCGATTGTGTATCCGCAGGCTCTCCAGACCGGCACGCAAAAGAGCACCGGCCTCGCCGTCGGTTGTTTTTCGCCCATGACTGCCGATAAAATCTGTAGAACCGCTGGCACAGGCGCGGTATTGTAGAGGATGCGAGGAGCAGAATGGATGAAAACCAGGAAGACTGATTCGACCAAGGCTTCGGCGGTCATACCGGCGCAGCCGGAGGCGATATATGCGGCGTGGATGAGCAGCAAGGGTCATGGGGAAATGACGGGCAACTCGGCCAAGGTGACGGCGCGCGTCGGGTCGAAGTTCAGCGCCTGGGACGGGTATATATCCGGCAAGACGCTGGAGCTGAAGCCCCACTCCCGGATCCTCCAGTCCTGGCGGACAACCGATTTTGCCTCGGAGGAACCGGATTCCCTGCTCGAAGTTCTCCTGGCCAGGACAAAGGGCGGCACGCGCGTGACGCTCAACCACACGAAGATCCCGGCAGGGCACGGCCCTGAGTACAAGAAAGGCTGGATCGACTTCTACTTCAAGCCCATGAAGGAATACTTCGCGCGGGGCAAGTAGATGACCAGGCTTTCCGTACTCCTTCTTCCATTGCTCATCCTTGCGTTCCTCGACGCATGCGCCACCGTGCCTCGGCACGTCGCTTTTGAGCCGGCGCCTGCAAAAGCGACCGCAGATCCCCCTACGGTTGCGCTCCGGTCCAAGCTGGTGGAAGGAGCCCAATCGATCCTTGGGAAAAAGCAGCTTTTTGTCCGGGGGAGGCGATTCAACATGGATTGCACCGGCGTGGTGCTTGCCATTTACTGGTATGCGGGAATCGATCTGGCGCGGGACTTCAACAAGTTCAACGGCAATGGCGTCACACGGATATACAAGACGCTCGAACGGGATAACCTTTTGTATTCCAATGACTACCCCCTTCCCGGAGACATCATCTTCTGGGACAACACCTACGACGAGAACGCGGATGCCCGATGGGACGACCCTCTCTCCCATGTCGGCATGGTAGTGAGGGTGGATAAGGACGGCACAATCTCGTACGTGCATGATCACATCCGCAACGGGATCACGATCGACTACATGAACCTCCGCAAGCCCGACATATGGAAAAGCGTCGAAAACGGCCACGTGCGTGTCATCAACTCACCGATGCGGCTCGCCGTGGCGGGAAAAGCGCACCCCCCCGACTGGCTCTCAGGCCAGCTCTATCACGCGCTGGGAATGGCATACCTGCTGCAGTAGAAAGGCGTTGGATTTCTCTACACTGTCCGCGGATTCGCCGCGGGCAGCCGAACTTCGAAGCGCGCGCCCCGGTGAGGCAGGTTCGACACGCGCACGCACCCTCCATTGCTCTCCGCAATCGCTTTGACGATGGAGAGACCCAGGCCTGAGTGCATCCCCTTCTCCTCGCCGGGCCGGAAGCTGAAGAAGCGGTCGAAGATCTTCTCCAGGTGCTCCACCGGGATGCCGGGGCCGTCGTCAGACACGCGTATGACGGCGGCCCCGGCATCCTGCAGCAGGGACACGCAGACACGTCCACCGTCCGGGGAGAAACCCGCGGCGTTGTCCAGGAGATTCTCCAGTACCTGCTGGAGGCGCCCCGGCGGGGTCAGGACGGCAACGGGGCCGCCTTCCACCGCATAGATCAACTCCCTGCCGTTTGCGCGCATGCGCGCCGAATCGACCACCCTGCCGGCGATCTCCCCCACATCCACGGGGCTTTGTGGCCCCTCTTCGGCTGCGCCGCTGTCGATACGGGAAATCTCCCGCACACCGGCAAGAAGCTTCTCCATGCGGCTCACGTCCTGCATCACCATTGAGAGCATTGCCTGGCGCTCCCCGGGCTCCCGGCTCGACAAAGCGATTTCCGCCGCCGACCGGATGGATGCCAGGGGATTTCTGAACTCGTGAGAGACGTCCGCGGCAAACGACTCGAGCAGACGCACGTGCCGTTCCAGGCGCGCGGTGAGCTCTCCGAGGCTGCGGGAAAGCTCGCCCACTTCATCCTTGGCCCGTGAAGGTGAGAACCCGCCCAGGAGCCTCCCACGCGGATCGAGGATTGCATGTGCGCGGTCGCGCAGCCTGCGCACCGGTATGGTAATCGTGGCAGACACCAGGAGGCTGAGGACAACCGCGGTCGCGACCGACCAGAGGAAAAGACGGAAGATATCCAGCCGCAGCGCGTACAGGTCACTGAGGATGCGGTACGTGGATTGAGAGACCAGAACGGCACCGACAACCGTGCCCCTGCTCAGCACGGGTATGGCGCTGTAGAGCGTGACCGATTGCTGGCCCGCTGTGATGCGGGTCTGGGCGCCATAACCACCTGCCAGGGCGTCCGCGATCTCGGGTCCCGAGAGAATACGCGCGCCCGAGTAATATTCATCCGAATCAAGCGGCGGCTGCGGCGGACGCACATAACGCCTCCAGAGCCTGACGGGAAAAGATGCCAGTCGATAGAGGAATGTTTCCTGTGCAGCGCGCGCGTTGGGTTGATCTCCCACCCCGCCGCTCGGACCTGCCGCAGAAGCGGCGCCTTGTGCCGGAGTGACTCCCTCCGGGAGGTGGCTGGAATCAGCCAGCAACACGCCGTGGGCATCCAGGACCCGGATCCGCGCGTCATGCCTCTGTCGAAGCCGCTGCAGAAGCCGCACGGCGTTCCGCGGCAGACCAGGGCCTGCGTCCTCCAGGCCCGCAGCCAGGACCCGCCCCTGCTGCACCAGGGAACGTTCAAGAGATCTCAGGAGCTGTCTTTCGTACGTGCCCAGCGAAAGGATCCCTGCGATGGGCAGGAATACGATCAGCACGTTGAAAGCAAGGACCCGCATCGAGATGCGTGAGAGGAAAGTGGAAGCCCTGCCGCGCATCATTCTCCGCGCAACCGGTAGCCCAGGCCGTACAGCGTCTCTATTCCGTCATATGCCGTGTCCAGTTCTTCCAGCTTGCCGCGTATGCGCCTGATATGGCAATCGATCGTTCTGTCGCTCATATAGGAGTCCTGGGGAAATGCCTCCGCCAGGAGCTGCTCCCGGGTGCGCACATACCCGGGCTGCCGGGCCAGGGCGTGCAGAATGCGGAACTCGGTCACGGTGAGCCGCACCGGCAGCCCCTTCCATGCCGCAGTGAATCTTTCCGTATCGAGCGTCAGGGATCCTACTGCAACATTGTCGCCGCCTTCTGAGTGCCCGCTTCCCTCCATTCTCGCGCCGATGCGGCGAAACAGGACCTTCACTCGCGCAGTGAGCTCCCGCAGTGAGAAGGGTTTGCAGAGGTAGTCATCTGCGCCCAGCTCCAGCCCGAGCACCCGGTCGAACTCCTCGTCTCGAGATGTGAGAAATATGATGGGGACCTTTTGAGAAACACCTCTGATGCGGCGGCAAAGCTCCAGGCCGTCCATGCGCGGCATAATGATGTCCAGGATCACCAGGTCAGGAAGCGATTCCTCGAATGACTGCCATGCCTCCATGCCGTTAGTGTAGGCAGTGGTCCTGTAACCGTCTCCGCGAAGGGCGCGGGAAACTGTTTCCCGAAGATGGGCCTCGTCGTCGACGATCGCCACGAGGGGAGGCAGGGGAACGCTCACAAGATGAGTTTAGCACGCGGCGGGCTTACCTGAGAACCGAATTCGCGCCATGCCAACCCGGGCGGGAGCGCAACAATTCAGCAACAATTCGAACAAATGAAACAACAATGCGGTCATGGTAACGCGCTCTCACCGGGGTAAATTCTGAGGCCGGAAAAGGGTACGTGTCATGCACACCACTGCAGGAATCGGAGACGGAGCGCCAAAGCGAAGGCCGATCCGAAGAATCGTGATTGTCGCGATAGTGCTCCTTGCACTCATCGAGCCGCTCGTCATGTATGCGGCACTCATGCATGAGCGCGCGCAGAGAAGAGCTGTCGCGGACAGCTCGCTCTCCAGTTCCGCGCTCGTTTCGGGAGACTGAGCGAGCCTTCGAAGTCACAGCCCGTTTCAAATCCAATAGTATCCAGGTGAGTACTTCCGCGGGTCCCTGCTGACAGACATTCCTGTCTGTGCGGGTGTCTGGCGAGGAGATCACGGGTGAGAATCCGCGCGAAGATCGTTGCCATCGTTAGACGTTCAAAGACCGGCCCGAACTCCTCGCTGATGCACCGCCTCAATGCGCGATTTCCTGAATCCGATAAAGGTTGACAAATCCCTTCAATGGTATAAAAAGGGAGTAAATGCCCGTCAAGAATCCCTTCCTCCTTTACCTGCGCTCGCGGCTGAACTCGGTCCTGTCGATCGCGGCAGCCTCCCTGGTCGTGCTGTCCGTGCTGTTGCTCAGGCCGTATGCCCTCGTTCCAATCGCGGTGATTGTTCTGGCATACGCTGCTCTCACCGGGGCCCTGTTTTTTTCGCGCAGAGGTGCGCAAGAAGTTGTTGCGGAAAGTGATGAGGGCAGGCGGAAAGAGACTGCTCGAAAGATCGACGCAGCAACAATGACCAGGGAACGCATCGCGGTCCTCAGGATCGGAGATGAGCGCGTGGCCAAAGCAATCGAGTACTTCCTCCAGGAGTCCGGCTCCTATCTGGAGAAGTGCCGCGAGCTTTCGAGCTACTCGCCTTTTGCCAACGAGCGCATCGAGCGCGTCCTGGAAATATGCCAGGTCTTCCTGGGCGAGCGTGATGCGGCTGCGACCGCCAGGAGATACGGTGTGGGCGCCGATCCAGCGGTCACGGCGGCAGATCCCGTCGAACAGCTTGCGCGCGATATCACGGAATGCGCCAGGATCATCAGGGAGCGGACCACGGAAGACCTGCTGGGGCTGAGCGGAGAAGAACGACTGGCAATCATGAAGGAATTGGAAAACAACAAATGAAAAGAAAACTGCTGATCGGCATCCTCATTTTCTGCGCGGCCTCCTGGACGTCATTCGGTCTCAGCGCCGTGCTGCAGAGCGTGGAGACAGACGTGGTGCTCCGCCCGGACGGCAAGGCCCTCTTCTTTGAAAGCCTTGCCTGGCAAGCCACCGGCGGGCAGATGCACGGCTTCTTCTTTGAAGGTGCTGCAGCGCGTCCCGTGTTCAACCTCGACCAATGCTATGCAGACCTGGCCGGCAACGTCCGTGCAGGCCTGGACATCAGCGACATGGGCGGCGGCAGGTATGACATAGTCCTGGCCGGCGGCCGCGGGTTCACAGGTTCCGCAATGTACTTCCTCGCCTATGGGGGGGACCTGGCCGGGCCCCGGCGGATCGGCTGGACGAAATCCGCGGACTACGGGGAGCTTTTCTATTTCGATTGGGCGCCCGAGCAATGGGACCAGCCACTGGACCACCGCACGATCAGGATCGAGCTCCCAATCGCCGTAAGCGGCCAGGAGGTCGGGCAGGATGCGCTCACGCAGGCGGGATTCCGGACGGAACCGTACGTCAACCAGCAGAACAGCATCGACGCGTTCGGCTCAAAAGGCGCGGACGGCACCTATTATCTCACGTTGAGATTCAACCAGCGGAACGTGGGCACGGAGCAGACGCAGAGGCTTCAGTTCTATCTCAAGCGCTCCGCAATCCCCATGCAGGACGGAATCCTTTCGGAAAGCACCTCGTCGGGAAGCGCGGGCCCGTCAACCGGAACACAGGCGCCGGCGGGGCAGCCCGAAAGCGAGCCTGTCACCGCAGCCCCGCGCATGCAGGCCGGTCCCCTTGCCACTGCCGTGACGCTCGGCGTGCTCCTCGCTCTGGTCCTCCTGCTGTACTTGCTGAAAGTGAAAGGATACGGGCGCACGCTGGAGAAAGTGGAAGGAATCCGCTGGGCAGGAGACAACTGGATCCCGCCCAGGCTCTTCGCGGGCACCTATCAGGTCAAAGGCAAGATCGCCGAAGACCTGCACCCCGTGGAGGTGGCGCTTCTTCTGGAAATGCCGCTGCAGAAGGTGGTGGCCATCATGCTGGAGGGCCTCAAGCGCCAGGGCATCATCGAGGTTGTGAAGGAAGATCCTCTGGAAATAAGGATACTCACAGTGCGAAAGGCTGAGAATGAATATGAGGAGCTGTTCCTCCAGTCATTCGACACGCGGGGCCTGGCGCTCTCGGGTGTTCTTGCCGATTTCTTCGAAAAGGTCCTTGCAAAGCTCCAGGAGAAGATCTGGGACTGCGACTCTGACGCAACGAAGGAATACTATAGAAAGAAGCTCGAACAGAGACCGGAAACCGAGCAGGACAAGGTCCAACCCTACTACTGGTACTGGTCCTCCTACCGCTGGATTTTCTGGAACACGGCAGTCTACGCGCACGTACGTCTGCCGCCGGATTTCTCCGCGGGCTACCAGGCCTTCATGGCCTCCGCGTCCTGCTTCAAGGGATGCTTCGCCCCGGCGCAGGCCGGCACGGGTGGTGTGAACGCCTGCTACTCGGCGTGCCACAACGCCTGCCACTCGGCATGTCACCAGGCCTGCCATTCGGCATGTCATTCTGCGTGCCACTCGGCATGCCACTCGGCGTGCGTGTCGGGAGGCGCGCATTGAAAGCACCGGCAGAGCCCGCCCGACGCTTCGGCCCGGACCGCGTGACTGAATTTCCGGTCCGTTCACTGGGGTGGATCGACGATTTTTTCCGGGAGGCCAAGGATCACATTTTCGCCAGGGAGGAGGATGGTGTCGTCATTGTACCTCCCAACCAGGTGTACAAGGCCAATTCCACCGGGATCGCCATCGTGGCGCACCTGTGCGCGGGCGGAAAGGCGGCATCGATACCGGGAATCGCTCAGGAAGGGCGGGCGCGGCAGGTGGCAGCGTTCGTGTCAGATCTGCGCGCGCTCTACCTCGGCCGACCCGCGGAGGGCGGCCGCGCGCCGTATGAGCTCGTACCGTACACCTTCCAGTATACGAAGCTGCCGATTCTCGGCGAGATCGCGGTGACTTATCGGTGCAACAATGCCTGCGCATTCTGCTACGCGGGATGCGGGAAGCAGAACGTGGGATGCAGGACGCCGAGTGCAGGCCCCGCCGCCCGGGGCTGTGCGGGCACGCTGCAGGCGCTGGGCGTCGCCCCTGCGCGCGAAATGAGCCTTGTCGAGATTGCGGAGATCATACGCGTTTTCAAAGACGATGCAAGGATTCCCTTCTTCTCATTCACCGGAGGGGAGCCGCTCCTGCGCGCGGACCTGGAGGAGATGATCCGGATGGCGCGCCGGGCCGGACTGCAGGTGAATCTCATCACCAACGGCACGCTTGCGGACCGCCGAAGGGCGCGCAGTCTCTACCGGGCAGGCCTGCGCACGGCACAGGTCAGCGTAGAAAGCCCTGATGCGGAAACGCATGACCTTCTCACGGCCCGGCGCGGCTCCTTTCAGGAAACGCTGCAGGGCATCCGTTGGCTGCGGGCGGCGGGCATCTCCGTACAGACAAACACGACGATGACGGCCGTGAACTCGCCCGACGCCGCGCGCATGCCGGCATTTCTCAAGGGCCTGGGGATAAGCAGGTTTGCCATGAATCTGTATCTGCCGGTGCGCGCGGCGGACGCAGGAGGCGAAAGTCAGGACGATCCCGGGGTGGATGCCCTCTTCATCCCCTATTCACGCGCGGGGGCGATCATCGAAAGTGTCCGCGCGGCAGCCCGGGCCGAGAAGATGACTTTCTACTGGTACTCTCCCATCCCGCACTGCCATTACAACACGATTGCCCGCGGACTCGGGAACAAGTCCTGCGCCGCAATGGATGGCCTTTTGTCAGTGGCTCCGACGGGAGAGGTGCTTCCCTGCTCGTCCTTTCCAGAGCCCATGGGCAATCTTTTGACGCAGGACTTTCGCGATGTCTGGTTCTCTCCCCGGGCAAGGTATTTCAAGAGCAAGGAGTACGCGCCCGCTGAATGCGCCGGCTGCCCGGGCTTCACGGCCTGTCAGGCTGCCTGTCCCCTGTACTGGCGCTACGCGGGCACATCGGAGATTCGCAATCAGGCCTCGATTGCGCAGGAGAATATCGTATGGAAGTGAAGTTCATGGTGCCCCGGCTCGCGCTTCCCGCGCGCATGATCGTGTTTGCCGGCTTCGCGGCCGGCGGGCTCGCCCTGCAGGTATTGATTCCCGGCGGGTTCGGCTTTCTCATCGGTGTGCTGCTCATGGTCCCCGGGTTGGTCTTCATGGGGGCCCGGAACTTCAGAAACAAGCCCATTGATGTCGGCCAGGAGGATTGGCAGCCCGCCTCGGTGCGTGAGTTCGACCGGATCAAGAGCAACCTGCAGCTCACCAGGGAAAAGGGCTACTCGGTGATTTACCGCTCGGGATTCGGCTGGTTCGGTGCAGTGGTGCTGGTCGTGGCCGCCCTTATCCTCGGGGGCGGGGGCTACCGGCTGGCCGCCCTGGTGTGCGCAGATGCCCTCGTTCTCCTCATCCCCTTTTTGTTCACCGGCAATGTCTCGCTGTGGACCCCTCAGGAGCTTGCATTCCGCATGCGTGTTTTCGAGCCCATCCTGTCTTCGGAACCCGCGGAGGGCGGCGAAGTCATTATTACTCCCTACCTGAAGCTGGACAAGAACAGCCAGGGGCAGCAGATCCCTGAGGATATCCGCCTGATGGTGGAGCCCCGCCGAAAGCCCGCGGACTTCCTCGGTGTGCAGCTCCAGGTCGCTGTGAACAAGGGCCCGAATGGCAATGTGCCCTACCTGTATTCCGTCTTTCTCTGCAAGGGAAAGGGCGTCACCTACCAGGCGCTGTCCGCCGCGCGCTTCGGCGACTATGTGCACGAGCCGGGGGGCGACAAGGACTACGGTTACGTCGTGGTGCGCCAGGAGACCAGCGGCACCGGCTACGCTACCACGGACGCCGACGTACGCAGGCTGTACGCCACGGTGAAAAAGACCCTCCTCTCCATGCCGAAAGCATGAGGGCGGCTACCCGGGGAGACTGTCCTCTGCTACGCCGCTCCGCGGCTCCCGCGCCATGAAATACGATTGCCCGCCGAATACGAGCCCCGCGATCGCGCCGACCACGGCCCAGCCCATGGCAGATACCCCCATGCCTTTGAAGCCGGCCCAGGGGAGAAGCGCCGCCGCGTTCGCGATGGCGGAGACACAGATCCACGCCAGGTACAGGCTGAAGGGCGCAAGCACGAACAGCCGTTCGGTCCATTTCGGCGTGGTTTTCCGGCACTCCTCGTTACGCTGGAAGAGGTAGATTGCGCTGAGAGCAAAGAGCAGCACGACGATCGCCACCAGGCTGAGAACGTAGGATCCGAAATGCCATGCAAAAAGCCAGCCCGCGTTCGCCAGGCAGGTGGCGGCGAACAAGCCGTCCGTGGCGCGGACGCGCGGATTTTTCCACTGCGAGGGAAGGAGCTGAAACACGGCAAATGCGATCAGCGCGAGATAGATCAGTCCCCAGATGGAGAATGCATACGCTGCCGGCTCGAACGGTGCGTGGAAACTGTCGGCAACCTCACCTACCGTGCGGTTCAGGGGAAGGATAACCGAGATCACATTCACCGCCAGAACGCAGGCAAGAAGCACCCAGTTGATGACGCTCCACGCCATCGCCCTGAGGCCCGCGCCCGTCTCCCTCGATCTCACGCCCTGATATCGGGCGGGGCTGATTCTGACATATTTGATCATATTGAGAGAGTGTAGCACCTGGCGAGCCGGCAATTCAGGACTCGGCCGTCACCCGGAGAAATATAAATTCGACTTGCATGCCTCTGATGCATTTGAGCCTGCCTGCATCGTCGCTCTATGCAGACTCATAAGTATTTTCACGTCCGGCGCGGCAACGGCGGTACTTTATAGTCAGCGAAGCGCGTACGCGCTTCCCAGGAGGTCCCCTACATGTCCGTACCCGACCCCGACGCGGCTCAGGCTGAGCCCTTTGTGCCGTCCGCGCCGCAGACAAAACCCCGCGCGGAAAAGCCCGCGTGGGTTTCTTCCCTCAAACAGTTTGAGAAACCTAGTGCGGCAAAAGTGGCCCTGCAGCTTGTCGATACCCTTATCCCGTACGCGGCCCTGTGGGCGCTCATGTACCTGACCATGAAATGGGGATTGCCCTACTGGGCTACCCTCCTCATGGCCCTGCCGGCAGGCGCGTTAATGCTGCGCCTGTTCATCTTCTTTCATGATTGCTGCCACGGATCCTATCTGGCATCCGATCTCGGCATGAAGATCATCGGCAACATCCTTGGCATCATCGTCTTCACCCCCTACACATACTGGCGCCATTCGCACGGCGTGCATCACAGCACGGCAGGAAATCTTGACAGGCGGGGGGTGGGAGACCTATGGACAATGACCGCGGAGGAATATGCGGCCAGCACCCGATTCAAGAGGCTTCAGTACAGGCTGTTCCGCAACCCGTTCATCATGTTCGGGCTGGGACCCATCTACGCGTTTCTCATCATGCAGCGCATTCCTTCCCACGCTTCAAGGCCAAACCAGGTGGTGAGCGTGCTGCTCACCGACCTCGCCCTCGCGGCCATCATCGTGACGGCCGGGCTGACCATCGGCATCAAGGCCTACCTGCTGATCCAGCTGCCGATCCTTCTCATTGGCGGTGCGGCCGGCGTCTGGCTGTTCTATGTACAGCACCAGTTCGATCCCTCGTACTGGGAGCGGAATGAGACCTGGGAATCAATGGAGTCTGCCATGCAGGGCTCCTCATACTACAAGCTGCCCAAGGTGTTTCAGTGGATCTCTGCCAGCATCGGCCTGCACCACGTGCACCACCTGCGGCCGCGCATTCCCAACTACAACCTGCAGCGCTGCCTGAACGAAATCCCCGAGCTGCAGCTGCCGAATCCTCTCACACTGGGCAGCAGCCTCAGGTCCGTGCGGCTCAAGCTGTGGGACGAAAAACGGAAACTCCTGCTCAGCTTCCGGGACATGTCTCTGCAGATGAGGCAGAACCGCCCACTGGCTCAGTGAGGCGTGGGGCGACCGCCGCTGGGCCGCCGAGGAGCGTGCAGGGCGATGGCCCGCAAAGGACAGTCGGGCCCGCGCGTGGGTCGGGCGGAACGGGCTAGTGCGCGGCAGACCCTTGGAGGATATCAGCGATCTGCCTGATCACGTCCTTGGGAATCGAGGCGATGCGCGCCTGGAGGTCCTCCAGGGTCTTGCGAGACTCGTTGGCCTGGTCCGCGGCGGCTTTTGCCTGGTCCTTGATCGCCTGGTAGTCGGCAAGCTGCGCCTTCAAGGCGGCGATCTCAGCTGCCTGCTGGTCCTGGATGGCCTTGGCCTTGAGATCCACGTAGTGCGTGGTGGCGAGGAACCCAAGGAAGCCGGAAGTTGCGCAGCCCGAAAGCGCAAGGGCAGCGACGATGACGAGCACCAGAAGTTTTTTCACGGTGATCTCCCTACACGTATATCCTAACCGATGCCCCGGGGGCCGTCCACCTTTATCGAAACCGCGGAGTACCGCGGTACCTTGGCTCGAAAGGCGTCGAGGCAGTGTTAGTATTCGGTTAATTCGACACGCGCAGGGCGTGATTTCGGCCCCCGTGTCTTTTAATCGTGACGGGTGCGGGGGTACATTAGCGTTGACATGAACGAGCTGATCACGATCGTGGAAGATGAGGACGATATTCGCGCCCTTGTCTCGGCCGGGTTGAAGAAGGAGCGCTTCCGCGTGCGGGAGTACGCGGACGGCAAGGGCTTTCTTTCGTCGCTGCGCTCTGAAAAGCCCGACCTCGTTGTCCTGGACGTCATGCTTCCCGACACGGACGGTTTTGCCATCTGCCGCGGCATGCGCGCCGACCGGACCCTCGCGGCCATACCGGTCATCATGCTCACCGCCCGGGCAGAGGAGGCGGACCGCGTGCTGGGCCTGGAGCTCGGCGCGGACGACTACGTCGTGAAGCCTTTCTCCCCGAAGGAACTGGCCGCCCGTGTGAAAGCAGTGCTGCGCCGCGCATCCCCGGAAACGGGCAGGTCCCGGATCGAGGTGGCTGACGGTCTTCTCATCGACACCGACACCCTTGAGGCCTCGCTGCATGGCCAGAAACTCGAGCTCACCCAGGCGGAGTTTCGCATTCTCCATCTGCTGGCAACGCGCATCGGCTGGGTGTTCTCCCGGGAGAAAATACTCGATCACCTGTGGGGCGATGAGAAGAACGTGACGGACCGTTCGGTGGACGTGCACGTGAAGCACCTCCGCGACAAGCTCGGCCCGTCGGGGAAGATGATCGTCAACGTACGGGGGGTGGGATACAAGCTTGCCGCCCCTGGATCGGGGCAGCGCGCGACGGAACGAAAATGAACAGACGCATTTTCCTGCGGGTATTTGCCGGCTACGTAGCGGTAAGCCTGCTTGCCGTTCTGGTCTTCGCCGTCTACTTCGTGCGGGTCGGGCGCGGGATTTCCTACGATTCACTCACGCGAGGCCTGGAAAGCGCGGCGCGAACGGCCCTGGTCTCCGTTCTGCCGCTGATGGGCCAGGGACGGAGCGCTGCCCTCGATGCCCTTGTGGCCGCCGTCGGCAAGGAAGGCCGTGTGCGTCTCACGGTGATCGATCCACGGGGGGTCGTGCTTGCGGATTCACAGCAGGACCCCGACAGCATGGAAAATCATTCCAATCGACCGGAGGTCGGCGCCGCTTTCAACGGGCAGGTGGGAATGTCATCGCGCTTCAGCGGCACAATCCGGCGATGGATGATCTACGTCGCAGTCCCCGTGAAAGACGAAGAAGGCCGGCTCCGTGGTGTGGTGCGGGCCTCCACGTACGCCGAAGAGCTTGAAGCCTTGTCGCGGCAGGAGCAGGGAAGCCTGGTACTCTTTTCCTGCCTGCTTCTTGCCGCGTGCCTTCTCTCCGCCCTCCTCCTGTCACGGACAATCTCCTCGCCGCTCAGGGACCTTGCCCAGGTTGTCGGCCGGTTTGCCGCGGGAGACTTCGGGGCCCGTCTTCACCTGCGCCGGCGAGACGAGGTGAAAGCACTTGCAGACAGTTTCAACGCCATGGGTGAACGCGTGCAGACATTGTTCGAGGAACGGGCCCAGCGGATGCAGGAGCTGGACGGCATCTTTTCTTCCGTCCAGCAGGGGATGCTGGTGCTGGACCGGGACGGAAAGATCGTGCGCCACAACAAGGGGTTCGAGAAGCTGGCTGCCGTCCTGCCGGTAGACGGAAGAACCCTCTGGGAGGTGGTCCGCGCGCCGCGGCTCACTGAGCTCGTCCAGCAGGCGCGCGTCACGGGGCAGCGTCAGTCCGAAGAGGTGGAGATTGGCGAAAAGTCCGTCCTGTGCACAGTGGAGAAAATGGGAGATCGTGAAGAGCTCATCGTCGTGCTGAACGATACGACCGACCTGCGGCGCCTGGAGACCGTCAAGCGTGACTTTGTAGTCAATGCATCGCATGAGCTGCGGACCCCGCTCACCTCGATCGTGGGCTCCCTGGAGATGCTCGAAGGAGCCCTGCGGGGAGAATCGGCCCGCTGGGTGGAGACCATCCGCCGCAATGCAGAGCGCATGACTGCAATCGTGCAGGACCTTCTGATGCTCTCAGGCCTGGAAGCGCGCGGGGCCGAGCCTTCCGCGGACCAGGTGGACCTCGAGCGTCTGATCCGGGATGTGTCGGGAATGTTCGCCCACCGCGCGGACGCGCAGGGAATCGCGCTCGTTCTGAGCATCCCTGCTGCGCTGCCCACCATCAACGCGGACGCATACCTGCTGGAGCAGGTCCTGGTGAACCTGATCGACAATGCCCTGAAATACACAGAGGCAGGCGAGGTACGGGTAGTATGCGCACCCGAGGGACCGGACAAGGTCCGCATTGAAGTTGCCGACACAGGGATCGGAATTCCCGAAGAAAACCTCCCGCGGATATTCGAGCGGTTCTACGTGGTGGACAAGTCGCGCTCGCGAAAGCTGGGGGGGACGGGACTGGGACTGGCCATTGTGAAGCACATTGTGCAGAGCCACGCAGGGACGATCGAAGTGGAAAGCGGCCTGGGAAAGGGAACCCGCTTCATCGTCCTGCTCCCGCTGGACTTTCGAAATCCGCAGAGTACGTGAGTACCCGTTCGGGGAATACCCCGTACCGCGGCGCCAAATCCGCGGGCTACCGCGGCGCCAAATCCGCGGGCTACCGCGGCGCGCTCCCGGGGCAATTAACAGAAAATTAACACAACCTTCACAACGGTCTAACCGTGCCCGCTGACCTTGAATACGCATATCATTCAAGGAGGAGATCATGAAGCTCTCAAGGATCGCAGTGATGGCCCTTGTACTCTGCGCGGCCGCCGCGCTGGGCTTCGGCCAGTCAATCGAGCTCGTCGGAGCGGGCGCCACGTTCCCCGCCCCGTTCTATTCCAAGGTATTCGACGAGTACAACAAGCAGTTCAACGTGAAGGTGAACTACCAGTCTATCGGCTCCGGGGGCGGCCAGACCCAGCTGAAGAACAAGACCGTGGACTTCGGCGCCAGCGACGTCGTGGTCACCGACGAGAATGCGAAATCCTTCCCGGCCCCGTTCGTCTCCGTCCCCACGGTGGAAGGCTCCGTGACAGTCACCTACAACCTTCCGGGGAACCCCACCCTGAAGCTCACTTCTGACATCATCGCCGACGTCTTCCTCGGGAAGATCAAGCGCTGGAATGACCCGCGGATCACCGCGCTCAACCCGGATACGAAGCTGCCCAATACCGCGATGACCGTGGTACACCGATCGGACGGCAGCGGCACGACCGCCGTCTTCAGCAACTACCTCAGCAAGGTGTCCGACGAGTGGAAGAGCAAAGTCGGGGAGGGGACCTCGCTGAACTGGCCTGTCGGCGTGGGTGGAAAAGGGAACGAAGGCGTCGCCGGCCTGGTGAAGCAGCTCCCCGGTGCGGTGGGCTACGTCGAGCTGATCTATGTCTTGCACAACAGCATGCCCTTTGCCACAGTCAAGAACAAGAGCGGGAACTGGGTCGTGCCGTCACTTGCCTCGACGAGCGAAGCCGGTATGATGCCAGTTCCGGCCGACGTCACAAGGATGGTTCTCACTGACACCGACGCGCCCAACGGGTACTCGATCGCGTCGTTCACCTGGATCATTGTCTACAAGGAGCAGAACTATGACAACCGTCCAAAGGACAAGGTCACGACGATGATGAAGATGCTCTGGTGGATGGTGCACGGCGCGCAGCAGTATGCGGAGCCCCTGGCGTACGCCCAGCTTCCCAAGGCCGTCGTCAACAAGGCGGAAGCCATCCTGAAATCGGTCACCTACGATGGGACGCCGGTCCTGCAATAGATTCTGAATGAAGAGCGAGCGGTCATCCGACACGGCATTCCGGACCCTGCTCGTTCTCGGGGGGATCGCGGTGAGCGTCCTGCTCGTCGCGATCTTCTTTTCTCTGACCGTCACTTCCCGCCAGGCGATCGTTGCGAACGGCTTTCGGTTCCTCACAGGCTCGGAGTGGGACCCGGTCACGAACTCCTTCCATTCCCTGGCGTTCGTCGTGGGCACGCTCATCACCTCCCTCATCGCCCTCGCGATTGCCACGATCCTGTCCCTGGCGCTGGCCATCCTCATGGGGGAGTATTTCCGCACCGGGGCATTCAGCGCGATCATGCGGACCGCTGTTGAGCTGCTGGCGGGGATCCCCTCGGTGGTCTATGGATTCATTGGATTGTTCTTCTTTGTGCCAGCCGTTCGGGTGCTGGAGACCGCCCTCGGCCTCCCCCCGTTCGGAGTGGGCATGTTCACCACGTCGTTGCTGCTGGCTTTCATGATCCTTCCGTACTCCGCCTCAATCGGACGGGAGATCATCAGCCTTGTTCCCGGTGACCTCAAGGAGGCAGCCCTCTCCCTCGGGGCCACTCCGTCGGAGACGATTTGGAAAGTCACCCTGCCGTATGCCACCTCGGGCATCATGGGGGGGGTTCTGCTGTCGCTGGGCCGGGCGCTCGGCGAGACCATGGCGGTCACGATGGTCATCGGAAATGCCAACGTCCTCACGTTCAACGTCTTCGCTCCCGGCAACACCATGGCCAGCGTTATTGCCAACGAGTTCTCCGAGGCCACCACCAATGTCTATCTGTCCAGCCTGATCGAAATCGGGCTTCTCTTGTTCATCATCAGCACGCTGATTAACATTGCAGGGAAGATCGTCGTGAACCGAATGGCTGCGAGGTGAGGAGATGGGAAAGATCGACCATCATGCCGAGCTGAAGAGCGTGCCCCGGGGGGGGCTGGACGCCGGCGTAGCGGCCCGTCTCCGCCGTGACGCCGCCTTCCGGGCTCTCACCCTGCTCCTGTCTTTCATCGCCACGGTGCCCCTCGCCTTGATCCTGGTCTATATCGTGGTCAAGGGCGCTTCGTCCATCAACTGGCAGTTTCTCACCGAGCTGCCCAGGCCGATGGGAGAGGCCGGCGGAGGCATCTCCAACGCAATCGTCGGAACTGTCATTCTCGTCGCTATCGCCACGATAATCTCCGTGCCGCTGGGGATCATCGCCGGAATCTTCCTTTCCGAGCAGTCGAAGACCCGGCTCGGAACTGTTGCACGGCTGTCCGTGGAGACCCTTATGGGTATTCCCTCTATCGTCCTGGGCATCGTCGCCTACACCTGGATCGTGCGCCCGACGGGTCACTTCTCGGCGGTTTCGGGGGGTGTGGCCCTTGCCATGATCATGCTGCCGGTGATCACGCTGGCCACGGAGGAAACCCTTCTCCTGATCCCTATGACGCTGCGGGAGGCCGCTCTTGCCCTTGGGGTCTCCTACCGCCGCACGGTCATGCGCGTCGTCTTGCCTGCCGGCATGAGCGGGATCATCACAGGAGTTCTCCTCGCGGTGGCCCGGGGGGCCGGGGAGACGGCGCCGCTCCTGTTCACTGCGTTCGGCAACCCGTTCATGGCGGTGAACGTTTTCAAGCCCATTGAGTCCCTTCCCCACACGATTTTCTATTATGCCACGAGTCCCTACCCGGAATGGCAGGCGCTTGCCTGGGGAGCTTCGTTCGTCCTCCTGGTCATGGTTCTCACGCTGAATATCGTGACAAAGCTGGTAACATCA
Source organism: uncultured Spirochaetaceae bacterium (assembly GCA_964437385.1). Taxonomy (GTDB): domain Bacteria; phylum Spirochaetota; class Spirochaetia; order SZUA-6; family Fen-1364; genus Fen-1364. The sequence goes on from CAYTGX010000005.1 coordinate 44,396, forward strand.
AGATGGAAGATACAGTTCTAAGCGCTGAGACGACGATCCTGGAAACGCGGCACCTCGTGGCCGGCTTCGACGGGAAGGACGTTGTGAAGGACATCTCAATTGCCGTTCCCGCGGGAAAGATCACGGCCATCATGGGGCCGTCGGGTTGCGGAAAAACCACCTTCATGAGATGCATCAACCGGATGCACGAGCTGGTGGCCAACGCGCAGGTGACCGGGCAGGTCCTCCTTGACGGAGAGGACGTGTACAAGCTCAACCCCATCCTCCTGCGGAGGCGCATCGGCATGGTTTTCCAGAGGCCGAATCCGTTCCCGACCATGAGCATCTATGACAACGTGGTGGCCGGGTACAAACTGAACGGCACGCGCCTTGCACGCGTGGACAGGGACCGTATTGTGGAAGAGACGCTGCGCCGGGTGACTCTCTGGGACGAGGTCAAGGACGCGCTGTACAGGCGCGGCACCTTCCTCTCCGGCGGCCAGCAGCAGAGGCTCTGCATCGCCCGCGCCCTGGCCATGAAGCCCGAGATCGTGCTCCTGGACGAGCCGACCTCCGCGCTGGATCCCAAGGCCACGGCCGCCATCGAGGAGCTCATCGTCTCCCTGAAGGGGGTCGTCACCATTGTGCAGGTCACCCACAACATCCCCCAGGCCGCGCGGATCTCCGACTACACGGCGTTCATCCACCTTGGCGAGCTGGTCGAGTATGGCCCGACCAAGACTCTTTTCACAGTGCCCCGGGACAAAAGAACCGAAGAATACCTGTCAGGCAAATTCGGATAGGAGAGGCCCATGCCCATATTCCAGATGGACGAGCTGAAGGCACGGCTGGTCGCCTACGGACAATTCGTCCAGGAGATGATCGAAAAGAGCCGTCGGGCCCTCGTGGATCGTCAACCCGCGCTCCCCCGGGAAATCATCGAATCGGATGAGCCGCGCGCCAACCAGACCGAGATAGACCTCGAGGCCGAATGCACGTCCCTCATTGCGCGGCACCAGCCCATGGCAAAAGACCTCCGCACCATTCTCATGGTGCTGGGAATCACCAATGACCTCGAACGCATCGCCGATCACTCGGTGAATATCGCCGAGGCAGTGGGCGACCATATCAATGGCACCCTGCTGCGCCCCGATGACTCGGTCCTGAGAATGTTCGAGGAGACGATCCACATGGTGGACGGGGCAATTCGCGCCTTTATTGACGAGGACGCAGTCCTGGGCCAGAAAGTCTGCGAGTCGGACAACACGGTGGATGAGCTTGCCACCAGGATCCTCGATGGCCTGAGCGCGTCGATGACGCGCACTCCTTCGACGGTGCCCGAAAACCTCGCCCTGCTGAAGATCGCGGGAAACCTCGAACGGATCGCGGACCTGTCCACGAATATCGGAGAAGACGTAATCTATATGACGGAGGGCCGCGTGATCAAACATCACCAGGAAGAGGACGCGAAATAGCACCGATGCCTGAACGAGTGGCCGCGATCGATGTCGGCACGAATGCAATCCGCTTTTTTGCCGCCGAAACCGACGGGAGGGAGGGGTTTCACGTCGTGGCCGAGGCGCGATCGCCGGTGCGTCTCGGCCATGGCGTCTTCTCCACCGGGCTGATCGACGCGACGGCGGCCGCGGAGGCGGCCGCGGCTCTCGTGCAGGCCGCGCGGCAGATGAAGGAGCTCTCCATCGAGCGCTATCGCGCCGTGGCCACCAGCGCGGTGCGGGAAAGCCGGAATCGGAGGGATTTTGTCCGGCAGGTGCGTGAGGCCTCCGGCCTTCGCCTGGAGGTCATCGCCGGGTCGGAGGAGATCAGGCTCGTACATGCGGCCGTGAGAAGGCATTTGGCCCTGGGGAAAGACACGTGGGTGCTCGTCGAGCTGGGCGGCGGAAGCGTGGAGATCGCCCTTGCGGATGAGTCGCGCGTGAGCTGGAGCGAAACCCATGCAATGGGAGCGGTGCGCCTGATGGAAATGTTCGTCCGCGGCAACTCCGAGCCGAAGGAGTTTTCCCGGCTCATCCAGGAATACGCGGCTACCATCCGGCTCCCGTCCAAAATCGCCGAGCGGGGATTGAAGGGATTCATTGCGACGGGCGGCAATATCGAATCTATCGCGCGGATCTGCCAGGGCAGCCGCGACCCGCAGGAGGGACCCCTCGTCGTCCCGGTCGCGGACGTGCGCACCCTCATCGGGAAACTGTCCCGCATGTCCGTGGCAGAGAGGCAGAAAGAATACGATCTGAGGGTCGACCGGGCTGACGTGATCGTGCCGGCCGCCATAGTCTATGCGCACCTCGCCGAACGCCTCGGGGCCGCGGAGGTTGTCGTGCCGGGAGGCGGGCTGCGCGAGGGCATCGTATTTGACCTCCTGGAAAGGCGGGGCGTTCGCAAGGAAGCGGATACAGGCGTCATCGAGGACGCCCTTCTGCTGGGGCGGAAGTTTCTCTTCGATGAAAAGCACGCCCTGCACGTCGCCCGTATGGCGGGGTCCCTGTACGACCAGCTCGTTCACGTGCACGGCATGGGAGATCGGGAACGACGTCTCCTTGTGGCTGCATCGCTCCTGCATGACGTGGGCGGGGTGGTCAGCTTGAAGAGCCATCACAAGCACGCCCTCTATCTCATAGCGCGCTCCGAGCTGCCGGGATTCACCTCGCGGGAGATGTTCATCGTCGGCTGTATCGCCCGGTATCATCGTAAGGCACCGCCTTCCCCCCTTCACCACGAGTTTGCGCAGCTTTCGCTGGCCGACCGGAACCGGGTGCGGCTCCTTGCAGGTCTCCTGCGCATTGCCGATGCGCTGGACAAGGAGCATCGGCAGAAGATCCAGGCCATCACGGTGGTCCGTAGGGGAAACGAAGTCCAGATACGGGCACGCGGCGCCGATGAGGTTCTCCTCGAGCAATGGGCCTTGCGCAAGAAAGACGATCTGTTCCGCGAGGTTTTCGGTCTGGACATTGCGCTCACGAGGGATGGGGACGGCACAGATGGCTGACTTGGCGCCGGATCTGAATGATCCCCGGTTGTTCATCGACCGGGAGCTGAGCCTCCTCGACTTCTTCCGCCGGGTGCTGGAAGAAGCGAAGGACGCGGCCAACCCCCTCCTGGAACGCTTCCTGTTTGTTTCGATCGTGAGCTCCAACCTCGGTGAGTTCTTCATGGTCCGTGTCGCAGGTCTCAAGCAGCAGATCGAGGCAGGCATTGTCGAATCCTCTCCGTCGGGGCAGGCTCCCGCGGTCCAGTTGGAGGCGGTGCGCGGGCGCGCGCAGGAGCTGATGCATGAAACGCGCGCCTGCCTGCGGGAGCTCCTGCCGCTGCTGGAGACGGCGGGAATCCGCATTCTCGACTATGGATCCCTCGATCCTGAACAGCGGGAGGAGGCGGACCGCTATTTCCAGGACATCGTCTTCCCCGTTCTGACGCCGCTTGCAGTCGACACCGGCCGGCCTTTTCCCCACATCTCGAATATGAGCCTCAACCTGGCCCTGGTCATCCGGGATCCGGCAGGCACCGAGCGCTTTGCCCGGGTCAAGCTGCCTGCAACCCTGTCCCGGTTCCTCGAGCTGCGCTCCACCCGCCGGCCCGGAGGGCCGGATGGGCGCACGCTGCTTCTGCTGGAGCAGCTCATTGCTGCCAACGTGGGATCGCTCTTTCCCGGCATGCAGGTCATCCAGTCCCATCCGTTCCGCGTGACCCGGGACGCGGAGGTGGCCATCCAGGAGCTGGAAGCTGAAGACCTCCTTGAGACGATCGAGAAAGGGGTCCGGCAGAGGCGATTCGGACGGGTCGTGCGCCTCACGGTGGACACGGACATGCCGGCGGCCATTCGAGACATTCTCACGGAAAACCTCGAGCTCGACGCTCGGGACGTGTACACTATGGAGCCGCCCCTCGGCATGAGCGACATTGCGCAGCTTCACGGCCTGGAAAGACCCGACCTGAAGTACCCGCCCTTCGTTCCCGCGCTCCCCGCGGACGTGGAGGACGGGGAGGGAGACATATTCGCCGCCATACGGCGCCAGGACATCCTTCTGCACCATCCCTATGATTCATTCGATCCTGTGGTCGATTTTCTCGACGCCGCGGCGCGCGACCCCGCAGTGCTCGCCATCAAGCAGACCCTCTACCGGGTCGGCCAGAACTCTCCCGTGGTAAAGGCTCTTCTTGAAGCTGTGCGCCGGGGAAAACAGGTGGCAGTGCTGGTGGAACTCAAGGCGCGGTTCGACGAGGAGAGCAATATCGAGTGGGCCCGCGCCCTGGAAAGCGAGGGAGTGCACGTGGTCTACGGCCTCCTCGGGCTGAAGACCCACTCGAAGATCGCCCTGGTCATTCGGCAGGAAAGCGACCGCATCCGCCGCTACGTGCATCTGTCCACGGGCAACTACAACGCGGTGACCGCGCATCACTATACAGATCTCGGACTTTTCACCTGCGATGATGCCATCGGGGCGGACGCCTCCGACATTTTCAATTACCTCACCGGCTACTCCGACAAGCGCTCGTATCGGAGGTTTCTTGTGGCGCCCATCAACCTGAGAAGCGGACTGGAGTCTCTGATTCGCAGGGAGATGGAGCGACAGCGCACGGCCGGGGACGGCGCCCTCATTCTGAAAATCAACGCCCTCGTGGACAAAGCAATGATCCAGCTCCTCTACGAGGCTTCACGGGCAGGTGTACAGATCGACCTGATCGTGCGGGGAATGTGCTGTCTGCGTCCGGGAGTTCCAGGCGTGAGTGAAAACATCCGGGTGAGGAGCATTGTCGGGCGCTTCCTGGAGCACAGCAGGGTCTTCTGGTTCGGCAACGGGGGCCATGAGGAAATCTACCTGGGGAGCGCGGACCTCATGGGGCGCAATCTCGATCGGCGCGTGGAAATTCTATTTCCTGTTCTTGATGCGAAGCTTATCCGTCAGGTGAAGACCGAGGTTCTGGACACCTGCCTTGCGGACACGGCAAAGGCGCGGATCATGCAGCCGGATGGAGCATACCGGCACGTGCAGGTGAAGACCGCGCAGGCGCCGCTGGATTGCCAGGCCGAGCTTATCAAGCGACGACAATCGGCGGGGCCAAGGACGTAAGGCGAAAGTGAGCGAACAGGATGGAGATCTATTTTCTTCGACATGGTGATGCCGGCACGGCTGAGGGCTGGAAGGGCAGCGACGCCGAGCGTCCTCTGAGCAAAGAGGGCACGGTGAGGATGGAAAAGGAGGCCGCCGCCATTGCGCATCTGCGCCCGCCGCTGGACACGATCCTGACCAGCCCGCTGGTGCGTGCCCGACAGACCGCGGAGATAGTGGCGAAGAAACTGCGGCTTGATCGGGCGCTCGTCCTGGATGAACGCCTCGCGCCCGGGTTCGGGCCTGCTGAGCTCAGGCAGATCCTGGAAGAGCACCACGCATCCCGGGGGCTGATGGTGGTGGGGCACGAGCCGGACTTCAGCAGGGTCATTTCCACCTGCATAGGCGGGGGGGCTGTCGAGTGCAAGAAGGGGAGCCTCATCCGCGTGGACATGGATGACATCTCATCTCTCGCCGGATTTCTCGTGTGGCTCCTCCCGCCGCGAGTCCTTGTACCGTGAGCATTGAGATAGAAGCCAAGTTCCTTGTCACCGGGCGCGCCGCGTATGATCGCGTCCGCGCCCTCACCCGGATCGGCGGGTATGCTCTTCTGGAGGAGCGAATGGAGAAGGTTCTCGACGTGTACAGGGACACGGCAGACCGTGCGCTTCTCTCAGCCGGGTATGCCTGCCGGTGCCGCGAGCGGGAAGGGGAGATCCTCATCACGGTAAAGTCGGTGGCACCTCCGCAGAACGAGGTACATCGACGGGAAGAGCTGGAGGTCACGATCCCGGAAGACGCTGCCCCGGCCGCATGGCCTGAGTCGGGCGCTCGTGAAAAGGTCCTCGGTTTGATCGGTCAGAGTCCCCTGCAAGAATTGTTTCGCCTGAGCCAGAACAGGTTTGTCAGGTCCCTGGCGGAGGGGGAGCGGGCCGTCGCCAGCGCCAGCCTGGACGAGGTGAGGGTGGCCAGCCGCGGTGCCGTGCGGAAATGGCACGAGCTGGAAGTGGAGCTGGCGCCCACAGGCGCGGAGGAGGACCTTGCCGCGATTTGCGGCTGGCTGCGCGCGACTCTCGGGCTTGCTTCCTCGACGGTCTCGAAGTTCGAGAAGGCACTCGATATCGCGGGCAGGAGCGCAAGGACCTGGCGGCCCGCCGGCGCGGGACCGGAAACGTCGATCCTCCTGGAGGCGCCGGAGAGCCTGTCGGGAGGGATTCCTTTTTCCACGCTTACCGGCATGGGGTACACCTCGCGGGAACGCAGCCAGCAGACGGACCAGGTCGTATTTTTCGACACGCATGAGGGAGCCCTCCTGAAAAAAGGCTTCACCGCGTCGTTCTCCCGGCTCACGGAGACCTGGCGGCTTTTCCAGGGAGAGACGATGCGGGCTGAGCAAACCGGCCCGGCCGGATCGCCTCCCGTGGAAGGTGCGTTTTCCACGGCAGTGCGCGCGGTGTCGGAAGTCCCCCCTTCGATCCCGGTTCTCGAGGCCGTACTCCTGAAGACCGAATACGAGATCGAGGGACTTGCCGCACACATGCTGCGAATCCTTGCGCGGCACTGGACTTTCCTCGTGCCTGCCGAAGAGTCTCCTCCGCGCACACTGCTTCGCCTCGCCGTGGCGGGTCCCTCCACGGCGAGCGCATATTTCTCCTCCCTGCTTCAGGCGCGGCTCGGATTTCAGCCCTCGCAGACGCCGCTCGTGGAGAAGGGTCTCTCCCTGCTGGGCCTTCCTTTGCCCGGCGCGCCGCTTCCCGCGAAGTTTCGGGTGAGCCCCGCCGACACGACCGCCCGCGCCTGCGGCAGGGTCTTTCAGGGCGAGGCATGGAGAATGCGGGCGAATGTGCAGGGGGCCGTTCACGATTTCCACCCCGAGTTTGTGCATGACCTGAGGGTGGCCACCCGGCGTGCGCGGAGCGCACTTCGGCTTTTCAAATTCCTGTTCGAGCAGGGGCAGGCCAGCGCTCTTGCCGAGGAGCTGGGCTGGATTGCGCGCCTGCTGGGGGCAGTGAGGGACCTGGACGTTCTGATGGCCCGCCTTGACGGGCAGTTTGAAATAACCACGGCCGGCCAGAATTTCCGGGAAGCGGTGCGCGGCGCCTTTCGCGCGCGTCGGACCCGGGCCGTATCCGAGCTGGCGCCGGCACTGCAGTCAGACAGGTTTGCGCGGCTGCTGCGCGCGCTGGAAAACTCGGGCCCTTCGCACGCGGGATCGGACACGGCTGACGCAGCAGTGCCCGGCAAAGACCTGCCGGTAGAACAGTTCGCACGCCGGCGTATCGATAGGGCCTTTTCGAAGCTCGCGCCCTGGATCGATCGGCCGCCGGAAAGCCTGTCTGATGCCGAGCTGCACAGGGTGCGGATTCTCTTCAAACGGCTGCGCTATATGTGCGAGTTCTTCCGGCCCCTCCTGGGAAACGACGCGGGCAGCCTCATCGGGGCGTTCGTCGGATACCAGGATTGTCTCGGTCTGCACCAGGATGCAACAACGGCCCTCCGGATGCTGTCGGAAGCGCAGGAAGATGTGCCGCAAAACGAGCGCTCCGAGGGTTTCCTGCTGGCGATGGGCGCAATGCTGCAGGTTCAACGCGACATTCAAAACGCCCAGCGTGAGATATTCGCACGCCGCTGGACATCAGCGCTCGATCTCATCGCGCTGTGGAAACGCATTCGCAGTGCGATGGGAGACAGGGGATGACGACCATTGCGGTCTACAACATCAAGGGCGGCGTGGGGAAATCCACCACAGCAGTCAACCTCGCCTGCATTGCAGGGCGGGCGGGGCAGACCACGCTGCTCTGGGACCTGGACCCCCAGGGTGCTGCAGGGTACTACCTGGGGCAGCCCGGCGCAAAGGGCAAGGGCAGCAGGAAGCTTATACGGGGCAAGGAGAGCTTGAAGGAACTTGTTGTGCCTACAGCATTTCCGAACCTCGATCTCATCCCGTCCCGGTTCTCCTATCGACGGTTGGACATCCACCTGCACACGCAGGCGCACCCTCGAAATGTTCTGTCGAAGCTTCTGGCACCCATTTCGGCGGCCTATCGATGGGTGGTGCTCGACTGCCCGGCGGGTATCACGCTTCTTTCCGAAAACATATTCCGGGCCGCGGATCTGCTGCTCGTTCCACTCGTGCCGACTCCCCTCTCCCTGCGCACATTCGAGGAAATCGTTGTGTTCTACCAGCGCAAAGGGCTCGACCGGCGTCGGGTGCTGCCTTTCTTTTCTCTGGTAGAGCGCCGCAAGCGGATTCATCGAGAGACCATGGAGGTCTTTGCCGCGCGTGAGACCCGCGTCTGCCGTTCGGCCATCCCCTCCCTGTCGGAAATCGAGAGGATGGCCCTTACGCGAAGGCCGATCGCATACTTCCGGCCGCGCTCGGAGGCAGGGAGAAGCTATGCGGCTCTCTGGGCGGAGGTCATGGCAGCCGCCCAGGCCGCGTCCAGAGGGAGGGGATCGTCATGAAAAAGGGGAAGCGGACGGAAACCGCGACAAATGCCTGGGAGCTGCTTCGTGAGCTTGCCTTGCTCCGCGGCCGCGTTGACGAGGCCACCGAGCAGTTCAGCCTCGGAGTGAAGGGGCGGATCGATGAGATCCTCCATATCCTGAGCAGGGAACAGACAGGCGCCGGCCATGTCCTTCCCGAACCGCGGTTTGTAGAGAAAATAGTGCGGCGGTTAAAGCTGCTTTCCAATCGCGAGCCAAAAGGCCGGGCCAAGGACCTCAAACGAATTCAGGATCTGGTGACTGCTTTGAGTGAGGCGGTAGTGAGCGGCAAATGACTTCCCGGCCCCCCGTGTCAGACTATGCGGGCACGCATCAGGCCCGCGATGTCCGACCCGCGTCCCGAAAGGAATTCCCCGGTCTTCGTCCAGGCGTATGGTGACGCGCGCGGATTGCGAAAGTCCAATCGATACGTGCCATTGTCGTAGTAGAACTCGAGCTTTTCCCTGTTCTGTAAGGCGGCCTGAGGGTGGTGAGGCCCTGCAAGTCTTGCGGCCGACACGCGATACCGGCGAACGAGGAAGGGCAGCACGCACGCTCTCATCAGGAGGTCCACGAGACGGGATGGCCGGGGCGCCCGTTCCCGTTTCACGCGCGTGCCTCCTGGAGCTGCGCCGTAAGAGCCTCCCGATAAATCGCCCTGATGAAAAGGGCACCTGCATGTTCTGCGTGACAGTGGGAAGGTAAAGGTATCCCACCTGGGAGGGCATCTGGTTCAGATCGGGGTCGTGGAACCGGCAGCGAATCGAGTAGTCAAAGCCGAGGCCTGTCCTCCAGCTCATGTCAGATGGGGTGTCCCGGGAAACCTGCCAGAGATGCGGCTTTCCGAGGATCCGTGCGATCAGGCTTGCAACGAACAGCATTCCCAGGGCGACCCGCCGTGCCCGTGCACGACGGTCCACCACGAGCTTGGTGATTTCAAGGACTCCCGGATCGCGGAAATGAGGATGCGCGATGTCCATCTTTTTGTCTCCCAGATGAGGCACTGCTCTAGATACGAAACCACGGTGAAGAAACCATGAGCATTCGACCAATTCTCCATTAATTGTGCGGGGCCATGGCCCATTCGCGGACTAGCGGGGAATTCGCGGTTTCTTAAGAAATGCGTAACAATTGTTTTCTAACGTGAGTTGGGGGGCACGCGGCAATTGAAGGGAAGCAAGCAGGCGGAGTCCGGCATCGCCGGTGTCATATTCGATTGGGCGGGGACCATGGTGGATTTCGGATGCTTCGCGCCGACCGTCTCGATCGTGGAGGTATTCGCACGGCGCGGCGTAATTCTGACGCTGACTGAAGCGCGGGGACCGATGGGCCTGGAAAAGCGGGAGCATCTTCGACGGCTCCTGGCGGACCCGGGCATCAGCGCACGCTGGAGAGAAGCGACGGGAGCAGAGCCGGCCCATGGAGACCCTGAGTCCCTGTACGAAGACCTCGAGCCGCACCTCCTGGAGGCGGCACGGCGTCACGCAGCCCTCATTCCGGGCACGAGAGAGCTGACGGACGAGCTGCGCACGTGGGGCATCAAGATCGGCTCTACGACCGGATATCTGCGCCCCCTCATGGACGTCCTTCTCTCAGAAGCAGCGCGGCAGGGATTCTCCCCCGATGCGGTCGTGTGCCCCTCGGATGTTCCCGTTGGCCGGCCCCTTCCCTGGATGTGTTTCCTCAACGCGATGAAGCTTGACGTATATCCTCCGCGCCGGATCGTGAAGATCGGCGATACGCCTATAGATATCCAGGAAGGCCTGAACGCTGGCATGTGGACCATTGGCGTCACGCTTTCCGGCAACGAGATCGGTCTCTCAGAGACTGAGCTGGATGCGCTGAAACCCGATGAGCGCAGCGCCCTCGTGCGGGAGGCAGAACGCCGGCTGCGCTCGGCGGGCGCGCACTACGTCACGGAGAGCGTCGGAACCTGTCGGGCCGTGCTTGCAAGAATCGAGGAGCGGCTCATGCGGGGAGAGCATCCGAGTCCCGAGCGGGTGCATGAGCCGGTGCAGAATGCAGCCACGCGCTTCTGAAAAGAAACGGTCTTGCCGGAACCCGGAAGACCGTTTCGAATGAAGAAAGCCTCGATTTTGGGCTTGGTTGAGGCTAAAACCGGAAGGTTAGGTCTGTGTGAATAATGTGTTTTTTTCCCGCGAATAGCGGCGGCTTTTCGCTCATGGCCGGTTTCCATCGCCTTCCCGGCGCGGCAGGACTTGCCTTAACGAGGACTTCACCGAATCTTAAGAACGTCTTCACAATGACGCCGTAGCCTCAGTCGCATGAATACGGAAAGGTTTGTCGAAGTGAGCGGAATGAAGGATTTGAGCGGGGAAATCTATCTTGTCCGTCTCCAGGTGCGAAAGTGCCGCCAGGCTGTCGTGCTCTTCACCGAAAGGTTCAGTTCGGCCAATGAAACTGGAAGACGCGCGGGGTGCCCTCGACACTGAGTTGAACAGTCACCGTCAAAGCCGTCGGCAATTGGGTCTTTCCCACCAGAACCACGGCGAAGCGTCGACTCCCCGGGTCAATGCGTGCCCCCCCGCCGGGGAAATACGTCCGTTCGACCTTGATGCCGAGCTGATTCAGAAGCTGCTCGTCCGTGCTCTGCCGCTGCAGCAGATCCAGGAAGTCCGGTTTGCTGGACAGGCGGGCAACGACGGTGCCGCTGGAGTCCTTCGCCTCCGCGCCATCGAGGGTGACAAAGGCTTTGCGGATCGACGCGAGCTCGATGCCCAGCACCACGAAGGGATTATTGCTCGTCAAGAGTTGGCCCGAAGGAAGATATGGATCCGGTTCGAAAGGGCCCCCCTGGCCATAGTAGATCCTCACCTTTTGATCTGTCAGACCAGTGACGGAAACGTCCACGCCGGAAGGGTCCTGGACCCGGGGCAATGTTGAGCATCCGGCAAGCAAAACAGCGATCACGCAGCACAAGGCACCGAGGGTTGATTTCACAGGCGGCTCCTTTCTTGTTCAGACGTGATGCCCCCGGAGGAGCCCCGTAAGAAATGAGGGCCATCCCCGAGGGGATGGCCTCCTACAATACCGTATTGAGGACTTGGTTAGAAGCTGACGACGAAGTTGAGGAACACCTGCCAGTAGGGGTGGGCAAGAGGAGCCCAGCCCTGGGTCAGTCCATTGGCCGCCTGGTACGCCGGAGAGCCGTTATCACCCGGGTAGTCCTGCAAAGGAGCTCCGTTGATGGGCGGCGTCACGTTTCCGCCACCATACTCCGGCTGAAACCGCATGTAGACGTTCTTTGCGACCGTCACCTTTACGAAGGGACCAAAGCTGTAGCCCCAGTTTCCGGTGTAAAAAGACGCACTGCCGTACACGAGTTCTGCGTACGCTCCCACATCCACATTGCCCATGGTGTAATCGACGACCGGCCGGAACCCGAGATTCGTGCCGAGGGCCGAACTGCTCCAGAAGAGCTGCTCTGCGTAAAGAGTGAGTCCGAGCTGATCCAACTGGTAGGACACCTGCTCGTCGAAGTATGCGTAGTTGACGCTGGAGTTCCTGCTGATCGCGAACTGCGATTCGAGGAGGGCAATCAGGTTCTGCGTCCCGACGTACTCCAAGCCGAACCAGGCCTTGGGAAACTGGTAGAAGGAAGAGTTGGTCGTGTTCTGTGTAGAGTTCATATCCGCTGCCAGCCAGTAGCCAGCTTCTATATCGCCGAAGCCCTTCATCGTGTATTTGGCGCCGAATGCCACGAAGCTGAGGGCTTCATTGAGATTCAGGCTGGACAACGGCGTCCCGCTGGTACCGTACGTGAACGGAAGGAAAGCGCCGAAGTTCAGCCCGTCGATGGGCTTGATCTGGAGCTGCGCACCAACCGCTCCGTCAAGGTTGCCAAGGGTGCTGAAACCGCCCGCGTCGCCAGTAGCCCATTCATATCCCGACAGTCGACCAACGGCGACCCGTATCACTCCGGGCAGGGGTTCCATCCAGCCGTACAGCCGGCGGAACCCTGGAGCCGATGGGATTGAGAGGTTGCTGGTGCCAGCGCCGCTATTTGCCTTGGCATTGCTAAGTCCCTGGTCCCAGTTGTCGTCTTCCCTCAGCCGGAAGTTCAGCCCCCACGTGCCACCGTTGATGGTGCCCTGGAAATTGAATCGGGATCCGGTCTGGTTCACCGGGTCCCAGATTCCCAGCGACGGGGTAGAACCGTTGATCGACTGCGCGATCGTTCCAGTGTACAGAGCTCCCGTGAACGCCATGGTGGGAGCGGCAGCAGGCGCGGCGGCCTGGGCGAACACCGATGCAGAGATGAGCACCAGCGCGCCGATGAGAAGCAGTTTCCTCATGAGAAACCTCCTTGATGTTTTGGAGCGGCGAACTCGCCGCAGGTCAAGCGACTTGACTTTCAGGCACGCAAGTTACTCTTCTGTGAATCTTTTTTTAACTTTTAGTTAATTCGGACCCCAAAACGTTCACCTTTGGGGCTTTTCCTCAATAAGTGGAGCTGATCATGGGCTCAGCGGAGTGGGAGCAGCCGACCCTCCAGGAAAGGCGCCGCGAATTGCGGGGAAGCGCGATGATCGATGGCGCCGGGCGCTGAAGGACTTTCACGCTGTACTGCTGGACGGCGGCGCGAACAGCACGGGGCGCGACGCCGGGTTTGTGAGCGGCGGGGCCGCCATCACGTTCAACAGCATTGCATCGCTGCGCGGCTACATCAAAAGCGCGAAGGACGCGAACAAGAGAGTCGTGGTGGGAGTCGCCTATATTCCCCGGCCCGCGGATGACCCGCGGGCTGCCCTTTTAAAAACAACGGATTCTTAACTCCACCTTCATGCAAAGCTAATCGTTTGCTGATCATTTCATTCCGGCATGATGGATCACTCAGGAATTGTCGCTGAAGCCAGCCCCGAGGCTGTGCGGGAGATCGCGGAGCTCATCGCCCGCCGCCTGCCGGTGAAAGTCCTCAAGTCCCCGTCGCCGGGAATGGTCATGGTGCAGCACGTGGAGCCGATTGAGAATACCGCCTACCTCCTTGGCGAGACATTCGTGACGGAGTGCGAGGTCGAGGTGGATGGCCAGCTCGGCTACGCCTGCATTCTGGGCACCGGTCGGGAGCGGGCGCTGTGCGGCGCCATGGTGGACGCAATCATGGGCGGCCGGCACCCCTTTGAAAGGGAAATTGCACCGCTTCTGGAAGCGGAGCAGCAGAAAATCGAAGCGCGCTGGGACGTGGAGAGCAGGGCCGTTGCGTCCACCCGGGTCAGCTTCGAGGTCAGATAGGAGCCTGTCGAAGTGGTACGTGAGATTGGATTCGATGAAGTGTTCGACAGCCAGGCGACTTTTCGCGCCCTGCTGGATTCCATGAGCAGGCCGGGAAAGATCTGCCAGGTACCCTTGCGGCCGTACAGGTCGCCGCCAAATGGCTTCTGCCCCCCTGCGCTTACAATCCTGAAAACCCTCTGCGACCACAGGGTATCTTTTTCACTGGGAGCGGCCAACGAGACCACCGAATGGATCCGCTATCTCGAGATGAACCTTGCGGCTCCGTTCCAGCCCATCGAGAAAGCCGACTATGTCCTGTTCGACGGGGCAGGATTCGATCCCGGCTTCGCACATTTGAACCGCGGCTCTCTTGAGTTTCCCGAAAAATCGGCCACGGCGCTGATCTGTGTCAACCGGCTCCTGGAGGAACAGGCGGAGACAGATGGCCCGGTCTGCGGCCTCGTCCTGGCCGGTCCCGGCGTGAAAGGGCAGGCACGGCTTTCCGCGGAGGGCTTCGACCCCGGCTACATCACCGGGCGCCAGAGAACAATCCGCTACTTTCCAATGGGCGTGGATCTCTTTCTCGTCGACTCCAACGGGAAAGTGGCCGGCATTCCGCGTACGAGCACAGTGGAGATCGGCTGATGGGGTACGTCGCAGTCCAGGGTGGAATCACCGCAATAGAGAACTCCCAGAAGCTCAACCGCTACCTTCGCCTCCGGGGAACCAGCTCTCCCCTCTCCGTTGCGCAGATCATGGAGCAGATGGGGCCCCTGGTGGACAGGGTCATGAGCGAAGGCGGACTTTACTCCCCTTTTCATGCGGCCCTTGCCCTGAAACAGGCATCAGGAGATCCGCTGGAAGCTTCATTCCTCGTGCGCGCCTTCAGATCGACCCTGCGGCGCATGACCGATTCCCTTCCGGTGCGGACCGACCAGATGCGGATCCTGAGGCGCATCTCCAGCGCATTCAAAACCATTCCCGGCGGCCAGCTACTGGGGTCCACGTCGGACTACGAGCAGAGGATTCTCGACTTCTCCCTTGCGGAGGAGACCGAGGATGTACAGGAAGAAGCGGTCCGGGAATTCGAGGAATCAGCCCGCTCCCCGACTCAAGACGCAGCGCCCCTCGCGCCGCAGGATTTTGTCAAGGTCGTCGACATTCTTCGCGCCCAGGGCCTCGTTGCTCCGCCACCCGCCACGGAGCAGCGCCCGGCCATGGACATCACGCAGGAGTCGGTCGAGTTTCCCCTGGGCCGCAGCGGCCGTCTGCAGATGCTCGCACGGGCGGAAACCGGCGGCGTGCTCGCCCTCGCGTACAGCAGCATGCGCGGCTATGGAAGCGTCCATCCGACAATTGGCGAGCTGCGCGTCGGCCGCGTCCAGGTCCGGATCCCGCATCCTTTTCGCGCGGGAGAGACAGTCACGCTCGGCTCGATAGTGGTCACGGAGGTCGAGATCGTGGCCTCGGTCCAGCGTCCCGAAGGGGAAGAGAAGCCGACCTTCAGCCTGGGGTACGGCGCCTGCTTCGGACACAACGAGGTGAAAGCCATTTCGATGGCTGTACTGGACCGGGCCATGAAGTCCCCCTCCCCGCACGCCCCCGCGGAGGACCAGGAGTTTGTCCTCCTTCATACGGACGGCATCGAATCCTCGGGATTCTGCTCGCACTTCAAGCTGCCGCACTACGTGACTTTCCAGGCGGACCTGGACAGGCTGCGGGACATCAGGAGGAATGACGAATGAGCCTCAAGGATCTCCTGGGCGGGCCGGATTTCCGGTACAACTTCGCGTTCCTGGACGAAGGGGCGAAGCGGGAAGTACGCCGTGCCCTGCTCAAG
Source organism: uncultured Spirochaetaceae bacterium (assembly GCA_964437385.1). Taxonomy (GTDB): domain Bacteria; phylum Spirochaetota; class Spirochaetia; order SZUA-6; family Fen-1364; genus Fen-1364. The sequence continues at coordinate 60,005 of CAYTGX010000005.1, forward strand.
GCCGTGGCTCTCCCCGGCCACCAGGTTCCATTCGCTTCACCCGAGCTTCCTATTGCCCGCGGCTGGGGAACGGGCGGTCTGCAGGTGACGATGTCCCTGATCGGGCCTGACGACGTCCTGAAGATCATCGATCAAGGCTGCGATGGCAGTGTGAACGCGGTGAACCTCCGCAAGCTGCTCGTGGCCACCACGGGCGTCCGCACGACCTTCGATTCCCGTGAGGCTACGCTCATGCAGTCGCGCCACCGCCTGCCGGAAATCCCAATGACCGAAGGCCAGATCGCGGTGCTGCAGGTGCCGCTGCCGGAGCCCCTCCGGCTGGTGGAACCCAGCGAGGTGGAGACGCGGCGGATGCATGCAGAGGGCGACTACGCACGGATGTGGGTCTCCCTGTACGAGGATGTCGTACAGAACGGGTCGGTGTCCCTGTCCTGGGGCTATCCCTGCCGGGTGAACGACACCTACATCATGTCACCCTCACCCATTCCCCGATGGGACCTGCACATGCTCCACGACTCCGAACATCTGACCCTCCTCGGCGCCGGCCGCGAGAAGCGCGTCTACGCCGTCCCGCCGCACACCTCCGTACGGCCGTTGGAGTTCGACGACATTCCTTTCACGGTGGAAAACTTCTCCGGCATGGCCTGCGCGCGATGCGGGTCTACCGACACGTTCCTCGACGAGATTTATGACGAAAAAACAGGCCAGCCGTCCCGAGTATGCTCGGACTCCGGGTACTGCGACCTGGTAACGCAGGGAATGATCCGCGCACGGCAGGCAGCGCGTGCGTGAGACAGTGCTCCTTGCGGCAACAAACCTGGGCAAGACCTACGGTCCCGGCTGCCACGAGTGCGGGAACCTCACCGGACCGGACAAGGGAACGAATATCTGCCCGCGCTGCGGAACCGTGGTGGCTTTACGCGGCGTCACGTTCGAGCTGCATGAAGGGGAAATCCTGGGGATCGTGGGAGAAAGCGGTTCAGGCAAGAGCACGCTCGTGCAGTGCATCTACTTCGACCAGCAGGCAACCGAAGGGCAGCTCTCCCTGAAAGGGTACGAAGAACAGGAGAACGTCCTGCACATACCCCGCACGGAGAAGAGAAAAATCCGAAGCAGGCTGATGGGAATGGTGTATCAGAACCCCCTGCGCGGCCTGCGTATGGATATCACCAGCGGTGCCAACGTCGCGGAGAAGCTCCTGGAAGCGGAGATATTTCATTTTGCCCGCATCCGCGCGCGCACCGCGGAGCTGCTGGCAAGCACGGAAATACCATCGGCATACACGGACACCTTCCCCCGCGCACTCTCCGGCGGCATGCAGCAGCGGATACAGATTGCGAAGGCACTTGCCAATAATCCGCCGCTCGTCCTGCTGGATGAGGTCACGTCGGGCCTTGACGTGAGCGTGCAGGCCCGGGTCCTCGACCTGATCCGTGAGCTGCAGCGCGAGCGGGGAATTTCGATGCTCGTGGTGTCTCACGACATGGGTGTGATCCGGCTGCTCGCCGATCGGACCCTCGTCCTGAAGGATGGATGCGTCGTGGAGGATGGGCTCACGGACCAGATCCTCGAGGACCCCCAGCATCCATACTCACAGCTTCTCGTGCATTCCACCCTGTAGCCGGTGAGGAGAGAATACGAACGTGATCCGATGTGAAGCGCTTTCAAAGACCTTTCTGATGCACATGCGCGGCGGCACCCGCATCGAGGCATTCCGGGACGTGAACTTCACCCTGGCAGAAGGGCAGTTCCTCGGCGTGAGCGGTCCCAGCGGGAGTGGAAAATCTTCCCTGCTGAAGTGCCTGTACCGTACGTATCTTCCCTCCACGGGCGCCATCTGGTACACGGACGGCAAGTCGGAGACACGGGACCTGGCCGCCACGGACGCGCACGTCATCTTGAACCTGCGCCGGCAGGAGATCGGCTACGTGTCGCAGTTCTTCCCGGTCATCCCGCGGATTTCCGCGCTCAATACCATTGCCAACGGGATGGTTGCCCGAGGGTTTGCAAGGCCGGAGAGCGAGGAGCGGGCGCGGGAGCTCCTGGCGCGGCTGGGGATACCCCGGGCCCTCTGGGACATGTTTCCCTCCACGTTCTCCGGCGGCGAAAAACAGAGAATCAATATCATTCACGCGATCATCGCACAGCCCCGGTTTCTCCTGCTCGATGAGCCCACCGCGTCTCTTGACGCGGCCTCCGCGCGGGAGGCTGTCTCCCTGATCCTCGAGCTGAAGAAGCAAGGCACGGCAATGATCGGAGTGTTTCATGACGTCGAGCTCCTCTCCCGGCTCTCCGACCGGCTCATCGAGATGAGATCATGAGGGATACGATCATCTCCAACGTGCGCATTGTCACTCCGATCGCGGTGATCGAGGGCGGCACGGTCACAGTGAAGGACGGGCGTATCTTCTCCCTCATCAGGGGCCGCGCGCGGCGGGAGTCCGACGCGGAGAAAGTGGATGGACAGGGGCGGCTCCTCATGCCGGGCTTCATCGACCTCCACAATGACGGCATCGAGCAGGAGATCGAGCCGAGGCCGCGCGCGGTTTTCCCCCTTGCGGTGGCACTGCAGTCACTGGAGACCCAGCTCGTCGGTCACGGTATCACGACGATTTTCCATTCATTTTCGTTCATGGACGGGAGGGAGGGAACGCTGAACCCGGCAGGTCTTGAGCCGGCAATCCGCGAGCTGAACCTCCTGCGCCGCACGGGCGTCATCCGGCATCTCGTGCACGCACGGTTCGAAATGGTGGAAGTGCATCACTTCGACCGGTTGTGCCGGCTGATCGACGACCGGCAGGTAAGCCTCGTTTCTCTCATGGATCATACGCCCGGACAGGGGCAGTATCGCAACCCTCAGCACCTCGTGAACTACTACACGAGAAAATACAATACCCCGCGTGGTGAAATCGACGCGTTGATGGCGGAAAGGGAAAAAAAGGCGGGCAACCCGGCGGTGGAAGAAACCCTGGGGCGGCTTGCCGCGCATGCGCGCGCCGCGGGCCTGCCGCTCGCATCCCATGATGACGACTCCGCCGAGAAGGTCCGGCGTATGAAGGGGCACGGTGTGACCATCAGCGAGTTTCCCGTCGACATGTCCGCTGCCATCGCCGCCGCCCAGCTGGGGATGCACGTGGCGGTGGGCGCGCCCAACGTGCTCCGCGGCCAGTCCACGACGGGCAATCTCAGCGCTCTGGACGCCATCAGGGGCAACACGGTCGACATACTCTGCTCCGACTACTATACACCTTCGCTTCTGCACGCTGTGTTCCGGCTTTTCAACGACAAGATCCTGCCGCTGCCGGATGCGGTGCGCATGGTGAGCAGAAACCCCGCGCGTGCCGTCGGCATGAGCGGGTACCTCGGCTCACTCGAGGTGGGAAAGCTGGCTGACATGCTCCTGGTGAACGAAGGAGCCGGCAGCCCTTCGGTGGTTGCCGCGTGGGTCGGCGGGCATCGAGTCTACGAACGGCACGACGGCACCCTGAACGCCATGGGCGATCGTTGGGCCTCAGAGGCGGCCCCGCCGAAGGAGGCGTCCCATGCTTCATGAAATCGACGTCCCGGTCTTTCCGCGGCAGGGGGAGGCAAAGGTCCTGTCCGAGGCGCCGTTTCTCCACGAGGGGGCGTTCGTGCAGAAAAGCAGGATCGGTTCCTGGACGGAGATAGGCAGGAACACGACCATCGTCGAGTCCACGATCGGTGACTACACCTATGACGACGGGGAAGTCTCAATCTTCTACTCCCAGATCGGCAGGTACTGCTCGATCGCCAACAGGGTGCGCATCAATCCCGGCAACCACCCGCGGGATCGGGTGACCCAGCATCACATGACCTACAGGAGAGTCCAGTTCGGACTGGACACCCAGGATGACGAGGAGTTTTTCGCCTGGCGGCGCGCTCATCCCTGCATCATCGGCCACGATGTCTGGATCGGCCATGCGGCGGTCATCCTGCCGGGCGTGCGCATCGGCACGGGCGCTGTCGTCGGCGCCTCGGCAGTCGTGACACGGGACGTGGAGCCCTACCAGGTTGTTGCCGGCGTGCCGGCGCGCCCCCTGCGTTTCCGGTTCAGCGAGGACGTGATTGCGCGCATCCTGCAGAGCAAGTGGTGGGAATGGACCCGCCCGCAACTGGAGGAACGCTGGCAGGATCTCTGTTCGCTGTCCGACTTCCTGGAGAAGTACGCCCCGTGATCGGCCGCGTGGAACAGGCGGGTCTCCAGGATGGTCTGACACTCCGCCTCTGCAGGGCAGCCACGGAGGCCGCCCAGGCTGCCGGCAGGGTGATGCGGGAAAGCTTCGGCAGCGTGCAGCGGGTCGAACAGGCCGTACCGCATGACCTGAAGCTGTGGCTGGACAAGGCCTGCGAGCAGGAGATACTTCGCATCCTGCGCGCGAGCTTCCCGAGCCACGCAGTGCTGTCCGAAGAAAAGGGTTTCGAGCCGGGACGGGAGCCGTACCTCTGGGTGGTGGACCCGCTGGACGGGACGGTGAACTACTATCACGGCATACCGTATTTCTGCACAAGCATCGCCTGCTACGCGATCTCTGATGAGACGGTCATCGACCCCGGTCACCGGCTCCCCGACGGGAGGACAGTCGGTGCGCCGATCCTCGGCATCGTCTATGATCCGCTGAGGGACGAAATGTTCACCGGCACAGCGGGCCGGGGAGCAACCTTGAACCGCGGGCCCCTCCTGACGCCGGAAGTGACACGGCTGGAGGAAGCTGTCGTTGCCCTTTCATTCGGAGCCCGGGAAGAGAGCATTCTTTACATGAGCAGGATTTTGCCTGCCTTTGCCCGGGATGCACGAAAGGTGCGAAGCTTCGGAAGCACTGCCCTGGACATGGTCCAGGTTGCCGCGGGCAGGATCGGGGCATTTGTGCAGATGGGCACAAACCTCTGGGACTTTGCCGCCGCAGCAGTCATCATCCGGGCTGCCGGTGCAGTCGTGGACGCCAGGGAATACACGCCGGGGAAATTCCGCATCATCGCCAGCGCGGAAGGAATATTCGAGCAGGTCTGCCGGCGGGCTGAGGGATGAGCACGGTTATGGAAGGCCTCTCTGTCAGGTTCATCATCATCACGACACCGCCCAGTGATGTGGCGGCAGAGATAGACACGGCACGGCAGCGTATCTGCGAGATCGGCCATTCGCGCGCCGCGCTTGCCTACCCGCCCCATGTCACCCTTCGCACAGGCGCCCTCGTGCCGGCTGCAATGATCTCCTCGTTCATGGAAGCTTTTGGCGCGGCCGTGGGCCGTTGGGACCCTTTTCCAGTGAAAACCGAAGGCTTGTGGCGCACTTCGTACAGGGACGGGGAGAAGGAGAAGTTCCTGGTTGGCTACCGCATGGCGAAGGATCCGGCCCTGCTCGCGCTGAACGAGCGCCTCCTGCGCTGCTCCACGTGGCGCGCGAGCAGCCGCATTTACTTCGAGCCGCATCTCACCCTTGCCTTCGACGACCTGGATCATGACGGATTCGAGAGGGTCGAGCACTGGCTGGACGAGAACCCGAGCAGCATGCCGCCGGGATTCGCATGGTCGTGCGACAACGTCGGCCTGTTCCGCCTCGAAGGCGAAATCTGGATCGCGTACAAACTCTGGCGCCAGTGAATCCCGGGCGTGCGCGCGGTGGGGACCGTTCTCACGGCAGGCGCTCGCTTCCGCTCGCGAGGCCGTTCGTCAATTCTGCACATGCTGCGTCCGCTTCAGCCGCGTTGCCCCGATTTCCAGGAAAATCGCGACAAAGAGGATGAGCCAGGTGATGGTTCCGACCTCGCCGATGTTGAAGTAGAACCCGGATGCCATGAAGAGATCGTAGCCGATTCCCCCTGCCCCCGCGGCAGCTCCCATCGCCACCGCGTTCGTGAAGTTGATTTCGAATCGCATGAAGGTCCATGAAATGATGGGGCCCATCGAGGACGGAATGACGGCTCGAAGAACGATCTGCAGCCAGTTCGCGCCAGAGGCCTTCAACGCATTGATGATTTCGGCATCGATCTCTTCGAAGGCCTCTGAATATGCCTTGAGCAGGTACCCGAATGAATGGAATGTCATCCCCATCACAGCGGCCACGCTGCCCAGACCCGCACCGATCGCGAAGATGAGCACCCAGAGGACGGTGGGAATGGCACGTATGACGGCAACAAAGGCCTTCAGGAAGACCACAACTCCGGGCCTGCTCAGGTTCCGTGCGGCAAACAGCCCGAAAAAAAGCGCGAGCACCGCGCCCAGCAAAGTGGTGAGAAATCCGAGACAGAGCGTGATCAGGATCGACGTGAGTGCCTCTGAGATGCTGAAATGCTCCGCCGCGGGATGCGCCATCATGCCGCCGAGGTCCTTGAACAGCTTTGCCCCCGCCTGCACCACGTCCAGATGCTTCGTGTCCAGCAGAAAGAATCCGGCGATCGTCACGGCCACGAGCACGCCGAGAGTTGCACCCAGCGCAACGGACGAGGCAGTCCTCCGACGGAGCGGAATGCGACCCTTGCCCTTTTTCACAATATGACTTTCCGGAGCGCGTTGGATGTTGTTTCAATGGCGATGACGACGATGATGATGCCAAGGACAACGAGCGCGGCTGAAGAGTAGTTCATGCTTTTGTAGTAGATATCGAACAGGAAGCCGATGCCTGTCCCGGTGAGAATGCCGACGAGGGTCGCGTCCCGGATGTTGGTTTCCAGCATGTACAGCATCCAGCTCGTGATTTGCGGCAGGACCGACGGAAACACCGCCTGCGCCACGGTCTGGAGCCACGAAGCGCCCGACGCGCGCAGTGCTTCAACAGAGCTTTCGGCTGTCTCGTCGATCGCCTCCGCGTACGCCCGCGTCAGGTAGCCTACCGTGCCGATGAAGAGGGAAAGCAGACCGGTGAGAACGTTCTGGCCGAATGAAAGGAGGAAGATCATGGCCCATGCGACAACCGGGATGTTCCTGCACACCGACGCCACGAGGCGAACGACCGCGGACGCTGCCGGATGAGGCCGCGTGGTCCGGGACGCAAGGATTGCCAGGACAAGAGCCGCCCCCCCTGCAAGCACCGTGGCCATGATGGACACGAGCACTGTCTCCGCAAGCTTGATGCCGATGTTCGGCAAAGCCTTCAAGGCACGGGCATTCGGGATGAAGTTCACGGCCATCCATGAAATGGCCTTCGGAACCGAGGCAATACCGGCCGGGAAGCTGAAGTCAGTGGCCAGCGACGAACCGACGGTCAGCGCACCGACAAAAATCAGGCCCGCAAGAAACAGCAGGTTGCGTCGGACGAGCACCCTGCTCACTGCGGGGGGAGTGCTCATCCTGCCTGCTCCTCGAACAGGATGTCCTCCGCCTCCGACCCGTAAATTTCCGCCACGGTCTTCTTCTTGAGCTTCCGTGCGTCGTCGTCGTACACGATCCTGCCTTCGCGCACACCGATGATACGGTCGGAGTACTTGATGGCCACGTCGACCTGGTGGAGATTCATCAGGACCGTGATGTTCAGGTCCCGCGAAATACGATAGAGCTTGTCCATGATCTTTTTCGCGGAGCCCGGGTCGAGGGACGCAATGGGCTCATCGCACAATATCAATCGGGGCTCCTGGATGAGCGCGCGGGCAATGCCGACGCGCTGCTTCTGACCGCCGGAAAGCTGGTCGCAGCGCTTGTGGACCTGGTCCTTCAGTCCCAGGCGATCCAGGATGTCGAATGCCTTCTCTTTTTCCTCGGCCGTGTAGAATCCAAGGACCCCGGCCAGGGTGGACTTGTAGCCGAGGAGTCCGTGAAGGACATTCTCGATCACGGTCTGCCGGGGCACGAGATTGAAATGCTGGAATATCATGCCGATTCGAGTGCGCAAGCGGCGGAGGTCGTGCTTTTTCAGCGTCAGCACCTCCACGCCATCGAACTCAATACTGCCGGAATTCGCCTCCACGAGGCGGTTCACACAGCGGAGGAGTGTCGATTTTCCCGCTCCAGACCGTCCAATGACCGTGACGAACTCTCCTGCCCGGACCTTGAGGCTGACGTCTGACAGGGCAAGGACGTCTTTGTACCGTTTTGAAAGATGCCTGATTTCGAGTATGGCCATTGGCTTTCCTCCTTGAAAATCGGCCCCGGGAGGCAGCCCGGGGCCGAAGCAATGCACGGACCACAGTCCGCTATTTCATCATCATCCGGATGGAGTCGTACCAGGCCGCGTCGACGGGGAGGAAGCGCTCCTTGTCGGTCTTGGTGAAGAACCCCTTGACCGGGTTGCCGGCCTCGTCTTTGAACCCTTCCGGCACGAAGATTTTCGGGTTGTTCGTGACCGCATCCGAGGTGAATGCGGCGCGCAGTGCCTTGAACGTGGCGGGGTTGACCAGGTCCGTGTTCACGATGATCGGGGCCTGCTTCACGGTGAATCCTGCGATGACGGTGAAGGAGGTTCCCGGAACTGTATCAAAAGGCGCCGCAGCGTCTGATTTTGTGACGTAGACTGCGCCCGGGGTGTTCGCCTTGCCGGACTTCAGGTCGAAATAGCGATCCACATCGATGTCGTCCACCGCGCATACATCAGCCTTGCCGCTCAGCACGTTGAAGATCGAGCCCTGGTGGGACTGCCCGAAAACGACCTGGCTGAAGAACTGGTCGGAGCCGCCCTGGAGGAAGAGGTCTTCAACCTTCTGGTCGGCGGTCCAGCCCATCTTTTTCGCGAAATAGGCTTTGATCATGGTGCTGGGGACCATGAAACCGGACGTGGAGCTGGAGGAAACGTAGGACATCGTCTTGCCCTTGATGTTGTCGATGGAGTACGTGCCGCCCGCCATGTACTTCGGGGCATCCGCTGTGCGCACCGCCAGCCTGCTGTAGTAGACCGAATCATCGAGAGTTCCCCTGGGGCTGGAGTTCGTCACCAGGGGAACCACGTGGGGGTTCTTCATTTCAGCCTGAACATACCCGACCGCGCCGGGGTAGCAGATGGCAGCGTTACCGGTTGCGATGGCCTCGATGGCAATCACGTAGTCCGTCGTGAGCTTGTCAACCACCTGGCGGCCGGTTGCCTTTGCAATGAGATCGTCCAGTGCAACGCGGGCGGACTTCACGTCGTCGCTCGAGTTGTTCGGATACCAGACGATGACCAGAGGCTTGTCCGCAGCAGCGATCGCGGTGACCGAGATCAGGGCAGCGGCAAGAATGAGCAGAATCTTCTTCATGGAATCTCCTTCCTTTCGCGTTCCAGAACGCGGGCAGAGGGTATGAAAGCAGAGTTAGCGCAAAATGAGCTTTCTGTTAGGAGAGAATGAATTCTTCGATGGTTCAGAACTGCACGCGCATCCCGTCAAAGCCTGCCTTGATTCCCTGCGGGGAAAGCACACGGCGCAGCGCACGATGGCCCAGGTTCTGGTGACTGAAGTGCGTGGCGATCATCAGGCGGGGATGGAGGGACTGGTGAACCGCGCGCAGGCCTTCAAGATCCGTGTGCTGTTCCGGGGACATCGCGAGAATCCGCGATGCGGCGTCCTGAAGATCCCTGGTTCCAGCAAACGCGCCGGGAATGGGGACGCGATATCAGCTTGCTCTGTGGTGCCTGCTGCTGAAGCTTCCAGTGTCGCGGTCGGATTCCATGGAGTACGAGGCCCTGGCCGGCCGCGGTATGGTCCTCGGGATTGCCCAGCGCATTCTCACCCTGGGCATCGTGGTTCTGATGGTCCTGAAGCCCCCGCTCTGGAGTTGAGCGGCTCGCACGAAACGGGGGCAGCGCGGGGGCGCCCGCGCAGCCCGGGACCCGGATCCTACTTCTTCAGCGCTGCGATTGCCTTCTTATCGTCAGAAGTGGCCACGATGCAGCTCGCCGTCTTTCCAGTGAACGCGGTCCCCCACGTGGAGTGGATGTTTACGCCCGCCTCTGCGAGCTTTTTTGCCACCTTGTGAAGCCGCCCCGACTTGTTCGGCATCTCGATGCAGAGCGCGTCCGACTCTTTCACTTCCACACCGAGGGGCGTCAGCGCCTTCTTCGCCTTGACGGGGTTTTTCACCGCAAGCTGGAATTCCGCGTGCGCCCCAACGTCTGCGGCGCGAATCGCCGAAATGCTGATGCCTGCTCCGCCGAGAAGCTCGCTTACTGCGGCGAGCTGACCTACCTTGTTCGGAAGCGTGAAGGTGAGAATCTTTACGGTCTTGACCTTGGCCATTTCTTTGTCCTCCTTGTGATTTCCCGGCTCAGGACCTGACTGGAGTCAGCTGAACCAGGTATGTCTTTCCATTCATGACGTAACGCAGCGTTCCGTCCGCCGCGACCAGCAGGTGACAGTCCGATTCGCGCTCTGCACCCTCGTAGCGAACGCCGATGCCAGGCTCGCTCCGGGGCCCTGCGGGTCCCGCAGGCCCCGGTTCGCCGCGCGGGCCCTGCTCACCGCGAGCCCCCTGCGGACCCTGGGGTCCAACAGGTCCCTGGGGCCCGGTGGCGCCGGCCTCTCCCTTTGGTCCACGCTCTCCCGCGGCTCCGCGATCTCCCGTGTCACCCTTCAGCCCGGACGGAAGCCCGAACACAAGAGTGCTGCTGGGCTCATCAAAGCGCACTGTCGGAGCCCCTGCCGGTGTGAGCGATTCTGCCACGACGGCGGCGAAGAACGTCTTTTTTCCCTTCTTCTCCTTGGGGGGCTTTCCCAGGTCCTTCTTCTTTCCTGTCGTCTTTGATCCGCCTTCTTTCTTCTTGTCCTTTGGCATACGTCCTCCCTGCTACTTGCTTTCGCCGGCCTTCGATCCTGGCGCGGGCCGACGTGTGCTGAAAAGCCTGTCCAGTGCTTCGTTGACCACGTCCGTGTATTTGATCTTCGGAGTTTTTCGATCGGGCTTGTGATTGTAGGATTCGATGTAGCGATCCATCGCAGCCTGGTTGCCGGGTGCGATTTCGACATTGATTTTTTTCGAACCCGGTTTTTCCTTGCCCCGCTTTTTTCCCATACGTTTGATCAGGCCCTCCTGGATTTCAAACCTTCTTCGATTTCAAGTACTGGCTCAGCGCGAGATTGATGACATCCGCAGGCTTGTAGCGTGGAGTTACTCTTCGGATATCCGCGTTGTACTCCTCGATATACACCTTCATCCGGCGCCAGTTTGCCGGCATGATCTCGACATGCAGCTTCCTTGCCACGCCATTGTCTCCAAGGATGAGCATACCGACAATGTGCATCTTCGGCAAGCAATTTAGGCACTATTTCGATGCATTTCACACACGCGCTCTGACTCTCTCGTCCCCGGACACTGCTCGAGGGGAACGGGAGAAGATGATGTCTGCACTTGACGTATTCAGCCCATTCTCCTTACTATGGAAAGAAATACGGAACATGCCCGCTGGCTGAGCAAAAGCGGCGGGACCCATTCCCCGTTCATTCATGTAAGGACGCATATGGCGAAAACTGCCGTCAAATATGACGAGAAAGCAATCCAGACACTGGACTCCCTGGAGCACATCCGCCTGCGCACGGGAATGTACATCGGGAGGCTGGGTGACGGCTCCAACCCCACGGACGGTATCTACATTCTTCTGAAAGAGATCATCGACAACAGCGTGGACGAGTTCATCATGGGGGAAGGAAAGGTCATCGAGATCGTCCGGAAAAAAGAAGCCATGAGCGTCCGCGACTACGGCCGCGGCATCCCGCTGGGCAAGGTGATCGACTGCGTGAGCAAGGTCAACACCGGGGGCAAGTTCAACGACGAGGTGTTCCAGTTCTCCGTGGGCTTGAACGGCATCGGCACCAAAGCGGTCAACGCGCTGTCCGCAGATTTCGAGGTCGCAAGCTTTCGCGAGGGGAAGTTCATGCAGGGGCTGTTCAAGGCCGGCAAGCTCGCCAGCCAGAAAGAGGGTAGAGAGCCGAAGGCCAGAACCGGCACGCTGGTCCGATTCACCCCTGACCCGAAGATCTTCGGCTCATATGCGTGGAATGACGAGTTCATCTTCAAGAGGCTGCGCTACTACGCCTATCTGAACAGGGGCCTGCGCTTCCTGTACAACGGTGAAACCGTCCTGAGCCAGGGCGGGCTGCAGGACCTTCTCGTGGAGGAGATAGGTGACGAGTCCATGCACTATGAGATAGCCCACTTCAAGGGTCCCCACCTGGAGTTCGCTTTCACCCATACGGCCAACTATGGAGAAAACTACTTCAGCTTCGTGAACGGACAGTTCACTATTGACGGAGGGACTCACCAGACCGCCTTCCGCCTGGGAGTGTTGAAGGCCATCGACGAGTATGCCGGAATCAACTTCGCGGCGGAGGACGTGCGGGAGGGGATGATCGGCGCAGTGGCCATCAAGCTCAAGGACCCCGTCTTCGAAAGCCAGACGAAACACAAGCTTGGCAACAACGAGATACGCGGCTGGGTGGCGGAAGAGGTCAAGCAGCAGACGCTTACCTGGCTGCACAAGAACGAATCAGAGGCGAAAAAGCTCATTGAGAAGATCAAGTCGAACGAACGGATCAGGAAAGAGCTTTCTACGATCAAGAAGCAGGCCCGGGAAATGGCCCGCAAAGTGGAGATCCATATTCCCAAGCTCACGGACTGCAAAGTGCACTTTGGTGACACGAAGGACAAGAGGCGGGAGGAGACGAGCATCTTCCTTACGGAGGGGGATTCGGCAGGCGGCCCGATGATCCAGTCCCGGGACGTCTATACGCAGGCAATCTTCTCCCTCAGGGGAAAACCGCTCAACGTGTACGGCATGAAGCGGGACACCGTGTACAAGAACGAGGAGCTGTACAACATCATGCGCGCCCTGGGGATCGAGGAAGACCTGGAGGGCCTGCGCTACAACAAGGTCATCATCGCCACTGATGCGGACGTGGACGGCATGCACATCAGGAACCTCCTGCTCACCTACTTCCTGCACTACTTCGAGGAGCTGGTCCTGAAAGGACATGTCTACATCCTGGAGACGCCGCTCTTCAGGGTGCGCACGAAAAGCGAGACGGTCTACTGCTACAGCGAGGGGGAGCGGGACGCCGCCATGAAAAGCCTGAAGGGAAACGAAGTCACCCGTTTCAAGGGCCTGGGGGAAATAAGCCCCGGGGAGTTCAAGCAGTTCATGGGTGCCGACATCCGGCTCCTGGAAGTGCAGATACAGTCAATGGGCGGCGTGCACAAGACGCTCGAGTTTCTCATGGGCAAGAACACGCCGGAGAGAAAAAAATTCATCGTCAACAATCTCGTGGCCGAGGTTCTGCAAGGCGCATAAAGGGATGACACAGTGAGCCTGCTCAAGCCCCTGATGGAGAAGAACTTCCTCGAATATGCCAGCTACGTGATCTTGGACCGGGCCATCCCGGACCTGCGGGACGGCTGCAAGCCGGTGCAGCGGCGCATCCTGCACACCCTCTTTGAAATGCACGACGGGAAGTTCCACAAGGTGGCCAATGTCATCGGGGAGTGCATGAAGCTGCACCCTCACGGTGATGCCTCCATCGGAGATGCCCTTGTCGTGCTGGCCAACAAGGACTACTTCATCGAGAAGCAGGGCAACTTCGGCAATGTCCTCACCGGTCACTCGGCCGCTGCTTCCCGTTACACGGAGTGCCGCCTGACGCCCCTGGCGGTGGAAACCCTGTTCAACAAAGCGCTGACGGAGAATATCCCCAGCTACGACGGACGGCGCCAGGAGCCGCGCGAGCTTCCCGCAAAAGTGCCTGTGCTGCTCATGCTGGGCGCAGAAGGCATTGCGGTGGGAATGTCCACTACGATCCTTCCGCACAATTTCATCGAGCTGCTGGAAGCCCAGATCAGCATTCTTCGCGGGAATGACTACTCTCTTGCGCCGGACTTCATCCAGGGCGGCCTGATCGACACAAGCGAATATGACGACGGACGGGGAAAGATCCGGGTACGGGCCAGGATCGAAAAAGTGCCCAGCGCGCAGAAGCTGGTGGTCCGCGACGTTGCCTGGTCAACGACGACGACGAGCCTTATTACCTCCATAGAGGCGGCCGTACAGAAGGGGAAGGTCAGCGTCAGCACCATAAGCGATTTCACCACGGACAAGGTGGAAATCGAACTGCACCTCTCCCGCGGGGCCACGGCGGAGGCGGTCATGGACCAGCTGTATGCGCACACGGACTGCGAGGTGTCGATCAGCTCGAACATGGTCGTCATCAGGAACGACCGTCCCGTTGAAATCACCATCTCCGAATACCTGAAAGAGTTCACCGGCATACTGAAGAAGCAGATCAAAGCCGAGCTCGAGCACGAGCTGGAGAACCTGGAAAACCGCCGGCACTGGCTCACCCTGGAGCAGATATTCATAGAGAACAGGGTCTACAAGGCCATAGAAAAGGCGGCCACGGAAGAGGCGGTGAAAAAGCAGGTCTTCGAGGGCATGAAGCCTTTCAAGAAGCTGTTCGTCAGGGCCATGACAGAGGACGATGTCGCGCGCCTGCTGGACCTGAGGATCCGCCGGATTTCAGCCTACGACATCAAGAAGAACCGCGGGGAGATCACCGACATTGTCGCAGCCATCAGGCAATGCAATGCCCGGCTGAAAAATCTCACAAAAACCACCCTCGGCTGGCTGTCGGGTCTCGTGGAAAAATACAGGGACCTCTTTCCCCGGCGGACGGTCGTGGAGACCTTCCACACGGTGGACAAGGTGGCGGTCGCCAGGGCGAACATCCGGCTGAGCTATGACAGGGAGGCCGGCTACTTCGGCTCCTCCATGCGCGGCTCTGAGTTCGTGATGAATGTCACGGAATACGACCGTATCCTCACCGTGACCTCGGACGGCACCTACCGCATCATGGCACCCCCGGACAAGGCCTGGATGCCCGGGGCTCTGCTGTATGCTGCCGTCTGGGATCCCGGCAAAGGGGAGCATTTCGTCCTTATCTATCGGGACGCGGCGAAAGTGGCGTGGGGCAAGCGGGTGCACATCGAGCGGTTCATCACGAACAAGACCTATTCGCTGGTCAAGGAAGGGTCGGTGGGCATCGATTTCCTTTCCGAGAAGAAGAATCCAGGCGTGCTGCAGCTGAACATGGTGCCGTTCAAGCGTCAGAAAGTGAAGGCGGTCAGCGTGGATCTGGGCAAAGTCCCGGCCTGCGGCCTTACGGCGCGGGGTCTGAAGCTGTCCACCAAGCCGGTGGAGAGCGTTCAGCTCCTGCCGGGCAAGGAAAAGCCGTCACGGGCTGACAAGAAGTAAGGCATCACGCCGGGTCTGTTACGACCTGCAGCTCAAGGTTCCCCACCGCTGCCGGTGAAAGGGGTCTGTCGTACCCGGTCTTTCAACAAACGACTGAATGCCATCCGCGGTGCCTGCTCTTCCGGTCTTGCCTTGAGGGTGATCGTATCCCCTGTCGCAGGGTTGATCCCCACACGGGCCTTCCTCGCCGGCCGTTTGCGCAGGGACAGCCGTCCCATCTTTCCCAGCGGTACCCGCAGGCCAAGAAGAAGCCCTGATTCGAGCATTATGTGGTAGTCGTCGATGAGCTGCCGGGTCTGCTTCTGGCTCAGCTCATTCTTCCGCGCCAGGTACGTGACAATGGATTTTATTGTAAGCTGCTCGGGAAAATCACGGCCGGGACTGGTCACTGTGCGATTGATCCGGACAAAGCCATTCGTAAGGAATATCGTGGCCTCGCGTATCCTTTTTTCCTGTTCTTCGGGCGGCACTGCCGGGTCACAGGCGGCTATCGTGAGCAAAGGGGAAGTGCTTGAAACCGGTCCTGCGCGCAGCGTGGCCGGCTGACCAACGGTCGGGTCGGATTCGAGCTCTCCCTGCTCCGACAGGGCGAGGTGCGGGACATCGGTGCGAAGCTCGATGCTGGCATACTCAGTCCTCCTCCCCGAGCGGTCTCCCCTCAGCGGGCCCATGCTGAGCAGAGAGCCCGACCAGGTCAGGAGCAGGACGCCGCGGGGATCGTCGGCGGAGAGCCGCTCCAGCTCGCGCATGTCCAGCGCCTTGATCTGCGCTTCGAACATGTCTTTCTTCCCAAACCATATCCGGGTCATCACCGCTAAAGAATCCTCCGTTTCCGGCAGACCGGAGCTCCGGATAAGCCCTTGAAGATGGGCCTTTATCGCGGTATTCAAGACGCGCGCGTTTTCCGACATGGCAACCCCCTCCTGAAAAGGTAGTGTCCTTTGTCCGCAATCTCAACCCTGCGGCCAAACGGTCAGGCGGACGGAAAAGGGCTATATTCCGCACAGGAGGAACGTATGAGCGAACACCTTGACCTGATCCCTGTCGAGATCCAGAGCCATATCCGGCAGATCACCAAGACCTCGGGTCTCCCTGACACGGAGGAGTCCGTGGATATGATCGCCCAGGGATGGCTGGAGAAAAAAGAACGCTTCGAGAAGCTCCTTGCCCGCATGAACATGGAAGAGGTCGACCTCCTGGAAAAGACCGACCCACGCGGCTGCCTGGCCATGACATACTCTGGCTCCCTCATCAACATCGGCCCCCTGCGCGAGGCAGGGAGAACCGTCCAATACGCAAGCATCGGCCTGCGGCAGGACGTGCCGGAGATCGCCACGCAGCCAGGGTCCGAGCTCGGGGCCGAAGTCGTGGAAGGCACGCCGGTCACATTCACAAAGGGACCCATCAAGAGCTCCTCCCCTGTTTTCAAGATCGCCGTGACCAGCGAAGACATGGACCTGGAAGAGCAGGAGCAACAGATCACGAAGGCCACGCAGATACTCACGAAGCAGTTCGTGGACGTGAACAAGGAGCTGGAAACGGAGTAGGCTTCCTCCAATGGCGGCACTCGCCGAGAAGCTCCTCGAAATCTACCACCGCAGGGAGCCTCCCGAGCGCGAGGCCTACCTGGAAAATCTCCTGGAGGTGCTGGAAGTCCTGGGAACGGAGCCCGAGGGAGTGCGCCCGGCGGATCCGGACTGGAGGCCGGGCGGCCTCGTGCTGCTGGACCCGGGACTGCCCACGATCGTGGTCCCGGACCTGCATGCCCGGATGGATTTCTTCCTCAGCGTGCTGGCGTACAAGGCGGAAGAGGGCAGGAAGACCATAGACCTGCTGGAGGAAGGTCGGCTCCAGATCGTGTGTCTGGGGGACGGCGTGCATTCCGAAGGCCGGGCTGCCAGGCGCTGGCGGACGGCGATGCACGAGTTCCAGGAGGAGTACCGGGTCCACGCCAGCATGGACCAGGAGATGCGGGAAAGCCTTGGTGTTATGGGAATGGTTATGGAAGTGAAGCGCAGCTTTCCCGGGCGCTTCCATTTTCTAAAAGGAAACCACGAAAACATCACAAACGAGATGGGCAACGGCAACCTTCCCTTCCGCAAGTTCGCCCTTGAAGGCATCATGACGCTGGACTATATGGAGCGCTTCTACGGGGAGGAGATGATCAGAGCATATGCCCTGTTTGAAAAAGAACTGCCCCTCCTTGCCGTCGGCCGGGGCTTCCTCATTTCCCATGCGGAGCCCTGTTCTTTCTATAACAGGGAAAGCATAATCGCATATCGGCGGCATCCCGAGGTGGTGAGCGGGCTCACCTGGACGGACAATGACGAAGCCGAGGGGGGAAGCGTCCAGCGGATGCTGGCCCACTACCTTGGAGAGTCGGAAAGCAGCCACGGCTGGTATTTCACCGGG
Source organism: uncultured Spirochaetaceae bacterium (assembly GCA_964437385.1). Taxonomy (GTDB): domain Bacteria; phylum Spirochaetota; class Spirochaetia; order SZUA-6; family Fen-1364; genus Fen-1364. The sequence goes on from CAYTGX010000005.1 coordinate 77,571, forward strand.
CATCGACCGGTCTCCGGACGCTATCGGCTGCGCGCCGAAGGCAGGCTCGTCCAGATCCATGACCCGGAGAAATTCATTATCGCCCATCTGCCGGTATCCTCGCAGATCGAACCGGATAGGAATGTCCTTGAAATCGATTATCATGCGGACGAGGTAGTATGACATGGAAAAAAGCCCGGTGCGCAGGATTGGGAAGTACGAGATAATCTCCAAGGTCGCGGAAGGCGGCATGGGGGCGCTCTACAAGGCACGCCATCCCACCCTGGATCGCACTGTCCTGTTGAAGAAGCTCACCCTGCGCGGCGGGAGCCAGTTCATAGAAAGATTCAAGCGCGAAGCCCGCATGATGATGGATTTCAAGAACGACCACATCGTGCAGGTGCACGATCATTTCAAGGAAGGCAGTCACTACTACATCGTCGAGGAGTACGTGGACGGCATCTCCCTGGACGCGCTGATCCGCAGGGAGCGCTATCTCTCCAATGATGCAGCGATGCTGATCCTCTACGAGGTATGCAAAGCGCTGAAATACGCGCACGACAAGCAGGTCATCCATCGGGACATCAAGCCGGGCAACATCCTGCTGTCGCGGCAGGGCGAAGTGAAGCTGGTGGACTTCGGCATTGCCACCTCCATGGAAGACACCGATGACGGGCTCACCCGGGACGGCATGGTGCTGGGAACGCCGTCCTACATCCCCCCGGAGCAGATCGACGACGCAAAGAACGTGGACCGGCGCGCGGACATCTATTCGCTGGGGATCGTGGTCTACGAAATGCTCACGGGAAAGACGCCCTACCCCGGCTCCTTCACGGCAGAGACGATCCACCTGATCCACAAGGGGCGGTATACGCCTCCGCACAAGCTCAATCCCGGCACCGCGCGACTGCTGCGCCGGATCGCGCGCAAATGCATGAGGGTGAAGCCCCGTCGGCGCTACCAGGACCTGAAGGAAGTCATTCGGCTGCTTGAAAAGCGCATCAGGAGACGGGACCCGGCCTCGCTGCAGCACGCGGTACGAAACGTGGTCGAAGGCAAGGAGATCAGCAGCCTGTTCAGGAGAAAACGCACCTGGCTCGCATGGTTCGTGCCCGCGGTCATACTGGCATGCCTGCTTGCCGCCGGAGCCTGGTACGTGTACCAGCAGGGCTGGTGGTTCGAAACATTCGAACCCGGGCGCTACGGGCTGCTTGTCGTCTCCGCCGTGGTGGACACCACGTACAAGGAGACCGACGAGGTCTTCTTCCAGCCGGTGCTCTATCGGGAAGATGACAACCAGCTTACGCGCATCACGGGAATCGATTTCAGGCTCCGTCCGGATGCCTCCCGCGCATCGGCGGACAGCTTTACACTTGCCTCGAAGAAGGTGTATCTGCCTGCCGGAAGGTATCGCCTGAAGGTCAGCCTGGAAAGTGAGCTGTTCTGGAGCTCCTTCACCCTTGCTCCCCGCGTGGTGCAGAAGAAGGTCACCTCCACGATGGACGGATTGCAGATTGCCGTCCGGCAGGGGAGCGGACAGCGGCTGCTGGAAGTGAGCTCCACTATCTCTGATGCGGCAACGGGAGAGGACCTGACCAGCTCCGCAGTGCTGTCCGTATTCCTCTACAACCACTGGATGCCATGGAGCGCCACGCGGCCGCAGGACTTCACCTCGGGAGGGAGCTACCGGCTCCGCTTCGAAAAAGAAGGCTACTATCCTCAGGTCTACAGCCTTGTGGTCAAGCCTTACCAGACGGTGCTGAACCTCGATGTGCGGCTGGTGCCGCAGCCCGGAACGCTCACCCTGGTCTCTCATGCTGCAGGGGCAGAGCTGCTCCTGAACGGCTCGGATTACTACCTGAGGGGCGGCAAGGACGGAAAGTTCGAAAAGCTCGCGTCCTTGGACACCGGCAATCAGCAGATACAACTCAGCCCGGGGGACTATCGCCTGACAGTCCGCCGTCCACCGGCGCAGGAGAAAAGCGTGAACTTTCACCTGAGCCCCAGGGGAGCGGTCTCCCTGAGCATCAGCTTCGACCCGCAGCGGGGATCCTTGAACGTCGAGATGACCAGATAGGGGGTACGCATGACTACACTCGCTCGCAGGCTCATACTCCTCGCCATAGGACTGCTGTCAGGCTTATGCGCGTGGCCGGCAGCCGAACTGATCCTCTTTCTCCAGGCGGGATTCCCCTCGTACCTGATTTTTTCCGTCTTCCTGGGGGCAGTCACCGGTGGGCTGATGGGGGCATTCTTCGGCGCGGCCGAGGGCATCACCTCGCGCGTCAAATCCCGCATCCCCACAGGCCTCGTTCTGGGGGCGCTCGTGGGCCTCGTGGGCGGAGGGCTCGGTCTCCTTGCAGGACAGGCCGTCCTCTGGCTGATCGGCACTCTCGTCATGCAATCCTATGCCAGTTTCCAGCGCGTGGTGCTCCCGCTCTCACACGCAATCGGATGGGCGGTACTCGGCGTGTTCGTCGGCGCCGGGGAGGGCGTGCGCGCCGGATCCTTGAAAAAAATCGGAATCGGGATCCTCGGCGGCATGGCCGGCGGGCTCCTGGGGGGCTTTGTCCTGGAATATGGGAGACTGCTCCTCCCCCGCGCGGGTATTTCACGCCTGTTCGGCTTCGCCGTGCTCGGACTGGCAATCGGCGGGTTTTACGGCCTGATCGAGCGGGGGATGTCTTTCGGAATCTTCCGCATCCTGACCGGCGGTCTGAAGGGCAAGGAGTTCCTCCTCAACCAGAGGCGCATGCGCCTCGGCCGCTCCCCGCGCAACGAGATTGCCCTTCCCTCCTATGAAGACCTCGCGGACCGCCAGGCGCAGGTCCGAATCCGCAAAGGGGAGGTGGTGCTGGTCAACCTCGAGCCGCGACTTCCCATTTTGGTCAACGAGCAGAAGATCGATGAACGGCGGCTCAGGCTCGGCGACGTGATCCGGATCGGCTCGGCCCGGATCTTCTACAAATACGAATGAGGGGGCTTTCCATGACCCTGAAACATCCTCGGGCACTGATCCTGTCGCTTCTGCTGTTTTTCCCGGGCATCGGCTTTGCGCTGAACATAAGCCTCGCGCAGATCGATGCGTCCCGGCTCCTTGTCACCCAGAACGTACGGGTGTACGTCAGCGTGACAAATGACCAGGGGATGCCTGTGCAGGGGCTCGAGAAGGACGCCTTCAAGATCGCCGAGTCCTCCGACGGGGTGAGCTTCCAGGAGATCCCGCAGATTTCCGTTTTCACTCCGAACGCCGGCGCTGTCTCCGGCATGACATTTCTGCTGCTGATCGATGACTCGGGCAGCATGTACGATACGCTGGACGGCCGGGCCACCACCGATCCCTCGCTCATGCGCATTACGCATGCCAAGGATGCCGTGCGCACGCTGCTCGCCGGCATGACCAATCCGGCTGACCGGGTGGGCCTTGCGTATTTCAATACCTCCTATCACCTTCTCTCGCGGCCCACGACGGATAGACGCGGGATCGACCGCCTGCTGGACGGCATCCAGCGGCCTGCTCCTGACCAGGCCTACACCGAATTGTACGCCAGCCTGGCCCTTGCCGCGCAGGAGTTCGCCGGTATCCAGGGCCGCAAGGCGATCATTGTGCTCTCGGATGGCGAGAACTATCCGTATGTCCAGCACGCCGGCAAGACCCACCCGGTCTTCGGCAACCGCATCTTCACGTACACGGAGTCCGTCACTGCCAACCAGGAAGAAGGCAACACGATCTACGCCGTCAATTTTGGCACCGGGAGCGTTCCGGACAAAAACCTGAAAGACATCGCGCTCCAGACAGGAGGCAAGATCTTCGATGCGAGGAACAGGGACGAGCTGGCCGGCGTCTATGACACGATCCACCAGCAGGTGGCAGGGGAATATCTCCTCACATACCGCGCCACCCTTATCCCTGCAGAAAAGAAGTACGTGCGCGCGAGCATCACCGCGCCCGACGGAGAGGTCTCGGTCACCCGGTTCTACTTTGCCAGCACCGTGTTCGGGCTTCCCCTGAGCAGGCTCACGCTGCTCCTGGTGATCCCTTTTGTCCTGGCAATTCTCCTCCTCTGGGGCCTGAGCCTTCTCCGCCTTGAACGAAAGGACGAGCCCGCCCGGCTTGAGGTGCTTCAAACCCAGGTGGGCCATGCCGTGACACGCGTTGTTCCGCTCACGACGGCAAAAACCGTGATCGGCGGAAGCACAAAGGCGGACCTGACGATCGTGGGTGCCCCGCAGGTCAAGGAACAGCACGCGACGATCCTCTTCGACCAGAAGACCAAAAGCTACACGGTGGTCGGCACGGGCGACATCCTGGTCAACAACCAGCCTGTGAAGACCCGCACCCTGGAGTCAGGCGACGTGATAGACGTTGGGGGGGCTGTGATCGTGTTCGATGACGAGAAAAAGGGCGGCACGTAGCCGCCAACTCAGGGCGGCACGTAGCCGCCGGCCGCACCCCGCGGGCTATCGGCAGAAGTCTTCAATCATGCCAAGGACAGCCGCGCTGCACGCCTGCACGGACTCCAGATCGACCCATTCGGTTTCAGCATGGAGGCCCATTCCGTACGGTCCAAATATCACCGCGGGGATTCCCGCTGCGCTGATCAATGCTGAATCCATCCAGGCGCTCATGCCGGCGATCACCGGAGGCCTTTTTGTGACAGCTTCGACATGGCGTTTTGCCAGTTCCACGACAGGCTCATCCCATCGCGCTTCAAAGGGCTCGCGTGAAAAGAGCCTGCGGAGTGTTGCCGTGAAACCGGGATCTTCGCGCGCTATGAGGTCGAGGGCCTGCCGGAGATCGTCCTCAATGGAGTCGATGCTTTCATCCGGTATCGTCCTGCGCTCGATGCCCAGTCTGCAGGAGGCGGGATAGCTGGACAGTTCCTGCCCGCCCTGGATCAACGAGGCGTGGATCGATCCTGGGCCCAGGATTGCATGGGCGCGCGACTTCAGGAGCCTCGTCGCCATCTCGTCGATCGCCACGAGGATCTTCCCCATTTTGGCTATTGCGTCCACACCAAGGTCAGGCCGTGAGCCGTGGGCCGCCACGCCGTGGGTTTCTATCTCGAACCATACGAACCCCTTGTGCGCGGTAACGATCTGAAGCCCTGTTGGCTCTCCCACGACCGCTGCGTCCGCTTTCCATTTCTTCACCACCGCTTCTGTCCCGGCGCTTGCATACTCCTCGTCCACCACGGCAGTGAGGAGGGCATCCCCGCGAAGCGGGAGCTCTTTGGCTTCAGCAAGCGCAACCATGAACGCGGCCAGGGCAGCCTTGGTATCCATTGCCCCCCTGCCGGACAGCCGCCCGTCGCTGATCACGGGCTGAAACGGACCCTGCATCCCGGCGACACCCACTGTATCCATATGGGCGTTCAGCATCAGGGATCTGCCGCCGTCTCTCCCCCGGGCAACCGCGACCACGTTCGGTCGATCACTCCTGCCCGAGTCCTCCACGTGCACCTCGATCCCCCGCCGGCGCAGCCAGTCAGCCACGAAAGCGGCGATCTCCCCTTCACCCTTCGCCCCTGGCACAAGGTCGGGATTGACCGAGTCAATGGAAACCAGGTCCGCCAGGAGCTCGACACAGTCGTTTTTCATAGTGGGGTTACAGCATGAAAGAGGATTGTCCGAAACGCCGAACCCTTCCCGGCCGGCACACCCCGCCAAAAGGCGCGTGCGTACGATTCGCGATGCGCCAAGGCTTCCCGGATGACGCTACTTTGAAAGGTCGACAACGCACAATTCGGAAATTTGGTAGTCTTCCCAAGTGGATCCGTTGTCGTTGCCGAGTTTGAATCTCGCAATGATTCCTTTCTTGAGGAAACTGAATATCCTGTCCAGACCGATCCGGGCAACAAGCATGGTGTCGCTGTTCCTGAAGTCCTCGGTGAATGTGAGGGGCGACCACTGACGCTTTGATGGATCATAGACCCCTGCGTACGAGCCCTGACGGCTAGACAGCTCCGAGTAGTTGGCGCCAAGATTCAATTCCTTTCCTGAGTCGAGCAGGAATGAGAGCTCGCACGCTATGGCTTTCGCCGTTCCTTTGGGTGGTTTGAGAATCGGGTTCACTTCACCAAAGTCGACTCTCCAATAGAGGTTCTTCTCGTCACGTGCCATATAGACTCGCGCCATTGCGAATCTTGTCTGCCGCATAAACGTGGTCGAGACTTTGAACAATCCGCGGAGAGGCTCGATTCCTGCCCAGCTGTCGGGTTTTCCATCCAGCGTAATGGTACGGCGTGGGAGCACCGATGCCATGAAGTCAATGGAAGGTCGAATCGCACGGCCAGGCTCCGCGTTTACCGTGCCGACCCAACTCTGGGAGCCGGGTGCCTGGATGGAGACCTCCATCCGCCCCGCCGGCACATCAATACCTGTCCCGAGGGCGCTCTCGGAGTCTACGCCCTTCCCGTCAATTGTGATTATGCTCCCCGACGGCGCATCAGCAAATGTGAGGTGCGCCACCCCTTCTTCGAATGTTTTCGAGACAATGGTTTCCTCATCAGGGCTCACTACAACCTGGACAGGGTCGCCGACCGTGTAAATGCGGTTGCCCACCTTCACGTTTGCAATGCGCACAACATGATTTCCGGCGAGGATGTTGCCGAACACAGCAGGTGTCACGGCTGTGCGACTGGTGTCGGCGGAATCATCGCTCGGGTCCAGTTCAACATCCGCACCTGCTATCGAGGTTTCCACCTTTATGGTTCCCGGCAGGAACGTCAGGCTTCCCGAAAAGGTCCGCTTGTCCCCCGCTTCTGTGGTGAGGGCCACATGATACGCCTTGTACTTTTCCTTCTTCATTTCCACCCGATGCAGCGTCTCAGGTTCGACTTCGACAACCACAGGTGTCTTTCCCTTGTCCTGGTCGTCCACGACCACACTCACCCCTTCGGGGTCTGACTCCAGGGCAAGGTAACCCTTTTTCCACGGAAGCAGCTGCACGCTGGCTCCCCGAATGATCGTCACCCGCCCACTCACCGCAGGCAGACCCGGACAACTTGCCTGCACCTCGTATTCTCCCGTGGGTAGCTCGGTCCCGCCCGGCCCCGTGAGCTCTTTCTGCCCGATCTCCGCACTCTTCACCTGCACCATCGCATCCTTCGGCACCACCAGCGCCAGCGTCCCCGTGCTCCGCGGCAGGCTCAGGCTGGCGTTCGTCGTGCTCCCGTCCACGATCGTCAGCGTTGCCGTGGCAGCCTCATGCCCTTCCAGTTCCCCGCTGATCTCCACCGCCCCCACCGGCAGTCCACGCAACGACAGGGGCGCCGTGCCCACTGTCTTGCCATTCACCGCCACCATCGCCCCGGCTGGGCTGCTCTGCACCGCCAGCGATCCAAACAGCAGGTGCGTCCCGCTCAGACCGTCCAGAAGCGACGTCACCAGCGCGTCCGTCACATCGAACATGTCCAGCGCGCCGGTCGAAGAGCCTTTTCGATCAACCGTGATGGCGTCCTTCTGCCGGTTGTATACCACGAGGCGAAAGTCGTAGCCCCCTCCCGTGCGCGCGCTGCCACTTCCCAGGATTGCCTGGTCGATGCGGTTCGCCTCGCAGTAGGCGCGGATCTTGTCCAGGTCCCGCACGGGGTCCGCCGACGCAAGCCGCCTCACCTCGTAGCGGTCCAGCACCACCAGGCTCATCTCCACGCTGTCGGCCATCGTGGAAAGCACTGCCGTCAGAGTCCCGTCCTGTTTCTGCCCGGCCGGCTCGTACAGCGCGATGCGCGCCCGCCCGGCTTCACTCTGGGCCCCCAGCGCGGAAACAAGGCACGTTCCGAGGACAAGGGCCAGCACCAGTGGTCGACTGATCAGAAAGCGCAGTTTCATGTCAGGCTCCCTCACGAATGAACGGCCTCCCGAACCGCATCACCTTTCCTTCCACTTACTGGAGAGCGCTGGGATCGATGATGATTATCTGACCGCTGTCTGTTCCCGCGATGATCCTGTTTCCGTCAACCGACGGTCGTGTCACAAGCTTCCCGCCTATATCGAGGGTGCTTATTGTTTTTCCGGTAGCAGGATCCAGCACGAGCAGCTTTCGTGTTGCGCTGCCAATGTACAATTTGCCTCCGGAGATGAGAGGCGGAGTCGTCACCTCGGGAATGGGATCGAACAGTGGTTTGCCGTCAGTTATTGAAAATGCAAACAGCGTATTTCGCGAAAATGCGTAGACACCTGCGTCTGTGATTGCGAGGTCTTGAAAGACCCCTCCGGAGCCTGTGCCGGGCAGTTGTGTTGACCACAGAAGTTGTTTGTTGGACAGATCCACCGCCACAACCAACCCTTTCCTGTCCGCGAAAAATGCGGATTGCCCTTTCAGGCTGACAGAAAGCGCAACAGGCTGCGTAGCTCCAGTAGGAATTTGCGTATCGATGGAGCCGGTAGCGGGATCCACTATGAGAAGAGCGCCGGTCTGGTTGACCGTGAGGATTTTTCCGTCGGCAACCGCAGGCGTCATCAACGACCCCCCGGGTATCGTGATGTCGCGCGCTGTTCGTCCGGTAGCGGGATCGAACACGCGAATAGAGGCCGCCGCCGGGAAAAGTCCGAGCGAAGATGCAACGAGAACGCGCTGACCGAAGAGATGAGCCGAAGTGCTGTCCAGGGGGGTCCGCGAAACGATGGCTCCGGTGGCCAGGCGCACGATGACAAACTCTTTTGCCCCGCTGAAATAGACATTGGTGCCCGCGACCACGGGAGGCGTATTCTCGTTCGGCGCATTCGCGGTTCTGACAGTCCAGACGACTTTGCCTTCCCTGGTGGTCGCCACCAGGACCCCCGACGCATCCACCGCGACGAGAGTCTGACCGGATGACAGGACTTGTCCGACAAGGGCTCGCTTGCTGGCCGTAATCCTGCTCTCGATCGGCTGAAGAGGGCGTTTCACGGGCACCGGTGGGGTCACCTGGCTTTGTGGGGATGGCGGTGAAATCGCCGGGGCTTGAGAGTTCTCTCGGATTTCCATGGTGTCGAGAGGTTTCATGGATTGGGCGCCCTGAGGTGATATCGCGATCGGCGCGCCTGCCGCTGTGGGGAGTGTCGGGGCTGCCTTCTGCACCAGCTGGTCCACCTTCTGGAGGGTCTGAGTGCTCACCTGCTGATTGTTGCGGCTTTCCTCGATGATTTTCTTCACAACATCTCCCATCCCCTCGAGCGTTGCGGATGACTTTGCCGCAGCCTGAAGTGTATAGGAGATCTGCTGGCCGCTCGTGATCACCGGTGCCGACGCCTGGATCTTGTCCAGCATATCGTCGACGGCAGAAACTCCCTGGTCTGCCGCCTGCTCTGCTGCGTTGACATCAGCAGACACTGGAAGAATAGCAACGGCTCCTTCCTTGACTGCGACGACCGTGCTCTTGTCCCCGCTGACGCTCATGCGGAACTCGGTGCCCCTGACACCACCTACTGCAGTTTCGGTCCGCACACGAAAGCTCTCGCCGGTGGCGAGCTTGCGTACCTTGCAGAGAACAGCGCCCTGGCCAAGATCCAATGCAACGCGGCTCCTGTCCCCCAACGAGACAGTTTTCAGCTCGATGACGGTCTTCTCCTGGATCCTGACAACAGCGATTTTTCCGAACTGCAGCTCACACTCTGATGCGGCGCCGGTCTTGACCGACTGGCTGCGTTCAAGGGACATGCCCGTTTCAACCGGGTCCCAGTTTGAGAGCTTGCTGGCCTGCACGTCACCGGAAACATAGTCTGCCACGATAAGCTGAGGCTGGACGTTCTGAGCGGGTGTTCCGCTGGGTTGGGCTGACGTTGGATTCTCTTCATTGCGCTGTGCGAGAGATTGGGACTGGTTCGATGGCGCCTGCTTGCTGCATGTTGCCAGCGAGAAGAAAAGCGCAAGAAAACACAGCACGGTTGCACTACTTCTGAAAGTTCTTGCCATTTGCTCCTCCCTCACTTTTTAGAACGTTTGCTGCATGGCTCCGCACCAGTTATGCCATTGCACATGATCGGCGGACATTAGCGTTAGTGTTTTGCTTCGTAAAGGATTTGAATCCAGGCGCGGTTCATCCATGGAGACAGTCCTGGTGAGTCGATCAACTTTACCGGTAGAAGACACAACAGAAGTTGATTCTATCTTTTCGTCAGCTTCAGCCATATTTTCCCTGTCCTCACGCCCTTGATACGTTCAGACACGATTTCAATAACGTATATCCGCAAAAGACATAAATGACAAGGAAAAAGTATCCTCTGCATAATGTAAGAACCGGAATTGTCCCACTGAGGAGCAAAAATGGCCGCTTACTAAAACGCAATACCTTCCCAAGGAACCCGGCTCCGGCGCTATCATCGGAGGGGAGGAACGGATGCTTTTTGCTCCCCTGACAATTCGCGATATCACGCTTCGCAACCGTATAGTCATGTCACCCCATCGCACCCTGCCAAAAGCGGGCATGTGGTGCGGGTGCACGAAAGTACTCCTTGGTTTTTGTATTTGACAAGATGAGGCTCCTGCTGTAAAATCTCCAGAAGCTCATTTATGTGAGTCTGCTCTGTCATTCGGTTCTCTAAAGAAAAGTTCGACTCTCGGAGCTGCCCAAGGAGAATTGTATGAATAAGCGGAATCTTTCGTGGGTCGCGGCATGCGCTTCAGCGCTGCTCGTTGTTTTCCTGGCTGGCTGCCCCAATCCAATTGCGACGGCGAAAGATGGCTCGCTCTCCATCCAGGTCACCAACAACATCAACGTCAGGACCCTTCTGCCTCAACTCGACATGACTGCGGCGAGCTACTCCGTGAGCGGCGTAGGACCCGGGGGGGCCACTTTCTCCCAAGGCTCCTCCGGAGGTCTCGTGACAGTCAACGGCCTTGCATTCGGAAGCTGGAGCGTGACCGTGAATGCGCTGAATGCCGCGGGTACTGTTATCGGTATTGGCCAGGCAACGGTGACAGTGCATACCGGGCAAACCGCCGTTGTAGCTGTCTCGGTCGTGCCCCTCGGTGGAAACGGCACGCTGAGCCTCACGGTTACCTGGCCGGAAGGGCAGGTGGACAGACCCTCGATCCTTGCGACCCTGACGCCTCCTTCAGGCCCGGAGACGCATCTGAGCTTCAGCGTGTCGGGCACCCAGGGAACCTGCTCCAGCACCACTATACCGGCGGGGTATCAGACACTGACGCTGCAATTGCTGGACAATAGCACCATGGTGATGGGAGCGGTGGAAGTGGTGAGGATTGTCGCGGGGCAGACGACCACGGGCAGCTATGCCTTCTCGAATGTAAACCAGCCGGGCGGCTCGGTGCAGGTTGACATCACCCCGGAGATGGCGGATCCGATCCCGGTGAGCATCAGCGGGGTCGGCTCCAAGAATGCGGCGGGGACGAGCATCACGGCCACTGCGTCGGCAGGGGACGGGACGGGCAACGTTGTCTACGTCTGGTACCTGAACGGTGTGAGCGTCGGTGAAGGCTTCACCTACAACTCCAGTCCTCTTGCTGCCGGGTTCTACCGGCTTGACGTGACGGCCTATGCTGCTGACGGGACGCGCGGGGGGAGTGCGAGTGTCAGCTTCCCGGTGGTTGCTGTTGGAATCATTATTTCACCGTATCGGTCCTACGTATATGTCACGAACTCTACTGACCTTTTCGGCGTGTCAGGGTACGCCATCGGCTCGGGCGGGTTGCTTACCCCCCTCATCCCCCCCGGCTTCGCGACGGAGAGTTTTCCCCACGGAATCGCGGTGACTCACACCGGCTCGCTCATGTACGTGTCGAACAGCGGCAGCAACTCCATCTCGGCCTACTCCATCAGCTCCGGCGGCCTGCTGACCCCTTTGAGCACGCCCACATTCGCCGCCGAGGCATACCCCTGGGGAATCGCGGCCACACCCAACGGCGCGTTTCTCTATGCAACCGCTGCCGCCGGTAGCGTCGTGACGGCTTACGCCATCGGTGCCGGCGGCCTGCTCACCCCGTTGAGCACCCCTGCATTCTCGACAGGATCAAATCCGCACGGAATCGCCGTGACGCCCAATGGGTCCTTCCTCTACGTGACAAACAACAACAACGGCACAGTGTCGGGATACGCGATTGGCTCTGACGGCATACTCACCCCCCTGAGTACACCTTCCTTCGCTGCAGGAAGTCTCCCAGAAGGAATCATCGTGACGCCCAACGGCTCCTTCCTCTATGTCACGAGCTCGGGCAGCGGCACCGTGTGGGCCTATTCCATCGGTGTGGACGGCGTGTTGACCGCTCTGAGCACACCTTTTTTTGCTGCGGAATCCTACCCTCGAGGAATGGCCATTACCCCCGATGGCTCCCGGCTCTATGTAACCAACTACATGAGCAACAGCGTGTCGGCGTATGCCATTGGTACTGATGGGATGCTTGCCCCCTTAAGCACTCCAACGTTCGCTGCTGGATCCCTTCCATGGGGAATCGCGATTACCCCTGACGGCTCCGCGATCTATCTGGCAAATCTTGGCGGCAACTCCATTTCGGCGTATACTATCGGTGCAGGCGGATTGTTGATCCCCTCAGGCAGCCCCACCCCTGATCCAGGATTCAGCCCTTTTGGAATCGTAGTCGTGCAGAGGCTGTCGAAGTAGTGTTTTCACAGTGGGGGCGCGCCCAGATTCAATCCTGAGCAAATTATGGCCGCGTGCTAGAATGCAATACCTTCCCAGGGACCCGGCTCTCCTGCTATCATTGGAGGGGAGGAACGAATGCTCTTTACTCCGCTGACAATTCGCGACATCACGCTTCGCAACCGCATAGTCGTGTCACCCATGTGCCAGTACTCCAGCGATGACGGCTTTGCCACAGACTGGCACCTGGTCCACCTGGGCAGCCGCGCGGTCGGAGGAGCGGGTTGTGTCGTTACGGAGGCAACCGCGGTACAGCCGCGCGGCCGGATCAGCCCGCATGACCTCGGCATCTGGAAGGACGGGCACGTGGAGGCTCTTGGGCGCCTGGCGCGCTTCATCAGTCTGCAGGGAGCCGCGCCGGGCATCCAGATTGCCCACGCGGGAAGAAAGGCATCCGTGTCGGTTCCGTGGATGGGTGGTCATCCCGTTGCGGAATCTGACGGGGGCTGGATCCCGGTAGGACCGAGCCCCATTCCGTTCGCTCCCGGTTCCCCTGTCCCAGACCAGCTTTCCCTGCAGGAGATCGTCGAGACCGCCGCCGCTTTCAAGGCGGCGGCGCAGCGAGCCCTCTCCGCCGGATTCAAGGTGGTCGAGCTGCACTTTGCGCACGGGTATCTCGTGCACGAGTTCCTCTCTCCGCTTTCCAATACACGCACGGACAGGTTCGGAGGCACGTTCGAGAATCGCACGCGCATTGCACGTGAAATCGCACAGGCAGTACGGGCAGTATGGCCGGAGGGACTGCCGCTTTTCGCACGCATTTCCTGCACCGATTGGACGGAAGGCGGATGGCACATTGATGAGTCCGTGGAGCTGGCGCGCCTTTTGAAAACGGACGGGGTGGATCTTGTGGACTGCTCCGCCGGCGGCAACATCCATAGCGCCGGGGCCCCTGCGGGGCCGGGTTATCTCACACCGTACGCGGACAGAATCCGTCGGGAAGCGGGGATCTCCACCAGCACGGTCGGATTCATTACATCTGCCCAGCAGGCGGATCACATCCTGCGCAACGGCCAGGCAGATCTCGTTGTCCTGGCGCGCCAGCTCCTGCGCGACCCTTATTGGCCGCTGCATGCCGCCGCAGAGCTTCGGGCGGAGACGGCCTGGCCGAACCAATACCTGCGCGCGAAGACCTGAGGCCGGACGGACGCCATTGAATGCCGCGGCCTCACCCTGCCGAGCTCTCCGCCGCGGCTACTGTCTGGGCAATGAGAGTGACGATCGTCATAGGCCCGACCCCGCCCGGAACCGGCGTATAGGCGGCACACCTCTCCATCACCGCGGAGAGCTCGATATCGCCCACGTTGCCCGGATGATAGCCGGCATCGACGACCACCGCGCCGTCTTGTATCCACGCGCCTTTGATGAACTCCGGTTTGCCGACCGCCCCGACCACGAGATCCGCGCTTCCCACGATGTCTGCCAGGCCCTGCGTCCGTGAATGGCAGATCGTCACGGTCGCATTTGCGTTGAGGAGCATCATGGCCACAGGCTTTCCGAGGATGGGGCTCCGCCCGACAACCACCGCATGCTTTCCCTCCAGCGGGATGCGGTAGTGAGCCAGCAGCCGCATGATGCCTGCCGGAGTGGCCGAGCCGTAGGCAGGTTCGTTCATCGCCATCCTGCCGAAGCCGAGCAGGGTCACCCCGTCGACATCCTTCGCGATGTCTATCCGTTCAAAGCAGCGTCTCTCCTCGATATGGGCGGGCACGGGATGCTGGAGAAGAATCCCTTTCACCCCCGGGTTCGCATTCAGCTCGTCGATCCGGGCAAGCAGCTCATTCGTCGTGGTGGCCTGCGGGAGCACGACCTTGAGGGACTCCATGCCGACCCGCCGGCAGGCGTTTCCCTTCATTTTCACATAGGTCGCGGAGGCCGGATCGTCGCCTACCAGGATGGTTGCAAGGATAGGAGCTCTGCCTCCCGGTCTCTCGGTAAGCTTCCGCACCCTGACGACCAGCCCACCCTCGATCTGCTGGGCAAGCGCTTTCCCGTCCAATATGACTGCTTCCATGAATCTGCCTCTTGTTTTCCACGCGCATGGATCCGGCCGCCTGATCCGATGTTTCGAGTGCAGGGTAGCACGAGTCGGCGCGCGTAGGAATGCAGGGAGGCGGGGGGGAAGTGCAGGTGAGTGCGTGAGCCGCGAGTTTGTGCTACACTGTACCCGAGGAGGCTCCATTCACATGAGCTCACTGAAAATAATGGTTCCTGTACTGCTGGTGCTTGCGCTCTTCGCATGCGCGAAGCCGCCCCAGGCGGATATCGATGCTGCCCGGGCAGCCGTGGCCGCCGCGGCGAAAAACCCGGACATCGTGGCGTACGCGCCGGATACGCTGAAGTCTGCCCAGGACAAGCTGGCCCAGATGGACACCGAAATCGCCGCAAAGCACTACGACAAGGTGAAGACCCTCGCCCTTGACGCCAAGGCGACAGCTGAAGCAGCGCTGAACGATGCCGCTCGGAACAAGGAAAAGGCTCAAGCGGACGCACGCACGCTCATCGACGCCCTGAACAAGGCCCTTCCTGACGCGCAGAAGAAAGCAGCGGCGGCCAGGAACGTGAGAGGGATCAAGCTCGACTTCGGTGCGCTGGCCAGGCAGCTCGCGGAGGCAAAAGCCGCAGTGGCGGACGCGGACAAGGACTACGCCGCGGGCAACTTTGCGGACGCGCTCCGAAAGGCCCTTGCGGTGCAGAATCAGTTGAATGACGGCGAAAAGGCCCTCTCAGACGCCGTGCAGGCCGCTGCCGCAAGAAAGAAGTAGCATTTCGCCCGCGCTGAATCACAAAAGGCCTCCCAGTAGGGAGGCCTTTTGTGTTTTTCGATCCGTCACGCGCCCATGCGTGCTCCCGGCAGTGGTTCGGCTTCTTAACCGGGAAACATTGCCGGCAGAAGCCGGCTGCCGATCCTGCCGAGTCCCACAGCACAGGCCACGCCTCCAGCAAGAAGCACGGCATCCGCGACCCTCACCCACGTGTCATAGGATCCTGCGACAAATGTGAGAATGGCCGCCGCCGCTGTTGTCACGAAGAAGGCCAGGCCGAAAAGCTGCTTTGTCTTCAACAGGGGAGTGGTCGTCCGCCGGAACCTGATGGTGCCGTCGAAAAGACCGGTGAGAAAGGATGCGATGACTGCCAGGGGCAGCACCCCCTCCAGCGCGCGCAGGATCCCCGTCAGTGTTTCAGGAAAGAGCCCGGGGAACGCCAGCACGAACAGGGCGAGCACAAGCGCCGAGGCGACAAAGGAAATGGAAAAATGGACGACGATGGGGTGGATATCGAAGGACAGGAGAAGCCTGCGCTTCTCGGAAACAGGGTCTTTCCACGGCTCCATCATCTTGCGCGGCACGCCGCACGCAGGACACACATCTCCAAGGCTGCCCGCTTCCATCACGTAGCCGCACGACTTGCATCTCATGAGCTCGGCCATACATCCTCCCTCGAGGGCTTCCCTCTGCCACGCAGGCAGCCCTATGCCCCTGACTTCTTCACCGCTTCGTCGGCAAGGCTCGCCAGCGGCTTGAGCATGCTCATGAACTCCATGGGGAAGATGAACTTGGTCGCCGCCCCTGTGCCCATTTGCTTCAGCGTATCGAAATACTGCAGCATCATGGTCTTTGCATCGATCGTCTTGGCTGTGCCGAAGATTTTTTCCAGCGCGAGGGCAAATCCCTCCGCCCGCAGGACGGCTGCCTGCCGGTCTCCTTCCGCTTTCAGGATGGCCGACTGTTTCTCCCCTTCCGCCACCAGGATGGCCGAAGCGCGCTTGCCTTCGCTTTCGATGACCATCGCACGGCGGTTCCTCTCCGCGGACATCTGACGGTTCATGGCGTCCTGGATGTCCTTGGGAGGAACGATCTCACGGATCTCCACGCTGGTCACCTTGACGCCCCAGCGCTCGGTCACCTCGTCCAGCTTGGTGCGAAGGACGCGGTTGATGTCCTCCCGTTTGGCCAGGACGTCGTCAAGCGGGATGTCGCCGATCACGGCGCGCAGCGTGGTGGTAGCGATCTTCTGGCTTGCCCCCGCATAGTTCGCCACCTGGATCACCGACAGGGCAGGGTCCATGACGCGCCAGTAAATAAGGAAGTCGATGTCAATTGGCGCATTGTCCTTGGTGATGCAGGTCTGGCTGGGAATCTCCAGGTAAAGTTCCCTGAGGTCCGCCCATACCGGCTTGTCCACGATGGGAATCAGGAATACCAGCCCGGGGCCTTTGGCGCCGACAGAACGGCCGAGTCGGAACACGACGAGGCGCTGATATTCCCGTACGATCTTGATCGATGACGACAGGATGATAATCGCAAAGACGACTATGACCGCGACCCAGATATAGTTCATGAGATACCTCCCTTGTTTGCGCGGCGGACGAGCAGGCACAGCCCCTCGCGGCCGACGATCTCGACCCTCTCCCCGGCGCGTATCGATCCTTGGTCGGCGCGTGCGCTCCATCGCTCTCCCGCAGACTGGATCAGCCCCTCAGGGGCGATGTCAGTGACCGCCACTCCGCCGCTGCCCGCAAGGGCCTCGGCGCCGAAGGAAATGCGCCGTGACTGTGCAAGGATTCCCTTGCCCAGGACAAATACGAAGAACGCCACCACCAGGACTGTCATGACAGCGATGGTCACAAACGAGACATGCACGGCGGTCACATGCGGTATGGGTGCGGCTCCGGCCGGCAGCTGCGCCGGGGCCCGTCCAAGCGGAAAGAGCAGGAACGAGCCGAGCACGAACGCCACGATGCCCCCCGCGGTGAGAAACCCGTGCGTCGGGGTCTTGAGATCCACGACGAAGAGCACGATCGAAAGCAGGATGAAAACGATCCCGCCCATGTTGGTCGGCAGGTTTCCGAATGAGATGAAAGCCATGAGCAGCGCGAGGGCCCCTGCGACACCGGGGGCGATTGCACCGGGGGATGAGATTTCGAAGGTAATTCCGAAAATGCCCACGACGAGAAGAATGTAAGCGATGTCAGGATTGACGAGGAAGCCGAGGAGCCAGTCCATGAGATTCGTGCGAAAGCGTCTGACCTCTGCGGCGGAGCTGTGAATGACAACAGGCCCGGCTTGCGTCGTCACGGTGCGGCCATCCACGGCGGAGAGCAGGTCTCCCAGGTCGCGCGCGGAGAGGTCTACTACGCGCTGGGACACGGCCTGGCTCTCTGTGAGGGAAATGCTGCGGCGCACCGCCTGGTCCGCCCACGCCGGGTCCCGCCCGCGCATCTCTGCAAGCGCCTTGAGCTTTGCCGCGGCATCATTGAGAACCTTCTCCCCCATGACGCCGCCTATGTCTCCGCCGCCGGAATCCACCGGGTGTGCAGCCCCGATGTGCGTGCCCGGGGCCATTGCCGCCACGTGAGCGGCCATGGCAATGAAGACACCCGCCGACGCAGCGCGCGCCCCTTGCGGCCATACGTACACCGCCACAGGCACAGGAGACGAGAGAATCCTGTCCACGATCTGGTCCATGGACACACCGAGACCGCCAGGGGTGTCCAGCTCTATCACGGCGAGCTGCGCCCCTTCCTGGCGCGCCCGGTCCAGCCCCCGCTGCACGAAGCGGGCGGAAATAGGATCGATCGGCCCGGAAAGTGTGAGGACCGTCACGACCCTGTTCTGCGCGTAGGACGACGCAGAATCCGCCAGGAGCGATGGGCATATCGTAACACATGACACGGCAGCAAGGAGGAATGCAACAAGGGGGGGACGGCACTTCATGGGATTCGCGGACCTTCGCTGATTGTATCTTGAAAGGATCACCATATCCAGTGTGCCGCGGTATTCCGCGGATTCGGGCGCCGCGGTATTCCGCGGATTGGGCGCGCACCGTAGCCGTCATGCCTCTGTGAATTCCCTCCGATACTCTAAGGCAGTGAGGCCAAGGGCGAGCAAGTCCAGGAATGGACGAAAGCGAGCCCCTAGGCCGAGAAAGCAGCTTCGGAGGAGCACGCATGAGCGAAAAGAGCCCGCAGTCGATGTTGAGATGGATCGGCAAGACCTACGACATGTCCCCTTCCGCGCTGGCGTGCATGTTCCAGAGGAATGCGCGCACGGTCACAGTCTGGCTGAAGGAAGGCCGCATTTCACCGAAAAACGGGACAAAGATCCGTTCTGCCTTTTACTACCTGAACAACAAGCCGGATCCGCAGAACCCGCGGGGATCCGGCATCGACATGATCTAGCCGGGCTGCGGGCCTCCCACCGCCTGCCCTGCCTGCCGGCATGAGCTCTCCTTTACACAATCCCCGATCCACGGACAAGACTGCAACTATTGTCAGCTTCGGTGAGGTCCTCTGGGACCTGCTGCCCACTGGCCCGCTCCTCGGCGGAGCGCCGTTCAACTTCGCCTTTCGGGCGTCCACCCTCGGCCACCGTGCCGTCATCGCAAGCAGGCTGGGCAGGGACGACAGGGGGCGCGAGGCCTTTGCCAGGATTACGGCGCTCGGAATGGAAACAGGCTGGCTCCAGTGGGACGACACTGCCCCCACGGGCACGGTGAGCGTCAGTTTCGACGAGAAGGGAAACCACGATTTCACGATCACCGCGGACGTGGCCTACGATCATATTGCGGCATCCGAGGAGCTGCTTCATCTCGGGGCGCGTGCCGAATGTCTCTGCTTCGGCACGCTTGTCCGTCGGAGCCCGACCTCGCGCGCCGCGCTGGACATGCTTCTGGAGGCCTTCGAGGGAAGGCTCATCCTCCTTGACCTCAATCTTCGCAAGGACTGCTGGACCGACGCGGAGGTGATCTCTTCAATAGCCAGTGCCGATGTGCTGAAGCTGAACGACCAGGAACTGCTCACCGTTGACCGGATTTTCAGACTGCCGGGCGGGACCATAGCCGAAAAGGCCATGGCCCTGGTAAAGATGACCAACCTGCGCTGTACGGTCGTGACGCTGGGCGAGGGCGGAGCGTGTGCCGTGTCTGCCACAGGAGAGACTGTCTATGAGCCCGCGTACCTGGTCGCGCCGGTGGATACCATCGGATCGGGGGACGCCTTTACCGCGGGTTTCATCCACGCGCTGCTGGCCGACCGGCCGCTCGCTGACGCATGCAGGCTCGGGAACGCTCTAGGCGCGCTGGTGACGGGGCAAAGGGGCGCTACCGAGTCCCTTTCCCCTGACCGGATCGACTTCATGCTTTCCCGCGGGGAGCGCAGGCCCGCCGACCCGCGGTTCGTCTAGAGGCTCGCTTCCGTCCATACCGGAGTGCGCGAGTACGCCCTCGGCATCCAT
>CAYTGX010000006.1:0-6371 GCA_964437385.1 uncultured Spirochaetaceae bacterium
GATCGTCGTCTTGGTCTTACCCACCATGGTCTGCATTTTAAGGAGATTCGGTTTCCACACCCTCCGTGTCCTGTTCTTGGCGTGGCTCACCTTGTTCCCCGAGACCGTACCTTTTCCACATATGTCACACTTGCGTGCCATTGATTGCCTGCCTTAGATTTCGAAGTTAACCAGAGGCAAAAACATATAGAAAAAGCTGCTTTATGTAAAGGGGGCAGAATCCAGGCCAGAACCGGGAGCAGGCCGCAACCCCGCACCGGCCCGCACCATTGTCGATTTCGGGGAATTGAGAAGAGACCCTTCTCAATTTCTCGTTTCCGTGAGGTCCGGCTGTGCCTCTGGAAAAAATGGGCGCCCCGACAGGGCGCTGACAGGGGGCCTGCAGGCCCCGCCCCTATGCCAGCATGACCTGTCCACCGGTCACCGGCAGGGCCTGCCCGGTCTCATACTCCTGGTCCACGAGATAGAGGATCGCCTTCAGGACATCCTCAACTCTGCACCCACGGCCCATGGGGACACGGGATTCGTAGGAACGGCGCACGTCTTCCACAGTCTTTGCTCCGGGGACCTTGCCGGCCCGCAGGTATTGGACAAAAAGCCCCTTCTCAGGGTCTGCCCACAGCGGCCCTTCGAAAAAGTTCCCCGGGCAGATGGCGTTGACCTTGATCCCGTCCCCCACGAGCTCCAGTGCAAACGACTGCGTGAGACCGATACCGCCGAATTTCCCCCCCGCGTAGGCGAAGTTCTTGTTGCTTCCTTCCAGGCCCGACTTGGAGTTGATCTGGATGATGTCCGCGGTCCGATCCGGCATGAACCTGCGCTGCAGCTTCATGATCGGGGAAAGATATTTCACGCAGAGAAAGTACCCCGAGTAGTTGACCCTGGTCACGAAATCGAAGGTCTCCAGGGTCATCTCCTCCAGGCTCCCTGCCTTCAACACCCCGGCATTGCTCACCAGCATGTCCAGGCCGCCGAAGGCCTTCACGCACTCGCGCGCCAGGACCTGCAGGGAGGCAGGGCTGGTCACGTCAGCCGGCACAAAGAGGGCCCGGTTGGTCATACCTGCGGCGGCGGCCCCGGCGTTGAGCTCCTCCTGCAAAGACCGCCCTGCCGCCTCATTCAGATCGGCGATCACCACGTTGGCCCCTTCCCTGAAAAGCCCCGCCGTGATCCCCTTCCCGAAACCCTGCGCCGCGCCCGTGACAAGCGCGATCCTGCCCTCCGCGCGCCTGCGTACACCGGCGCCTTTTGCCACGGCAGCGCGGTAGCTTTCCACTTCCCAGGTTTCGATGAACTGGATGTCGCGCGGGGAAAGAAAACGCGGTCCGCCGAAGGCGTCGGAGAGAAAGCTCACCTTCATCAGGTCCTCGAACATGTCCAGGCAGGTCTCGGCGGAGCGTTTTGTGTCCTCCACTGCCACAACACCCAGGCCGGTGATCAGGAGGATCTTCGGCGCGTAGCCCCACTTCGTCCTGTACCCTTCCAGCGCCGCAGGCATGGTTTTGAACAATTCCTCGGGATCGTCGCGGAAGGAGAGCAGGAGGGGAGCGGACTTGCAGTAGACGATGTCATCCGGCATGAACGGCAGGGTGACCCCCTGCTGGTTTTCCGGCTGGAGAAAGTGCTCCACCAGGGCGCTGGTGCGAACGGCAGCGACCTTTGCCGCGCCCGGCGCGGAAAGAAGCATGCGCAGGCCGGGCAGGATCCGTACCATTATCTCGGGCACGGGGCGCTCTTCCCGGGGCAGCGGCTTTCGAAAGCGCGCGGAAATCCTGCGGAGCACTTCGTCAGTAAGGGAGCGGATTTCCGCCGTGGTGTCCGCCGCCACCACGAGCCCGTGATTCTGCATGAGCACGATCCGGGGGTCTCCTCCGTGCGCGTCACGGTAGTCTTTCAGCAGTTTCTGCATGAGCTTTGCGAGCAGGTAGCCAGGGTCCGTGTAGGGCACCCACAGGGCCTCTTTGCCGAAAAGCTCCCGCGCCGCCGCCTCACCGTTCTTCCCGCAGGTGAGCGCATTCACCGCGTGGGGGTGCGTATGCACGACGAACCGCCAGGTGAGCATCTCGTGCAGCGAGGTCTCCACGGACGGCCGGCCGCCTTTCTCGGGGTCTATCCGGCTGGACATCAGGTCGGACTTTATCTGGGCTTCCCTCTTGAAGGGATCCTCACTGTAGATGCGGGTGAGGACCTGCCGGACTGCCTCGCGGGAGAGCTCCACAAACCCCGCCTCCGTGATGTCCTTCAGACCGGCACCGCTCGCCTTGATGGCAATGCGCGCGGCGTCTTTGACGGACGTATTGCCACCGCCGGCCACGGTGAAGTCATTGCCAAGACCGAAAAATCGAGAAACCTCAATCAGCTCCGTCAGGTCCACGCTAGCGCCTCTTTGCGAGCACCGTGTGCTCGTATTCCGTAATCCGGTCCAGCCACGCCATTCCGACGGGCACGCCCTGCTCTGCACAGTACCGGTCCCACACTGCGGCATACGGGAGGTCCCGGACCTCCTCCCCGATGGCCAGCCGGGCCGTCAGATTCCCGGAGGCCTCCTCTTTCTTCAGCATCTCCGTCGGCTCGAGGAGCGCCAGGAGAATGGCCTTGAGCGTGGCGCGGGCTCCGATCACCCAGGCAGCCACCCTGTTGATGCTCGCATCGAAATAGTCCGTGGCCACGTGCACCCTCTCCCAGGCGCCCACGCGGGCAACCTCCGCGGCAACTGCTTTCACCTCGTCGTTCAGGGTGACCACGTGGTCGCTGTCCCACCGCACCCCGCGGCTCACATGCAGGAGCAGCTCCCTGCAGAAAAGAAGGATCGGCGAGATCTTGTCCGCAACCGACTCCGTGGGATGGAAGTGCCCCATGTCCAGGCAAAGCATCATGTCGTTCTTCAGGGCGTAGGCCAGATAGAACTCGTGCGAGCCCACGACATACGACTCGGACCCGATCCCGAAAAGCTTGCCTTCCACCGCGTCCCGGGCGTATCGGGGGTCCAGCTTCTTTTCGAAAACCCGGTCCAGCGATTCCTTCAACAGCGCGCGCGGGGTGTACCGGTCCGCGGGGGTGTCCTTGTACCCATCTGCAATCCACAGGTCGATGATGCAGGGAGAGCCGAGTGACTTCCCCATGACTTCGCCGATCTCGCGGCAGCGCTGCGAATGCTTCACCCAGAAATCCCGCACCTTCCGGTCACGGGAGGAAAGAGTAAAGCCGGACTCTGCCATGGCATGGCTGAAAAACGTCTCATTGAAGTCCAACCCGACGCCGAGTTTCTTTGCCCACGCGATCCACGCAGCAAAGTGCTCGGGGCCCAGCGAGTCCCGCTCCACCTTCCGTCCTCCGGTTTCAGCGTATATGGCGTGGAGGTTGGCCCTGTGCGGCCCGGGTATCACGGAGAAAGCCGCCTCGTAGTCCGCGCGCAGCTCCTCCGCGGTCCGTGCTTTGCCCGGGTAGTTGCCGGTTGCCTGGATGCCTCCTCCGGTGAGACCGGCGGCGCTCTCGAACCCGCCCACGTCGTCCCCCTGCCAGCAGTGCAGGGAGAGGGGAATCGACGCGAGGGTGGTGAGCGCTTTCTCCACATCGACGCCCCAGAGGGCGTACGCCGTCTTCGCGTTCTCGAAGCTCCTGGCGATGGCATCAGGCGACGGTTGCTGCATAGGTGTCTCCCCTCTCAGTTGGTCAGTGCGGCGATGGCGGCTCCCAGGAGGGGAGCGTCATCCACCGAGGTGATTTCCCATGCGCGCTCGTTTTTTCCCGCCAGGAATGCGCGCATATGAGATTCCACCCGCATGCGGAAGGACCGAAGCTGCCAGAAGGTCGTGCCGTCCGCCGTGATGCAGATCGGGTAGCGGGGGTCCCGGCCCTTGTCCGTCTTCAGCACGAGGGCGCAGAGATTCATGGCCACAAGCGCCGCCGCCCGTTCCACCAGGGCATCGCAGAGCCGGTAGAGAGCGCGGGCGTCCTCTGCCGGAACCCGGCCGCACACGGCGCCCAGCGGATTGTCCCCGTCGGGGTAAAGCAGAAAGTCGTTCAATTCACGGCCGGAGAGCGACGGCACTCTCTCCAGCCCGCGCTCCGCCTCCGCAGACAGGCAGCCGGCGCGTGCGGCGCGCTGCGCGGTGAAAAGACACAGGGCGCTCAGGTATGCCCCCGAGATCGCCTTCTCATGCCGGTACGTGCCGGGAACAGCGGTGGTGGAGTCGTACTCGTCGTCGACCTTCCCGAATGTCCCCCCGAAGGACCCGGATTCGGTGTTGATGATCTGCGATCCCGATGCATCGAGACCGGGGATCTTGCTGATGTTCGCGTTGGACTCCACGTAGGCCGCATTTATTCCCGTGCCGCAGACCAGGCCGATGAAGCCGTCGAATCGCCTGCCCGGCAGGGCGTTGCGTCCTGTCAGAAGCGTTGCCACCGTATCATTCAGCAGCACGATCCGCGGCGGATCCCGAAAGCCGCCCTGGGCCAGGGCCAGGCGGAGAGTGCCTCCAATGAGCTGGCCCGTCACGCCGGGAGCCTTGATTTCCTTGGAGAAATGCAGGAGCTTCCCGTCCTTGTCCGGCATCATCTCCACGGCGTAGGAAAAGCAGAAGCCGATCCTGTCGGCCCTGCCGGCAAATGGAAGCACGAATCCCGCCATCCGCCTGAAGAACTCCTCTTTGCCGAGCTCCTCGTCCACGCCCGGCATCCGGTGCCGCGCCAGGTCCTCGATCACCGGCTTCCCGGATGGGTCGAAGCTCACCACGGCCACCCTGAGGTTCGTGCCGCCCGCATCGAGGGCAATCACCTTCTCTCCGCGCGGCACCTCCCGGGATGTCTCGATGAAGGTGGGGATCATGGGCAGAGAGGAGGGCCGTCCCTCGAGGCCGCGGATCATCTCCTGCCGGAAGGACTGGCAGAGCCGGGGAACGTCGACGCGCGAGGCGGGAATGCGGTTGACCTCCATGAAGCGTTCCAGGGACCCCGATCGGCGGCTCATCGACAACCGCCGGTTCGCCGGGTCCTGGCGTACTGCGCGGCTTCCGCCATGCAGCCGATGGCTTCTTCAAGATGTCCCAGCTCCTCGTAACCGTACGAAAGCCTGAGCTGCCGCGTGCCCTGTTCCACCATGGCGCCCTTCGGATGCACGCAGAACTCTCCCGGTATGTAGACCACCCGGGGCAGCTTTCCTTCGGAAGGGCCGTCCACCTCCTCCTCGCCCGTCGTCCGGGACAGGCAGCGGAAGAACGGGGAGCTCTCATCCGTCCTGATGCCGTCCAGTGTCAGGTAGTAATAGAAGCTTGCCTGCCCTCCCCTGCACTCCTCGATGGCGTTGCCCAGCATTGCAGTCAGCCAGCTTTTCACGGCAAGGGCTTTTTCCCTGTAGCCGCGTCTCACTTCGGCGAGCTGCTCGTCAAGAACATTGTCCAGCAGCCAGCTGGCTATTTCCTGGTTGATCAGCGGTCCGCTGAAGCCTGCATCACTGGTCCTCTGGATCATGGCCTGGAGAAAGGGGCCGTCGGCCCCTATCATGTAGCCGATGCGCAGCGAGGGAGCAATGATCTTGGACAGGGTTCCGACCTCGTAGACGATTCCCTCCTCGTCGTCCAGAAGACCCGAGCGGGGCGCCTCCACGCCGGGGTCGTGGATCATGTCCTCGTATGCCTTGTCCAGGATGAGGGGGACCGCCCTTCCCAGCTTCCGGGACAACCTCGCAGCCGCCTGCACCAGGCCGGTGCGCTCCTTGTTGGAAATGATCGTGGCACTGGGGTTGTTGACCGTGACCACGTAGATGAAGCTGATCCGCGCCGCCTCTCCGGCAAGCTCTTCGATCTTCGCCTCCACGTCCTCGGCGTGCAGCCCGTCCAGGCGTTCCGGGATTGTGATGACAGTGAAGCCTTTGCGCTCCAGGAAGTCGCAGTAGATGTAGTACATGGGATCGGAGGTAAGCACGATGCCGGGGCGAAGAATGTGCGCAAGCCCCTCCAGGAGGCTCGTTGCCCCGTTGGGGCCGATGATGATCTCCTTGCCGGAGAGCACGCTCTTCGTGAGCCCGCCGACGCCCCGCGAGAGATGATAACGCCGGATGGACTCGATGAGAGACGGCGAGCCCTTGGGGCCCCCGTAGTTCAGCGGAGACTTGTACTTCCCCGGCTGCGCAAGCACCTGTCCAAGGGCCTCGCGGATCCGGGCCTGGGGGATGGTTTTCTCGTTCACATAGCCGACGCCGAGATTGATGTCCACACCCTCGCGAAAATCGGCGGCAAAAGACGACATCATCCGGTTCACCGGCGAAGGTAAACGCGACCGGCAGCCGTATTCCGAGAGAAGTATCTCTGTCCCCCGGCCGCTCCTGGCGGCATTTTCTGCCCGGCCGCTCCTGGCGGCATTTTCTGCCC
>CAYTGX010000006.1:6471-29953 GCA_964437385.1 uncultured Spirochaetaceae bacterium
GCCGCTCCTGGCGGCATTTTCTGCCCGGCCGCTCCTGGCGGCATTTTCTGCCCGGCCGCTCCTGGCGGCATTTTGGATCTCTGGTGCCCGCGTTTTCATGGTAAGCGGGATTCTACCCTCAATCCCCGATCACCCTCAAGGCGGCGTGCATGTAGCCCACGGCATAGGCCATGCCCGCGTGCCAGGGGGCCCCGCAATCCACCAGCGGGGTGTGGTCCGGGATGAGAACACCGTCGTAACGGTTCTTTTTCAGAATGGCGAGAACCTTCACCATGTCCACGTCCCCTTCGTCGATGAACACCTCGTGGTAGCGGGGGACCCTGCCGCGCACGTTTCGGAAGTGCACGTACGCCAGCTTGCCCTGCGCGCTGTATTGTTCCGTGGCCTCGTACACGTTCCCCTCGCTCATTTCGGCGATAGTGCCCAGGCAGAACTCGAGCGCATTGGAAGGACTCGGCGCCATATCCAGGAGCTTCTGATAGAGACGGGGCTGGTACACAAGGCGGGGTGTGCCGCGGACCGTCGGGGCCGGCGGATCGTCGGGGTGGGCAGCCATGACCACGCCCGCTTCCTCGGCAACGGGCAGGATCTCCCGGAGAAACCGGGCGAGCCGCTGCCACAGCTCCTCCGAGGTGATCGGGGGCAGGGTTCCGCGCGGCGCGCGCGGATCATAGATCATGTTCCAGGCCATACCGAGCGGGAGGGGTGTCTGGTCCACCACTTCGACGCCCACGGACTCCGCCCCTCCGCGCGCGTACGGGCCGGTCACCCTGCCCGCCACGCCGGCGATGCTGAAGTTGTACCCCATGATCGGTATGCCCGCCTCCCCGATGCTCCGCACGAGACGTTTCAGGCCTTCCATCTGCGCGTCCCGTTTCGGCCCGTCCAGGAGCACGTCGTGCCAATGGGCCGGATCGAAGTTTTCAATGGCTTCCAGCGTGAGACCCTCTGCCTCCACCTGCTTCCGCAGGCTGGTCAGCTCTTCGGTTGTCCACAGCGCATCAGGGTCCCCCGCCGTACCCCACCCGCCGGCGCCGCTTCCCACCGGCTGGTTGTCAGTGGATGAGTAGGTGACCAGGTGAGCGACCACGTGGGTGCAGCCTATCTGCCGCGCAAACCGGAAATGGGACGGAGTCAGCATGTGTCGATAGAGCCCGATGCCGAGCTTCATACACAGTCCACCAGAAATCCCCCATCCACGGGGAGGCAGATGCCGGTGACGAATCCCGAGGCTTTTTCACTGGAGAGAAACACGACCGCCCCGGCAAGGTCGTCCGGCTCGCCGAACCGGGCGCACGGCGTCCTGCTGATGATGTCGCGGCCCCGCTGGGTAAGCTGGCCCGTTGCGTCGTCCACGAGCAGCGAACGATTCTGCTTTCCCAGGAAAAAGCCCGGCGCGATGGCGTTGACCCTGATGCCGTGCGGGGCAAACTCTCTTGCGGCTGCCATGGTCAGGTTCAGCACGCCTGCCTTCGCCGCGTCATACGCCCACACGCCGGAGAGCGGCACGTACGAAGACATGGATGCGAGGTTGATCACCGCGCCGCGCACCTTTTTTTCGATCCACCAGCGGCAGACGACCTTGGTCGGGACCATGAGCCCTGCCACAAGGTTGAGCTTCAGCACTTCCTCGAAGAGCGCCGTGTCGGTCTCTACGAATGATGTCTTGCCCCTGTTGCCGCCCACCGCGTTGATCAGCACGTCCAGACTGCCGAAGCGTTCAAAAGTGGCGCGCACTGCGTCGGCCACCGAGGACTCGCTGGATGCGTCCCCCACGACCCAGTGGACCTGCCCCGTCCCGCCGGAAGCGGCGCCTGCCTTGCGCGCCGCTTCCTCCAGGGTTTCCGCGTGCCGGCCCCAGAGAGACACATTTGCTCCTGCGCGCAGAAGCGCCGCAGCCATGGAGCCGGCGAGCACACCGCTTCCCCCGGTGATGACCACGGTCTTTCCTTCCAGTCCAAACCTTTCATCAAGCCAGCTCATTGATTCCCTCCGCGGTCACGAATGCCGCCGAACTGCGCGGAGTACCGCGCACGGTATGGCGGCCGTGGTACTCCGTGACATTTGTGTTGCACGCCCTATCTCACGACGCGGGCGCCGCGTCCCTCTGCCAGGGCCTCCACCTGGTCCAGCCGCGCCATGGAGATGTCCCCGGGATAGGTGGTAAGGAGCGCGCCATGAGCCCAGCCGAGCTTGAGGCTGCGCTCGGGTGTCTGCCCTGTCAACAGACCGTAGATGAGGCCGGCGGCAAAACCGTCACCGCTGCCGATCCTGTCATACACGTCCAGCTCGCACTCCTCGCTCTCGTAGAACCTGCCGTCGTACCAGAGAACAGCCTTCCAGAGATGCCGGGAGGCGGAGCGCACCTCCCGGAGCGTAGTGGCGATCAACCTGATGTCGGGAAACTCGGCCCGCACTTTCTCGATCATCGTGTGAAAGACGCCCGTGCTGAGCTTCGAGTGACGGGAGGACGGGTCAGGACCGGGGATGCCGAGCGCAAGCTGGAGGTCCTCCTCGTTTCCGATCAGTACGTCGGTGCGCGAGGCAATGCGACGGTTCACTTCGCGGGCCCGTGCGGATCCCCCCTCAGAGGCATCCCAGAGCTTCTTGCGGAAGTTCAGGTCATACGAGGTGATGGTCCCCGCGCGCCGCGCGCCGTCCATCCCTTCTTCGATCAGCGCCGACGAGCTGGGAGACAGGGATGCGAAGATGCCGCCGGAGTGGAACCAGCGCACGCCGCGGGTCTGAAAGAAATCCTTCCAGTCGAAGTCCCCCGGCGCGAGCATTGCACCTGCCTCATTTGCCCGGTCATACCACACCTCGGGCGGCCGCACTCCCATGCCGCGGTCAGAATAGGTGTTCGCGATCCGCGGGCCCCGCACTCCGTCATACTCGAACCACTTGAAATGCGGCTCGACGCAGGCCCTGCGCACCTCCGATTCAACCCACCACCCCGGTGGATAGCGGACGTTTGCCGAGGCCATTGCCACCCGCAGCCCGAAGCACTTCGCCAGGTTTGCCGCAGGATTGTATTCCGCGCCCGAGCAATGGCGTTCGAAATGGTGCGCCTCGTGCAGTGGGACGACCCCCGGATCGAAACGCTGTACCAGTGCGCCCACTGCCATGAAGTCGTACCGGCACGCGCCCGGCTCCCGTATCTGCAGCTTTGCCATTGCGTCAACCTCCCGTGACCGTCATTTAGAGCGATGCCTGACCGTGCGCCCTGGAGGTGGGTGAAGTTGAACACGTTCACCCCAAGGTCGTCGAGAAACTCATACCATACCGGAGAGTCAGTGTCATTGTGCAGGATTTTCAATCCCTCTGCAGCCCTCCTTTTTTGATTCAGATCCAGGGCCCGCGCGGGCTTGCGCGTTTTTTTTCTTGACAACCCGGAAGAACGGGTCCAAAATTGCTGCCATACAAGTATGGTAGTACTTGAGGAGCTGAAGGTCGAGATCTCCGAACAGGAAAAAGACCAGCCCATACATCAGTGGGTGTACCAGGTTCTCAGGTCCAATATCTTCAAGCTCCACTTGAAGCCCGCCCAGAGAATCAGCGAAAATGAAGTCTCCGGACCACATGCTGGCCGTGGACAATGACTTCCATCGCATCATCTTCCGCGCGTGCGGAAGGGAACGGAGCTGGCACTTCATCAAGAAGCTGGATTACAACTATGACAGGCTGCGCGCCATGGTGGTTCCCATCGGTCTGGACACGGTGATCCTCGAACACTGCAGGATCAGGGAGATCATCGAGAGCGGGATCATCGACAGCGTGGATGAGATCGTCGACAGTCACCTGACACGGACGCTGATAAACCGGGTGGTCTACGACTACCCTCCCCAATACTTCACGGAAGATCCGCGGATCAGAGAGGAGGCGCATGACAGGCTCACCGGAGTTTCTTCATGACAATGGTTGATTCGAAGGAGGCAGATGTGAAAAAAACTCTTCTCACGACAGGTCTTGTCATTGTGCTGGCGCTCGGACCCGCGCTTCTCTTCGCCGCGGACAAACCGGTCACGCTCAGCATCATCGACGTAGCGGGAAACCTGCGATTGTCCAAGCCGGCAATCGAGGCGTTCAAGACCGCCAACCCGAATATCGTTTCCGATATCGAGTACATCAGTCTGACCGCCCCCGAGCTCGTGCCCAAGATCAAGGCTCAGCAGATGGCGGGCAACCTCGACACCACAATGGCCCTGACCGGCTACGACGGGATCGCGGCGGGCAAAGAGCAGGGCATCTGGGTCCAGGTCATGCCGAAGTACAAGGAGATCTTCCAGAAATCGGTGGACGCGTATGTTCCCGGAGCAAAGGCGGCATACACCCTGTTCGACGGCTACGGGATCGCCTACGTGTTCTGCCCCGGCGGACCCATGTTCACGTACAATCCGGAAAAAGTGCCCAATCCGCCGAAAACAGCGGCAGCCCTGCTGGCCTGGGCCAAGGCCAATCCCGGCAAGTTCCTCTACGCACGGCCGGCCAACTCGGGACCCGGGCGCGCATTTCTCCAGGGACTTCCCTATATTCTCGGGGACTCCAACCCGAAAGATCCCGCGACGTGGGACAAGACCTGGGCCTACCTGAAAGAGCTGGACAACTACATCGATTACTATCCGTCCGGTACGGCCATCACGTACAAGGAACTGGCGGAGGGGACCCGGTGGATCCTTGCCAGCCACCTGGGCTGGGACATGAACCAGAGGATCCTCCAGACCATTCCCGGCACCTACCAGGCGTTCTTCCTGGACAACACCACCTGGGTGAATGATACGCAATTCATGGTCATCCCGAAGGGTCTCGACCCGGCCCGGGAAAAGGCGGCCGTGGCCCTCATGGCATGGCTCATGCAGCCGGCGCAGCAGGCCGTCACCTATGACGACGGGTACTTCTATCCGGGGCCGGCAATCAAGGGCGTGCCTCTCACCATGGCGCCGCAGGCGAGCCAGGACCGCATCCGGCCGGCCATGCGCGCAGCCTATGATGCCGCGGTGGCGAAGTTTCCGAACGCTTCGCAGCTGGAGGCCAAGCCCCTTGTCGCGGCCTTCGACATGTGGGACAAGCTGGTCGGCTCGAAAATCAAGAAATAGATCCGGCCGCTCACGCGGGGCGTCGGGAGTTCCCTTCCGACGCCCCCTGTTGGAATGAGGTGTCCATGAAGGAATTCAGCCGGTTCATCGTCAAGGACCTGACCAAAGAGTTCGACGGCAAGACCGCCCTTTCGCGATTCTCCCTGGAGATCGCCAACGGTGAGTTCATCACCTTCCTCGGTCCCTCGGGCTGCGGAAAGTCCACCGCGCTCAACTGCATTGCCGGCCTCATCCCGATCACGCATGGCGAGATCTCGATCGACGGGGAATGCATCGACGATGGGAAGAAAAAGATCCCGCCCGAGAAGCGCTCGTTCGGCATGGTCTTCCAGAACTACGCCCTGTTCCCTCATCTCAGCGTGTTCAACAATGTGGCGTTCGGACTCCGCCTGCGAAGACTGTCGAAGCCGGTCATCCACGAGAAGGTCACGGCCGCGCTCAAGCTCGTGCACCTGGAAGGCCACGAGAACAAGTTCCCCACGCAGATGTCGGGCGGCGAGCAGCAGCGGGTGGCCATTGCCCGGTGCATCGTGCTGGAGCCGCGGCTTCTCATGCTGGACGAGCCGTTGTCCAACCTGGACGCCAAGCTCCGCACGGAGATGCGCAACGAGCTGCACACCCTGCACACGCGCCTGGGGGTGACGACGATTTATGTCACCCACGACCAGCAGGAGGCGCTCGCCCTTTCGGACCGG
The DNA here is from genome assembly GCA_964437385.1 of uncultured Spirochaetaceae bacterium. Taxonomy (GTDB): domain Bacteria; phylum Spirochaetota; class Spirochaetia; order SZUA-6; family Fen-1364; genus Fen-1364. The sequence continues at coordinate 12,260 of CAYTGX010000006.1, forward strand.
ATCGTGGTCATGCGGCTGGGCCATATCCAGCAGGTCGGGGTGCCCGGACAGGTGTACGCGGATCCGGCCAACCTGTTCGTGGCGGATTTCATGGGATTCAAGAACATCTGGGATGCCGCGCTGGGGTCCCTGCGTGAGAACGGGGACTTGCTGGAGGCCGGGCTCGCCGTGAAGGGCATGAAGCTCACGGCGCGCCTGCGCTACCCCCAGGGGGATCCGCGGCGGGACGCTCTTGTCGCCGCGTTCAAGGCAGGCACGGCTGTGAAGACCGCGATCCGCCCCGAAGACATTCGGGTGGGCAGGGACCTGACAGGAGTTCCCCTGCGCTCCCGGGTCACGCTCATGGAGTACCAGGGGCAGACAAGCTATGTGAGCGCTCTCATGGAAAATGGCACGATGGTGGAGCTGCGGCCGTCCACGCCGGTACGGGTCGGTGAGACCCTGGAGCTGAATATCGCGCCGGAAAAAGTGTTCGTCTTTGCCATGGACAGGGAGTAGGCCATGCAGAAAGGCTTGAAAGGGGGCGGCATCCTTTTTCTCCTGCCCGCCATCGTGTTCGTCGTGCTCCTGTTCGTCTATCCGTTCCTCTACGGTCTGTATCTCAGCTTCACGAGCCCTGAGGGGGCCCCGACCCTGGCCAACTATGCGCGCTTCTTCACTGACTGGTGGGAAGCCCGTACAATATGGGTGACGCTCAAGATCGCTCTGCCTGCCACCCTCATCAACGTGATCCTGGCAATCCCCTTCGCCTACCACATGCGCCACGGGATGCGGGGAGAGAAGCTCATCACCTTCTTCCTCATCATTCCCCTGACCCTCGGGACCGTGCTGGTTTCCGAAGGCATGCTGAGCTACATGGGGCCCAACGGATGGCTCAATCAGCTCATACACGCCATCGGTATCGTGCGCGCGCCGGTCCGGTTCACGCACAATTACTGGGGAGTGCTGATCTCCCTGGTGATCCAGGGTTTCCCATTCGCGTTTCTCATGATTCTCGGATACGTGTCCGGCATCAATCCGGACCTGGAGAAGGCCAGCCAGATGCTGGGCGCCACCCGCGCGCAGACCTTCGTGCGCGTCCTGTTTCCCCTCATGGTACCTGGCATCGCAATCTGCTTCTGCCTGAATTTCGTCATGGCATTTTCGGTCTTTCCGTCCGCCGTTCTGCTCGGTGAGCCTTCCGGACCCACGCGCGTCATTGCATACGCAGCCTACCAGTGGGCGCTGGAGAAGTTCGATTTCAACATCGCGTCCGCCATCTCGATGGTCATGGCGGCAATAGAGCTGGTCGTCATCTCCGGAGTCCTGGTGTGGCGGAACAGGATCTACCGGGGCGCATCGATGGTAGGAAAAGGATAATCGCATGCAGCAGAAGGGGTTCACCCTGGGCCGGCTGTTCTTCTTTCTCGGTATGATCGTCTACGTGGGGAACGTCCTGGGCATACTCTTCACCGTCATGCTCAATTCTGCCTCCAAAGGCTGGTACTCGGGCGTGGTTCCGAAGTACCTGACCGGGGAATGGTACCTCTACGTGGCCTCCGAGCACGACATCCCGCACCTGCTCTTCATCACCTTCCTGGTGGCCATTGCCGTAGTGGCCATTTCAATCGTCATCGCCTTCCCTGCCGCGTATGCCCTCAGCCGGCGCGATTTCAAGGGCAAGGGGGCGCTCCTCTCCGTCTTTCTGCTGCCCATGATCGTGCCCCCCATGACCTACGGCATTCCGCTTGCCGTGGTGCTGTACAAGTTCCACCTGGCAGCGCGCGTGACAGGCGTGATCCTGGCCAACCTGGTTCCCATCGTTCCATTCATGATCCTCGTCATGATGCCTTTCATCGAGCAGGTGGGAGTCAATCTGGAATCCGCCGCGCAGATGCTGGGCGCGCGGCGGCTGACGGTTTTCCGCAAGGTCCTTATTCCGCTCACCCTGCCCGGCATCCTCACGGCCGGCATCCTCTCGATCGTGAAGACCATCTCGATGTTCGAGCTGACCTACCTGGTGGCGGGCGGAAAGTCCCAGACGATCGTGGTTGCCCTTTATGCAGATGCCTATGCGGCCGGGGCGCGGCCGCCGCAGGCAGTGGATGCACTTGCCGTGATCTACTTTCTCACCGCCATGGCGTGTCTGGTGGTGGCGCTGAGGTTCGTCAGCCCTACCCAGATGGTATTCAAGATCAAGTAGGAGGCACGATGAGCGCGGATATGGGAGATGTTGCGGGAACAAAGGCACGGCCGTGGGTGTTGAGCACCCCCGGCGGCGCGTCAGGGTTCCGGGCGTACCGGGACCCGACGCTGGACCCGCCGGCAATCGTGGTGAGGGCAGGGGGAACCGAGATCAGCTTCCACCTGCGGTGCCTGAACGATCTGGATGAAATGCTGAGAGCCCACGGTGACTGGATGCCGCTGGGCATCGCGGAAGAGCATGCACATCCCGCCGAAGGCACCGTTGAAGCCTGGGCCCGCTCGACGGAAAACCCCGTCAAGGGCTGGTACGGCCTGAAAAAGGGGTTGCGAGGGCGGTTCGCCGCCTTCATTCCCCCCATCATGGTCGTCCTCAATCTGGCGGAGATCGAAGAGGACCCGAAGAATCCGCGCATAAGGTCAGTGTGAAGCTGCCACGGCTTCCAGTCTTTCCTTGAATTTCTGAAAGCCTCCAAAAAATGTTTGCGCAAACATAAGTCTCATGATAGACTTCGGCAGTCGAAGGGGCAGCGATGGCTTTGAAGGTTTCCACGTACAGGACGGCCATGAATACAGGGGAGCGACTGGAGGCCGTGGAAGCCCGTCCGCTGGGCGTCGAGCCTCTCGAATTGGAGCTCTGCCCGGAGCTCCGGTTTCAAACCGTTCGAGGGTTCGGCGGTGCTTTCACTGAGGCAGGGGGGTGGGTTCTTTCACGCCTTCCCGCCGAGAGGCAGGAGCAGATCCTGAAGGGCTACTTCGACCCGTCGGCAGGGCTGGGGTACTCGCTCTGCAGAAGCCACATCAACTCCTGCGATTTCTGTCTCGACAACTACTCCTGCTGCGAGAAGCCGGGGGACACGACCCTCTCGTCGTTCAACCTCCTCCGCGACGAGAAGTGGCTGCTCCCTTTCATCGAAAAGGCGCTGGCCGTTCCCGGCTCGGCATTCGAGCTTCTGGTAACCCCCTGGAGCCCTCCCGCCTGGATGAAGACCAACGGAAACATGAACGGAGGCGGCAAGCTCAAGAACGAATACCGTGAGGCATGGGCTCGTTTTCTTGCGCGGTTCATACGCGAATATCGCAGGCGGGGCATCCCGGTTTCCATGGCATCGGTCCAGAACGAGCCGGAAGCCCGTCAGACGTGGGACTCCTGCCTCTGGACGGCTGAGGAAGAAGGAGAGTTCGTAGCCGGGTTTCTAGGCCCGGTTCTCGCCCAGGAGGGCCTGGGGGACGTGGATCTCCTCATATGGGAACACAACCGCGATGCCATGGTCCGCCGCGCCGTCCAGACCATCGGCTTTCCGGGCGCCGCGCGCTACATCCATGGCACCGCCTACCATTGGTACAACGGCGAAGATTTTGAAAATGTCTCCCGTGTTCACGGACTTTTCCCGGAGAAACACCTCTATTTCACGGAAGGCTGCATTGAGCATCCACCGCGGATCGGGGGATGGAACCAGGGGGAACACTATGCGCACCAGATCATCAATGACATGAACAACTGGTGCGAGGGCTGGATCGACTGGAACCTGCTCCTGTCTGTGGAAGGCGGCCCGAACCATGCAGGCAATTTCTGTGATGCCCCTGTCATGGCGGACGTTTCCACCGGGGAGATCACGTACCAGAGCTCCTTCTGGTACCTGGGACATTTTTCCAGGTTCGTGAGACCGGGCTCCATAAAAATCGGCTGTAGTGTTTGCGAAAACATTACGCATGCCAGCGCGGGAGGCCCGGGCGTGGAAGCAACCGCTTTTTCGAGCAGCGGCTCGGACATGGTCGCCATCGTCCTGAACAGGACAGAGAAGCCCCATGACCTGCGCATCAGGACCGCAGGAGAAACGGCGGGTGTCGCAATCCCTGAGCGCTCGATTTCGACCTTTCTTGTCGGAAAATCAGGCCGTCGGCCTGTTGGAAATTTCTCTTGAAAGGAGAGCGTATGAGAAAGCTCGTATGCTTCGTTGCCTGCCTCCTCCTGGTCGCCGGCGCTATTTCGGCGGACAAGACCAGGGTGCGCTGGTATGTCGGGCTGGGAGGGGGGTCGGATGCCCCGACCTTCAAGGGGCAGCAGGACGTCGTGGACCAGTTCAATGCCTCGCAGAACGACATCCAGCTGGTCCTGGAGATCGTGGCCAATGCCCAGGCCTATGACACCCTGAGCACCGAGATCCAGGCCGGCAATCCGCCGGATATCGTCGGGCCAGTCGGCATCAGGGGACGCGACAGTTTCCTCGGGACCTGGGCAGATATGACCCCGCTCATCGCAAAGAACAAATACAACCTGAAGGATTTCGATCCGAAGATCGTCAAGTTCTTCCAGGTGGAGAAGCAGGGGCAGCTCGGCCTGCCCTTCGCGATCTACCCCTCGGTGGTTTTCTACAACAAGGACCTGTTCGACGAGGCCAGGCTCCCCTATCCCCCCCACAAGTACGGCCAGGCCTACGTGGACAAGGATGGCAAGAAGAAACCCTGGAACACCGACACCCTTCGCGAGCTCGCCATGCAGCTCACAGTGGACCAGAACGGCAAGGCGGCGACCGCGAAGGATTTCGACCCCGAGCACATCCTCCAGTTCGGGTACGGGGAGCAGATGACCGATTTCAGGGGAACCGCGACGCTCTTCGGTGCAGCGTCCCTGGTGGACAAGAACGGCAAGGCGCAGATCCCGCGGAACTGGCGTGAGGGCATGAAGTGGTATTACGACGCGATGTGGAAGGACCACTTCGCTCCCACCTACGCGTACGGCCAGTCAGACGCCTTCCTCCAGGGCAACTGGTTCCAGACCGGCAACATGGCAATGTCGCACGTCCACCTGTGGTACCTCGGTTTTGCCCAGCTGAACTTCAACTGGGACGTCGCCGCAGTCCCCAGCTACAAGGGGAAGGCGACCGCCAAGCTGCATGCCGACACCTTCGAGCTGGTCAAGTCTTCGAAGAACCAGGACGCCGCGTTCAAGGTCCTTACCTACCTCATCGGAGAGGCGGCCCCGAAGCTCCTCACCACCTACGGAGGCATGCCGGCGCGGCTGTCGCTGCAGGCCAGCTTCTTCAAGACCTTCAATGATACGAAGTTCCCCGGGAAGAAGATCGACTGGCAGGTATTCGTAGACAGCATGGCGTACAACGACAATCCCAACCACGAATCCTGGATGCCGAGCTTCCAGGAAACGTCGAACAAGTACACAGAATACTGGACAAAGTTCCAGAACGACGGGAACCTCAACGTGGGGAAGGAACTCGACTCATTGACCGCCGACCTTCAGACGATTTTCCAGGCGGCAAAGAAGTAGTGTGCAGGCGCACCGGCGGCCCGGTGGGCATGCAGGAGCAACGGAGCGGGGCGGCACCGTGCCGCCCCGCGGTTCTGTGAGGAGCTGAACATGGGATCGGCAGGGGGGAGCGTATAAGGGATGGCAAGCACAAGACAGTCAGGCCCTCACACAGCTGCCGCCCTTCGGGCGGCGCGGGATAGAGCGGGCCGGAGCCGAAGATCGCCGCACAGGCATTTCGAGCTGAAGTGGGGGCTCCTTTTCATCAGCCCATGGATACTCGGTTTCTTCATCTTCTTTTTTGTCCCGATGGTGTCGTCCCTGGGCTTTTCACTTTTCGATTTCAATCTTTCGGCCGTGGGCACCCACGCGTTCATCGGACTGCAGAACTGGAAGCGGGCCTTCCTCCAGGATCCCGAAGTGCCCCTGGCAGTGCTGAAGAGCTTCCTCTTTGCGGGGATCTCCCTTCCCATCACATTCCTGTTCGCGCTGTCCCTGGCGCTGGTCCTCAATTCCAGCCTCCTCAGGGGAAAAAGCCTTTTCCGCGCCCTTTTCTATTTTCCCGCCATGATCCCGTTTGTCGGTACCGTGATGATCTGGTACGGAGTGCTGAACCAGCACGCCGGATGGATCAACCAGATCATAGAATGGGTGACCGGTTTCAAGGCGACCGGCTCGGGCGGGATCCAGTGGCTCCAAAGCGCCAATCTCGTCTATTTTTCCTACACGTGGGTCGGTCTCTGGGGAGTCGGCAACACCGTGATGACCTTCATCGCCGGGCTCCAGAAGGTTCCCACCGAGCTGTACGAGGCGGCGATCGTGGACGGGGCCGGCTGGGGGACCCGGCTCAGGCGCATCACGCTGCCCATGATCACGCCGATTATCTTCTACAACCTGATCCTTTCCATAATCGGGACGATGCAGTTCTTCCTTGTTCCCTACGTGCTCAACCGCGGCGACGGAACACCGGCAGGGATGACGAACTTCATCATGGTGTACTTCTACCGCCAGTCCTTCAATTACTTCAACATGGGCTACGGTTCGGTGATCGCATGGATAATATTCCTCATCGCAATGGCGCTCACCGTCGTTCTTTTCAAGACGCAGAAGCGATGGGTGTACTACATGGGGGACAAATAATGGAAAGCCCGGCCGGCAATCTCGCATTCACTCCCCGGCGTACCGAGGCCGGCGGTTCTCCGCGTGCCCTGCTGACGATCAAGCGGGTTGCGTCATTTCTCGGCGTCCTGCTTCTCCTGGCGCTGTTCCTCCTGCCGCTTGCCTACGGCATCTTCACCTCGTTGAAGTCGGATTCCCAGCTGACAGCGGTGAGCGCCCCGGTGCTGCCGGCGTCCCTCGAGCAGTTCGAGTCCGGGGGACGGGCATACGACGTATACCTGGTGCCCATGACGGACGGGACGGTCAAACGCCTGGCCCTGGTGGAGAAAGGAAGAGACAGCTCCAGATTCATGGACCCGAAAAACCCGGGTGCCGCCCTTATTGAATGGAAAGGCGCCTGGCGGACCCTCGATGCCGCATGGCGGATCGACTTCCGATGGGGAAATTTTCTCACCGCGTGGAAGACCATCGATTTCCTCCGGCTGCTGCTCAACACCCTCATGTATGCGAGCATCAGCACTGTCGGGGCCCTTTGCTCCGCGGCCTTCGTTGCATATGGTTTCTCCCGTTTCAATTTTCCCTTCAGGGGCGCCGCCTTCCTTGTCCTCATGGCCACGATTGTCCTCCCACCCTCCGTCACCCTGATCCCGACGTACTCGTTCTACTTTTCGATCCACTGGGTCGGAACGTGGCTTCCGCTCATCGTGCCCACATTTTTCGCGAACGCGTACAACGTGTTCCTCCTGCGACAGTTCATGATGGGTATCCCGCGGGAGCTGGATGAAGCGGCGAAGATCGACGGCGCCAACCCGATGCGCACCTTTTTCTCCATCATCATTCCGCAGGCCGTTCCCGCCCTCGTCGTGGTGGTGCTCTTCCACTTCTTCTTCTGCTGGAACGACTTTTTCGGGCCATTGATCTACCTCGCCGGGCAGCCGGGACGGTTTCCGATCTCCGTCGGGCTGACCAAGTTCTTCAACATGTACGTGCGGCAGAACAGCCTGGTGCAGGCGTCGGCGTTGATCTCCACCGCGATTCCCGCCTGCATCTTCCTGTTCGCCCAGAGATACCTGACGCAGGGAATCGTGGTGACCGGCGTCGAGAAGTAGCGGGGGGCGTCCCGGTCATGGTACCATGGCGGGACGCTTCACGGCGCATGGCAGATATCGCGAGGTAGGTCTCACATGGCAACCCAGAGGGAGGTCGCGGAGAGAGCGGGCGTGTCCTTCATTACCGTCTCCCGGGTGATCAACGGCAGGGGGAACGTCAAGAAGGAAACCCGGCTTCGGATCGAGCGCGCGATCCAGGATCTCGGCTACTATCCCAACAGCCAGGGTCGTGCGCTCAATTCAGGCCGCACGGCGATCATCGGCGTGATTGCACCGGTCCTGGCCACGCGCAGCCTGGAGGGAGATCTCTACTATTCCGGAATGCTCGAAGGGGTGGAACTGGCATGCCGGAAGCACCGCTATGACATGCTTTTGTCCACGCAGCGCATCTACGACCGGGATTTCGACTATCTGCGGATCTTCTCCCAGAAGAAAGTGGACGGCACGATACTGTTCGGAGACTACTTGCTCTCTGAAAAGGACACCTCCCGCATCGAGCGGGAACGGATCCCCATCGTCGTCGTGGGAGACCGTCCAGCCAGCGCGGCGATCAGCTGGGTGGATACGGATAACGAGCCCGGCGGGTACCTGAGCGCCCTGAGGCTCATCGAGGCCGGCCATCGGAGGATCGCCTTTATCGGGGTCACGGGCCGCAACGCCAATATTGCCGACCGGCTGAACGGCGTCCGCCGTGCCTGCGCCGACAGGGGGATAGCGTTCTTCGACAAGGACGTCTTCGCCATGGACATCGGCGGGGTGCCGAGTCCCGAGATGATCGGGAAGCTGATCACCGGCACGGAACGGCCGACAGCCGTCGTGTGCGGCACGGACCTCATCGCCCTCAGCATCCTGCAGGAGGCGCGGGAGAGTGCCCTCGAGATCCCGGGAGACCTGTCGATCATCGGGTTCGACGGAATCCAGATGATCCGCTATACCAACCCGCCCATTGCCTCCAACCGCCAGCCCCTCAGTGAAATGGGATTCACGGCCGGGGAGTTCCTTTTCCGACGCATCGAGAGTCCGGAGGCTCCGAGCGAGCAGATGATCTATCCCCTCGAAAAGATCGAAGGCGGCAGCGTTTCCCCGCCGCGATAGCAGGTCGATTCAGCAAGTCTCAAGCGTCCATGCCGGCCCGCACGCCCCCCACGCGGGCTCCGCACGGGCTTCTGACCTTGATAGTCTATAGCCTAATTAGTCAACAATGTTTATATTCTGACGATGAGCGAAGACACCGCGGGCTACCAGAGTTTTTTCAACGCACAGAACGAGATTCACGACCTCTTTGTCCGCGCCATGGAGAACATGCTCGGCAACGAGGGAATCACCGTTGCCCAGGCCATCGCGCTGAAAACCCTCAAGGAGCAGGACCAGCTGTGCAAGATGTCCGACCTCGCTGCGACGCGATTCCTCACCCCCGCGGCTGCCACGGGTATCGTTGACCGGTTGATCCATCTCGGCCTGGTGGAGCGGAAGTTCGACAAGAATGACAGACGGGTGATCCTGCTCGCGCTCACCGCGCGTGGCGAGGCGGCTATCTCCGTCATGGAGGGCAAGGTCCAGGCAATGATGCAGCAGTTTTTCGAGCGTATCTCGGAAAGCGACAGGCTGGCGTCCCTCCGGATCTACAAGAAGCTCAAAGAGTACCTGAAGGAAGAATTGGATGCCCACAAGAGGAAATAATCACCGGTCCCGCATCGTCATTGAGTCCAGCAACCCTGAGGAAGCCGTATGAAAAAACCCCTGGCGTCGCTCCTTCTTTTCGTGCTCCTTCCGCTGGCTGCGGCATCCGCGCAGGATCAGCCTGCCACGCTGACACTTGCCCAGGCAACCGATGCGGCCCTGGCCCAGGGCGCGGATAGCAGGATTCTGCAGAAGAACCTGGACATCGGCAGGGAACAGTACCGGCTGAACGTCTCGAGGAACTCATTTTCGCTTTCCGGTTCGGTGGGAGAGAATGCGGGCTATGGCTTCGGGAATGACACCCTGCTGAGCGGGAACTCCCTTGCGTCCGGTTTCAGCCAGACGCCGCAGGCAGGCCTGTCTCTTGCGGGGCCGCAGACCAGCGTGGGGATCAGCGTCACCCCCTACATGGCGGCAAACCCCCTTGTGGCGGATTTTTCCCAGCTCTCGTCCCTTTTTTCCCCTGGGCCCCCTGCACCGACGCCGGGTCCGACGGGCAGCGTTGCCCTCAGCGTCAGCCAGGTGGTGTGGGGAGGCTACCCGGGGGGAACCACCCAGGCGGCAGTGGAAAAGAGCCAGCTCGCCCTCCGCGGCATGGAACTCTCCACGGAATCCGGCAGGCTGAACCTCGTGTCGGTGGTGACCCAGGCATACTTCGTCATGCTGGGATCCCAGAGAAACCTGGCCGCGAAGAAGGAGATCCTCGCGCAGCAGAACGCCCTGCTGGCGCAGATCAGCGCAGTGGAGGCGCTCAAGCAGGCCACGGCCATCGACCTCCGCACCGCGCAGATCAACGCGCAAAGCGCGGACATCGATGTGCGGAGCGCGGAAAACGATCTGCGCATTGCGCGGATCAGGCTGGCGGAGCTCATCGGGTGGCCCCGGGACAGGGAGTTTTCCATCGAGGACCAGAATGATCCGCAGGTCCCGGCGGGCAGCGTGGAGGAGGCGGTCGCGGAGGCGTTGAAAAGAAGGACCGAGATCCAGCAGATCGAGCTCAATCGAAAGTCCTCGGCGATCGACCGCGCCATGATCCAGGGACAGACCACCCCCACGGTGAGCGTGACCGGAGGGCTGAACATCATCCATGACTGGAAGCTCGTCGACAACGCCGGCCAGGGCAGCGTGGGCGTGAAGATCGGGCTGCCCATCCTCGACGCGGACGCGGCACACCACCAGCTCGAGGCGGTTCGTATTCAGAACGACGTGCTCGGCATCCAGGAAGAACAGCTCCGCGCGCGTATCGCCACGGACGTCGAGCAGGCATTCGAGCTTGTTGAAATAAACGTGCAAAGACTGCAGGTGGCGCGGCTTTCGGTGGAGAAATTCGACCTCAAGTTCAAGCTCAAAAAGACAGAGGCGCAATATGGAACGGCGAACAACCAGGACATGCTGGATGCCTCGATCGATTCGGCAAATGCGCAATCGGCGCTGGTGAGCGCGCAAAGAGACGCCCAGCTCGCCATCCTGCAGCTGCGCAATGCAATGGGATACTAGGAGATTCGCATGAGAAACCTACAGAGATGGCTGAGCCGGGGCGCAACCGCTGCGTCACTGGTCCTTCTTTTCACTGCCGTCGGCTGCGCGCCAGGGCAGAAGGCCGTGAACCCCCCTGCGACGGATCCCCCCGCGGCCCCGGCGTCTCCGCTCAAGGGCCCGGGCATGGCGGAGATCACCGTGCAGGCGGTACCCGTGGAGGTCGGCGCTCTTGTGCTGGAGCACCAGACCTCGGGCACGGTGAAACCCGTCATGCAGAGCCAGGTCGTGGGACAGGTCAGCGGGGTGGTGTCGCGCGCGGCGCGCAAGGCCGGTGACTGGGTGGAAAAGGACGCCACTGTCATCCAGCTGGATGACAGCCAGCTCAAGCTCTCCCTGAAGACAGCGCAGGCGTCACTGGAAACCGCCCGGATCAACCTGTCCACGGGACAGGATACGACCACGCAGGCAAATCCAAGGCTCGATCTCCAGGTCAGATCTGCCGAGTCAGCCCTTTCCGCGGCCCAGGGAAACTACGCCTCCCGCAAGGCGCTTTTCGACCTCGGCGGTGCCACCAGCTCCGAGCTGGATCGGGCCAAGAGCGATCTGGACATGGCGCAGGCGAACCTCGAGGCGGCGAAGACCGCCCTGGACCAGAACCAGAAGGCCCCCGTGCAGAACATCGCCCAGCTCAAGCTGGCCGTGGAGCAGGCTGACCTCGGCGTTCAGCAGGCCCAGCTCAACCTCCAGCATGCGGCCATCAAGGCCCCGTATGCAGGACGGCTCGTCGCGGTGAACGTGATGCCGGGCGAGCTTGTCAGCCAGAACTCTCCCGCCTTTATCCTTGCCAGCCGGGAGCGTGAGGTCGACTTCGAGGTGCCCCCCGCGGATGCGGCAAGCCTTCCCGTGGGCGCCGCGGTCAGCTTCACGCTGAACGGGAGCGCGCACTCGCTCAAAGTGAGCCAGTCACCGGAGGTGCCTCTGAACGGCGTTGTGCCCATCGTGGCGGCGGTCCCTGGCTCTCTCACGCTCTCATTCGGGGCAATCGGCGCGGTAAGCTACTCGCTCACCCTCGCGCGCGGAGCGCTCATCCCGACCGGAGCCCTGCAGACCAACGAAGACAGGAACTTCGTCTATATCGTGGAGGGCGGCAAGGCGGTCGTCCGGCAGATCACCATTCTTGCCGAAGGCGGCAGCCGGGCGGCTGTGACCGGAGTGAATGGCTCTAATACCGTCGTGATAAACCCGCCACCGGGCCTTCTGGACGGTTCCATCGTGAAGACCGTGGCAGCGGGGACAGCGGAAGGCGGCAAATGAAGACGACACGGGAGCTTCAGGCACGGATATTCGACAAGATCAATCCCGCGGTACGATTCTCGGTGACGCGCTACGTGTTCGCCATCGGGGTATTCGTGGCGATCTTCGCCTTCGGCCTCATCTCGGTCTTGAACCTCGGGGTCGACCAGTTTCCCTCCATCAACTTTCCCTACGTCGTGGTCACGACTGCGTATCCGGGAGCATCTCCGAGCGTGATAGACCAGCAGGTGACGCAGGTGATTGAGAACGCCGTTTCCACGTTGAGTGGCATCACGGACATCAATTCCTTCAGCTCCACCGGTGCGAGCCAGGTGATCATGGCCTTTGAACAGACAACGGACCAGGCAAGCGATGCAAACCAGGTTGCCTCCCTTGTTTCGGCAGCCAGCCGGAGGCTTCCCCAGGGGGTCAACTCGCCCATCGTGCAGACATTCAACCCGTCATCCATCCCGGTCGTCCAGTTCGGCCTCTCCGGCGCGGGAGCGGGTCTTGGAGACGTAAGCACGTATGTCACGAACGAGCTCACCCCTCTCCTGGAGCGCGTCTCTGGTGTGGCCAACGTCCAGGTGGACGGCGGGCCGTCGCGCCAGTTCCAGGTGCTGCTCAATCCGGACCGTCTCCAGTCATTCAATCTCACACCCCAGCAGGTCGTGGGGGCCATCATCGGGTCGGCAATCAATCAACCCATAGGGACGATCAACAGCCACAGCAACGCCCTCACTTTTGCCACGGAAAACATCCCCGCGGACACGCAGAAGGTTGCGGGCACACTGGTTGATCCTGCCCGGGGCATCCGGGTAAGCGACATCGCCGCGGTGCGGGATCTCCCTGTGTCGACCAACTATGCGCGGGTGAACGGCCGCCCGGTCGTCCTTGTCTCCATTCAGAAGACCACGTCCTCGAACGCCGTCGCAGTGGTCAGGAACGTGAAGAGCCTGCTGCACGACACGAAGCTGCCTGCCGGCTACGAAATCTCCTACAGCAACGACACCACCGCGCCTATCCAAGCATCGCTGAACTCGACATACCGGGAGATCCTGATCACCGTCATCGTCGTCCTGCTGGTCGTGCTGCTCTTCCTGGGCAGGATCAATACCGCCCTCTCGGTGATTCTCGCCGTACCCATCGCTCTCTCGGCGGCGCCCGTGCTGTTCAACCTCGCGGGATTCACGCTGAATCTCGTCTCGATGCTCGCCATGATCGTTGCCATCGGCATCGTGGTAGACGACTCGATAGTCGTGGCGGAAAACGTCGAGCGCTACCGCGTCATGGGTTTCAGTCAGAAGGAATCTGTTCTGAAAGGGGCCAGCGAGATTTTCAGTGCGGTCGTTGCGGCAACGCTGTCCCTGCTCTCCGTTCTCATTCCCGTGAGCTTCATCGGCGGCATCATCGGGGACTTCCTCCGGCAATTCGCCCTGGGGCTCGCTGCCGCGGTTGGTTTCTCCCTGCTGGAGGCTGTCCTTTTCCTCACCGTGCGCCTCGCCTACACGCCGGATACGAACCGCACTTTTGACTGGGGCGACCTTGCACGGAGCTTCGGAAAGCTCGGGGACTCGATGCGGTGGGGCCTGACTGCATGGAGAAAACCGTGGGGCATCATCGTGGCCGTCGCTGCCCTCGTCGGATTGGCCGCCACAAAACATTTCACCGCCATGCCCGCCATGCTCCTCTATCCGTTCCTGCTGGGAGTTCTTCTCTATTGCGGGCGGATCATCCTGAGCTTCCTGCAGGCTCTGACCGCGACCCTCCACGGCTGGACCGAAGCGGGTCTCGAATGGGTGCGTGAAAGCTACGCGAGGTCCCTCACCAGGATCCTTGACCGGAGCGTCATGGTGCTGGTGATCACGGCAGTCGCCCTGGTCGTGATCGTGGTCCTTGTGCTTCCGAAGATCACATTCAGCTTTGCGCCGCAGAGCGACAACGGGACCATCACGATCAATGTCAGCATGCACAACGGGACGACCCTTGCGGCAACGAACACCACGACCGGCGCGCTGGAACAGTATCTCCTGCAGCAGCCGGCCGTGAAGAGCGTCCAGACCGTGGTCGGGAGCGTGGGCGTGTTCACGGTCGGGGTGAACAGGTCGGAGAACACCACGATGGTGGTCCAGCTCATTCCCCTGGCGCACCGGCCGGGGGTGTACGACCTGATGGACAGGTACCGCAAGGGCATGGGCGACATACTCTCCCCCGCCGATCCCTCCGCCACGCTCAGCCTCAGCGCAGGGGGAGGTCCTCCCGGATCGAACTCGACAATCTCGTTGAGCCTCCTTGCCTCCGACCAGGACCTCCTGCAGGCCAGGAGCGCCAGGATCCTCCAGGTCGTCAAGAACCACGCCTTCGTGACGAGCGCCACCTCCAGTCTCTCCGACGTCACCATAGAGCGGGATTTCACGCCCAGCGAGTCCAAGATGGAAGGCACCGGCATAAGCCCCAGCGCGGTTGCAAATCTTCTCCAGACCTACACCTCCGGGACGCATGCCGCTGACGTGCAGATAGGCGGTCAGAGCTACCCGATCATGGTCCAGATCGATCCCACGTACCTCACGGACGGACAGTCGCTCTTGAACCTCCCCATCTACTCGAGCGCGAGGCAGTCGAAAATGCAGGTGGGTCAGCTCGGAAGCCTGGTCGTACGGCAGTCTCCCATCAGCGTCCTGCGCTACAACCGCCTGTACACGGCGACCCTGTCGATCAACCTGGTAAAGAAGGCTCCGCCTGCGCTCACGTTCCAGAACACACTGGCCGACGAGCTGACAAAGCAGGGTCTGCTGGACAGTGCAGTCACCATCGGCTCGGGGGGCGTGTTCGGCGCCGGCGCCCTGGCGAAGGAGGTGCAATCCTCGGGCACGACCGCATTTCTCCTGGCCCTGTTCCTTGCTTATCTCGTGATGGCTGCACAGTTCAACTCGTGGCGCTATCCCCTCTACCTGTTCCTGCCGGTGCCCCTGGCCATCGTGGGGGCCCTCCTTTTCGTCGTCATGCTCGGAGGCGGTCTGGATACATTCGGGCTGCTCGGCATGCTCCTGCTGATCGGCTTGTCGGCAAAGAATGCCATCCTGTATCTCGACTTTGTCGTCGAGCGAATTGGAAAGATGCCGCTCAAGGAGGCGCTGACAGAGTCGGCGCGGCTGCGCTTCCGTCCCATCATCATGACCACCCTGACGGTCCTCGTCATCGCCGGGCCTCTCGTGTTCGGCCGCGGTGAGGGCACCGAGTTCGGGCAGCGGCTCGGCATCGTGATGTTCGGCGGCATTCTCACTTCCGCGGTCCTCACGTTCTTTGTCGTACCCGCCGCGTTCTACCTGTTTGAGAGAAAGCGGGTGGCCAAGGCGTTGACGAGTGAGACAGTTCAGCCCCGGGAAAGGGCCGAGGCATGACCCCGACGGCATGCGCGGCGAGGACAGGACCGCGTGACGTCATGCCGTCCTGTCCTCGCCGCGGGCCATAAACATTCGGTTACGTGCCCTAC
Organism: uncultured Spirochaetaceae bacterium; assembly: GCA_964437385.1. GTDB lineage: Bacteria > Spirochaetota > Spirochaetia > SZUA-6 > Fen-1364 > Fen-1364. The sequence continues at coordinate 27,879 of CAYTGX010000006.1, forward strand.
CGCACAGAAATGTGACGTGTCGCATTGCTATCCTTGCAGGAAAGGAGTCTGAAATGCTTTTACTGTTGCTTATAGGTCTCGTCGTGGTTGCGGTCGTTGTGGGCGTCATCGTCATCGTGTAGGAAGACACGGCACAAATCCGGCTGCGGATCCTTCCGCAAATCCCTTCGCGAAAAGAAAAACAAGGGCCGCCGGGCCCGAGTGTGCGATCCACGGTCAATGCAGTTCGCGGGCTTCCGTACGGATCGCCTCGGGCATCTTTCCTCAATTCTTCCATGAGATAGGACGAGCGATCCTTCGGCGTCCGTCTGAATCCTCGCGGAGCAGCACAATGACACACAGCATGAAAAGTCGCGTCGTACTGGCCATATTTGCCGGGTTCGTTCTCTGCGGCATCACCGCATGGGCGGACCCCCCTTCGCAGGTCGGCAGACTGAGTCTCATCAGCGGCAATGTGTCCTTTCTCCCCGGAAGCCTCAACGAATGGACACCGGCAACGCTGAACTACCCTCTGACCTCGGGAGATCATCTCTGGACGGACCCCGGCGCGCGCGCCGAAGTGCATGTGCTGTCAGCGGCAATTCGGCTGAACTCAAATACCGAGTTCTCCTTTCTGAACCTGGACGACCAGACGGTCCAGATCAGTGTCTCGGAAGGATCCCTGAACGTCAATCTGCGAAGCGCCGGCAGCGGGACGATCTTTGAAATCGACACGCCGAACGCCACCGTATCCCTGCACTCGGCAGGGAGCTGCCGCATCGATGTCCAGCCGGACGTGGCGACAACCGTCAGCGTGCGCGCGGGCAGCGTCGAAGTAACGGCCGGCATGGACGCCTATGACGTGTCCGCGGGGCAAACCTCGGTCATATCCGGCGTTGATTCGATCGCGTACTACGTCACGGCGGCTGCACAGCCGGACGAATGGGATGGCTGGTGTGCCGGCAGAGACCGCCGGGAAGATCAGCTTGCGTCGAATCTTCATGTTTCCCGCGAAATGATCGGCGCCGAAGACCTCAACGAGAACGGAACGTGGCTCGCTGACGCAGGCGATGGTCCGGCATGGGCTCCTTCGCATGTTCCTGCGGGCTGGGCGCCGTACCGCTTCGGTCATTGGACATGGATCGAGCCCTGGGGATGGACATGGGTCGATGACACGGCCTGGGGATTTGCTCCGTTCCATTACGGACGCTGGGCATACTCGAAGGCGCGCTGGGTGTGGAGCCCGGGTTCCGCCGGGCCGCGTCCCGTCTATGCACCCGCTCTCGTCGTATTCGTGGGAGGACCGGGGTGGACGCCGGCGGGTGGAGATGGGATCGGCTGGTTCCCCTTAGGGCCTCACGAGGCATACTACCCGTCCTACCAGGTGAGCGCCTCATACGTGCAGAGAATCAATGTCGGCCACGTGGCGAACATCACCGCGCGGACAATCGAGACGTTCAACCCCAGTCAGGTCGTCTACGCCAATCGCGGCGCTCCTCAGGGTGTGACGTTCGTGCCGCGTGACGTATTCGTCCAATCGCGCCCTGCGGGAGCGGCTTTTCTCTCACTATCCGCGGCAGATATCACCCGGGCGCCCCTCATGGGGATGACCGCCAAAGCCGTGCCTCAGCGGGAGAGCATCATCGCAAAGCCGACGGCCTCGCGGCCGCCTGTTCCCCAGCCTCAGCCTGGACGGATGTCGGGGCGCGTCTACTCGCGGGTCGCACCACCACCCGCACAGGTCCCTTTCGCACAGCAGCAGCCGATGCTCAGGGCAAATCCAGGCCAGCCGGTGGATCCTGCTGTGCTCTCCGGCATTCAGCGGAGGCAGCAGCCCGTTTCTCGTGTGACGATTGTGAATCCTGCAACGCTCACCACGCTGAAGAAGCCCCCCGTGCTCAGGAATGCGCCCCCGACGCCCGCACCCGCCGGCCCGCAGCCGGTAACTCGGCAGACGCCGGGCAGCCAGCCAAGGCCTGTCACCCCTGCCCCGAACAGTCAGCAACCGGTAGCTCGGCAGGCACCAGGCAGCCAGCCAAGACCTGTCACCCCTGCCCCGAACAGTCAGCAACCGGTAGCTCGGCAGGCACCAGGCA
>CAYTGX010000006.1:30053-40576 GCA_964437385.1 uncultured Spirochaetaceae bacterium
CCTGTCACCCCTGCCCCGAACAGTCAGCAACCGGTAGCTCGGCAGGCACCAGGCAGCCAGCCAAGACCTGTCACCCCTGCCCCGAACAGTCAGCAGCCGGTAACTCGGCAGGCACCAGGCAGCCAGCCAAGGCCTGTCACCCCTGCCCCGAACAGTCAGCAGCGAACTACTGCTCCCGCCGCGGTCGTCAAGGAAAGGCCGACTGTCACCGCTCCTCCTCCGGGAAAGCAGCCTGCTGTTTCGACCCCCGGCGGCCAGAGAGGTTCCGCCGCTGCCACGCTCATCACGACACTCAAAACCCGGACACTTCCGGATGCCGATCAGCGTCTGTCGGAAGCACGGAAAGTTGCCGGCATCCGCATTGACCTGAATGCCGTTGCCGGGCAGCTTGCGGCGGCAAAGGAGTCTCTTGCGGGTGCGGAAAAGGATCTGGCCGCCGGAAACTCTGATCAGGCGGCGCAGAAAGCCGCCGCGGTACAGCAACAGGTCGACAATCAAATGAAGCAGCTCTCGGCAGCCGTGCAGACGGCAACGCAGAGCCCGCAGAAGCGCTAGGCGCGGCAGGCAGAGGAACGCCGCGGAAGGAAAGGAAACGGGGTGCGCTGCCCGGTGCGCGCGCACTCTTTTTATGAATCGCAGCTGCCGATAATCATAGAGGCCAGGCTGTGGAACAAAGGAGATGAACCCATGATCAACCCTCTGCCAACAAACGCGGCGCCAGCGATCACCCCGAAAGCGGACGCAGATCTTATGACGGCAAGAATACAGGTCAAGGCGGCACAACTGACAGACAGCTCCGAAAAGAGCGAAGCGAAACTGCAGACGCCGACAAAGGACAGCGTTCAACTGTCCCCCTCTGCTCAAGCCAGGGCAATGCGGCAGGCAGGACGAAGCATTCCGCAGATCGCGATAAAGCTCGGCCTGGCGATCCCGACCGTTGCCGCCTTTTTCGAGGAATAGCGGTCAGGCGTTCCGGTAGAGCGCCCTGGTTCCCGCCAGTACCATAGATCTCAGCAGGACCGATCTTGTCACGCGGCGTCAGTTCCTCTAACCTGCCCGGTGCATACGTACACGCCTGACGCACACACGGAGATCAGGGAAAGGGCGGGCGAAGTCCATTGCCGCGAGAAACCTGCTACAAATGCTGGCGTCCCATGTCCTGCTGCCTCTGCCCGTCACTGCCGCCAATGCAAACGCGCACGCGCATCGTCCTCCTCATGCACCCGAAGGAGTTCCGTCATCAGAAATGCACAACGGGACGACTCACATGCCTGAACCTGGCCAACAGCGAGATCATCCCGGGAGTGAGCTTTGACGCCAACCCCAGGGTTCGCTCGCTTATCGACGATCCTGGCAACTATCCGGTCCTGCTGTATCCGTGTGAGGACGCGAAGAGCATGCGCGATGGAGGGTTCGCCGCCTCGGCGCCCCGTGAACGCAGGCTCGTGGTTTTTCTCATCGACGCGACATGGCATTGCTCCCGCAAAATCGTGCGCGAAAGCCCGTCCCTCATGCGCCTGCCCCGTCTCATGATCGAGCCCGAAGCGCCCAGCCGTTTCACAATCAAGCGGCAGCCCGCTGCCTGGTGTCTTTCGACAATCGAGGCCACGCATGAGGTTCTTCTTGGCCTCGATGCCGGAGGCCTGGACGTCTATCCTGACACGCACAGGCTCCTCGATGCATTCGACGCCATGCAGAGTTTCCAGGTCCGACAAATCGCGAAGGCCGCCCTCCTCCCCCATCATGTGCGCGGGACGAGAAAGCCCCTCTGAGGCGTCCCCGGGAAGGGTATACGCAATTTCAATTGCGGGGCTGCCTGTCAGTGGAGGGGCGTTTATTCTTCGGAGGCAGGTCCCCGCAGCCGCTTGTGTGCCGAGCGGAGCTTCTTGACCCGGAGCCGCGCCTCGCGGGCAGCCCGGGAGGGACGGGTTTTCACCCTGCTTTTCGGCTTCACCATGGCCTTGGCAATGAGCTCCGCCATGCGGGCAACGGCTATCTCGCGGTTACGCGCCTGCTCGCGCGTGTCCTGCACCGCAACCATGATGTCCCCTTCCGAGGTGACCCGATTGGCAAGACGCGTCTCGACGCGGTGGCGGTCGCTTTCCGGAAGGAAGCCCAGGTCAGCCACGGCGAGCCGTGCCACGGCCTTGCTTGCCACCTTGTTCACGTTTTGTCCCCCGGGACCGCCGGACCGGGCAAATGAGAACCTGATGAGCTGCTCGATGGAATCCACGAGCTCGGATTTCTTCATACGGCAGCACCCGATATCGGCATGCGAATGGTGAAGGTGGTCCCTTTGCCCACCTCGGAGGACACCCCTATGCTCCACCCGTGGCCTTCGATGATCGACTTGACCGTGGTGAGGCCCAACCCGAATCCCGACTCGCGGCGGGAGTTCGTGCCCCTGTAGAAGGGATCGAAGATGTGCGAGAGATCATCCGGCGGGATGCCGATGCCGGTATCCGCGATGGAGAGTGCAATTTCCGCGCCGTCCGTCCGGGCAACCAGGGTGATCTTTCCCTCCTGGCCGGTGTAGCGGATGGCATTGCCGACCAGGTTTTCCAACGCCCGGGTGAAAAGGCCGGCGTCCATACGCACCATGACCGTGTCGGCGCAATCGATGGACCAGGAGAACTCGCGCTTGAGGATGAGCGCGTCCTCCGCGAATCTCCGCGCAATGTCCGAGAAGAACTGCCGCACGGCCACTTCCCGGTGGGTCAGCCGCCATTCGCCGGTCTCCATCCTGACGAACCCGATCAGGTCGGCGATCATACCCTCCAGGGTCCGTGACTTGTCGAGGATGATGGAGAGGTACCTCTTCTGCGCGTCCGGTTCGGACGCGTAGCCGTCCGCGATAGCCTCCACGTACCCCTGGATGAGAGTCAGGGGGGTCCGAAGGTCGTGCGAGACGCCCATGATGAAGCGCGCGCGGCGGGCGTACTCTTCCTTGAGGGCGCGGCGCATGCTGTCGAACGAACGGGTGAGGGACGCGATGCGGTCGTTGCCGCGCGCCGGCAGCTCGAAATCAAGATTTCCATCCGCGATGCGCCGCGTTGCCCCTTCCAGGGTGAGGATCGAGCGGTTCAGCGACCGCAGGATGAGGAAGCTCATCAGCGAGGAGAAAATCAGGAGCGCGATGGTGGGGTACGTCACCAGCTCAAGGGCCAGGGTCCTGAAGCGCGCCTCTTCGGGCCGGATCTTCGGGAGCTTGAGGATCAGGAGGGAGTCGTCATTGCCGGGCGCGTGGGACGCTTCGAGCTGGAAGTGGAATTTGTCGGCATGGGCCCGGATGTACTGCATGAGCACGACGTTCGTGGCAGACATGCCGGACGGGAGCTCGGGGATGGTGGAAGTGGTGATGAAGTCATCCTTGTCCAGGATCACGATGTCGAGACCCGGCGGCCTTCCCTCCTCAAGGGCCCGAAAATCGTGACGTCTGATTGCACGCGGCACCTTCCTGCCGATCCAGGACATGATCTGCGGGTAATTGGGCAGCGGCTCGCGCCCCCGCGCGGCATAGAACTGTTCGAACAGCATGAACGCGCTGACCAGGAACGGTACGGCGATGATGCCGCCCACAAGGACCAGAAACTGCGTGCGCAGTTTCATGCGTGCACCGCCTCCGCGCTGAAGCGGTAGCCCATGCCGTGGACCGTCTCGATGAACTCCGGAGAGGCCGGGTCCTTCTCGATTTTCTTCCGCAGCCTCTGGATGTAGACCGCAACGGCAGTGACGTCGCCGTACTGGTTCCGCCAGACCTCGGCGTAGATCGTCTCCGGTGTCATGGCCTTGCCCGGGTGCGTGGCCAGACACGCGAGGACTTCGAACTCCTTCGAGGAGAGGGGCACCTTCTCCCCTCCCTTCTTCAACAGGTAACCGTCGATATCGAGGATGAAATCCCCGAACTTCACGCTGTTGGGGCTGGCCTTCATGTCGGTGGAGCGGCGGAGCATTGCACGCACGCGCGCTGCCAGGACCTTGGGGGAAAAGGGCTTTGTGACGAACTCATCGGCACCGATGCCCAGCCCGAGAACCATGTCTTCGTCCGCGTCCCGGGCGGAAACGATCATCACCGGCACAGCGCTGTTCCTGCGCAGCCGCTGCAGGAACTCGAATCCGTCGATCCCCGGAAGGTTGATGTCCAGGACGACCATGTCGTAGCGTTCCCGCGCAAACTGCGCCAGGCCGTCCTCCCCCGTCTCGCAGATGTCGGGTTCCATGCCCTCCTTCTGCAGATAGAGGCGGATGAGGTCCGCCATCTCCTTCACGTCTTCAATAATCAGTATTTTGGCCTGCACGTATTTTCCCCCTGGCGCCGTTCTCATCAAGATATACGCGGAGCCTGCCGGACGCTATAGATGGGGCGTGAACGCTCGATAAAAATCTGTTATCCGCCGGAAGATCGATTTTTCCAGGATTTCACTACCGGGTGCACGTCAGCCGGGCCCGGATCAGACGGGTCGAGCGTCCTTCCCACCTCCGCGTACGCGGCAATGCGTTCCCCGAGTGGAAGGGCTGCCAGCGGATTGTCGGAGCGGAACAGACCATAGCGATCCTCGCAGTCAGCCAGCCGCTCGTGGGCAATCAGCGCCCATGTCGCGTCAATGAGGTGGGAGAACTCCGGCAGCAGAAGCTCGGGGCAGTTGAACGACTGCCGCGGGCTGTTGATGTCCACGCCGCTGATCTCCATGAAGCCGTGACGGGCGCAGAGCTTCTGCACGCGGCGGAGCTGCTCCAGCGTGTTGCGCGGAGGCATGTACGCGATGGCGCGGAATCCCAGCTTTCCCGCCTCCACCATCAGCTCGTCCAGGTACCCGTCTTCGAAGCGCTCGGCCTTCTTGTCCCCGGTCGGAGAATCGGTGATGTCCCCCAGGTACGCGTAGCAGGGGATGGCGCCGATCTCTTCGGCAAATCGCACCGCGCGCAGAACCGGGATGCATTCTTCGGTGTCCGGCTGGATGAAGACCTTTTCGATGAAGGAGCTTTTCAAGACACCGAGCAGATCGAAGAAAAGGAAATCATTGCCGGGATCTGCCAGGTATTCGACGACCCGGGCAGGAGGAACGATGCCGAGGGTGGTGCGAAGAAAGGCGGCAAGCGGCTCACCGCGGCCGGTCTTTTCCACGATTGTGCGGGCAACGGCAAGGAGAATATGCCGCTCGGTAATGGTCCCCCCTTCCTCGACACACGAGGCGGCGCGGACGTCATTCTGCCAGTCCAGCGGAGCAAGGCCGTAGCCGGGAAGGAGCGAGTTCAGCCTCTCCACCATGCGCCGCTCCCTCAGCTCCCGCGCGGCCTGCAGGGGCCGCAGGAACGCGCGCAGGGCGGGCACGCTGCGTGCAGGCACTCCGTGCATCATCACGTACATCACGCCTTCCGAGTCCGGGCTGTTGATCTTCCGCCCCTCCAGCCGGGTGCCCGCTGCGCTGACACGCAGTTCCACACCCGCGGTGGTGGCGAGCCTGAGGATCCTGCCCGCCTCGCGCATTTCACCGGCCCCTGCAATCGAGTCATGATCCATGATGCCAACGGCCGCAAGCCCCGCAGCCCTGGCGCGCGCCGCTGCCGCAGTGGGGGAATAGGGGCTGAAGGAGTAGATCGTGTGCACGTGGCAGTTGACCTCGCGGGCAGAATCCACCGAGTACGGTGGCGCAGAATCCACCGAGTACGGTGGCGCAGAATCCGCCGAGTACGCGAGTACGAGTTCCGCGCGAACGCGGTACGGCGCACCGGGAGACGAATCACTGCGCGATACGAGCTCACGCAATGCGGCAAGACGGTCCTGCGCGACGGGGGCATTCAGGGGATCAGACATGGACGGATTCTGCCGCGCGTTCACGGCACTGTCAACGCGGACGCGCGGTGGGCGGATTCGGGCGCCGCGGTACCCATAGGGTTCGGGCGCCGCGGTACCCCGAGGATTCGGCGTCTCAGCCGGGAATGTGAAGGGCCCGCAGAAAGCGCGCATGGAGCTGCGGGCCGTCGATCCCGCGGGGATCGCGGATGATCCCTCCCGCCATGTCCGCATGGCCGCCGCCGAAGCCGATGCCGGAGAGAGCGTCCTGCACCATCCGCGAGGCATTCCAGGCTTCCCGCTCGCTCCGCACCGAGACGTTGATCACGCCATCATTGTGCGCGCAGAGCACGACGAACTCCGCCTCTTCCAGCGTGATGAAGAAATCCCCGAGGATGCCGAGCAGATTCTGGTTGCAGCCCTCGGGAAACCAGCAGAAGGCCACCCTGTCCCGAACTTGCACGTTGGCCAGCGCATGGCGGTAGAACGCGAGGTCCCCGGTCTGTATGGAGTTGCGGAGGATCGAGTTTTCGAGCCGCACGTCAGCCCGCGCGTACAGGTCCGCGTAGGCCTGGATGTCCTCCCTGCTCACCTGCCTGGTGAGGAGTGCCGTGTCCATGTTGATGCCGATCATGAGCGCCGTAGCGACCTCGCGCGGAACCTCGCTGTGCGCTTCCTGGAAGTAGCCGAAGATCAGGGTTGCGCAGGCCCCCAGATCCGGGCGGATGTCGACGAACGCGACGTTGTCCGGCCTCTTCACGTCGTGATGGTCGATCACGGCAATCTCGTCCCCTGGCAGGTCGGTGACGTTCTTGCTCCCCTTGCACCCGTCCACGATCAGGATAGGGTCGCACGGCCCGATTTCAACGCCTGATGCCTGCTCCACGTTGATTCCGAGGTCACGAATCATCCGGCGCAGCGAATCCCGCTGCAGGTCTCCCCCGAATACTATCCGGGAAGACACCCCGGATCCCTTCAGCAGCACCTGCAGGCCGAATGCGGTGGCCACCGCGTCACAATCCGGAAAATCGTGCGTCTGCACGTAGACCGGACGACGCGCGCCAATAACGTCCAGCAACTCCCCCAGTTTTCCCATTACGTCCAGATTACATCGCATGCCGCCCCAGGGTACAGCGAGGTGTGCGGCACGAATGTCATGGAGTACGCGATTGCGCGTTCCGCGCGAACACGGTACCGCGACCGGAGCACTCCGTGCAGTCAGGCGGCATTCGTGCCAGCGGTCACTGATTTAGGCGGTTTGACAGCCCCCTGCCGCGCGTCTACAATCTCTCCTCTGGGGGCTGGCATGGCGGAAACCGGGAAGAAGAAATACGGCAAGGGCGCTCTCATCTACATCGAATCGGACGAGGAAAGCGACGACGTCTTCGTGCTGGAAACAGGGGAAGTGGAGCTGACGGGAACCCCGGGGCTGCCGCGCTTCCGTTCCGTCCTGCGCCCCGGGGACATTTTCGGCTTTACTTCCTGTCTCTGCCGCCGTCCCCGCATGGAAACCGCGATTGCCAGGACGGACTGCTCGTGCGCGGTGCTCGGACGTGAACGATTCATCGAATCAGTCCAGGCCAATCCGGACGTGGCAAGCCGCATCATTTCCTACTTTGCCCAGGAGCTGCGCGCGTTCGATGTGATGGTGGTTTCGCCGTCCGAGGAGGCAAACGTCTCCGACGATGAAACACGCCTCTACGAGCTTGCCGAATATTTTCAAAAAAAGGGCAGAGAGGCGCATGCACACCATGCGCTCACCGTGTACCAGCAGAGATTCCCGGGCGCATCACGCGGCGCAGAAGCTGCCACCCGCCTCGCAACGCTCGCGGGCAAAGGCGGCCTCCCGGCCGCGCCGGTCATGCGCGGGCTGTGCAGGGTATACGCCGACCGGCAGATGATATTCTGCGAGTATGAGCCGGGAAACGAGCTGTATATCATCAAGTCGGGAAAGGTGGAAATACTGAAGATCAATCCGCCGGGAGAGATCCTGCTGTCCATCCTGCGGGACGGCGATATCTTCGGAGAGCTCTCCATCGTCTCCAGCGCCCCCCGCAGCGCCACTGCGGTGAGCGCCGGAGAGACCCTGCTCCTGCCCGTCTCCCGCGAATCCCTGCCGTCGGTGTTCGGGAAGTCCCCCGCAACCGTGGGGCGCATCCTTGCGGCTCTCAGCCAGCGGTTGTGGTTCACGTTCATACGCCTGCGCTCCAAGGTGTATGAGAACCCCCTCACCCGCGCATACGTGCTGCTGGAAAACAAGCTCCTTGAAGACAGGATATCCCTGACGGGCACCAAGCCGTATACGCTGCCCCTGGGAATCGCGGATATCCTGGGCATGGCCGGCGTGCCCTCGGACCAGATGGACAACGTGAAGGGTCTCCTCTCGGACGACCCCAACCTCGCCTTCCAGTTCCGACAGCTCACGATCGAGAGTCCAGCCGCACTCGAGGCACGGGCGCGGTACTTCCGCACCAGGGATCACCTGGACAGTCCCGAGCTGAAAGCCGCCGTCTCCCCGAGAAGGCGGAGCCCCGCCGGCCGCATCGGCCTGGACACCCATGAGCTGCGCGTCCCTCCGGAGAAGATCCCGGGCTGATTCGCGGCTACTCTTTCAGCACAAGCACGCCCTTGGCAAGGAGCTCCACGCTCCCGCCGACCTGTCCCCCGGCCAGCAGGTCGGTCAGGTGCCGGGCGCCGAAATCGATTCTCACCGCCGTGTCGTTGTGATTGAGCACGAACAGGAACGACTGACCGCCCTTTGTTCTCCGCGTTGCTTCCACGCCTGCCGGCGCGCGCATGACGGATTGCACATTCTTTTCCTCGGCCAGGAACGCAGCCAGTCGTGACAGGAACTTCCTCTCGGGAGCGGTTGCCAGGTACCAGGCATGGCCCTGCCCGGCGCGGTTTCTCGTCAGACAGGGCATTCCCTTGTAGAAGTCGGAGCCGTACTCGGCCAGGACCTCGGCGCCCTCGGCGTGGAGCAGGTCGCAGAGCAGTGCGCAGTCGAATGAGCCCGCCAGGCCGCCCATGGCCTTTTTCATGACGATGGAGTTCTTCTGGTCCGGCAGGAGAGCGTCGATCTCCTCCACCCAGATCCCCAGCAGGGAGCGAAGCTCCCCCGGGTAGCCGCCCAGGGTCACCAGATCGTACTGGTTCACGATCCCGCTGAAGAAGGTCGTGAGGAATGTGCCTCCCCGCTCCACGAACTCCGCCAGCCTGCGGGCCACCCCCGGCTTCAGCATATAGAGCACCGGAGCGACCACCACATCGTAGCGGGCAAGGTCATGCCCTTCACCGATCATGTCCACGGAATAGTTCTGAGACCAGAATGCTTCGTGCCACGCGCTGACTTGCGCCACATACTTCAAGGCCGCGCTGGGGCCCGAGCTCATCTCCACCGCCCACCAGTTCTCCCAGTCAAAGAGCACGCCAATCTTCGATTCCACCCTGGAGTCCACCAGCGCGTCCCCAAGCCCGGCAAGCTCGCGGCCCAGCGCCGCCACTTCCCGGAACACGCGCGTGTTCTCGTGGCCCGCGTGTGCAATGACCGCGCCATGGTATTTCTCACACGCCCCGCGTGATCTCTTCACCTGGAAGAACTGCACCGTGTCGGCGCCCCGCGCCACCGCCTGCCAGCTCTGCAGCCGCATGACCCCTGGCCGCTTCAGGCTGTTGTATGGCTGCCAGTTCTGCTGGCTGGGGGTCTGTTCCATGAGCATGAAGGGCTGACCCGCTTTCAGCCCCCGCATCAGGTCATGCCGCATGGCAATGTCGCTGACAGGCGTATCCAGGCTCGGGTAGCTGTCCCAGGAGACGACGTCCATCTCCCGGGCCCACCGAAAGTAGTCCAGTGACTTGAAGGTGCCCATCAGGTTTGTCGTGACCGGAACGTCGGGCGTCGCCGACTTGATGGCGTCGCGCTCCGCTTTGAAGCATTCCAGGATGCTCTCGGAGTTGAACCGATAGTAGTCCAGGGTGATCCCCTGGAAAACGGTGCGTGTGGCATCCAGGTGCTCGCTGAGAAGGCTCGGGAGCACGATCTGATCCCAGTCGCTGAAGGTGTGCCCCCAGAAGCTCGTATTCCAGGCATCATTCAGCGCAGCCAGAGCGCCGTACCGCGCTTTGAGCCACAGGCGGAACGCGCGCTCGCAGGTGTCGCAATAGCAGCTTCCCCCGTACTCGTTGCCCACGTGCCATGCCACGAGAGCCGGGTGCTTCCCATAGCGCTCTGCCATCCTGCCGGCAAGCGCAGGCGCAAATCTACGGAAAGTGGGGCTGTTCGGACAGAAGTTGTGCCTCCCGCCGAACTTCCGCCTGTGCCCCTCGATCGTCGTCCGCAGCACGTCCGGATAGCGGGTGGCCATCCAGGCGGGTACGGCACCCGTGGAAGTTGCCATGCAGGCATGCATGCCATGCGCAGACAGCATGTCCATGACCCGGTCGAGCCATGAGAAATCGTACGTAGACTCGTCCGGCTGGAGCTTCCCCCACGCAAACACGGTCAGGGTTGCCACGTGGATACCGGCCAGCTTGAGAAGCCTCATATCCTCCTGCCAGGTCTCCTCGGGCCATTGGTCTGGATTGTAGTCCCCGCCGTACCAGATCCTGGGCAGTTTCGCGTTGATCATGGAGGCTCCTTCCCCGGGCGAGTATAACCCCGGCTATCCAGATGGGGAAAGGCCGGGCGGCCCGGCTTGGAATAGGACGGTCCGCCGGGCGGCCCGGCTTG
>CAYTGX010000006.1:40676-46831 GCA_964437385.1 uncultured Spirochaetaceae bacterium
CCGGCTTGAAATGAGACGGTCCGCCGGGCTCTCGCTTGACTCGCCCCTTGTCGAGGAGTAGAGATTACCCTATGAGAAGGCCAGCCCCATCGGTCGCCACTGTCGACCAGGAACGGACCCTCCTCACGGCATGCGCCCTTTCTCCCGAGGAGTGCCTCGCCCACCTGGCCACGCGTGAGAAGGGCTTGTCCGAGGAAGAGGCAGAGGAAAAGCGCAGGCAGTTCGGCGCCAACGAAGTGATCACCAAGCAGGGCGGAGCTCTCCTGCGGACCTACCACCGGCTGGCCAACCCCCTTGTCATCCAGCTCCTCATCATTGCGGCGGTTTCCTTCGTCATGGGGGACCTCCGCTCCACCATCGTGGTCGGCGGCATGGTGCTCATCAGCGTTGGGCTCTCCTCTTTCCAGGAGGAAAGATCGGGGCGCGCGGTGGAAAAGCTCCAGGCCATGGTCCGCACCACTGTGAACGTGCTGCGGGAAGGGAAGGACACGGAAATCCCCCTTGCGCAGATTGTGCCGGGGGATGTGGTCCTGCTGGATGCCGGGTCCCTGGTCCCTGCTGACCTGCGGCTGATTGCAACCAAGGACTTCTTTGTCAGCCAGAGTGCCTTGACGGGAGAGTCGATGCCCGTGGAGAAAAGCGCCGCCGCGGTCCCCGGCAATGGCAGATCGGCGCTCGAGCTTCCCAACGCGTGCTTCCAGGGCACAAACGTGCTCTCGGGAACCGCGCGGGGGGTAGTGATCAACACGGGAGCCCGCACCTACTTCGGCGCCATCACCCGCAAGCTCGCCGGCCAGCGCTCGAAAACCAGCTTTGACAAGGGAATCGCGGGCTTCACCTGGCTCATGATCCGTTTCATGGTGGTGATGGTGGCCGTTGTGTTCCTCATCGTCGGCATCACGAAGCACAACTGGGCAGAGGCCCTTCTCTTCGGCCTGGCCGTGGCCGTGGGGCTGACCCCGGAAATGCTCCCGATGATCGTCACTGTGAACCTGGCCAAGGGTGCCCTGGCCATGTCCAGGAAGAAAGTCATCGTCAAACGTCTGAACTCGATCCAGAACTTCGGGGCCATCGACATCCTGTGCACGGACAAGACCGGCACCCTTACCCAGGACCGTGTCATCCTCGAAAAGTACGTGGATGTCTCCGGCAAACAGAGCGACGAGGTTCTGCGCTACTCCTACATGAACAGCTTCTACCAGACGGGGCTGCGCAACCTCCTGGACCGGGCCGTTCTTGCCCACGGAGAGTTCGAGGTGGAGCGCAAATGCAAGAAGCTGGACGAGATCCCGTTCGACTTCACCCGCAAGCGCATGTCCGTGGTCGTGGAATACGAAGGGGACCACGTCCTGATCTGCAAAGGCGCCGTGGAGGACGTGTTCAAGGCATGCGCCTCCTACCAGGTGGAAGACGACGTCCTTCCCATGATCGACATGATCCGCCAGGACGTGCTGGAGGACTACGAGGCGCTCTCCGCGGACGGCTACCGGGTGCTGGCCATCGCCTATCGGGAGTTCCCGCGGGACAAAACGGTGTTCGCCGCCGCGGATGAGAGTGACCTGATCCTGCTTGGCTACATCGCCTTCCTCGATCCTCCCAAGGAATCCACTGCCCAGGCTCTCAAGGCCCTGAAGGACGCGGGGGTGGCCGTCAAGATTCTCACCGGGGACAACGACCTTGTCACCCGCAAGGTCTGCAAGGACGTAGGTATCGATGTGGAGCACCTCGTCACAGGGCCCCAGCTCCTGGGGCTTACGCCCGAACGGCTCGTGGATACCGCGGAGAAGGCTACAGTCCTGGCGCGCCTTTCTCCCACGCAGAAGGAACAGGTCATCCAGGCCCTGCAAAGCAAGGGGCACGTGGTGGGGTTCATGGGGGATGGGATCAACGACGCCCCCGCCCTCAAGAAGGCGGACGTCGGAATCTCCGTGGACACGGCCGTTGACGTGGCCAAGGAGGCGGCCGACATCGTCCTGCTGGAGAAGAGCCTGCTCGTGCTGGACGCCGGCATCATAGAGGGCCGCAAGGTCTTCGGAAACATCATCAAGTATATCCGCATGGGGGCAAGCTCAAACTTCGGCAACATGTTCAGTGTCGTGGGCGGCAGCTTCTTCCTGCCCTTTCTCCCCATGGCGCCCATCCAGGTCCTCACGAACAACATGCTCTACGACATTTCCCAGATCGGGATCCCGTCCGACAGCGTGGACGCGGAGTTCACCACCGTGCCGAGGAAATGGAATATCGGCAACATCCGGCGGTTCATGTATTTCATCGGGCCCATGAGCTCCATCTTCGACTATGCCACATTTTTCCTCATGCTCTATTTCTTCGGGTGCATAGGCTTCGCCGCGGCCGGCACGAGCCCGGCAATGAAGACCTACTACGAATCCCTCTTCCATACGGGATGGTTCGTGGAGTCGATCCTCACCCAGACCCTCATTGTGCACGTCATCCGGACCCGCAAAATCCCGTTCTTCCAGAGCCGCGCCAGCCCGCTCATGCTCTTCTTCACCCTGCTGGTCATGGCCATTGGCATCGCTCTCCCCTATACTCCGTTCGCCGGGTTCTTCGGTTTCGTTCCCCTGCCGGCCGTCTACTGGGTGTGGATTGCCGGTTTCCTCGTGCTCTATTGCGTGCTCACCCACGCAGTGAAGAGCTGGTTTTTCAGGAGATTTGGAGTCGACTAAATGTCACCAGGAGCGACCGCATGAAAAGCCTTTTGGACGCGCTTCAGGAAGGGCGGCTCATCGAGCTGCCCGAGATCGACAAGGGAAGAATCCTGAATCTCCTGGCCACGCTGATCGAGGCCATTCCGGACTTCCGCAGCGGCCTCGATTTCGCCGGTGCTGTTGCAGGCCGTGAAAATGCCGCCAATACAGGCATCGGTCTCGGGTGGGCATGCCCCCACGGCCGTGTCACCGGGGAAGGAGATCTCCTGTGCGCCATTGGCTGGAGCCCCACCGGAATCGACTACGGCGCTCCTGACGGCAAGCCTGTACGCATCGTGGTCATGCACTACATCCCGGATTCCCAGAAGAATGTCTACTTGAGGGAAATATCCGGCCTGGCAAAGGCGATCAAGGCCAATCCCGCCTTGGGCGAGCTGTCCAGCCTGACGGATTTGAGCGAAGTGAGGCACCGGCTCATCGATCTCCTGACCGCCGCAGTGGACAGCGCCCTGCCGGACGTGAAGGCGCGCATGATCCAGCTCGAGGCCAAGCAGGCGGTGTCCGAGCTTGCCCAGACCATGCCCACGGATGTCCTCGCGTCCCTCAACCTGATACCCCTTTCCATCGTGGTGGTGCCCGGCGCAAAGCCGATCGTGCTCGCGCAGGACAGGGAAGTGGTTTCACAGATCGAGACGGCGGCGGAAATGGCGACGCCCCTGGCTGCGCGCGTCCCCTTCGACAAGGCCGGGTACCGGATCATCACGCGATCGGTTTCTTCTTTTCTCCCCGACCGCCTGCTGTATGACTGCATTGCGGTGAAGCTGGCGGGAAGCCCGGGCAAATAAGGGAAAACATCGATGTCGGCGCGCGCGTCCTATCAGGGCCTCGTGGAGAGGCTGTTCTTCAAGGGTCGAACCTCCCGGGCAAGCGAGGCATTCGCCTGGATCGCCGCGAACCTTTTTCTGATCCTGGTCGTGTTCTATATCCTCCTGAATACAATCGTTTACGACTGGACTGGTGAGCTGTACACGCGGGGGTTTCACCTCAATACGGCCCTGGACAACCTGGTCCCCTTTACGCCGGCATGGGCCATTTTCTACCTGTACCTGTTCTATCCGGTTTCCGCCCTCACCATGGCCTGGTTCGCGTTCATCGAATACAAAAGGGGCATCGCCCTTGCCTTTTCGCTGGTTCTCATCAACCTGGTTGCCGACCTCGTCTATATCGTGTTTCCCGTGACCACTGACATCTACCGCGAGGCGCTCCTGGCGCACCCTCTTGCCGGGAACCCCTTTGCCGCGGCGATGTACGCACATTACGGCAGCGATCCATCCTTCAACTGCTTTCCCAGTCTCCATGCCGCCGTGTCGGTGATCTGCTTCTACGCCTGGTACCGATATGCGCGTGTGAAGCCCAACAGGATCACCCGTGCCATCGCAATCGGGATGCTGATCGTGGCGATCGGGGTCGTGTTGTCAACGCTTTTCGTCAAGCAGCACTATATCGCTGACGAGATTGCAGGAATCATCCTCGCATGGGGGATCGGGAGATGGATGTTCGATCTCTTCTGGAAACCAAGTTTCCGGTTCTAGCCCTGCCGGTATAACAGTTCGTTAATAAATCTTCATCAAACGTTAATGCCTCATTAATGGTGCACGGCCGAATCTGTGAGTAGATTGATCGCGTATACGGAAGTGAGGTGAGCATGAACAACGCGCTGGCAAAAAAGGACCGCAGGCTCGCTGGGGCGGAAGACAATCTTCTTTCCCTTTACCTCAAGGATATCAACCGCGTGTCCCTGCTCACGCGCAGTGAGGAAGAATCGCTGGCCCGGGAGGCCGTTCGGGGAAACATCGCGGCCAAGGAAAGCCTCATTCGGGCCAATCTTCGGTTCGTGGTGAACGTCGCGAAGAAGTACCAGCACAAGGGGCTGCCCCTCGAGGACCTCATCAGCGAGGGCAACATCGGCCTCATGCGCGCAATCGATCGCTTCGACGTGGACAAGGGCTATCATTTCATCTCGTACGCGGTCTGGTGGGTCCGGCAGGCCATCCTGAGCGCCCTCAGCGAGAAGTCACGCACGATCCGGCTCCCCACCAATCGAGCGCTGGAGCTTTCGAAGATCCAGAAAAGCGAAGGGGAGAAAACCTCGGCCACGGGCAACGCGGCCAGCCTTCTCCTGGTGGGCCGTGAACCCCTGTCCCTGGATGCCCCTTCGGGCCCGGATGACGATTCCGCTCCCTTCGGCGAGACAGTGGAAGACAGGGCAGCCCCCCGCCAGGATGACCTTGCCATCGAAAGCTGCCTGCGGGAAGAAATCAACGCCATTCTCAGTTCTCTTGCCCGGAAGGAATCTGAAATCATCCAGTATCGGTTCGGCCTCAACGGCAGAAAGCCTCTCTCCCTCAGAGAGCTGGGAGCCAGATTCAGGCTGACAAAAGAGAGGATACGACAGATCGAAAAGAAAGCCATCCGGCAGCTGCAGAGCTCGTCGCGGAGCGGCATGCTGCGCGCCTACATGGATATCCCGGGCAATCTGTATTCCGAAGGATCGAAACTCCCCGTGTAGGCTCTCCTGCTCCTCTGCACTCGACCGGTAGCAGGCCCCGCCCCGGACTGCTCGCTGCGCGGGCGTTCAATACACCCTCACGAGCTGGGAGGCGCCGGACAGATTGTTCGTCTGGATCGACGGGCTTCCCAGGTAATAGAGTGTAGAGGCGCCGCTCGCGGAGAAGCTGATCTGGCCCGCGTTTATCCAGGCGACGCTCGCCCCGCTGACCGAGACCGCTGCCCGTGTGGCAGCGCACGCCAGCAGGCTGACCGTGCTGGCTCCCGAGACGATCACCGCCTCGCTCGCGGTCGTGCCGCCGATGCTCAACGAGCTCGCTCCGGAAATGTCGGCGTTCACCGCGGAACAGGACAGACCCTTGATGTCCGCGAGGCTTGCGCCGGAAAGGGTGACGTACACGGACTGCGTCGAAGCAAATCCGGAATCGACCCGTGCCTCGGAGTCCCCTGACAGGTCCAGGCCCACCACAACGGGCATGTGCACTTCCGCGTTGAACGTGATGTCGCGGTAGTTTTTCCCCTGCGCAAGGCCGATCAGCACCGAGACGGCGCCGTTCATCCTGACATCCAGCGAGGAAAGGAGATTGTCGTCACAGGTCACGCTGACCGAGTACATTGTGTCGGGCACCATGTGCACTCTGCATCCCTGCGCTGCGGTGATGGTGGAGAAGCCGGTGAAAGCATACGTCATTGTGGTCAGGTGGCCTGATCCCTGCACCAGGGGGAGGAAGTCGCACCCGTCAAGCAGCGTTGCAGCGCACAGAACCAGAATCAGACGTTTCATATTGATTCAACACACGGGGAGGGGAATTTCGCCACTGCGGCCGCTCAACTCCGCAGCGTGCCGCGGAAGGGCGGCATTCGCGGCCGCTCAACTCCGCAGCGTGCCGCGGAAGGGCGGCATTCGCGGCCGCTCAA